>CAVVYF010000011.1:0-149808 GCA_963752375.1 Terriglobia bacterium
CTTCTCCAGTACCGGATTTCCAAACTTCACAATGGGATAAATCATGCAGGTTCAGTCGTGCGCTTCAGTAATTCTTTACTTGCTCCACATATCCCTTAAAGTTTCGCAGTGTCTCAGTCATGGAATCGCCGCCGAATTTCTCCAGCGCGCAGCGGGCCAGAGTCAATGCCACCATGGCCTCCGCCGCCACGCCGGCGGCCGGCACCACACACACATCCGAGCGCTCGTAGGCTGCCTTGACCGGCTCCCGGGTGGCAAAATCCACTGACTGCAAGGGACGGCGCAAAGTGGAAATCGGCTTCAGATACCCGCGCACCACGATGTCCTCGCCGTTCGAAACTCCGCCTTCAATTCCGCCGGCATTATTTCTGGCGCGGGTAAATCCAGTGGCCGCGCCGTATCCTATTTCATCGTGGACGGCGGAACCCGGCGAGGATGCTGCCGTCACTCCCGCCCCGATTTCAACCGCCTTCACCGCCTGCAGCGACATGACCGCGCCCGCCAGCAGACCGTCCAGGCGTTCATCCCACTGCGCATATGTGCCCAATCCCGGCGGGACCCCGTGCCCCACCACTTCGAAAATGCCGCCGACGGAATCTCCGGTTCGCAGCACCTTGTCCACTTCTTCTTTCATTTGCTGCTCAGCCTCCGGATCGGCGCAATTCAGCACCACCTCATCGCGCTCCGCCAGACTGCGAATCTGCTCCCACGACACATCCTTCTTCAATACCGCGCCGCCAACACGACACCACGTGGCTGAACACTTCGATTCCCAAGTCGCGCAAGAACAACTTGGCCAGGGCCCCAATGGCGACACGCGCCGCGGATTCTCGCGCCGACGCTCGCTCCAGCACATAGCGGGCTTCGGGAAAATTGTATTTCAGCGCGCCCGCCAGATCGGCGTGACCGGGACGCGGCGAAGCCACCCGCTTGTGTTTGGCGGAATCTCCCTCTTCCACCGGAAGCGATTCCTGCCAGTTCTTCCAGTCTTTGTTTTCCAGCAGGATCGCAATCGGCGATCCAATGGTTGCCCCGTGATGCACGCCCGACAGAATATGGGCCTTGTCGGTCTCGATCTTCATTCGACCGCCGCGGCCAAAGCCCTGTTGCCGTCGCCACAGTTCGCGGTCCAGGAAGGCCTGGTCGACTTTCACCCCAGCCGGCAGCCCGGAAAGAAAGGCAACCAGGGCCTCGCCGTGAGATTCCCCCGCTGTGAAGTAACGAAGCATGGTTCTGGAATTGTATCCGATGAATGGATTTGACTGAGAACTGGCAACACACAACTGAAAACTGAATTACTTGGTCCCGTTGGGATAAACCAGAATCTTGCTCGCCTCGCCCGTCTTCAATCTATCCATGGCCTTGGAGAAATCTTTCATCCCGATACGATCGGTGATCACGGGATGAAGATCGAGTTTCCCAGCCTTCAGCAACGCGGTCATCTGGTACCAGGTCTGATACATGCGGCGCCCGCTGATGCCTTGAACGGTGATGCCCTTGAAAATGATGTCCTCGGAGAAGTTCAGCGAAATCGGTTTGGAGGTCAGCCCCAGAAGAGAGATTCGCCCACCGCGCCGGACCACGTCGAAAGCGGTCCGGATGGCACTGGGATGCCCCGCCATCTCTAGCACGACGTCCGCACCCAGCCCGCCAGTTTGCTCCATCACGATGGCGCGCACGTTGTCTTTTGAAGGATCAAGCGCGAAATCAGCTTTCATCTCCTGCGCGAGTCGTCGGCGATGCTCATTGACCTCGATGGCAAAAACCGTGGTCGCTCCCACTGCGCGCGCCACTGCGATCGAGAACAGCCCGATCGGCCCGCATCCAGTGATGGCGACAGTCTTGGCCGCAATCTCCCCCGCCAGCACGCAATGCACGGCGTTCCCCAGGGGGTCAAGAATTGAGGCATACTCCTGCGGAATGGCTGGGTCGAGCTTCCAGATATTCGATTCCGGAATCACCACGTACTCGGCAAAGGCGCCGTCCGCATCCACGCCAATGATCTTCACGCTCTGGCAGATGTGAGCTTCCCCAGTGCGGCATTGCAGACACTTGCCACATGCGATGTGCATCTCGGCGGAAACGAAATCGCCCTCTTTCACGCTGGTGACTTCTTCGCCGAAGGCGGCCACTTCGCCGCAAAATTCATGACCGGGGATCAAGGGTGGATGGATACGGTTCTGCGCCCAGCGGTCCCACTCGTAAATATGCAGATCGGTGCCGCAGATGGAAGCAACTTTGACCTTGACCAGAACCTCGTTCCGGCCAAACGCCGGAACTTTGACCTCGCGAATCTCAGCGCCCGGCGCGGCTTCCGGCTTGACCACCGCGAGCATCGTTTTTTGCATGAAGGGCAACCCGTGGGGCTCGAAGTGGTCAGCCGAACTTTTTATTTTAACACCACGCAGATCGGCGGTCGTGAGACACAGTCCAACGATTGGGGAGAGCGGAGGCTGCACTGGGCCTGCAGTGGGACTGCTGGAACCGGCTCCAGCTGAATCTCGATGCCGCCCAGCCACTTCGCGACCAGGTTATAGATCCATGCCCCGATGGCGCCGAACACGAACCCCATTGCGCCATAGATAACCGGTGCGATGATCCCCAGGGCCAGCATGGCCGCGCCGCCGATGGCGCTATTGGCCTGTTGCGTCGCCATGCTGGCCAGCCCCGCGATCAACGCGAAGGGAATAAAGAGCAGACCCATACAGCCGTACAGCACTCCCAGCATCTTGGCACAGGAAAGAACGCCCACTGATTTTATGCGTTGCATCACGCCTCCCCGTTGTTTCAGTGATGTTGATTTTTTGACCGTCCCCAGCCGCCGCCGCCCGGAGTCTCGACCCGTACCCGTTCTCCCTTACCCAGCCGCACATTGGACTTGCCTGGCAATTTTTCGACCGAGCCATCCCGCCGGACAACGGATGCGCTCCCGGGCGCGCCATCCGCGCCCCCGCTCAGTCCCCAGGGTCCACGCGTACGCCGATCGGAGAGCAGCGTGACTTCGGCCTCGGTCAATACTTCTATTTCCCGGATGATTCCGTCCCCGCCGCGATGTCTGCCCTCGCCGCCGCTTCCCGGACGCAGGGAATATTGCCGCACCCGCAGCGGATACGAATACTCCAGCGCCTCCGCCGGCGTGTTGAGCGAATTTGTCATATGGGTGTGCACCCCCGAGATACCGGGCTTGGCCGGACACGCGCCCATTCCGCCGGCGATAGTTTCATAGTAGGCAAAGGGCTCGCCGGTGCGGGGATCCGTTCCTCCGATGGTGAGATTGTTCATGGTCCCCGAAGCCGCAGCCGGAATCTGCCGGGGGAGAGCCTGTGCCAGGGCCCGCAGCAGAACGTCCACGATCCGCTGCGAGGTCTCGACATTTCCCCCCGCTACCGCCGCCGGAGGACGCGCATTCACCACCGTCCCAGGCCGGGGCAATCACCTGGATCGGTCGCATCAGCCCCGAAGTCGCAGGCACATCTTCAGCCAGCAGGCAGCGGAATACGTAGAAGCAGGCAGAGTACGTGATGGCCTCGACCGCATTGATACTGCCCTGAACCTGGGGATCAGAACCGGTGAAATCCACGATCACCATGTGGCCGGGAGTACGACCGGAAGTGTGGCCGCGGGCGACTCGCCCGCGAGCCCGCTGGAACTTCACCGCCACCACAATCTTCACCGGCCGGTCGCTGATCCCGTCGCTGTCCATGAAGTCTTCCGCCCGGTACGTCCCCTTGGGCACGCGGGCCAAAAACGCGCGCATCATCTGCTCCGAGTAATCCAGCAGGTTTCGCGACGCGGACTGCGCCCGCTCCAGGCCATAACGCGCGCAAACTTCGCGCAGCCGCCCGGCGCCAGTGTGGCAGGCTGCAATCTGCGCCCCGAGATCGCCCTCGCGCTCATTGGGAGTGCGAACGTTGTTCAACAGCAGCGCCAGAACATCGCGCTCCAACTTGCCCGCACGCATGATTCGCACCGGCGGAATGCGCAATCCTTCCTGATAGATCTCGCGGCACAATCCCATCGACCCGGGATAAGTCCCACCGACATCCGCGTGGTGGGCGCGCGAAGCCACATAAAAATCCGGGCGACTTTCCGTAGCGCCGGCGTCCCCGCCGGCTGTCGCGAAGGCATCCTGGCCTGGCCGCTGTGCGCCCGATATAAACCGGTGCCACCAATGTAATGTCCGGCAGATGCGTTCCCCCGCGGAAGGGGTCGTTCAGCATGGCAATATCGCCGGGCCCCAGCGGAAAGCTGTCAATGGCCGCGCGCACCGACATTGGCATCGAACCCAGATGCACCGGCATGTGATCGCCCATGGCAATCACTTCGCCGTGCGCGTCAAAGATGGCGCAGGAGTAGTCGCGCCGCTCCTTGATATTGGGAGAAAACGCAGTCCGCCGCAGCGCTGCGCCCATCTCCTCGGCAATGGAGTGGTAAATGTTCTTGAAGATTTCCAGCTCGATGGGATCGGTTCGCATAGGTGAAATCATGACCAATCTGGCGCCAGTGTACGACACCGCTCAACCGTCACCGTCGAAAGTGCTCCCAGCCCTCATTATTTTGGCCTTTTCTTGCGCTGCCGGGGCCGGAAAACGTTGGAATCCTTTAGAATGTGGTTGTCCCGGAGGCGCGGTCATGCTAGAAACGCGGATGGGAAAGAACGCTCCCGCGATGAATACGGCTTCTGGAAACTAAGATGAGCCCACGAACCCGAGCCAAAGCCAAGTCCGCTGTGATCGACGTCCTGATTCCCGAAAAACTTTATTTCCGCATTGGAGAAGTTTCCCGGCTGTGTCACCTGCCGGCTTACGTGCTGCGTTTCTGGGAAACCGAATTTCCCCAACTCAAGCCGGTAAAAGGCAGCACCGGCCAGCGCATGTATCGCCGTAAGGATGTCGAAAGCGTACTGCGGATCAAGCAATTGCTCTACGAAGAAGGATTTACCATCCCCGGCGCGCGGCAGCATCTCCGGGCCGAGATCAAGAGTGACAGAAAGCAGGATCCCCTGCCCTTCCCGGCGCGTCCCACTTCTGAGCTGAAATACATTCGGCAGGGGCTGAAGGACATTCTCACCATGCTCTCAGCCCGGCGCTAAAACGCCAGGCTGAGAACTCTTGGCTGCAATCGCTATCGGCTGAAGTTACCGGTGAAGCTGTTCCTCCCCATGCTCCCACTCACCGTAATCGATTCCACCTCGTTGCGATCATTGTTGAGCCGGGCCTGGGCTGTTCCTCGCGCTGATCCGCGGTCGGAACCGGTAATTCGCATGGTGAACCCGCCGCCATCCGAGCGCTCGACCACGCCATAAAACGTAATCATGAAGTTTCCGCCCCTCAACGAAACCGACGGACGCGCTCCCGTGCTGTCAACGAAACCGCGAGTGATCTTCACGTTTCCAGCATTGCGGCTGTTAAAGGTTCCCCGGCCTGATGTGTCGACTCTTACGCGGGGATAACCTGGAACACCGGGATGACCAGGCCCGCCCGGATAACCGGGGCCGCCGGGCCAGTTAGCACCGCTGGCACGCGGAGAATAAGTGGCGCGTTCGACGCGACTCCGGCCAGGGTCCACCACGCAGTCGTAGGTTGCCGTTCTCCAACTGTTCGGCCCGCCGATCCCGTAGCGCAGTCTCCCACGAAGGCCTCGCCGTCCATGGGAAAGCGAGTACGGACTCTGGGTCTCAAGGTTAACCGTCACACGCCGCTTCGCGTCGGCACTGACCCGGTCCGCCAGGGCGTTCTGGCATTGCGCCGCGATTGGCTCGGGACGCCCGGGCGGGTATTGCCCCGGAGAGTTTTGCCCCTGGGGTGCCTGGGCTTGAAGGTATTGCGGTGAAGAGGTTTGCGCCCGCATGACCTGCGTCGCGAAGGTCGTGGTAAGAATCAAGCCGCAGATGGACAATCCAGCCCCACCAAGGAAGTTCCAAAAAGGATTACGGCGCATAAAATTCTCCTGAAATTTTTTTCAACAGGGCTTGTTCCCGAGTGAGAAAACTATACCTTAAAACCACGACCGCAACTGGCGCTTTCCCAAGCTGCAGGGTTTAGAATCGTTGCGAGGGACGCAATGCAAACACAAGGCGAATCAGGACCGGGATCGCGGCCACGGCAAGCGGCCGAACATGTTGCCGAAGCTCACACTCTGCTAAAGACTTTGCAGGGCAAGGTGGCGGAACATCCCGAAATCGGGCAAGCCATCCACAAACTGGAGCAGGCGCTCGCCATCCTGGAAGTTCAGACTGGCGGAATGCTGTAAGCCAGTCAGGGCGTCGTGACCAGAGGCAACTCGATGAAACTCGCCTCGCCGCCGGCGTGATAGATCCGCTGCTCCGCCTTCCGATAGTCTCCAGGTTTTGCCCAGAAGATGCTCGGCACGAAACTCTGCGGATTGCGGTCGTAGAGCGGGAACCAACTCGACTGGATCTGCACCATAATTTTGTGCCCGGGCAGAAAGACATGATTCGCCGTGGGCAGCGCGAAGCGATACAACAGCGGTTTGCCGGCGGCAATCGGCTTGGCCGTCTCCAGGCTCTCCCGATAGCGGCCACGAAAAACATCGGCCGAGATCATCAATTGATACCCTCCCATGGCCGCCTGGCCCGCCACTTCGTCGGGATAAACATCGATCAGCTTCACCACCCAGTCTGAGTCGGTGCCGCTGGTCGAGGCGATCAGATTCGCCATCGGTTGCCCGCTGATCTTCACCGGCGCCTTTAAGGTATCGGAGACGAAGGCCAGCACATCCGGACGCCCGGATGCCTCGCGCTGATCGTCCACCAGCCACTGCGCCCAGGTGTAGCCGGTGGTGTAACCGACAGGTTGAATGGGACGGGCGCGGAAAGGCACGGGCTTGGCCGGATCCGAGGTGTACTCATCAAACTCCGCATCGCCGGACTTTGGCGCGGTGAAGCCCAGCTTCAAACCGGCAGTGAGATAAAGCGCCGTCGGCTTCACGGTACAACCACTGGCGCAACCCGCCGGCCACGCGGGCAAACGCCGCCAGGTATTGGTGCCCGTTTCAAAAGCGCTAACGGGCGGGACATCGGCCTTGGGCGCGCCGTCTTTCAGATACTGGTCCAGAAATGGGCGCAGAATATTCTGGCGGAAATAAAGTCCGGTGTCGCTGTTGAACTTCAGGGCACCGAGCGTACTGCCGTCGTCGATCTCCTGCCCGTGATGCCACGGGCCCATCACCAGAAAAACTTTATCGTTGTTCGTGTCCTTGGGCTTGATCGCCTTGTAAACCGCGATCGCGCCATAGATGTCTTCCTGGTCCCACAGGCTGTGCACCAGCATCACCGGCACCTTCAGAGGTTGGGCCGCAAGAATCTGGTCCATGGCCTGGTCGCGCCAGAAGGCGTCGTAAGCGGGATGCTCGAGAATCTTCCGCCAGAACCCGACCTGCTCGAGCCCGCGGATGCGGCCCAGTTCTCCGGCCGATCCGGCCTGCATGAACATGTCGTAATCGTCGTAATTGCTGCTCCACCATTTGGCGTCATTCTTGCGCGTCGCTTCCTGCTCGTAGATGTAGGACATATTCTGTTGCCGGAAAGCGCCATTGTGAAACCAGTCATCGCCCATCCAGCCATCCACCATGGGATTCATGGGCACGGCAACTTTCAATGCCGGATGCGGATTGACCAGCGCCATCAGAGGCAGAAATCCGTCGTACGAAATGCCGAGGATGCCGACCTTGCCATTGCTCTCCGGAATATTTTTCACCAGCCAGTCGATGGTGTCGTAGGTATCGGTGGAATTATCGACCGGCGTCGAATTCTGCGGCCCGTGCAGGGGACGGTTCATCACGTAGTCGCCTTCGGAGCCATACTTCCCGCGCACATCCTGTATCACGCGGATGTAGCCGCCTTCGACGATCACCTCAGTCGCGTTGTCATAACCGTTCAGGATCGGCCCCAGATGGGAACTGGGAGCGGCGTTCGTTTCCTCTCCGCCGCGCGGATCGTGGCTGGTGAGCTCGTTTGCGCTGTAAGGCGTTCGCGTCAGAAGGATGGGCGCACGTTGGGCTCCTTTGGGTATCAGAATGACGGTGTACAGTTTCACTCCGTCGCGCATCGGGATCATGACTTCCCGCCTGACGTAGTCGAAGCTGTCGGTCCGGGGCTCAAACCGGTCCGGCGTTTCGCTGGGGTATGAGGGATACTGCGCGGTCGCAGGACTTTGCGCCGCCAGCATTTGTACCAAGGTTGTGAAAAGACAACCTGTAATGGCAACCCGGAAGGTTCTTTTGCTCAAAAGGTACGTCCTCACCCAGCCCAACTTTCCCATAGACTCGCCTCCCGCAAAGACTTTGTTGATGCTACGACCTTCGCCCACGAACGTCCGAAGTCTGAGGTCCGCCCATCAGGTCAGCGCCCGGTCCAGATGGCTGTAACCGCCGTCCACGAAAATATGCTGGCCGGTGGTGTGCCCCGATTTGCCCGAGAGCAGGAAAACCGCCATGGCGGCAATCTCGTCCGCGGTCGTCATGCGCTTGCCCAGGGGGATTTTCGAAAGGATGGCGCTGAGTTTTTCCTCGGGATTTGGAAACGTGGCCAGCCACTCCCGGTAGAGAGGGGTCATCACTTCCGCCGGCAGAATCGTATTCACGCGAATCTTGTACGGCAGCAGTTCCGCCGCCCATTCCCGGGTGAGCGCCATGACCCCGCCTTTCGACGACGCGTAGCCGGAAGTGCCGCCTTGTCCCGTGACCGCGGTCTTCGATCCGATATTGACGATCGCTCCCTGGGCCCGCTTCAGATGGGGCAGCGCATAGTGCGCCATGCTGTAGTAATGCACCAGGTTGCGTTCGAGCGAAGCCACGTATTCGCGCGGATTTCCCTGCTCCAGTCCGACTTTGTCGTTACGGCCTGCATTGTTCACCAGAGCATCGAGCCGCCCAAATGTCTTGACGGTTTGGTCCACCGCGCGGGAACACTCTTCGGGATTCGAGAGCTCGCCCATGACCAGGCCGCAGGCCGAGCCCTGGCTGCGCAGCTCATTTTGCAGCTGCGCTCCTGCTTCCGCATCGCGATCGACGATCACCGGCACCGCGCCCTCGCCGGCGATCGAGCGCACGATGGCCGCGCCGATTCCCTTGGCCCCGCCAGTCACGATCACGACTTTATCCTTCAGTTCCAGATCCATGTTGTCTCTGTGGGTGCGTTAACCGTGGAGATTCAAGAAGCCTCCATCGATCGGGTAGTCCACTCCAGTGATGAAGGACGCCTCATCGGAACACAGAAAAAGGGCCAGTGAAGCGACCTCGGCCGGTTCTGCCATTCTTCCAATGGGCTGCGTCTGTGACAATTGTTCGAACATTTCCCGCTCGCGCCCGGGATAAGTATTGCGCAGGTAATTATCGACAAATGGAGTGTGCACCCGGGCGGGCGAGATGCAGTTGCAGCGGATCTTGTACGCCAGGCAATCCCGGGCCACGGAATACGTCATCGAGATCACGGCGGCCTTGCTCATGGAATAAGCAAAGCGGTCGGCAAGCCCGACCGAACCCGCTATGGACGCCATGTTCAGGATCACGCCCCCGCCCTGGGTTTTCATGGTGGCGACCGCAGCCTGCATGCAGTTGTAGAAGCCCTTCACATTCACCCGAAAAACCCGATCGAAATCTTCTTCCTTCGTGTTCTCGATCGTG
Organism: Terriglobia bacterium; assembly: GCA_963752375.1. Classification (GTDB taxonomy): domain Bacteria; phylum Acidobacteriota; class Terriglobia; order Terriglobales; family Acidobacteriaceae; genus JAIQFF01. The sequence continues at coordinate 9,646 of CAVVYF010000011.1, forward strand.
CCAATGTGCGAGATGCCCGCATTGTTTACCAGGATTGATAGCGGCCCGTGTTCAGCCAGCCTGGTGAACGTCTCCTTGACCAGTTTCTGGTCCGTGACGTCACAGGCGCAGGCCGATGCTTTTCCTCCCGCGGAAATAATCTGCCGGCAAGTCTCTTCCCCGGCGCCGAGGCTGACATCCAGGACCCGCACCGTGGCCCCGTGGGCGGCGAATTTCAAGGCAATCGCCTGTCCGATGCCGCTACCCCCGCCGGTCACCAGGGCAACCTTGCCGTCGAGTCTGAGATTGGTGTTATCTGGCGGTTGACTCAGAGCGAGACGCCTCTCTTCCACGGGATGAAATCATTCTGGGCATTCAGTTCGGCCTTCGTCCTGGTCTCGCCGCTGGCCACCTTGATCACCAGTTCCAGGATATCTTCGCCCATGCGGGCGATGGTGGTCTCGCCCGAAACTACGCTGCCGGTGTCGATATCAATAATGTCATTCATACGCTGCGCCAGAGATGAGTTGGTGGACAGCTTGACCACGGGAGCGATCGGATTTCCGGTCGGTGTACCCAGTCCGGTGGTAAACAGGACAACGTTGGCCCCTGCGCCCACCTGCGCGGTCACGCATTCCACATCACTTCCCGGAGTGCACTGCAAATGCAGTCCCGGCACCGTCGAGTATTCGGGATAGTCCAGCACGGCGGTCACGGGAGAAGTCCCGCCTTTTTTGGCCGCGCCGGCCGACTTCATGGCGTCGGTCAGCAGGCCATCGCGAATGTTTCCCGGCGAAGGATTCATTTCAAAGCCTGCTCCAACCGATCGGGCGCGGGCCTGATAGTCTCGCATCAATTTCACAAACCGGTCTGAGACTTCCTTTCGCGTGGCGCGATTAATCAACTGCTGCTCTACCCCGCACAATTCCGGAAATTCCGAAAGAATGGCCCGGCCCCCGAGTGCCACCAGAAGATCGGCAGTGTGTCCGATGGCAGGATTGGCCGAGAGCCCGGAAAATCCGTCGGAGCCGCCACACTTCAACCCCAGACACAAATGAGAAAGTGGCGCCGGCGAGCGCCTGGCCTGGTTGGCTTCGACCAGACCGAAAAATGTCTGGCGGATGGCATCCGATAGCATGGCTGATTCAGTGCCGCTCTGTTGCTGCTCCAGGATAACCACCGGCTTGTTGAGATTCGGATTGCGCTTCTCGATCTGATTGCGCAGGATTCCGATTTGCGCGTTCTGGCAACCCAGGCTGAGGACGGTTGCTCCCGCCACGTTGGGATGATTGATGTATCCGGCAATCAACCCGCACAGATTGTTGGCGTCTTCCCGGGTGCAGCCGCACCCGCCCTCATGCAGCAGGAACTTGATGCCGTCGATATTCTCAAACACGCGGGAGCGCTGCGGCTCGGAGCCATTTCCCGGGGAACTGCCAGCCCCGGCGGCGTCCAGCTTGCCTTCCCGGTAGAGCTTCGCCAGTTCGGCCACCTGACGGCGATAGATTTGGGGCGGCGCAAATCCCAGCTCTTCTTCAAAAGCCTGTTTCAAGACGCCGATGTTTCTGTTCTCACAGAACACCAGCGGGACCACCAGCCAGTAGTTGCGCGTCCCTACCTGACCGTCGGGCCGGGCATAACCGAGAAAGGTCCGGTCCCGCCAGCGCGAAATGTCAGGCGCTTCCCAGCGATACTCGCCAGATTGCTCGTGGAAATCAGAGGCCTGGTGGGAAACATTGCTGGTAGTCAGCCTCTCGCCCCGGCTGATAGGCTTCACGGCCCTTCCTACGAGCACGCCGTACATGATCACGTCAGCGCCCGCGGCAAGGTCTTCGGTCGCGAACTTGTGTTTGGCAGGTACGCTCGAAACCAGTGCGTAGGTCTTGCCGCGGAATTCAATGCGCTCACCTAGATTCAGGTCGGTGAGCGCAATCAGGACGTTGTCCCTGGAATCGAGTTGCAGCACCCGGTCGGGCATCGCCGTCTATTGTAGAACAGGGCGTTCAGATGGACTCATCTCATCGTCCCCTGTTTTTCTTTGCGTCCCTTTGCGCCTCCTTTGCGCCCTTTGCGGTAAAGCGTTTGATCTTGTGGGAATCGTTCAAAATCTTTAAACCGCAAAGTTCGCAAAGAAAGGCCGCAAAGGACGCCAAGAGTAGTGCATCACGGCTGACCGGAGCGATAGACCGTCCACGAGACAGACCTAGCTGCGCACTGGTGGTTTCAATTTCCAGAATCGTTGCGCGTTCCCTCCCAGGATCGCTTCCTGCGCCGGGACCGGCTGGCGGCCAATATAATCCTTCACGACTCCCATCGCCCTGGAATACGACGCGGCCACCGTGCAGACCGGCCAATCCGATCCGATCATCAGGCGTTCCGTTCCAAAGCATTCGAAGGCCATATCCAGATATGGCGCGATATGTTCTGGCTTCCACTGCTGCCAGTCCGCTTCCGTCACCAGCCCGGACAATTTGCAAAAAACATTCGGGAACGCCGCCAGCTCCCGGATCCCGCGCTCCCAGGGCTGCAGGCTTCCGCTCTTGATCGGAGGCTTGGCCAGGTGGTCCAGAACAAAACGATGGCGCGGAAACTGGCGCACAAACTCGGCCGCTACGGGAAGATGTTTGGGGTAGATCAGAATGTCGTAGGCCAGATCGAAGTCTTCCAAAACAGAAATGCCGCGCAGAAACTCCGGCCTAAGCAGGAACCGGTCGTCGGGCTCCCCTTGCACTATGTGCCGCACCCCCACCAGCTTGGGATTACGGGCAAAAGCCTGCAATTGCGAGCGTACGTCCGGAGACTGCAAATCAACCCAGCCGACCACGCCCAGAATAAACGGCGACGACCCGGCTAGTTCAAGAAGCCATGGTGTCTCCTCAATCGTCTGCCGCGCCTGCACCGAAACGCATCCCTGAAACCCGGCTCGCTCCAGTTCCGGCTTCAGTCCGTCAGGCAGGAAATCACGGCGCAGCGCTGCCATTGAATCGTCGATCCATTCATACTCGCGGGGATCATAGATCCAGAAGTGCTGATGAGCATCAATGTGCATGGCGGTGGAGGATTCCAATGCTATCCCGGATACCACACCCGGCGCGGGTCGGATTCGCTTCGCTGATAATTCCAGGCCTCTTCGATCAGGCGCTTGAGATCGAAAGCCGGTCGCCAGCCCAGCAGGAATTTGGCTTTGGTGTTGTCCAGCCAGGTGGACCAGAAGGTAGTTTCGATCTCCACCGAGGGAAGCCCCCGGGTCTCGTTCAGATAGTCAGCCACGCGCCGGTAGTCCACCGGTTCGTCCATACAGATATTAAAAGTCTGCTGGTGCGCTTTCGGATGGTCCAGGGCCCGCAGGATTGCCGCCACCAGGTCGCTTACGTGCACAAAGTTGCGTTGCACCGGCTTCCCTTTCGGGTCGAGCATCTGGGGCACGGCTCCGCTTTTCACATACTCGTCGGCCCGCTTCGCGCCCACCAGATCGCGCCACCTGGGCCCTCCGAAAACGTCTTCGCCAAAGGACAAGGAATATTTGAAGTCATCTTTTTCCATGATCCAGGGCGCTCTCAAACAGCAACCTGGGAGATCATACTGGACGAAATATTGCTCCAGCATCACTTCTTCGAGGACCTTGGAGAGCGCATAGCAGCCGGGGTACGCACTGTGTTTCTGCTGTTCGGTGACCGGCAGGGCATGAGGATAAAAGAAATGTCCCAGCGCGGCGTCGCCACCGATGAGAATTATCTGTTTGAATACTGCGCTGGCGCGGCATTCTTCCAAAAGCCAGAACAGGCCCTTCACCGTAACGTCCATCACATCTTCAGGAGTTTCCTTACAGGTGGCACAGTGCAGAACGTGGGTAATTCCCTGCATGGCCGAGTGCACCACGGCGCGCTCCGTGATCGTTCCGCGCACGATTTCCAGGCGCTCCTGAGGCTCCAGGACGCGGTTATGACAGAGTGCCCGAATCCTCACGTCCTGGTCCGCCTGCAAAATGTGATCAACGAAGTGGCTGCCTACCTTGCCCGCAGCTCCGGTCACCAGGATGCGCTTCATGGGTCTGGCCATGCTGATCGGTAGATCATACAGCGCGCATCAAATTGCTGGCAGCCACTTGTGATCAGTGCTGAAGGGTGAGGCTCACTGCGGGCAAACTCTCAATTCGAAGATTGGACCTGCATGGTCTCGTCGATCCAGAGGCGCGCCGGGGAGCCGGCACTGTCGCGAGTGGCGTTCACACGAAAGCCGCTGGACGTGGTCTCGACATCGTAAGCATAGGGCGGCCGCTGTCTTTCGATGGTGATGTATTTCCCTTCCGTCAACTCATCGAGAGAAGCATACTTTTGCTCGGTGGCGAAGTACGCCCGCTCGGCGTTGGCGATGCTGATCAGGTCATTCTTCACGCCCACAATGTTCGCCGTTCCAGTTGGAGTGCCGGTCCCGCCGGGCGCAGACGCTTCCTTCAACTGGATGGAATAGAGATACATTCCCACCGCCATCACAACGACGATTCCCAAGAAGCCTAATGCTCGACCCATAGCGCCCTCCTTATCCTGTCATTGCACTGCGAAACGGCCCGGGAGACAAGTAACCATAGTGCGAAGCCCCGCGGCCGGTCAGTGTGGGTCGGACACTCCTGTCCGACGCTTTTGACGTTGCTTTTGATTTTGGGGGGAGGTCGTTTTGACTGCCCGGCATACTACGCAGAGTCGAAGTCAAAATCAAAGTCAAAAACCAAGGTCAAAGTCAAAACCAAAACCAAAACCAAAACCAAAGTCAAAGGCGTCGGACAAGAGCGTCCGACCCACGCACCGGATCTTGCGGCCTGTACTAGTCCTTGCTGGTTTTCTTGGCAGTCAAATCGCAGGCTTGTTTTACCCGCGCGAGGTCCAGCCCGGCGGGCGAGAATTCAGCGATTTCAGGTCCGTTGCGGCCGCGGATTTGCACTTTGAAAATGCGGGCCCCGATCAGTTCGCGCGTCGTACCTTTGTCCATGGAGAGGAAACGGTTGCGAATCCAGTTCCAGCCGTGGTAACTGTGCGTGGCGTCAACCCGTACCATCACTTCCATCTGGGGCTGCCCCCAGAAGCCCGGACGGTTGGGCGGACCCAGGCGGATACCGGGATTGAACTCCGCGGCGGTGTACTTGCCATTCGTGCAGGTCAATTGGATCCGTGGCTTGTAGTCCGGATCTTCCCGCAGGTAGTTGTCCGACAGAATCTCAAAGCGCACCCTTTTGGCGCCCGTCATCTTGTCTTCGGAATGGAACACCATCCATTTTCCCCCGGCGCTGACGCCGTCACTTTCACCCTGATTGGGACTGAAGGCGACGCTCTGAGCGCTGAGCGGCAACGTTGCCGCGCAAAAAATTGCCAGCGCCAGTAAAAGGCCCTCGGCCTTGATCAACCGGTTTCGTCCATAAAAAAAATGAGGCGTCTTCAAGCTCTCCTCCAAAACAGCATGATTTCTACTATCTATATTGAACCCTCGAGGGCAGACAAAAGTTGCATCACTGTGTTCCGCCTCAAGGCGCAAACCACACCGTGGTAACTGAGCAGGAACGGGAATGACTTCGCCCGGGCTCCATCTCTGGCCGAAAACCACCACCCGTGGTGGAATTGGGCCAACTGCAGCCCGTCATCGCCGCCTGCCCGAGATTTCTCGTCCGCTCTGACATGTTGAGAACAGTGGGGTTAATGATTACTGATTGTTCAGCCGACCATTGGCACTCCAGCTGCATCGTTCATAGTGGCGGTTTCCGCGAGTAGCACGGGGTTCCGCTGCTCTTCCTCCACCAGGACGAGAATGTGATGCAAAGCTTATTCGCAGACTCTGCAATTGAAAGTCCGTTATCACGCCCGAAGGGAAGGTGAGGTTATGAGCATATCTGGTCAGGTTAGATCCCTCATCGCGTTCGCTGCTTTCACCGTTTTTGCTCTCGCGCCCAATCCCGCATTCGGCCAGCGCGGCGGTCACGGCGGTGGCGGTGGAGGCGGAGGATTCCACGGCGGCGGTGGTGGCGGTGGGGGTTTCCATGGCGGTGGGGGTGGCGGCGGTTTTCATAGCGGGGGCGGAGGAGGATTCCACGGCGGTGGCTCTTCTCGTGGCGGTAGCGGGTTCAGTGGTGGCGGAGGATATCGTGGCGGCGGCTCCTACGGGGGCATGCGCTCCTACGGTGGCGGCTCCCGATCGTTTGGCGGAGGAAGTTATAACCGGGGCGGAGGTTTTCGCGGCGGTTCGGCAGCAGGCCGGGGCTCGTACGGCGGCTTCGGTTCCTCGCGCGGCATGACCGGTCAAAGCCGTGGTTTCACATCCGGCCGCAATTCCGGGTCATTCGGCAACCGTTCGTTCAGCAATCGCTCGTCCGGCAATCGCTCGTTTGGCAATCGTTCATTCGGCAATCGTTCATTCGGCAATCGCTCATCGAATTTCCGTTCCGCGATCAATGATGGGCGTTGGCATTCCTTTGGCAACGGCAACGGTTCTTCGCGCTTCAGCGGTGGACGCAGCTCCGGAAACTTCGCCTCCTCCGGCTTCTCTGCTCATAACGGCGGAAGGTCCGACGGAAGCTTGGCACTCTTTTGGCCCGTCAAGGGGCTCCTCTCCAGGCATGGGAGGGCGGAGTTCGCGATCAGGTTCGATTCGCGGGGGCGCCGGTTTCGGCAATTCCTCTTTTGCAGGATCGCGTTCGGGTCATTCTAATTTCCGATCATTTGGGAATGCGCGATTCGGTTCGAGTACGCGCCTGTTTGGCAGCTCGCGCTTCAATTCCTTTGGCGGCCACAACGGATTCGGCAACCGGGGATTTGGCCGCAGCTACGGTTGGCACGGCAACGGTTGGCATGGGAACGGCTGGCACGGGAGCCGCTACGGCGGTTTCGGCTGGCGTGGCTACGGCTGGAACAGGGGCTATTGGCCGGGATACTACAACTACGGTTGGAGCGGTGGCTTTTTTGGAGCAGGCTTCGGCTGGGGCTGGGGATTTGGCGTAGGCTGGCCGTACTGGGGCAGCTATTGGGGATCGGGCTGGGCTTTCGGCTGGGACCCCTGGTGGTACAACCCTTATTGGTATTCGCCCTGGCCGTCGTACAACTACTACCAGGATTATCCTGACATCGGGTACAACGATCCGCCGTCTTACGCTCCGGATGCTTTGTCTGACTACGACTCCTCGTCGAGCTACCTGATCACGCCAACACTGGACCCTGAAGCCTTGCACTTCAATGTCAATGGTGACGCGGGCCTGGACGACAATGGTTCGGACCAGACCGCTGAACCGGCGCAGCCCGAAGCTGTTCCCAGCCCTCGGGCCCCCGCGACCACAGCGCAGCCGCGTCTGGTTTCTCAGCCCACAACCTGAGGCAGGCTGAAAGCAGGGCGAGTTGTGCGCTACTCTGAAGGGTGCCCCGCCCAGGCAAAGCTTGCCGGGGTACCCTGGTGAGGGAGGACGCTAGGGAGCGCTGTGACCGGCGCACTTCAGCACACCCAGATAGACACTCCACGGGCCCACGGCATCGCGATACTGGTGGGCCATCACGCGCGATAGTTGATGCAGATGCGTGAGATCGTGGACCACCCACGTCGCCAGAAGTTCCGACAGAGTCACCGCTCCCAAAGCCGGATGTTTTCCTCTCCGCACCAGATCTTCAGGCCGTAAATTCAGGGCCTGCAGCGCAGCCAGGTTCTCCCGCCGCAGCCCGGCAAATTCATCGAGGAGTTGCTCCAGCGACTTGCCTTGAATCTCGCTCTCCGCGGAGCGGTCAAAGGGATCGAACGGCCGCGCTTCTCCATCCTCGAGCAGGATCCGCACCCGCGGCATCCAATCTGTGCGCTCGCCGACGACCAGATGGCCCACGATAACCAATGCGCTCCAGGTATCGTTCCCTTCGTTGCTGCGCACCCAGGCGTCGGGCAGCCCGCGCAACAGGGCATCCAGGGTAGCGGGAGTGCGGCCCAGGACCGCGATGGCTTCTTGCAGGTTGAATCGCGTCAAGTCTTTCATGCCCACGTAGATGCATGCCTGGCGCTTTGGACTCAGGGAATGAAACGGAAGCCGCCCGCAATCGCCGATGCGGTTTGGTCCGCAGAGAGATTACACATTCGATTCGTCATCCTCGATTCCTAAGACCGCGCGATAAAATCAAGAGAGTCGCCTTCAAATTCCAATCCATCAACTGCTACGGAGATTCCATGAAGCTGCTGCATCCCTGCCTGGCCCTGATCACGCTCACGCTTGTCTCGACGATTACTGCCGCTCAAACAAAACCCTCTGCCTCCTCAACCAGGACGCCGGCGTCGCAGTTCGATCGCAACCTGCTCAAAAACGGCACGGCCGAAACCGAAGGGAAAACCATTGAGGATGTACCGGCGTGGACCAAAGTCGAGGGCCTGCAACTCGTGAAATACGGTAGCCAGGGCAGCGAATGGGATTGGGGGTTGTCCGGATGCCCCACGTGTGGCGACCATTACCTGAGACTGGCCTTCGGGGAGAGCGTCCACGAACTCTCCACATCGCAAACCATTGACCTCTTATCCAGCGCCAACGAAATCGACAAGCAACCGGTCACAGCCGCGATCTCCGCCTACCTCGGCGGCTTTCTCAACAGCAGTACGACCGGCCAGCTGATCGCGTCTTTTCAGGACGCGGCCGGCAAGGAACTCGGGAAAATTGAAACCACGCGCTACGATACCGCCACCCTTCCTAAAGCGGAAAGAGGCAGCACCGGCCTGGTCCTCTGCCAGGCATCTGGACAGGTCCCGCGTGGCACGCGAAAAATCGTCTTCATCTGGAAGGCCTACGCCACCGATGACTCCGGCGACTACCTCGGACTGGGCGACAATCTCTCTCTTGTCCTCACCGTCCCCAAGCCCGGACAAAAATAGGGCCTCGGCCTTGGTGGTTTTGCGATCTCGTGTATCTTTCTCGTGTATCTTTCTGGTGAAACTCTTGAGCAGCGAGGTCTTGCCGATGAAAGCACTCTTCTCCGTACTGGCGTTAGCATTTTGCCTGGCGCAGATTTCCGTGGCGCAGGTGGATTCGCGCTGGAAGCCGAATGATCCCGACCGTCCCGTGCCCCCGGTGATCGAGCCGGGAACGGCGAGCACGCAGGAGACGCCGGGCCGCCCGCCATCAGACGCCGTCGTGTTGTTCGAGGGCAAAGACCTTTCCCAGTGGACGGGCGCCGATGGCCAGCCGGCGAAGTGGAAAGTAGCGGACGGCTACATGGAAGTGGTGCCGCACAGCGGAATTATCCAGACGCGCGAGCCGTTTGGCGATTGCCAGTTGCATGTTGAGTTCAGCGAGCCCACACCGCCGGTGGGCGAGGGACAGGAACGCGGCAACAGCGGCGTGTTCCTGATGGGCCTCTATGAAATCCAGGTGCTGGATTCCTACCACAGCAAGACCTACGCTGACGGCCAGGCCTCGGCGGTGTACGCGCAATTTCCGCCGCAGGTGAACGCTTCCAGGCCGCCGGGGCAGTGGCAGACGTATGACATCGTCTTTCACGGTCCGCGTTTTGACCAGGGTGGAAAGGTCACGCGCCCGGCGCGAGTCACGGTGCTGCACAATGGAGTGCTGGTGCAGGACAACGTAGAGTTGTCCGGCCCCACCGGCCACCATGTGCGGCCTCCCTACAAGCCCACGCCGGACAAGCTTCCCCTCACTTTGCAGGACCACGGCAACCCGGTGCACTTCCGCAATATCTGGATTCGCGAACTGGGCGAAGGACAGTAGAGTATCCACTCCCGAGGGTAGGTCCCAGGAGGCTGCGGAAAAACGCTATTCAACCAGGTTTCGGGAAGGGCCCGACTTCAGTCGGGCCGCTAAGTCGTCCAGATTGGTTCGCGCTTCAGTGCCTGCGGTGAGCTTTCCTCACCCTGGACGACTTTTTCCGCAGCCAGCTAGACTAGGCCTTCGCAGGCCATGCCGTCTGGCCGCCGCGATGGAAGGCCAGGTTGCCGATATGGCCGGCGCGCGCCGCAGACACTCCGGTTTCCACCGGCGCGTTCGGCTCTTTGCGGCTCTTGACGCACGCCAGGAAATTCTCCACGTGCGAGATGGTGCCGTCGCGGAAACTTTTCTCGGTCAGCACCGGGTTTTGCCCGTCCTGCACGCCCTCGCGATAAACCGAGAAGCCGCTGCGATTGAGCTTTAAGGTTGCTTCGGTCCCGCGGAACTCCAGACCGCCGTCGTCGATGGAAGAATTCATCATGCCGTCGTATCCCACATCGAATCCGGGATAACGGAAAGCGGCCTGGATGGTGTCGGGACATTCCCACTGCTCGAAAACATATTTGTCGGCCAGCATATGGGCCTCGCGCGGCTGGTCGGATTTCATGGCCCAATGCACCACGTCGATCCAGTGGCTGAACAAGTCAGTCATGGCGCCGCCGCCGAAGTTCCAGAACCAGCGCCAGTGATTATATTTTTCCTCGCTGAAGGGCTGATCGGGCGCGGATCCGAGCCACAGCTTCCAATCGAGCGCCTGGGTATCGATGGGCTTGGGCGCCCAGTCCCGGTGATAGTTCTGCCACCAATAGGTCCGCACCTGCGGGACGCGCCCCAGGCTGCCGGACTGGATCAGCTCCACGGCGTCGCGAAAGTGGGTCCAACTGCGCTGCTGCATGCCACACTGCAGAATCTGTTTGCTGGACCGCACCGCGCGGGTGAGGATGGCGCCTTCCTCGATGGTGTGAGTAACAGGCTTTTCCAGGTAAACGTCCTTGCCGGCGGCCAGGGCATCGACCGCCATGCGCACGTGCCAGTGGTCGGGCGACGCAATGAACACCGCATCGACGTCGGTGGCGAGTACCTCGCGATAATCCAGATGGGTGGTCGCCATACCGTTAGAGCGTTCCCGGACGGCATCGCGGTGCGGTCCATAGACATCGCTCACCGCCACGATCTGGTAAGGGCCAAGCTTGTCGGCGGCATCCAGCAGGTTCCGCATCCGGCCGCCGGCTCCAATGACTCCGACGCGTACGGTATCGTTTGCACCCAGCACTCGAGTTGAGGCCAGGGCGGTAAGTCCACTTGCGATGATGAAGCTCCGGCGATTGAGCATAATTCTCCAGTCCGTTTTTCCGTCGATAGTATGACGTCAAGTTCCAGCGCGAAGAGAGCTTATCAAAAAACACGTGGGGACAGCCGCCCCCGGCTGTCCGGGCGAGCGAGCTAGCCGCCGGTGCTCTTGCTTACAGAGCCCGTGCCGGATCGCACCCCGCGAAGCTGCGCTCCGCCGGACAGCCGGGGGCGGCTGTCCCTACGTGGTTTGCGGCACTGAAAAGTGCGGTAACCTCAGCCACCCTACAATATCCTCACCCCCTCGTTCGTCTTCAGCGGTAGAGGAAGGACGCGGCGCCCGGTGCAGATGGCACTCGAACAGGACCAGCGAATCACCGAAGTGGTGACGCGGGAGCAATCCCGGCTGCGCAACTTCATTCGCCGGCGGGTGCCCGACCCGCGCGACGCCGAGGACATTCTGCAGGATGTCTTCTATGAACTGGTGGAAGCGAACCGACTCCTGATGCCGATCGAGCACGTCACCGGCTGGCTGTTTCGGGTGGCGCGCAACCGTATCGCCGATCTCTTCCGTAAGAAGAAGCCGGAGAGTTTCACCGACCCTACCGCGGCAGGGGACGATGACGATGAACGTTTGCGCTTCGAAGATCTGTTGCCCTCGCCCGATGTCGGGCCAGAGGCGCTTTACGCCCGCAATGTGCTTCTCGATGAACTCGAGCTGGCGGTTGACGAACTGCCGCCCGAGCAGCGCGAGGCCTTTGTCGGACACGAACTGGAAGGACGCAGCTTCAAACAGATGGCAGCAGAGACCGGAGTGAGCGTAAATACGCTGCTCTCACGCAAACGCTATGCCGTGCTGCATCTACGCCAGCGCTTGCAAAGCATATACGACGAATTTTACGAAAACACGAGGGACTGAACATGAGTAAGAGATGGATGAAAATGATTTTGATTGCCCCGCTGGCGATTCTGGGGATCCTGCTGTTCATCGCCATCGGCGGCGAAATAGTCATGCAGCTGTGGAACTGGCTGCTGCCGCCTCTGTTCGGCTGGCGCCTGATCACCTTCTGGCAAGCGGTTGGGCTTCTGGCGTTGTGCCGGATCCTGTTTGGCGGATTTGGACGGCACGGTTTTCAACGCTCCAATTTCCGCCGCCGCATGGCCGAGCGCTGGAACCGCATGACCCCGGAGGAGCGGGAACGATTCCAGCAAGGCATGCGCGGACGCTGCGGCTTTGGTCCGTCCGCCAGCCAGAGCCAGGGCCAGTGAGGTTACTGTCCAACGAGTTTAGCGAACTTCATCTCGTCGATGGAATTGATGCTGGGTGCTGGACTGCCAAACCTTCCTTGCCCCGGGCAATCGACGTTCAGGCGCCCTTACAGAGGTACGGCGTTCCGGGCGAGGTACTCGTCCAGGGAGCGGTCGGGGCCGATGTAATGGAAGGTTTCGGCGTAGTCGAGGCCGTATTTCTGGCCGGCGGCGCGGTCTCGGGTCTCGAGCGCCACTTTTGTGAACTCATCGATGGCGGCGTTGTCGGCGCCGGACAAGGCCGGCACGCGAAGTTTTCGTTCGACCAGAGCAGCGTTCACGTCCTTGATCATGTGCGTGATCATGGTCCGGCATGATCTCAGGCAGGCGAGTTTGGTTGCGAAAGTCGGGCCGATGTCCACCACCCGATTCACCAGCTGGGGGCCTCTGGCGAAGTAGTATTTTTCGGATACGCTGTGCGGCTTCAAACCGGCGGCGAAGTGTTCCGGCATATCCAGATGCCCGCCGGACATCCAGCAGGCCGCTTCTACCGCCTGCGCGGTCACGTAGTGGTCGGGGTTTTCCTCGTAGTGTCCCCAGGGATCGTAGCTGAAGATGGTGTCAACCTTGAGCAGACGAAACAGGAAGATGAGGCGGGCGCGGATTTCAGTGCGCGCCAGGTCGTCCATGCGGTGGTTGCGATAGCTGAGGTCGAACACCTGCTTCAGGCCGGACGCCTGCAGGAAGGCCCTGGCATCGCGCTCATTGCCGAGCACGGTTTCACCCAGAGTGAGGTCGTAGGAATCCTTCTCGTCGTTGCTGGTGCGGATGAAGTATCCGGTGTAGCCTTCCTGCAACAGTTTGGCCACGGTGCCGCAGGCAAAAAAAGGACCATCATCCAGGTGAGGCGTGATCAGGGCCAGCACCTTGCCCTGGTGCGGGGTTCCGGACGCCGGTCGCTCGACCACGACATCCGCGGCGGGCGCGGCCTGGGCGGGTAACTGCGGCGCGCCGAGCAAACCTGCGGCGACCGCCCCTCTAAAAAAATCTCGCCGTTCCACTTGAACCATCCCTCCATCGTCAGCGGCAGTCCTGCGAGGTGCCGCGACGGGCATGCCACGGTCGGTCATGCTCCGGTCGGGCATGCTCCGGTCGATCATACGTCGAAGGTCAGCCACCCTGTCTTCGCGGTATTGCTGTTGATAGTGATGCATCAGGTTCCAGGATGGTCCGGACAAGACTCCGCTGGTTTGCGCACAAGTTCCTTCAGGCTGCAGGTTTATGACAAATTAGGTGATTCCGGTCGCTCCGGAGGGTGCCTTTTCGGTCTCTGGGAGGGGTGGCCGTGCAAGCACATATCCCTTTTTGTGCAAATCTCTTCACATCCGACCCTCCAGGGCGGTCCGGCCCCATGATTCCATAACGTTGCCGGTTTGGAAGCCGGCGTGCACTTTAGAGACTTGCTAATGCGGTTTCCCTCCCCGAGAGCTTGAAATCACAGATTCCATTGAGGAGCACTTGAAAAACACCAGCGTCAGCGTGGCTCGCCATCGTCATCCCCGCCGCAACCGGAGGCAGGCCAGGACCAAGTTCCTGGTGGCGTTCCTATTCATGGCAGCGGCAGCGATAACCTGGCAGTTTGCCCGGCAACCGGTTTCCAGTTCGTCGTACCCATCTTTGAAGCCCACTCCCATTGGCCTGAACCAGGCGGTCCCCTCTGGCTTGGCGAGTCAGGAGCACGATGCCTTCATGGCGGGCCGTCCGGGCCGTCCGGCATACCTTTATTCAGTGATTCCCGGAGGAATTGCGAGCGTCGAGGAACTGCGGCAGGCCATGGAGCACGATCCAGTCGTGGCGCGGGAGTTCCAGGGATTTGATTTTCAGCGGGCCCACCTGATTCAGGTTTCAGAAAAGCAGGCGATGCATGTCGCCTACCGCATGGGCGACAAGGTGTACTGGACCCGGAAGAAGGTGATGCTCCATCCCGGCGAGACGCTGATCAGCGACGGGAAAATTGTGGCCCGCACGCGCTGCGGAAATCGCATCGCGATGGCAGCGCTCGGACCGCCCGCGATGGTGGAACCGGTGGATGCAGACTTCAACGAGCCACTTTTTTCCAATGACATGGTGACTCGCGAGGCCGAGCCTCAGCTCGACACGTACGCGGCGGCTTTGCCGGAACAGGCCAATGCACTGCTGCCTGCCAGTCACAGGCGCAAGCTTCCATTTTTCCTGCTGCCGTTTTTTGGTTTGCCCGGTGGCGGCGGCTCGTCCCACACTCCATTGGCGGTTACTCCTGAACCCGGCACCATGCTGCTGCTGTCCTCCGGGCTGGTGGGAGTGTACTGGAAGGCCCGCAAGTCGAGGCGCAAGCCATAAATGAAAACTCCTCGGGTCGGGCATGCTCGATTTTTCCAATCCCAGTCGTGGGGAAACGCGGTTTTCTGAAAATCGGTTTCCTGAAGCCAGAGTTTCTGGTTTATGGCCAGGCCTCTGTTCTTTTTCTACTCGCCGCGTGGCTTTATGGCCCACTCGCCATTGGCCTGGCCGGTCAGTGGTGGCACGACCCGAATTACACCCATGGTTTCTTCGTCCCGGTGTTTTCCCTTTTCTTGCTTTGGGAGAGGCGGGCCAAACTGGCGGCGTTGCCAAGCCAGCCCTCGTGGTCCGGCCTGGTGATTCTCTTGTTTGCCCTGCTGGCGCTGGTGTTAAGCACGATCACCCCAGGGTTCTTCCTGTACCGCATCTCATTCCTGCTCTTTATCGTGGGCACGGTCGTTTTTCTGGCCGGGTGGAAGCACCTGGCGGCAGTCTCGTTTCCGCTGGCGTTTCTCGTCCTGATGATCCCTTCCGCCACATTGCAGAGTCAGATCACTCTTCCGCTCCAGATTATTGCCTCCAAGACCGCCAGTTTCCTGCTGATGCTGGTCGGAGTCCCGGCGGTGCGGGAAGGCAACATTATTCTTCTGCCCACGGCGCGGCTGGACGTGGCGGAGGCGTGCAGCGGGATCCGGTCGCTGTTCTCGCTGATTACGCTTACCGTTATTTACGGGTACCTGGCGGAGACGAAAATCACTCTGCGGGTGCTGCTGGTTCTGATGGCGGTACCGATTTCGATCCTGGCCAATGCTCTGCGCATCGCGGTTACCGGGGTGGTGGTGGAAAACTGGGGCATCGAGGGCGCGCAGGGGACGATTCACCTGCTTTCGGGATGGCTCATCTTTGCCGGCTCCCTGGCGCTGGTTTTCCTGCTGCATCGCCTCTCCCAGGCGCTGTTCTTTCGCCGGGATGAAGCCGGAGTGCGGGAGGAGTACGCATGAACTCCAGGAACGCCCGAGTCGCGATTGTAGCTCTGCTCCTGGCCGGGACGGGGCTGTTCCTGCAGGCCCGCTCCCGCAGTGAGTTTGTTTTGCCGAGGACCGCTCTGGCCACGTTTCCCATGGAATTGCAGAACTGGGTGGGGACTGACGTTTTCCTTGACGACGAGAGTCTGAAGGCCCTTCGTCCGGGAGATTTTCTGCAGCGGACGTACAGAAACGAGAACGGCGGCACCGCCTACGTCGATCTCTATGTGGCCTATCTCCAGAACAAGCAGACGCTGTTCCACCACCTGCCGCAGGATTGTCTGGAAGGCTCAGGCTGGTCGCCGGTGGAGTCAGGAACAACCACGCTCGCGTTTCCCGGCGAGGCCCCTTTCCCGGCCAATCGCTACCTGATTGCCAAAGGAGACGATCGCCAGCTCGTTCTGTTCTGGTATTCGGCCCGCGGCCACCGCGTAGCCAGCGAAGACTGGATGAATGTTTACCTGGCCTTTGATTCACTTCGCTGGAACCGCACCGACAACGCGCTCATTCGAATGAACACCGAGTTGCAGCCCGGAGAAAAGCCGGCGGATGCGGAGCGGCGGCTGCTTTCCTTTGCCGGACTGGTGAGCCCGCTGCTCAAGAACTACATTCCGCTTTAACCGCCGCAGTACTGAAAATCACGTAGGCCGGATGCCTTCGTCCAACTTCGCTCACGACCCAGGGGTTCTGTCCGAAATGACGTAGGCCCGGACGCCCTCCTTCGACTTCGCTCAGGACCCGGGCGGACGAGCGAAGCTCGCGTGAGTTTCTGCGCGAACAAGCAAGAGCCAGCCGGGCTTTGCCCGGCCGGGCGCGTGAGACACCCGCCCCTCCGCGTTCCCGGCAATCAATTGCTCCCTTTCAGATATTTATCGAACCACGCAATCGAGCGCCGGATCGAATCAATCTGGTTCTCGCGCTTTTCGAAGCCGTGGCCTTCGTTGGGATAGTAGTGCGCGTCCACGGTTTTCCCGTCTTTCTTCAGCAGTTCCACAACCTGTTCCGCCTCCTCCCTGGGAACGCGGGGATCGTTCCCACCTTGCAGCACCAGCAATGGCGCCTTCACATTGTGGATGTAAGTGATGGGGGAAGCCGCGTCGTAGATGGCGCGGTCTTTCACGGGATCGCCCAGCAGGCTCTTCTCATACTCCTGCAGCATCGCGTCTTCATGTTGCAGCATGGTCATCCAGTTGATAATGCCGTAGAGTTCCACGCCCGCTGCCCACACTTCCGGGGAGCGGCCGATGGCCATCAGAGTCATGAATCCGCCGTAGGATCCGCCGGTGATGCCGATCTTTTTCGGACTGACATAACCGGTGGCTTCCAGAAATTTGGCCGCGTAAACCTCATCCTGCAGATCGCCGCCGCCCAGGTCCTTGTAGTTGGCTTTTTGAAAGTCGATGCCGTAGCCGGTCGAGCCGCGCACGTTGGGAGCGATGCAGACATATCCGCGGGAGACGTAGGCGGCGATGCGAGGGCTCCAGTAGTCCTGAGACTGTCCGGTGGGGCCGCCGTGAGGCAGGACCAGTGCAGGATTCGAGCCGTCGCGTTTGAGATTAAACGGCACCCACAACAGCGCGCTGATGGTTTTTCCGTCGAATGATTTGTAGCTTACGATCTGCGAAGGCGGCCGCGGGGCGGAGTTCAGGCTGGCAATCGCGGAATAGGTAAGCTGCCGTGGCTTCCGCGAGGCCAGATCATAAACCCAGAAGTCCGCCGGCTCGACCGAGCTCTCATGCGTCAGGAGCAGGCGGTCTCCGGAAGATGAAAACGAGGTTGGGTAGGCAGCAAAGCCGTTCAGGCCGCCGGCGATATTGATTCTCTCTGACTTGGTCGTGGCTGCATCTCCGAGAAATACGTCGGAGCGACCGTCGGCATTGACCGCGTAGGTGAAGTGTTTGCCGTCGGGCGAGAAGTCACCCGCACTGGCCTCCCACCTGGTGTCTGTAACCCAGGTGAGTTTCTTACTTGCGATGTCCAGGAGTGCCACATTCTGGTAGCCGCTTTTGGCGTTGGATGTGACCAGCAGCGTCCGCCCGTCTCGGGACAGGGACGAGGCCGTGTTGAGAGATTTTCCCTGATGCGGCGTCAGATTCGTGGCGCTTCTACTGGAGACATCAATCGCGTAAATGTCGGCGTCGGTAAAGCTCACTTCCAGACGGTTGGCGTAGAGTGTCTTTCCGTCAGGACTCCAGGCCACCGATTGCCACAGGTGGTCCGGCGTACTTTCGTGAGTGAGCAGGGTCACTCTGCGCGTGGCCCAATCCATCAGCGCAATGTTGTAAACGGTGGCTTCCTTGGGCTTGTGGTTCAATGCGATGGTCTTGCCGTCGGGCGACCAGCGCGGGCCTTCTTCACGAATCTCGGGAGTGTTGGTCAGGTTGATCGCGTCTCCGCCCTGGCTCGGAATGGCAAAAATGTCCCATAGTTCGTTGCCACCCGAATCCTGCTGAAAGACGATCCACTTGCCGTCAGGCGACCAGCTTTCGCCATATTGCCTGTCATCCGATTGCGCCAGTTGAATCGGCCATCCCCCGTTCGCGTTCACCTTCCACAAATTCGATCGGCCGGAAATGTCGGTGGTGAAGACGATCTCGTTGCCGTCTGGCGACCAGGATGCGCTGGATACAGAGCGCGTGAAATAGAGATCGTCAATCGGAATGGGCCGGGCGTCTGGATTGGAGGCCGAGACGATTGTTTTGGCGTCGGTGATCTGGCGCGTGTCCGGGCCCGAAGACTGGGCAGCCGCCAGGGCGCACGCAAAAAGAAGAATAAAAGTGCGGGTCAGAGATTTCATGACGGCCTCTTTCGAAGTGATGTCGCGCCGATGGTCGCGGGCAATCCGCGGTCGGAATTGTACACCGGTCTGGGCGTCGCTCTTTTCCTGGAAGCAGCCCCAAAAAGCTTAAAACACGAAGGACACGAAGGTTCACAAAGGACTTCTTCGTGGTCCTTCGTGTCCTGGGTGGTTTAAGTTTTGTTGAGCCGCTATTTACCTTTGGGTTTGACCATGCCGTCGATGCCGCTGCCCTCGCGGATGGTGAGTATCTGGTTGGCTTTGACCTGAGTGAAGCGCTCGATCTTCTGCGTGGTCGGCCACTTCACCTCGATGACATCGACGGCCTGTGCTTTGCCCAGGCCGAAGTGCAGACGCAGGTCGCATTGCGACATCACGCTGGAGCCGCTGTGGACTTCATCCATCTGGGCATGGTTGCCAGTCACCACGCGCACCCGGGCGCCGATGGCGGTGCGGTTGCACTTGGTGCCGATCAGCTTGATCTTGATCCAGTTCTGCCGGTTGCCGCCATCGTTGCGCAGCAGCGAAGGCAAATCGTTCATATTCAAGATGACGGCGTCGATGTCGCCATCGTTGTCGTAGTCACCGAAGGCGGCGCCGCGGCTGGAGAAAAGTTCGTTGATGCCCGGTCCGGATTCAGAGGAAACGTCCTTGAAACGGCCGTTGCCCAGGTTCTTATAAAGCAGGCGCGGGTTTTTGAAGGTCTGCCCGATGTCGCGGCCTTCAATCTCGGGATAGACGTGCCCATTGATCTGCATGAGGTCGGGCCAGCCATCGTTGTCGTAGTCAAGGAAGCCGCAACCCCACGCGACGTAGCGGTTGTTGATGCCGATGCCGGATGAAAAGGTGACGTCGGTGAAGGTCCCGTCGCCGTTGTTGTGATAAAGGTTGCAGGTGTCATCGGCGAAGTTGGTCTTGAAAATGTCGAACCAGCCGTCGCAGTCATAGTCGCCGACCGCCACACCCATGCCGGCCTGCTCGTGGCCGTTATCGCTGTAGGCGCATCCGGCAAGGACGGCGATGTCGGTGAAAGTGCCGTCGTGATTGTTGCGGAACAGCATGCTGGGCTGCGAATCCACCGCCACGTAAATATCAGGCCAGCCGTCGTTGTCAAAATCATAGGAGACGGCGGTGATGGAGTAGCGCGGGCCGGGCTTCAGGATGCCCGACTTTTCCGAGACGTCGGCAAAAGTTCCGTCACCATTGTTGTGATAAAGCATGTTGGTGTCGCCGATCAGGCCGCGCGGTCCGCACATCACGGGGATGCCCTTCCACTGGCAAAGCGGGTCCTTGTCGGAAGGCGTTTTCGCTGGATCGAGTTTTATGTAGTTGCAGACGAAGAGATCGAGATGGCCGTCGCGGTCATAGTCGAGCCAGGTGCAGCCGGCACCCCAGCGGAATTGCTCGTCGTAAACTCCGGCCTTGCGGGTCACATCGGTAAAAGTTCCGTCGCCGTTGTTGTGGAAGAGGATGTTGTGTCCCCAGAAGCAGCAGAACAGGTCGTCCCAGCCATCGTTGTCATAGTCGCCGACGCAGATGCCGGTCTGCCAGCCGGTAAGCCCCAGGCCGGATTTTTCGGTGACGTCGGTGAAGGTCCCGTCGCGATTGTTTTTGTAGAGATGCGAAGTGGGGGCCTTGCCGGGCGGCCAGTTGGCGTCGAGGCGCGTGCCGTTGGTGAAATAAATGTCGAGCCAGCCGTCGTTGTCGTAGTCGAAGAAGGCCAGGCCGCTGCCTTTGGCTTCGATGATGTAGCGCTTGTGATCGACCGCGCCCCAGACGTTGGGAGCATTCAGGCCGGCTTCACGGGCCACATCCACAAATGTGACCGGGGAGGCTGCTGGACTGGCGACTGTTGCCTGGAGTGTGTTCCTCCACCTCCAGAGCGGCGTGGTGAGCGCATCCATGAGCGTGCTGCCAAGGACGATGAGGGAAGAGCCTAGGAATTGGCGTCGGCGAAGATTCATGGATTATCAGTTTTCAGTCTGTAGTTGTCAGTTGTCAGAAAACCAGTCTCAATGACGACTGAAGACCGACGACTGACGACTCTTCATTTGCTCGGCACCCTGGGAAATTTGCGCGGCACGATTCCCGTGCCCTCTTTGACCGCGATGATCTGATCGATGGGGACATTGGTCAGGCGCTCAACCTTTCCGCTGGGCCAGGTGATTTCCAGGGAATCGATTTTGGTGCGTTTGCCCAGACCGAACTGGATTCGCGGATCGCTGGCCGACATGTAACTCATGCCTCCCTTGGCCTGTTCCACGTGGACGGACCCTTCCGCGGTCAGCTTCAGCGACGCACCGATGCCGTCGCGGTTGGAGCGCGTGCCGATCAACAGAACTTCCAGCCAGTGATTGGCGTTTCCGCCGTCGTTGCGCAGGAGCGACGGGTAGTCACCGCGGTTGTTGGTGACGATGTCGATGTCGCCATCGTTGTCGAAGTCAGCCGTGGCCAGGCCGCGCCCGGCGATGGGGCGCATGAAGTCTGCGCCGATGGAATCCGAAACTTTTTCGAACTGACCTTTGCCCAGGTTCCGGAACATCAGCAGCGGCTCTTTGTAAGACACTTCGCCATGGTAGAGATTGATATTATCCAGCATGGCGCCGTTCAGTTGCAGGATGTCGGGCCAGCCATCGTTGTCGTAATCCAGAAATTTCATGGCCACGCCGCTGAGCAGGACAGCTTTGTTGCCAATGCCGGAGCGGAAGGTATCGTCAACGAAAGTTCCGTCGTGGTTATTGTGATAGAGGCGATTCAGTTCAAAATCGAGGTGGGTGATATAGACGTCCTGCCAACCGTCGCCGTCAACGTCGGCAGCGTCAATGCCCATTCCGGCCTCGTAGCGTCCGTCCTCGCTCGCCGCCATGCCGGAGATCAACGACACGTCCTCGAAAGTTCCATCGTGTTTGTTGATAAATAGAAAATTGGGCCAGGTGTCGTTGGCGATAGCGATGTCGGTCCAGCCGTCATTGTTGAAGTCGGCCAGGACTACGCCCATACCCTTGGATTCGGGCTTACCCACGCCGGACTTGTCACTCACGTCGGTGAACGTGCCGTCATGATTGTTGTGGTAGAGCTTGGTCTTCTGTCCTTTGTAGTTGCCGGGGTGGCAGTAGGAGCGGTAGCCCGGGCGGCGTTCGCCGCACCACAGGTTGTTCTTGGGCGACCATTCGATATAGTTGGTGACCAGCAGGTCGAGCCATCCGTCTTTGTCGTAGTCAAACCATCCCGCGCTGGCGGACCATCCGTCTTTGTCCGCAACTCCGGCCTTGGCGGTGACGTCGGTAAAAGTTCCATCGCCGTTGTTGTGATAAAGGATGGCGCTGCCATAGCCGGTCACGTAGAGATCGGGATAGCCGTCGTTGTCGAAATCTCCGACCGCAACTCCCTGGCCGTAATGTCCTTCACCTCCGACGCCGGCTTTCGCAGTGACGTCGGTAAAAGTCCCGTCGCCATTGTTGTGATAGAGCGCGCTGCGCAAAGGTTTGGGCGGCTTGTAAATATCAGTGGCCGCCGACTGCACGAAGTACAGGTCCATCAAACCGTCCTGGTCGTAGTCCAGCCAGGCCACGCCGGTGCCCATGGTTTCGAGGTAATATTTTTCGTCGGTGGCAGTGCCGTCCTGGAGGAAGGTGATTCCGGCGGCCTGGCGAATATCGGGGTAGCGGACGGGTACGCGGTCGTCTGGCGTCTTCGGAGGCTGGCCCGCGAAGGCCATCATGCTGAAGGCTGTTCCGGCGATCACCATGAGCGCCAGCCCACGCGACTGCCGAGCCCGGCCCCTTACTCGTTTTCGATTTCTTCCGCATTCTCGTGGTTGGTTCGGTCGAGGACCTTAGAGCGTCCGGTCAGCCAACGACAGCGCCAGTTGAAGCAACTGCTGGCGGGCAGCCATTGACATGGGTTCCTGCGCGGAAGAAGACTTGGCCGGGGCCCGGGACAGCACTTCTTCAATCCGATTCACATCCAGGCCGCCGGCGCTGCTGCCTTTAAAACGGTTCAGCACTTCGCGGGCCTTGGCGATCTGTCCAGTCTGATAATAAAAAACGCCGAGCGTGGAATAACTTCCGGGCCACTCGGGCAAAAGATCTACGGCGCGCTCCAGTCGTTCGGCAGCTTGTGCGGTGTTGCCTTCGAGCACCGAAACAATTCCCATGCCCCAGAGGATCTTGCCGGAGCCTGGAATTCGATTCAGGCCTTTCTGCAGCGTCGCTTTCGCGCCAGCGACATCTTTTTCGCGCAACTGGACCAGCGTGAGCGAGAGGTAATACTGGTCGTTGTCGGGATTCCTGGCAATCGCCTCGCGGAAAATTTCCGCAGCCCGGGCCGTCTCACCCAGATGAGCGTGAATGTCTCCGAGCAGGGCCAGGAAAGCCGCGTCCTGCTGTCCTGTGGCCGAAACTTGCTGCGCCGCTTCGAGGGCCTGCGGGTAAGCGCCTTTGCGGAAATAAGCATCGGCCAGGTCAAATTTTATATCGTCAGAGTCAGGGCTGGCGCGCAATGCCGTCTGGAAATGCTGGATGGCGTCGTCGTACAAATGGAAGCGGGCGAGCAGCACGCCCACGCCGGTCTGGGTGCGATAGTCGCCTGAACTCAACTGGTCAAGCTGCGCGATCGTGCTTCGGGCATCGTCAACTTTTCCCAGCTTCAGGTATGCCTCCGCCAGCAGGTAAAGGTCCTGCGGACGGTCGGGATGCTTCTGGATCTGCGCCGTCAGTTCGGTCAAATCGAGCTGGGTCCGCTCCTGAGGAGCAAGGTTGGAGCGGTTATCCAGATAGTCGAAAAGATGCTGGTAGGGATACGGACCCGCCGACGCATCTTTCGAGAGAGTCTGAAACACATTCAAGTCCCGCTGCGCCGCCTCCATCTGATGCAGGCTTCGCTCGACCATCGCTAGCTTGTAATATCCGGCCGCGGGATTGCGGCTGACCTTCACATATCTTCGCAGCAGGGTCGCGGCTTCTTCAAATTTCTTGTCGGCGATGCGCAGGTTCGCCAGTTCCAGCAGCGCGTCACCGAGGTCGGGATTGGAGCGGAGCGCGGCCTGGAAAAGCTTTTCCGCGGCGGCCTGATTTCCCTGCCGCCCCTCGATGTACCCCAGGTTGAACAGGCAGGAAGCATTGTGCGGATCCAGTTTGAGGCCCTGCTCGAAATACTTTCTGGCCTCATCAAAGCGTCCCAGATGGCGGTAAGAGAGCCCCATGAAGACGTAGGAGCGCGCCGACGGATCCAGTTCAATCAGGGCCTTGAACTCGTCAATGGCCTTCTCAGTCTTTCCCGACATGAAATAACTTTCGCCCAGCGCAGCGTGCAGGTCGGCCCGCTTGGGGGCAATTTTCACGCCGGATTCGAGCAGCGGGATCGCGTCTTCAAAATAATTCTGCATCATGCTGACCCGGGCCAGCAGAAAGATGACGTCGGTATTTTCCGGCGCCAGCTTGTGGGCGCGGACCAGCAGATCCAGGGCATCCACCACTTTGGTCTGTTCGGAATAGACCCGCGCCATCAGGTAAAGCGTTTCAGGCGAGTCGGGCTTCAGTTTCAGGGCCCGGCTCAAAACCAGTTCAGCTTTCTTGAACTCGCCGCTCTGCAGATAGACCTGGCCGAGGTTAAATAAAATCTCGAAAGTTTCCGGCTGCAGTGCGCTGGCCTTCTCCAGTTCCAGTTGCGCCATCGGGAATTGCCTCGCTCCCGCCAGCAGCACGCCCAGAGTGAAGTGCAGTTGAACGTCATCTTTCTTCTGGGCAGAGAGTTCCTTAGCCAGCCTCAGACCTTCGGCCGTCCGTCCGGCCTGAAAGTAAGCGCGCACGAGATTGAAGCGTGTTGGAGTGTCTGCCGGACGTACCCGTTGAAGGTGCGGAATGGCCTCGGCCGGCAATCGCCGGGCCATCAGGACGAGGCCAAGATTGTAGTTAGCCTCGCGGTTGGCGGGATCAACGCGCAAGACCTGGCGAAACTCTTTTTCAGCGAGATCGAATTTTTCCTGGGCGACGTAAACGTTCCCGAGGTTGTTGTGAGTTCGAGCGGAATTAGGATCGAGCTTCAGCGCGTGCTGGAACGCTTCCAGAGCGTTGCCGTAGTCCTTTTCGCTGCCGTATGCGATTCCCAGCAGGTTGTAACCCTCCACGCTGGATGGATTCAGCTTGAGCTGCTCCTCGATCTTTACCTTGGCTTCAGCGACAGACCCCTGGCGCAGCAGGCTCTCAGCTTCAACGAAAGGCGACGGGACTTTCGAAACTGGCTGGGGAGTGCTCCGCGCCGGAGGGGATTGTTGCGCCGCGGATACTGCAGCAAGAACCAACACGACAGCGAACGCCAGGATGCGGCGCAACCCAGGCCTGCGGCGCACGCCTGCGGGTGGATGCTGAAATGGGACGCCGATGACCATCTCCCGGTATATCTCCGCGGGCACGTTGATTGCAGGTGTCAAAGGCTCAATGTAGCATTTCCAGCGCCTGCTGGGCCATCTTGTGCTGCGGTTGCTGGCGCAGCAGCGCGAGCAAAACTTCTCGGGCTTTTTCCTTGTCATTCAAAATGACATAAAGGCGGGCCAGATTCATGTAGGCCTGGTCGAAATTCGGGGCCTCCTGAATGCACGTCCGGAATCTTTGCTCCGCTTCCGGATAGCGCTGCTCGCGAACCAGCAGCACGCCCAGGTTGTTGAGCGCGTCGGGGTAGTCGGGGCGCGCGCTCACGGCTTTTTCAAGATATTGCTCTGCATCCTGAGATTGGTCCTGCCGGGCGTACAGCATTCCCAGGTTGTAATTGACCTCGGGATCATCCGGCTCGATTTCGTGGGCGCGCTTCAGGAACTTTTCCGCCTCCGCCAGATTTCCCTGCCGCCGGTACAGGTTTCCAAGATTCAGCAGCGCGATGGTGTAGGTTGGCCGCTGCTGCAACGATTGCTGGAAGTTGCGAACCGCCTCCTCCGGTTGATTTTCATGGGCGGCAATCATTCCGAGATTGTTCCAGGCCTCAGGATACTCCGGACGCAACTTCACCGCCTCTTCCAGATATTGGCGCGCTTCGGGGAAAGCGTTTCTCCTGAGATACAGCGTTCCCAGGTTGTAAAACGCTTCGGGATTGTCGGGCTTGGCGGCGATGACCTGCTTGAAGGACGCTTCCGCCTGGTCCAGATATCCATGCTGAAAAAAAGACACGCCATAGGTAAAGTCGTTGCGCTGGAAGGTGCTCTGGAAAAGCGTTCCGGCGAACGGCAGGGCCCTGCGCACCCGATCGGCGGGATTGCCCGGGAGCGATTTCACATCCTCCAGAAGCCGCGCTGCAGCTACCGGCCCCTGATATATCTTGACGATCATCCCGTCCTTGTTAAGGAGAAACGATGTGGGCAGGCCGAGGTCGCGGCGCCGGTCGAAGAGGTAGCGATAAATAATGTTATAGACGCCGGCGACATCCCGGGTGGCGAGCAGAGTAGAGAAGGGGAAGCCCTCCCGGGCGACGAATGTTTGTACCGTTCGCGCGTCGCGGGTATCGTCCACATTGATGCCAACGATGCGAAGGCCGCTCGGCGCAAGAAGCGATTCGCGCTGGCCGAAAAGCCGCAGCTGCTCGCTGCAGGACGGCGAAGCGGTGGACCAAAAGGTGAGCAGGACAAGGCTGCCGCGGGACGATCGTAGTTCCCATGTTTTGCCCGCGAGATCAGGCAACGAGAAATCCGGTGCGCTCAAGGGTTCGATCAGCCAGGTCTCGACCGTCGATGGCAGTGGTTCCAGCTTTTCGGTATCTCCCGCACGCGCATAAGAAGAAGGAGTGCTGGCAAAGGGGGTCGCCAGAAAATCGTTTCCGCCTTCCTGAATTTCAATGCGACGGTCTTTTGGCAGCTTCTCGAAGGTCTGGGTGAGGCCGCTGGGCCAGCGAACCGTGGCGCGTACAGGGACGTCGTCCTTCCCCAACCCGAAAAAGAGTTCCCTGGTGTGCTGCGACAAAAATCCGGAGCCGGCCTGGAGGTATTTGGTCTGGCGGAGCGTCCCTGCCTCCACGGTGACCGCTGTGCCGATAGCATCGCGATTGCTTTTTTGTCCGCGCAGTCGGAATGCGATGGAATGGCCGATGTCCTTCATCGCGTTGCGCAGGACCCGCAGTTGTGGCGCATTCCGGTTCTTGAGGACCACTTCCAATCGTCCGTCGTGATCGATGTCGGCCAGGACAAAGGACCGGCTGTCGTCGGGGAAGTCCATCCCCAGCGCGCCGGAGACGTCAGAAAACGTGCCGTCGCGGTTGTTGGCGTAGAAGACGTTTCTCTCGGGTCCGGCCCAGGAAGAATCCGAGCGGATCAGTTCGTTGATGGCATTCCATCCCTGCTCGTAGCTGGACGATGGGTTCGAATTCTGCGGCGAATTTCCCACAACCTGCCGCCAGAAAAAACTCGAGAGATTACGCGGATCGGCCCCGGAAATATATCCGTTGGCGATGTATAGATCGGAGTAGCCATCGTGATCGAAATCCCAGGCGTCGGAAGACCAGGCCCAGCGGCCCATCCCGGCCCCCGCCTGCTCGCTTACGTTTTGAAACTTGCCGCTGCCCTGATTGCGATAGAGGGAATTGCCACGGGCGTGTCCGCGGTAAAGGGCGCGGATGTTCTCGGGATCTTTCTCATGGAAGATATTTTGTTCTGACACCCGCTGGCCGGCGGCGGACCACATATTGGCCACGTAGATGTCCTGGTTCCCGTCGTTGTCGAAATCGAACCAGCATGCGCTCATGCCGGCGCCCGCGTCTTCAACGCCCGCCTCCGACGCGACCGTCGCGAAGGTCCCATCGCCGTTGTTGCGATACAGATTGCTGCGCCCGAAGTCGTTGGCTACGTAGAGGTCGGGGGTCCCGTCGGAATTGAGGTCGCCCCAGGCGCAGGCAAAGCTGTAGCGGTTGTTGTCCACATGCAGTCCCGCCGCCTGAGTACGGTCAGTGAAGGTCGCGTTGCCTTCGTTGTGCAGCAGGAAGTTCGGCGGCCCATTGCGCGCGTCGAAATAAGGCACGGGATAACGGTACTGGTCGAGGCCGGCGTAGTAACTGTACAAACAAAAATAAATGTCGAGGCGCCCGTCGCGATCGTAGTCCGCGATGGCGGCGTGGGTGAAAGTTCCCTGGGGAGGCTGGGCAAACTTGAAGGCGTCAGGCTTAAGCGAAAATTTTCCCTTCCCCTGGTTCAGGAACAGCAACGGCCCGCTGCCGCAAACCACCAGAAGGTCCTGCACTCCCTTGTTTTCGAAATCGGCGAACAGCGCGCAGGCGGTGTCATCGAGCACGGCGACACCCGATGCCTCCGTCACATCCTCGAAGCTGCCATCGCCGCGATTGCGATAAAGGCGGTTGGGAAGCCCCGCAGGCTGGCACACGTATAGATCATCGAATCCGTCATTGTCGATGTCTCCGACCGCCAGGCCGTTGTTGCCGTAAACATCGATCCCACAGGCTGCGTCGAGCACGGTGCGCCAGTGGTCAACCCCGCGCATCATCTGATTTTTGTACGACGCAGTCTGCCCTAGCGCCGGGGCCGTGATGTCAATGAACACGGGTTCACGCGCGCGAGCGAGAGTTTCCTCGGTGGCCTGCCAGCGCAGGACGCGCCAGCCCCGGGCTTCATCGCGCGACCATTGAGTCAGCCAGTGTCCCACGCGCTGCTCCCGTCCGGCGTCCTTCCGCGTGCCCACCAGGTCGTAACGAATGCCGATATCGAAGGCGGACCCAGAGCCGGCGATTTTCCTGATGCTGACGATTTCGAATTCCGCGGTCTCCACGCGCGAGATCGGGGCCAGATACTTTTCCATCTCGCGCAGAAAGCGCTCGCGTCCCGGGATGGCGTCTGTCGCGAAACCTCTTCGCAAGACCTCGATGCCGTTGCCTGAGCGCTGGCGGACTTCCCGGGTGGGAAGCAGAGAAGAGGCCGCGATGGAAGCGTCGAGCAATTTCGTCAACGCGGCAAGCGCGGGCGGCGCCGTCTTGAGCTCCGCGCTCCATTGGTTGAGCAGCGGCATGATTTCGAAGGCGTACTTCTCGGTGAGGTATTCATCCGCGCCGGGAACCACCTTCAGCAGAATCTCATCGAGCGCGGACTTCGCGGGATAGTGAGGAGTCAGACGGAAATCAGAGAAAGGGAATGAAGCGACGGAACCCCGGGGTGTTCCAAACAGCGGCAGCCGGAAAGGCCCTGCCTGAAAAGGCGCGGGAAGAAAAAGTACAGGCGCCCACCGTATTCCTCTTAAGAAGGTTCGACGTGAAAACAATGTGGTCTTCGTCTTTGGGACGCGCCATCCTCAAAGGGCTCCCGCCAGAATCAAAGATGGCCTGCCGAAGCGCATGTTAGCACCCGCGTGCAGTTAATCCAAACGATCGGGGCGGCGGGCAGCGGGTCAGTTTTGAGACCATAAACCACGAAGGGCACGAAGGTGCACGAAGGAAACCCGGAAAAATAAAGCCTTCGTGATACTTCTTGTCCTTCGTGGTTTATGCGTCCAGCCAGGAAACCCATCGGTTACTGGTGAAACAGGCCAGCGCCAGTTGTGGATCATTGAGCTTCGGGCGGGAGAAATCGCGGGGATTTTATGAGGTTCAGCCACCTGATCAAGCAGGGATGCACGCGCCTTCGGGAGGATAGTACAAAGGCACTAGTTTATTCTTGACAAGTTCTCCAAACCTGTTCTAAGGTTGTCCAGCT
Organism: Terriglobia bacterium; assembly: GCA_963752375.1. Classification (GTDB taxonomy): domain Bacteria; phylum Acidobacteriota; class Terriglobia; order Terriglobales; family Acidobacteriaceae; genus JAIQFF01. The sequence goes on from CAVVYF010000011.1 coordinate 38,703, forward strand.
TCGCCAATGTACACGTTTACATTAAAACACCTCAGTGCTGCCCACGAAGGTTTAGGAGGGAAGGTCAATGAAACTACAGGCCCTTTTCACTCGGATGCTGCGAACATCGCTGGCTATCGCAGTCGGCGCAATGCTGTTCATCCCGCGACCGCTCTTGGCCCAAGTGGATACCGGCAGCATCCTGGGAACGATCACGGATCCTTCGGGAGCAGTGATCGGCGGGGCCACCGTGACCCTGACCAACGAAGGCACCAGCGCCACCCTCTCCACCACCGTGGAATCGGACGGATCATACAAGTTCACCCCGGTCCGCATCGGCAGCTACAAGGTCAGCGCTTCCTCCCAGGGGTTCCAGACCACAGAACAGAAGAACATCGTGGTCAACGTGGGGTCGTCTGTCCTGGTCAATTTTGTGCTCAGGCCCGGTGCGGTAACAGAGACGGTGGAAGTGACCACCAGCACCCCCGTACTTGAGACCCAGGACGCTTCAGTTGGCCAGGTGGTCAACTCCCGCAACGTGAACAATCTTCCACTGAACGGCCGAAACTTCACCTTCCTGGCCCAGTTGTCCGCTGGAGTGAATTCGCCTCAGGCCGACACGCGGGGCAACGCGGCTAGTGGAGCTTTTTCCGCCAACGGTTCGCGGCCGGCGCAGAACAATTACCTGCTGGACGGAATTGACAACAACTCGGACACCGTCGACTTCCTCAATGGCACGAATTTTGTCGTGCTTCCCCCAGTGGATGCAATTCAGGAATTCAAAGTGCAAACCACGAACTTCAGTGCCGAATATGGCCGCTCCGGCGCTGCGGTACTCAATGCCACGATCAAATCCGGCACGAATGCATGGCACGGCGCCGGCTGGGAATTTTTCCGCAACGACAAACTGGACGCCGCCGACTACTTCGAGCGCGTCGGCAACACTACGAAAAAGGGCGAACTGCGGCTCAACCAGTTCGGCGTGGCCATCGGCGGACCGGTGATCAAGAACAAGGTCTTCATCTTCGGAGACTATGAAGGGTTGCGCCGCCGCCAGGGTTCACCGCATACCGGAAGCGTACCGACGAACCTGGAGCGCAGCAGCGGATACACCGACTTCACCGAGTTGATCCAATCGGGCACACAGACCGATGCTTCTCGGACCGAACCATGCCGATTCGGAACGATTCTGGATCCGGCAACCACCCGCGCGTCGCGGGAGGTTTCGTTCGCGATCCGTTCTTGGGACCCGCTACCACCTGCTCGGCAAGCTACCGCTAACTTCACGTCAGCAGCTTGCAATCTGAACATCCTGCCTGCCGGGCGTTTGGACGCAAATGCCATCAAACTGTTGAATCTGTATCCCACCCCGACGAGCGGCGGCATATCGTCCAACTACATAGTTCGCCAGCGATCAGCGAAAATCGCAACGCCTTTGACACCCGGATGGACCTCAACCTCAGCGACAAGAATCAGATTTTCTATCGCTTCAGCTACGTGGACGACCCGCAGTTCATCCCTGGCATCTTCGGGGGCGTGGCCGATGGCGGCGGTTTCCAGGAAGGTCCGCAGACCGCACTGGCGCAGCAGAGCGCCCTGGCCTGGACCCATGTATTTTCTCCGTCGCTGGTCAACGTCGCGCGAGCGGGACTTGAATTACCTTCACACCACCCGCGTTTCACCGGCAGCTAACGATTTGAGCGATCTGCCGGGGCAGTTCGGCATCGCCGGGTATCCCTCAGCAACACGAAAATGGCGGCCTCCCCGCGTTCGGCATCCAGGGATTGCAGACCCTGGGCAGCAACGCCTTCCTGCCGTCGGATGAGGTCAGCTCTACCTTCCAGGTCACAGACGACTTGACGAAGATCTACGGCAAGCACACCTTCAAAATGGGGTTTGAGTGGCAACACGTGAAGTTCTCGACCCTGCAACCACCGTGGTCGCGCGGACAATTCAATTTCGATGGCGTCTATACCAACATCCCGGGTGCCAGCGTCTCTTCAAATAACACGGGCATCGCACAATTCCTGCTGACTCCGACTCCTCTCGACCGTGGGAGGGCCTGATTACGTCGGCGGCCCCGGCGCACAAGGCCAGGGCAACGGCGGTATTCGTCTCGAACATTTCGCTTGACGGACAACGGAAAAAATTACTACGGCAGCTACATCAATGACGACTGGAAAGTTACGCCCAAATTGACCGTTAATCTCGGTTTGCGCTGGGACTTCTTCGGTCTGGTGTTTGAGCACCACGGAGCCCAGGCCAACTTCGTTCCCGGCGGACCTCCGACCGGCAGCCCGCTCTTCTTGCTCCCGGACGGAAGCCAATGCTGCGAGCTTCTCCTCCGGTTGCCCAACCTGCTTCACCGACCTGCTGGCGCAGGATGGCATGGTCCCTGTGATCGGTAACAAGTACGGTAAGGGACTTGGGGAGTCGGAGAAAACATAATTTTGCACCCCGGGTTGGATTCGCCTATCAAGTTACTCCCAAACTGGTGGCTCGGGGCGGGTTCGGTATCTTTTACAACGGGTTTGAAAACCGCGGGTTCTCGCCGAACCTGGGAGAGAACTATCCCTTCCAGTTCAACTTCCAGTTCACATCGGCCGAATGACAATACGCCAATTACATATCCGGGATGCACCAGCCCCGACGCCACTCCGATCGGAAGCGCAACCCTGGAGACGGGATTCTCCTGCACTCCGCTTGATCCGACCCTGGTCAATGCCAGCGGCCTGGCCTTGCGCGGAATTCAGTTCAAATACCAGACTCCGTACTCCATGGGCGGAAACTTCACCGTGCAGTATCAACTGACGCCTTCGATGTCGGTCCAGGCTGGTTACGTGACTTCCCTGGCGCGTCATCTGGAGTGTTCCCGAACTCCAACAACGTCACCAGCATCGTGACACAACTGAAGACACGAAGAATCTTCATGTGCCGTTCCCGGACTTCGGGCATGGATCGAGTTACGCGACCACCGACGGCAACAGCTGGTACCACTCTTTGCAGACCAAGGTGGAGAAGCAGTTCGCTAACGGCCTGAACTTCCTGGCCACCTACACCTACTCCAAGACCGATGACGGATGCCGGCGACCTGCTCAACGGAGGAAGCCTGGGAAGGCTTCCGCGCTCCGGACGTTCCGGGTGCCGGGATCCACTTTGACTACGGTCTCGCGTCCTTCGATATCCGAAACGTCTTCCACTTCAGCGGTGGTTACGAGCTTCCCTTCGGCAAGGGCAAGCGCTACATGGCTTCGTCGTCGGGTGTCGGCAACGTATTGGCCAGCGGGTGGAGCGTCAACTGGAGCGCGACCTTGCAGGGCGGCCAACCCATTACGCTGCCTTGCCCTTCGGGCACGGCCAACGGCACAGGTTGCTATGACCTCCTGGTCAAGGGACAAAGCCCGAAACTCGGACTGCACACCAACTCGAACGGAGAGTTAAGCTGGATTGGGAACCCGGCAGCCTTCAGCCAGCCTTGCAAGCTGGTCGCGGGCGGTGTGCCGGATCCTACCTCGATACGCGGGATGCTCTCCGTTAACCGGCCTGGGCGTTCTGGGTGGTCCTCGAACCACAGATTCCGGGACCTGCCTTCCACCGGCTGGATTTCTCGCTCTTTAAAGACTTCCAGCTCTCGGAGCGCTTCAAGCTGCAGTTCCGTTCCGAGTTCTTCAACATTCTCAATCACCCGAACTTCAACGCTCCCGGATTCGGCGGCAACGGCGTTGTGGCCATCGGCGGTGCGACCAACTACACCAGTTCGCACTTTGGAGCGATCGGCTCTACTCGCGATGCTCCCGTACGATCCGAGACAGATCCAGTTCGCTCTGAAGCTGTACTTCTAGGCTAGGAACTTACCTCCCCCGGCAAGGCGCTTACGGGCGCTCTGCCGGGGGAAGACTTTCCAAATCCAGCCTTCCGCCTGTCCAGCGCGGTGGTAACATACGAAGACGTGACCATGAGACGCCCGTCGATTTGGTCTGCTGTCCTGGCTCTTCTGGTATGCGTGCCCATGGCGGCAGCAGGAAGCCAGCCCAGCCAACACCTCGACCGCAAATTCCAGTCGGCTGTAGCTCAATACGAATCTGGCCGCTTCGCCGAGGCTGCAGTACGAACTGGAAAGCCTGCTGCGCGAGGTCCCCGAAAGCTTCGACGTACACGAACTCCTCGGCCTGGTCTATTCCGCGCAATCGCAGGACGCGAAAGCCAGCCCGCATCTGCAGAAGGCAGTGCGCCTGAAACCGGATTCCGCCTCCGCCCGCACCAACCTGGCGGCCAACCTGATGCGTCTGGGTAAGGCGGAACTCGCCGGAGTGGAATTCAGGAAGGCGGTCGAGCTCGAACCGAAAAACTTCGATACCAACCACAACCTGGGTGAGTTTTATGTCCATTCGGGAAAAGTCGCCGAGGCGGCGCGTTATCTCGGTCAGGCCCAGAAGATCGATCCATCTTCGTACGACAACGGCTATGACTTGTCCCTGGCTTACGTCCTGACCGGACGGCTCGCGGATGCCCGGCAACTGGTGCAGGATCTGTTGAAAAAGAAGAACACGGCGGAGCTGCACAACCTGTTGGGCGAGATTGAAGAGAAAGACGGAAAATTCGTGGAGGCAGCCAATGAATACGAAACCGCCGCCCACATGGATCCGAGCGAGAGCAACCTCTTCGACTGGGGAAGCGAACTGCTGATTCACCGCACGCTTGGGCCCGCGATTGAAGTCTTCCAGCAGGCCACCGAGCGTTATCCCAAATCGCCACGGCTGGCCATCGGCCTGGGTATGGCCCTGTACTCACGCGGCAATTACGACGACGCGGTGAAGGCCCTGCTGCACGGGGCCGACCTCGACCCTTCCGATCCCAGCTGCTACCTGTTTCTCTCTAAGGCCTACGACAGCTCGCCGGGGCAGGCGGACGAAGTCATCCAGCGCTTCCGCCGTTTTGCCGAGCTGCAGCCGAAAAATGCCCGTGCGTCCTACTACTACGCCATGAGCCTGTGGAAGGGAAAGCGGGCGCAGGATGCCGGGGTGGATTTGCAGCAGATTGAAGGCCTGCTGAAGAAGTCGATCGCCATCGATGACAAGCTGCCCGAGGCCCACCTGCAATTGGGGAACCTCTATTCTGACCAGAGCAGGTATGCAGAGGCCATTCCGGAATACGTGAAGGCGCGCGAATTGAGTCCGGACCTGGCCGACGTACACTACCGGCTGGGACAGGCCTACGTGCACACCAAGCAGACGGAACTTGCGCAGGCCGAGTTGCAGGTATATCAAAGGCTTCGGGCCGAGCATCTGGCGGAGGTCGATAAGCAGAGGGCGGACATACGGCAGTTCGTCTATTCGGCGAAAGGCGGCCAGACGGCGAAGTGACGAGGTTAATGGCATACAGCTCTTCAACGCGAACCGAAAGGCTCCGGGCCGCTGCCGCGGCTTGCAATCCTCGCGAGCTGGCCCGCCAGCTGGCCTGCAGTCGCCGCGATTTTCTGCGGACTGCCGCCGGACTGGCGATGGGAAGCGCATTGCTGGGCCCGAGCGCCATGGCCCGAGTGGCGTCCACTCGCAAGAAGAGAAAAGTAGTGGTGATCACATTCGGCGGAGGCGCGCGCGACCAGGAGACGTTTGCGCCCGAGGGACAGGAAAACATCCCGCACCTGATGCGCGAACTCATTCCGCAGTCGGCCTTCTTCACCCAGGTGGTCAATCGCGGAATCCTCGGCCACTATGTGGCCACCGCCAGCCTGGTCACCGGGGTGTACGAGACCTTCAACAACTTTGCCGCCGTCCCGCCGGCCAACCCGACCGTCTTCGAATACTTCCGCAAAGACTTGAAGCGTCCCCGCTCGGACGCATGGGTCGTGGCTCCCAGCAACGGATTTAACCGGATTGGCGAAAGCAGCCATCCTTCCTATGGCGTGGGGACGGGAGCGACCGTAATTCTGCCCAAGCATCTGCTGACCGCGGCCCTGGCGGGCGGCAGCGGCGACTACGAGCACCTGCTGCGGGACAACTATGAGACTCCGTTCTACGCGCCCGAACTCGGCGGCCGCGAGTTCGAATTGCAGCAACTTGAAATGCTGCTGAAGCTCTCCGTCGATGACTTCAGGTCCCATGCCCGGACTTTGTCGAGCCCGGACGAACTCTCGGTCTATATCGCGCGCCAGCTGATGCGCCAGGTCGCGCCCAGCCTGCTGTGGATCACTATGCACGACATTGATATCGCGCATGCCGGAGCGTACTCGCTTTACATTGACGGCATCCGGCGCACCGACCGCCTGTGCGCCGAGATCTGGCAGGCCATCCAGACCGAGCCGGAGTATGCCGGCAACACAACGCTCTTTATCCTGCCCGACTTTGGACGGGATTCAGACGAGGATTCCGGGGGCAACGGGTTCCAGCATCATCGCACCGGCGATGCGCTTTCCCGCACCACCTGGATGATGGCGCTGGGCGCCGGCGTGCGCCCGGGCGTGGTGTACGACCGCGCCCTGGAGTCCACCGACCTGGTGCCGACTCTCGGCTCCATGCTCGATTTCTCGGCCGCGCTCGCACAGGGCAAGCCGATACCGGAATTGTTGTAGCTCTTATGCTGCCACGCGATCTCAAGCCGGAGCACTTCAAGGAGTATCCGCCAGAGGCCAGAAAACTGGTCACGGATTACGTCGGAGCGCTGCAGCGCCTGCCCCTGACCTTCGTGGCCAGCCTGCTGCGAGAGGTCATCGATTACGATTTCAAGTTTCCTCCCGAGCGCAAGGCCATCGAGAAGGAACTTGCGAACCTGAACTCTCTTTCCTCGGAAGAGTCAAAAGAATGGTTCCAGGGATTCGCCCAGATCAGTTCGTCCGAAAAACTCGAGAAGCTTGATTGGATAAACTCGCCGGCCCAGTTTGTGGAACAGCTCTCGGCGCATCTGTGGAGCACCCACCAGCTGGACGCGTTTCGCAAGGCGGCAATCGATTATGCCAACCGTCTTCAGGCGGCGGAGCCGCCGGAGCCGCCCGCGGCCCCGCGTCTCGGCATTGCAGTCATCGGCCAGGGCGCGGCTGCGCACGACGAACCTCTGTTTCGCAAGCTGCGCGCCCATGGCGGATACTTCAGCCAGGTCAATCCCGAACATGGTCTGGAGACGCTGCTGAACGCGGTCGCCGACCGCGCCAAAACGCATCCCGCTCCCTACGCTCACTGGTACATTGATGGCGGCGAGGAGGCGGTCCACGATCCCGCGCTTACCTGCGTCTCCTACAAAGCCCTGGAACCCGCGCGGGCAGCCCTGTTGCGCAAGATGCATGGCGAGATCCAAAAACCCGGCATGGGGCCGGAGGCGCTGCGCACGCTGCTGGCTCAAATGCGTCCTGCGGAACTGGGGATGAGCCAGTCAGGGGACGCCGTGCTGGACCGCTTTCAGGTCAAGCTGCTGACCGAGGGCTCGGGCACGCAGATTTTCAGCACCACCTTCGCGCAGTGGGCGGCGCGCGAAACTTTGCGCCGGGCCCAGCCTCTCACTTTGCTGGTGCGCTTTGCGCCGCGGCAGCGGCAGCAACCGATGAACGAATTGCTCTCTGGAATCCGCTCCGATGCCGCACTTGATCCCGCCGGTTCTTTGGTGGACGCGGACATGGGCTCGTACTACACCTATCTGAACCAGCAGCGCCTGACCGGAGCGGAGAGATCCTCCTTCCTGGTGTGGTTCGAAGGCCACAATGAAGCCGTAGCCATCGGCCCGGCATTGCCGCGCGGGACCGCATCGTCCAATCCCACCGACCTCAAGCAACTGCTCACCTGGGCGAGCTAGATTCTGTGTGGGTCGAACACTCTTGAGCTCCTGGCTTCTGGTTCCTGGCTCATGGCGCTTCGAGCCAGAGTTTGGCCAGAAGCCAGAAGCTTCCTTGGTTATTTCGACAGAACCGCTACTCCATAGACGGGAAGCTTCACCGATTGCTTCGATCCGCCTTCCAGCACATCCGTCATCGCCGATGGCAGTGCGACCGTCTGCTCCGCCTTCGACAGGTTAACCAGAATGTAAACAGCTCCATGGTCGCCGTAGCGCGGATAGACTTCGACCCCGTCAGGGACCGCTGCCCAGCGCGGGTTTCACGCCACTCACTTCCGCCATCCATTTGGCTGCCGCAGTTCATGGCGGGGCCGTCCAGCCAGGCGCCAATGTAAGTGATCCGGCCTTTACCGACTTTGCGCGTGATGGCTGCGGGCTTGCCATCGAGCCAGCCGTTGCTCTTGCCGTAGGTCTCGAGCACCTCGGTATCTTTATCCTTGGCGCTCAACAGCTCAGCCCATAACTTGCTTTGCCCGGAGCCGAACTTTCCCTCGATCGCCACCGGATCGACCAGCGCGTAGTACTGCTCCACCCGTCCGCCCAGCAGGTCAACCAGCGGTCCGGGCTGACGTTCAGGCTGCAGACCATTGTCTTCGTCTTTCATGCCAGAGCGTTGGCCCAGCACCAGGTGTCCGCCACCACGCACATAGGCAATAAGATTCTTGGCGGCAGCATCGGAGAGCACGTTCAGTCCCGGAGCCACAACCAGTTTGTATTGGCTGAGTGGGGCCACGGCTTCGACAACATCGATGGACTGACACACCGCGCGCAGCGGCCCGTAATAGCTGACCAGTTCCGCCGCCGGATCGTAGTTCTTGTTGTGGCGCTGCCAGTCGATGGCCCAGCGGCTATCGTAAGAATGCAGCATCGCAACTTCGGACTTCACTGACGTTCCCGCCAGCGCCGGACCCGCCTTGGCAAACTCCCGCCCGATCTGCTGCGCTTCCGCATACAAGGGCACGGGCGTTCCGTCCGCTCCCACCAGCGTGCCGTGGTATTCCTCCTGGCCATTCAACGCGCTGCGCCACTGCCAGTAGCTGACCACGTCAGCGCCGTGTCCCACTGCATGCCAGGCCATCGCCCGGACCTCTCCTTTATCCAGCGAGTTGTTGACCGGGGCCCAGTTCACCGAGCCCGGCTGCGTCTCCATCACCCAGAAATTCTTGCCTTTGAATCCGCGAGTCAGATCGTGGGCAAAGCCGTTTTTAGCGGGATCCAGGTGTCCCTGCCCGACATAGTCGTCCCAGGCCGCGAGGTCGAGGTCTTTCTCGACCACGTAATGATCGAAGCCGTCGTACCATCCCATCGTGTTCGTGGTGATGAACTGTCTGGGATCGGAATTGGCGCGGATGACCTCCAACTGGTTCTTCTGATAACTGCGCCAGGTATCGCTGACAAATCGCTTCCAGGCCAGCAGCAATCCGGGATTGCCGTATTGCGTCTGTATCGGAATCTGGCTCCAGTCGAAAATAGTTTCGCTCCAGTAGGAAGTGGTCCAGCGCGCATTCAGATTGTCGAGGGTGACGTAACGCGCCTTGAGCCATTGCTGGAATTGCGCCCTGGTGTCGGGATCGAACGATATATCGGAATATTCGTTGTCAATCTGCCAGCCCAGCACGTAAGCATTGTGGCCAAAACGTTTGGCGAGCTGTTCGGCAATTTTGCGCGCCAGTTCGCGGTACTTTGCGTTGGCGAAGTTGAACTGCTGCCGATTGCCATGCTCGGCGCGGTGGCCTTCTTCATCCACCCGCAAGGTCTCAGGATATTTCTGCGTGAGCCAGGCCGGCGGGGCAGCGGTCGGAGTGCCCACCACGGTGTAGATGCCATGCTTCGCGGCGGCGGTGACGGCGCGATCCAGCCAGTCCAGGTCGTAATTCCCCTCGCTGGGCTCCATCCGGCTCCAGGCAAATTCGCCGACGCGCACCATGTGGATCCCGGCTTGCTGCATCAGCGCGAGGTCGGCATCCCAGCGCGACTCCGGCCATTGCTCCGGATACCAGGCAGTTCCCAACATGATGGGCGGAGGAGGAGGCGTTTGCGCGCTGAGGGTGGACGCTGACATAAGAATGGCAGCAACGGCCCAAATCAGTGCGAATTCCAGGTAGTGGATCAGTTTGAAGCCTGGCTCACAATCCAGGGCGTCATGCTGAGCTTGCGAAGCATCTGGCGTGAAGCAGGTACGTGGCTTGGGCAAGCCCGGGCGTTGTGCGCGCCAGGTCCTTCGGGACTGAAGTCCCTCAGGATGACCACCGTTTTCGGAGGATCTTTCAAAACCAGCCATTGCCGAATCTCTACCTTGTGACGATCGAATCGTGCGCATCGTGACTCCTGATTCTTGCTGAAGTCTGACGGATTCTTGCTGAAGTCTGACGTCTGACGTCCGCTCAGATCTTGGTTCCGCGCCGGCCCAGGAAGAGCATCAGCGCGCCAAACAACAGCATGACGATTCCCCACTCCAGGTTAATGTTGATGCCGAGCGAACGCTCATAGATAGCCTTGTCGCTCAGCGCGCCGAAGGCGATCAACAGCACTCCGAAAATGGAGAACAGGAAACCAATTGGCAGCCGGATGTCGAGTCCCATCACTTCTCCTATCGGAAAATAATATTCAACAAACCCGTGGCCGCCAGCACCACCACGGCCAGCACCGCGGGCCGCTGGTACCAGCTCAGGCCGTGCTGCGTCGGACGTTCGGTGAGCGAGTACACCAGGCCCGTGAGTTCTTTCTCATCGTGTGCGCGGGTCAGCAGGCTGACCACGATGGTGATCACGAAGCAGGTGGTCCAGGCGTAGATGGCCGTCCAGAAATTCTGCGCCATCTCACTGGGATAGATGTGCATGGCGGCGATCCATCCCCCCTTCACTCCCGGGACGCCTCCCTGGGGAAGGGTGAGCCCGTGATGCAGGGCGGCCGCCATCGTGCCACTCAGCAACCCGGTGAAGGCGCCATGGCCGGTGGTCCGCTTCCAGAACATGCCCAGCAGGAAAGTTGCGAACAGCGGGGCATTCACGAAGGCGAACACCAGTTGCAGCATGTCCATGATGTTGTTGAAGCGCGTCGCCATGTAAGCGGTCGCGATGGAGAGAGCAATGCCAAAGACGGTGGCCATGCGGCCCATCCATAGATAGTGTTCGTCGCTGGCTTTTTTATTTATGTACGACTGGTAAATGTCGTACGTCCATACGGTGTTGAACGCAGTCACGTTTCCCGCCATGCCGGACATGAAGCTGGCCAGCAGCGCGGTCAAGCCAAGGCCCAGGATTCCCGTAGGAAAGTAGTGCAACAGCATGTTGGGAGTGGCCAGGTCGTAATCCAGTTCGACCGTTCCGTCCTTGTCCCGGATGACCTGACCGGACGCATCCATCTTCGCCGGAATCAAGCCTCGTCCTTCGATGGTGGTGGCCGCATGTGTGCCCGCCAGATTCGCGAGATTCTGGGTGGGCAGAGCAATTGCGATCAATCCTGGCAGGATGACCAGAAAAGGGAAAAGCATTTTGGGGAAGGCTGCGATGAGCGGCGTACAGCGCGCGGAATTCATGGAGTTGGCCGCCATGGCCCGCTGGATGACGAGAAAATCCGTGCACCAATAGCCAAACGACAGCACGAAACCAAGCCCCATGCTCAGGCCGAACCATTCCACGCCCAGGCGGTTGGTGTGCGGATTGCTCATGCCCAGCCAGGAATGCGTGTACGAGGGATCAAGATTGGCCTTCAGCCCTTGCCAGCCCCCGATATTCTTCAAGCCCAGCCAGACCAGCGGAAGGAACCCGGCGACGATCAGAAAAAACTGGACCACTTCGTTGTAGATGGCGCTGGTCAGTCCGCCCAGCAGGATGTATCCCAGAACTACCAGGGCAGAAATGACCAGGGAGAAGTGAAAGATCCAGGCCTGCGGCAGGCCCAGCCATGCGAAAGGCGCGTCGAAAATGTGCAGGATCTGAATCAGCTTCGCCATGGCATACATGGAAATGCCGGAAGAAAACAGAGTCATGATGGCGAACGAAACCGCGTTGAGCCCGCGGGTCTTCTCATCGAAGCGCAGGCGCAGGTATTCCGGTACGGAGCGCGCCCGCGAGCCGTAATAGAAGGGCATCATGAAGACGCCGACGAACACCATCGCGGGGATGGCGCCAATCCAGTAAAAATGGCTGGTCGCGATGCCGTACTTCGCGCCCGAGGCGCCCATGCCAATCACTTCCTGTGCGCCCAGGTTGGCGGAAAGAAAGGCCAGCCCGGCAACCCAGGCGGGAATGGAACGCCCGGCCAAGAAGAAGTCCGTGCTGGTTTTCACATAGCGCTTGAGGACAGCTCCGATTCCGAGCACGAAGACGAAATACACGATCATGATGGTCCAATCGATGGTCCTCAACATGAATAGTTCTCCTTCGTGAATCGTGAGCTGAAATGAAAACCGGTGCCTTCAGGCAAACGGTGTAAACGATTGCAGGCTGGCCGCGCCTTTGTCAACGAGTTTTAACTGGAGCTTCGTCAACGCCGCTGTCATCCTGAGCGAAGTTGGTCCGTTCGCTTGCGAACGGACCAACGGAGTCGAAGGACCCCTCCCCCCTCGCATACTTCACTATTCCGCGCAATAAGAGTTGCCGCTCCGCCGCCGTTATTCGACATCTCTTGCGCGCATAGGGGTCCTTCGACTACGCAGCTGCTTCGCAAAGCGAAGCAGCCACTCCGCTCAGGATGACACTTTCTTCGTTAGCGCATTCAAATGCGCGGCCGCGCTCTCCGGCGTGATGTCGCGTTGCGGCATGCCCAGCATTTCAAATCCCACCATGAATTTTCGAATGGTCGCAGAGCGCAGCAGCGGGGGATAGAAATGGGCGTGGAAGTGCCATTCATGATGCGGGCTGCCGTCCGTGGGAGATTGATGAAAGCCCATCGAATACGGAAAGGGCACGTCAAAAACCTTGTCGTAGGTTGACGTGACCTGCTGAAGTACCTCAGCCAGCTGGCCGGCTTCTTTCTCTGTAAACTCCGAAAAGGTTCCCAGATGGCGGCGGCTGCACACCATGACTTCGAACGGCCAGACCGCCCAGAAGGGCACCAGGGCAACGAAGCCCTCGTTCTGGCAAACCAGGCGAACTTTTTGCTGGCCTTCCAGATGCACGTAATCACACAGTAAACAAGTGTTATGTCTTTCGAAGTAGCTGGCCTGGCAGGCCAGTTCTTTCCCGGGAATGTCCGGAACGGAATGCGTCGCCCATATCTGGCAGTGGGGATGGGGGTTGCTGGCGCCCATCATGGCGCCGCGATTCTCGAAGATTTGCACGTGGTTGATATATGGCATCGCTCCCAACTCCCGGAATTGGGCAGTCCAGGTGTGGATCACGCCTTCGATGTCCTTTGGCGACATGGTCGCGAGGGTAAGGTTATGGCGCGGCGAGAAGCAGATTACCCGGCATAGTCCGGGCTCGCCTTCGGCCACCAGCAACCCCCGGTTTTCGATGTCCAGGCGGTCGTCCCGAACCGTGGGCTTGAGGGCGGCGAAGTCGTTGTCAAAGACGAACGTGCCGGTGTAACGCGGGTTGACCACGCCCCCCACCCGGGGGTTGCCTGGGCAAAGATAGCAGGTGGGGTCGTATTCGGGCTCAGCCTGGCTGGAGACCTTCTCCAGCTGTCCCTGCCAGGGGCGGCCGGCGCGGTGCGGGGATACCAGCAGCCACTCCCCCGTGAGAGGGTTAAATCTGCGGTGTGGATCTTCGGTAAGCTTAATAACGTGCCTCCCGCCCTTGGGTTACAATGTACCCGAAAGCTTGCCGGCGGCTGGAAAAACAGTGGATAAAAGGCGTTTGACAGAGAGCAAAAGGCCGCCTATCGTGAACAGTTTGTAATCGCTTACAAATGCAGTATTTCATACTCCCAACCCGGATTTCACGTCCTGTTTTGCGCTTAGCCGTGCCTGCATTCGGAACGATATGAAGTCGGCAGAATTAGCTCAACATTTTGAGAAAGCCTTCGGGTCGCCGCCCCGCATCTTCTGCGCCCCGGGACGAGTCAATTTGCTGGGCGAGCACACCGACTACAACGACGGCTTCGTCATGCCCTGTGCAATTGGTTTCTCCACCCGGGTGGCCATTTCTTCCCGGCCAGACCGGAAACTGGTGATTCAATCGGAAGAATTTTCCCAGCAGTTTGAATTCGATCTGGATAACCTGCCCAGCCACGGCAAGGGCGCATGGTCAGACTATGTTCTGGGTGTTGCCGTGATGCTGGCTGAGATCGGGCATCCGACTCCGGGCGCCAGCCTGCTGGTCCGCGGAGAAGTGCCTATCGGGGCCGGCCTTAGTTCCTCGGCTGCGATTGAAGTGGCCAGCGCGCTCGCCTTGATGAGCCTCAATGGCGCGCGGCTTACACTGCCTGAAGTCGCAAAGTTGTGCCAGCGGGCGGAGAACGTGTTTATCGGCGCGCGGGTCGGCATCATGGACCAGTTTGTTTCCTGTCTTGGCCGCGCTGGTCATGCCTTGTTACTCGACTGCCGATCCCTGGAATACAAGTTGATTCCCATTCCGGAGAACGTTCGGCTGGTGATCTGCAACACCATGGTGAAGCACGAACACGCCAGCGGTTCCTACAATCAGCGCCGTGACGAATGCGATGAGGGAGTGCAGATTCTGAGCGAGTGGTATCCCAATGCTCGTGCTCTGAGAGACATTTCCGTGGAGCAGCTCGAGCAACACAGCGCCGGGATGCCAGCCACCATCTACAAGCGCTGTCTGCACGTGGTCTCGGAGAACCAGCGGGTGCTCGAAGGCGCCAGGTACCTGGCAGCCGGCGATGTAGGCCGATTTGGAAGCCTGATGCGCGAATCGCACCGCAGTCTCCGCGACCTGTTTGAAGTCAGTTGCCGGGAACTCGACATCATGGTGGAAATCGCGGAGTCCCTGGAAGGCTACTGCGGCGGCCGCATGACCGGCGGCGGCTTCGGCGGCTGCACCGTGAACCTGGTGAAGAGCGCCGATGCACCCCGCTTTGCGGCGCAGATTTCGGAGCGATATCAGGCCGCCACCGGGATCAAGCCTGATGTTTATGTGTGCTCGGCGGCCAATGGCGCCAGCGCGGATTAGACATCCCCTCCAACCTCTACTTACCGGTGCGATGAAAAAATGCCCCAACCGCCGGCCGCTCTCTGGGTATAGGGGTCCTTCGCACTTCGCTCAGGATGACAATCAAACTCTAGATGGCGCGGGTGGAACCGCGCATCACCAGGTGGGTGGGAATTGAGTAATCGACGTGCGGCCCCTCGTCTTTTCGGATGAGGGCCTCGAGCGCGGCAAAAGCCGTGACCGCCAGCTGGGTTCGCGACAGGATCACGGTGGTCAGCGGCGGTTGGGTGAGATGCGCGAACGAAATATCGTCGAAGCCGATCAGCGAAATGTCTTCTGGAACTTTCAATCCGGCGTGCAGAATCGCGCCCAGGGCCCCGATCGCGGTAAGGTCATTCGAGGCGATGATGGCGGTGGGGCGCTGCGGTAATTTCAGCAGGCTTCTCATCGCCATGGCGCCGCCTTCGATCCGGTGGTCTCCTTTTTCGATCATCGCCTTATCGGAGAGTCCCCTGGACTTCAAGCCGGAGAGATAAGCGTCGCGACGCATGCGGGCCGATTCCAGGTTCATGGGACCCGCGATAAAGGCGATGCGTCGATGGTTGAGGGAAAAAAGATGCTGCATGGCCTCGTGAATGCCCTGGGCGTAATCGATGCGAATGTTGGTGCTGTAAGGACCGGTTTTGCCGGTGTCCATGAACACAGTTGGAATGTTGCGGCGGGTCAGTTCGGTCACCAGCGCAGGGTCGGCTTCAGAAGTCATGATGGCCACGCCATCGACTTTGCGTTCGACCATGCGCCGTATGCATCCCGCCATCCGCTTGGGATTGTAGTCCGTATTCCCGATGATGACTTCCTGGCCGCGCTCGACCGCCTGATCTTCAAAACTCTTTACCAGTTCGGGGAAAAAAGGATTCGTGATGTCGGAAATAATTAGTCCCAGCATCCGGCTTCTTCCCGAAACCAGGGTGCGGGCGTGGGTGTTGGGATAGAAGTTCAGTTCTTCGATGGCCTGGCGAACACGCGCAGCCGTGCCCGGCCTGACCTTTTCGGAATCGTTGATGGTGCGCGAAACCGTGGCGGTTGAGACTTTCGCCCGTTTTGCGACTTCCTTAATGTTCATGCATGTCCACGAGGGACGTCTCGGGAGGAGAGCACTATTTTAGCAACGATTGCCGGTCAAAAGGAATTCGAGCTTCGCCGGGTTGAGTGTGGGTCGGACACTCTTGTCCGACGCCTTTGACTTTGAATTTGACGTTGACTCTGTTGTTCCTGACACTTTCTCTCATTGACCGCGCCGGGCCCAGCAAAAAATCAACTTCAAAGGCGTCGGACAGGAGTGTCCGACCCACACAAAACCGCCTTCGTGTAAGCGTTTACAGGAGCGGCCCAATATTAGATAATGCGACCCGCAATCATTCCACAGGCAGCCTCACGGGGGAACCATGGACCGACGCAACTTTCTCAAGACTACCGGCACGTTCATCGCCGGCGCCAGCATTGCCCATTCGGCTTTGGCCAATGCCGCGGCGGAAGCCAATACCGCCCCGGGACGCCTGGTTCTGCCCATGAATCGCAACTGGCGTTTTAGTCGCACCGTGGCCGAAGGCGCGCACGCCCGCGATTTCGACGACTCCGGATACGAGCGCGTCGTAATTCCTCATACCAACGTTCGCCTGCCCTGGCACAGCTTTGACGAAAAGAGTTATGAATTCGTCTCCAGCTACCGCCGCCGTTTCAAGCTTCCGCCCCAGGCCCGGGGCAAGCGCGTCTTCGTGGATTTCGAAGGCGCCATGACCGCTTCCACCGTCTGGATCAATGGCCAGCGGTTGGGCGAGTACAAGGGCGGGTACACGCCTTTTTCCTTTGATCTCACTCCGCACCTTGACTTCGACGGCGAGAACGTACTGGCGGTGGACCTGGATTCCAGCGAACGGCCGGACATTCCCCCTTTCGGCTACCAGATTGACTACCTCACCTTCGGAGGCATCTATCGCGAGGTCTCTCTTCGCATCGTTCCGGCGACATTTATCGAAAATGTCTTTGCCAAGCCAAAGGATGTTTTGACCGATCATCCCAGCCTGGATGTGGATTGCTACATCCAGCGCACGGAGACATCGCGAGACGCGCTGGCCCTCGAAGTCAGTCTCCGCGACGGAGATCGCGTGCTGGCCCGGGGCACGCAGAAGGTTCCTGCCGCACAAACCGGAAGTGAGGCCGTTGCCTACACCGTCCACCTGGAGAAACTTGGCGCCATCAAGCTCTGGGACCTCTCGCATCCGAATCTCTATAACGTGCAGGTGCGTCTGCTGCGCGGGACGCAGGCGGTGGACGAAGTCTCACGCACCATCGGTTTTCGCGAAGCGCAATTCACCGATCACGGCTTCGAACTGAACGGGAAGGTGGTCAAGCTGCGCGGGCTGGACCGGCATCAGACTTTTCCCTTTGTCGGGCAAGCCATGCCTGGCCGCGCCCAACGCAGCGATGCGAAGATTCTCCGCAACAAGCTGAAGTGCAACATCGTGCGCACCTCGCACTATCCGCAATCGCGCCACTTTCTCGATGCCTGCGATGAAATCGGACTGCTGGTGCTAGAGGAAATTCCCGGCTGGCAGCACATCGGCGACGAACCCTGGAAACTGATATCGATCGATAACGTGGGCCGCATGATCCGCCGCGACTGGAACCATCCTTCCATCATCCTGTGGGGGGTGCGCATTAACGAGTCGAAGGACGATCACGACTTCTACATTCGCACCAACGCGCTGGCCCACAAGCTGGATCCGACGCGCCAGACCGGCGGAATTCGTTATTTTCAGGAATCGGAATTCCTGGAAGACGTGTTCACCATGAACGACTTCGGTTTTCCCCTGAAGCCGCCCAATCACTCGCGCTACCTGAACACCGAGTTCGTGGGGCACACCTATCCCACCAAAACCATCGACCAGGTGGAGCGCCTCACCGAACATACGCTGCGCCATGCGCGGATTCACGACCAGCTGGCTTCGAACGCTCAATACGCCGGCGGCATTGGCTGGTGCGCCTTCGACTACAACACCCACGGCGACTTCGGTTCGGGCGATCGTATCTGCTATCACGGCGTCACCGACATTTTCCGGGAGCCCAAGCCGGCAGCCGGTTTCTACAAGTCACAATGCGATCCCGACGAAGAGGTCGTGCTCGAGCCCGCTTTCCACTGGGCGCGGGGCGATGCCTCCATCGGATTCTCGAATGCAGTCATGTGCTCCAACTGCGACCAGATAAAACTCTACATCGCGGACGAACTCGTGGCCACGGTGGATCCTGACCGCAAGCAATTTGCGCACCTTCGCTACGCCCCCTTTGTGGTGGAACTGGGCGAGCTCTTTCACAAATGGGGGGACCTGCGCCTCGAGGGCTACATTCAGGGCAAACAGGTCATCGTGAAAAAATATTCGGGCAAAGGCATCGATCAGAAATTCACCCTGTTGCCCGACGACAAGAGCCTGATTGCGGATGGGGCCGATACCACTCGCGTAGTGCTGCGTGTGACCGACGAGTTTGACGCCATCCGGCCATTTGCCAACGATGCGATCAAGTTTGAGCTGGAAGGCCCGGCGGAGCTTATCGGGGACAATCCTTTCGCGCTGATAGGCGGCACCGGCGCGGTTTGGATTCGCGCCAAGGAACAAACCGGAAGCGTTCGGCTGACGGCCACGCATCCCGTGTTGGGGAAGCAGCAGGTAGAGTTTGAGATTGCTGCGGCAGCTCCAGAAGCGGTCTAGCTCGTTCTAGATCGAATGATGCGGGCGTCAGCGTGCCCAAGCCGCGAAGCGGCGCAAGAATGCAGCCCCGGGTGTAAGCCCGGGGTCAGCTGGCGAATGATGTCCAGCCCCAACGGGGCGAAAGAAATGTTCCCTTCGAAAGAAAGCGGAGGTTCGCTCCGCTGGACGGACGAGGCGTCCGTCCCTACGTGGTTTTTTGACGGATCAAATCTTCGACATCGCCGATCTTTTCTCCCAGCAAATTCATTTTGCGGGCCAGGCCTTGAATCTCGGACTCGGCGCGGCGGTTGACATCGTAATCGAGCTCGCCGCGTAAGCGGTCCTTGGTGTCCTGCCGGTTCTGGCTCATCATGATGACCGGCGCCTGGATGGCCGCCAGCATCGAAAGGAACAGGTTGAGCAGAATAAACGGATAGGGGTCCCAGGCCTTTCCCCGCAACACGATATTCACGGCCGTATAGGCGGTGATGGCCAGGGCAAAGGTGATGATGAAGGTCCACGAGCCGCCGAAGCTGGCGACCTGATCCGCGATCCGCTCACCGAAGGTCATGTCGGCTTCAATGATGTCGTTGGGATTGCGGCTGGCGCGCACTCGCACCAGTTGCTGGGAGGCGTGAAACTGGCGGCCCAGCACGGTCAACATGTCCATCCCGGCATGCGGTTTGCGCTGCAGCAGGTTGGCAATATCATCGCGGTCCACTTCCAGGCACATCGTTTCTGTAAGGGCGATGGCCTCGGTCTGGTGGGGCGTTTGCTCCAGCATGGAAGCGAAGCCAAAGAACTCGCCTTCCGCCGGCTGATCGACCACGACTTCCTGATGGTCCTCATCCACGGTCGTGACCCGGACGGAGCCGGATATCATCACATAAGCTCGCCCACCCGGGTCGCCGATCTTCCAGATGCGCTGGCGCGGAATAAAGGTTTTGACTTCAACCTGTCCCGCCAAAACTGCGGTTTCATCGTCGTCCAGCAGGGCAAACAGGGGAACGCGTCTCAGTATCTCTGGGCTGCACGCCATGGATCACCTCGTCAGGCAGAGTGGTCTGCGCCTGATCCGTCCAGAAGGATGTCATAAAGAAGGAACGGGAACAACTCGCGGGATAATTGTGTGAAACCTGAGTCATGAGGTTGCCGGGCTCGGTTTTTTGCGCCCTTTGCGGCTTTTCTTCGCGTCCTTTGCGGTAAAGGCGTTTGACCTCGCCGGTAGCGCCAAAAATCTTAAACCGCGAAGTCCGCAAAGAAACGCCGCAAAGGACGCAAAAAGCTCTACTTCTGCTGCGCGAAAACGCGGGAGTGGAACTCCATAATTTCGCTCATGTGAGACAGGAAATACGTCAGGCTATGGTCGCCGGGGTAGGAGTGATATTCGTGCTTTATACCTTCCGCCCGCAATTGTCGGTGCAGGGCGGCGGCGCCATCCTCGAAACCGAAGTCATCCTGCTGGCCGCAATTGAAGTAGATAGCAAGATTTCTTAACGCCAAACGGTTCTTTCTGGCGAGCACGAAAATATTGTTCTGTTGCCAGTGCGCCACGTTGATGGGTTCGCCGAAGGCGGGTCCCATGACCCGGCCCAGAGGCGTGCCGGAACGTCCGGCATCCGACAATTCCTGCGGAGTCTGCGTGATCAGGGCAGCGCTCTGTGCGCTGACGGCGGAAAACAGTTCGGGATGGGCGAAAGCAAAACGCAGCGCCCCGTACCCTCCCATGGAGACGCCGGTGATGGCGCGACCTTTCCGTCCCGGGCGGATGCGATATTTGCTTTCGATGTAAGGCATGAACTCCCGCAGAAAGAAATCGCTGTAGCGGAGTTTATTGCCGGGCGAGTTGATATAGAAACTGCGCTTGCCTTCCGGCGCCACCACCAGAAAGTCTGTGATCTTGTGCTGGCGCCGCAAGTCCTCGATGACGCTCCATCCCCCGGTGCTGAACAACGTCTGTTCGTTTTGTCCCAGGCCGTGGAGGAAGTAGAGCACGGGGTAGCGCCGTTGCGCGGAAACCTCGGCGTCATAGTCTGGCGGCAATTGCACACAGTAGTGGACCGCCTGTTTCAGAATGCGGCTGTTGATGAGGTTGCAGTCGGTGCGGCTCTGCGCGTGGGCTGCCAGCGGAGAAACGAGACTCAGAGCGAGCAATAGCCGCCAAAATCGAGCCATGGATTTCATTCGTAGCGCAGCGCCTGTACGGGATCGAGTCGGGCCGCGCGCGCCGCCGGATAAAGACCCGAGACCAGGCTGACAATAAAAGCAAAAACGATGGCTGCCCCCACCAGCCACCACGGCACCGACCAGAAACTTTCGGGCGGAAGCGCCTGGCGCTTCAGATAGATATTCGTTCCCAGGTTGATGACATGGCCGATGGCCCAGCCCAGCGCCACTCCTACCACCCCGCCCAGCAGGCCCATGGCCCCGGCCTCGGCGAAGAAAAGTTTCTTTACATCGCCGTCACTGGCGCCAATGGCCTTCATGATCCCGATTTCGCGGCGCCGTTCCAGGATGGCCATGACCAGCGTGTTCACGATGCCGATCGATGCCACGGCCAGCGCCAGGCTGCCGAAAATTCCCAGAAACAGATCGAGCACGGCAAAGAATTGCCGCAGGCTGCGCGTGGCATCCAGTATCGAAAACGTGTTGAAGCCCAGTTTCTTGATGGCCTGCTCGACCGCCTCCACATTCTTGGGATTCTTCACCCGCACGCTCACCGTCGCATAGCTGGGCTGCTTGCTGAAGCCGCGCATGCTGTCGCGCACGTCGGAAGGCTGCATGACGCGCAACTCCTGGGCCAGCTTCAGCGGCAGGAACACCCGCGCCCGGGCGGCGCCCCGCATGCTGTCGGGATCGAGATCGGAGATGCCCACAATTTTCAATTTCTGTTCGCGCGAGATCACGGAGTAGGCCGCGTCGGATTCGGAGTCAGTCGATGCCCCGGATTTCGCGGGAGCGTTCTCAGTGGATTCTGGCGAGGAAACCCGCTGCGCGTAGCGCATGGTCAACTCCTGCCCTAAGAGCGGCTTGGCCAACTCGCTGACAGGAATATCGTCTTCGTGGCCGGGCGGCGGCGTCTTGCCCAGCAGTTCCAGGGCAAACGATTTTTGCAGAATGACCTCGGGCGCAGTTTCGGAAGAGAAAAAGCTGCCCGGGATTCCGGTGAAAGCATCGTTTGACCGCGCCGAGTCCGGGATGCCGGACACCATGGTCAGGTGGGGCTTGTCCTGATAACTGAGTTCGGTAATGAAACGGATGTCGGGATAAGCCTCCAGCACGTCGGGCAGTCGTTCGATCTCCTGGCGGGCCGGTTCATCCAGGGTGCGGCTTTCGGCGGCAGAGGCGGTGTTTCTTTCTTCGTTGCGATTAAAGCCCCGCAACTCGCGGCGCGAGGTCACGACCACGGTATCGAAAAGTCCTGACTTGGCCAGGTGCCGGGTGGCCAGCTTTTGCAGGCCGATCCCGAGCGAGAGCATGGCGACCAGCGATGCTACTCCGACCGAGATGCCAATCGTAGTCAGCGAATTGCGCAGCGACGACTCGCGCAGGTTGCGCAGGGCGAGCTCGGAGAGGTCGTAAGTTTTCATTGGCGTTCTCGCTGCCGTTCCTGATCATTCGCACGATCGTCCACCAGTTTTCCATCAGCCAGCAGGATCATGCGCCTGGCGTAGCGCTCGGCCAGGGCGCGCTCGTGGGTCACCATCACAATCGTCATCCCCAGGGATTGGTTGAACTCGCGAATGAAATTCATGATTTCGGTGCCGGTGTGGCTGTCCAGATTGCCGGTGGGCTCGTCCGCCAGCAGAAGCTTGGGCTGATTGATCAATGCGCGGGCCAGCGCGGCGCGCTGCTGCTCGCCGCCGGAAAGCTCGCTGGGACGGTGGGTCATGCGGGCGCCCAGGCCGACGCGCTCCAGGGCCTGCCGGGTGAGCGACTGGCGCTGGCCGCGATCCACTTCGGCGAAGCGGAGCGGCAGATCGACATTTTCAGCCAGCGTCATCCGCGAAACCAGGTTGAACGATTGAAAGACCATGCCTACGGTGCGCAGGCGATGCTTGGCCAACTCTTCCCGCGAGAGTTGGGCCAGGTCGCGGTCGCCAACGACGACCGCTCCCGAAGTCGGCCGGTCAAGGCCGGCGATGAGGTTCAGCAGGGAAGACTTGCCCGACCCGGAACTGCCCAGAAGCGCTACGAACTCCCCCGGCTGAATTTGCAGCGACACGCCGTCCACGGCGCGTATCAGCGCTTCGCCCATCTGGTAGTGGCGGCACAGGTCAACGATACGGATAGCGGGCGTGCCGTTCGAGCTGTTGGATTGGTCGGGGTTGATGGTCATCTATTGCGAGGTGTTTCTTTGCGTCCTTCGCGTCCTTTGCGGTCCAAGCTTTTGGTCCGCTTGTCGAACTTTATGCTCTTCCACGACGACGTGCGAAAGCAGGTCCCTCCACTGCGCTCGCTGCGCTTCGCTCCGGTCGGGATGACAGAGTTGGTCATTAGCGGACCTCTCCTCTTATCAGACGCAGGGCGTCGGCGGAACTCACGTCCCGCTCGCCATTTTTTGTCGCGACGCCTTCCTCGGCAGCCACTACCGCATCGCCTTCGCCCGGCGCCAGAAACAAATTATTCTGCAGACCCTGCTGCCTGGTATAGAGATCGAAGTAGCGGCCCTGCAGCGCGTACAACTCTTCGTGAGTGCCGCGTTCAACGATCTTTCCCTGCTCGATCACCAGAATCTGGTCGGCCCGGCGGATGGTGGAGAGGCGGTGGGCAATCACGAACGTGGTGCGCCCCTGCATCAGATATGACAGGCCGTGCTGGATCATCTCTTCGGATTCGGAATCGAGACTCGAAGTCGCCTCATCAAGAATCAGGATGCGCGGCTCGGCCAGGATGGCGCGGGCAATCGAAATCCTCTGGCGTTGTCCACCAGAAAGCTTTACTCCGCGTTCGCCGACGATGGTGTCGTATTTTTCTGGAAAGCTTTCCGCGAATTCGTCCACCCGCGCGATGCGGCAGGCCCGCATGATCTCTTCCTCGGTTGCCTGCGGACGCGAAAACGCCACGTTCTCGCGAATGCTCCCGTCAAACAGGAACGACTCCTGCAGCACGACTCCCAGGCGGGTGCGATAGGAATCGAGCCGTACCGTGCTGATGTCAACTCCATCGACCAGCACGCGCCCTTCCGTGGGGACGTAAAACGCCGAGATCAGCCCGATGATGGTTGACTTGCCCGAACCCGACGAGCCCACCAGGGCCGTTACCGTCCCCGGTTCGGCCTGAAAATCTACATCGTGCAGGACCGTGCGGCTGCCGTCGTAGCTGAAGCTGACATGATCGAATTCCACTTTGCCGAAAATGTCATCCAGTGTGACCGTCCGCTTCGGATCCTGGTCCTCGGGACGCTCGCGCAGAATTTCCTGAGTACGCTCCAGGCCGGCCAGGGCTTCCGTGATCTGGGTGCCGATATTCACAATCTGAACGATGGGCGCAACCAGAAAACCGAGAAAAAGCGTGTAGGTAAAGAAACTGCCGATGGTGAGCGTTCCCGCCAGGATCTGGTGCGCGCCCATGTACATGATGATCGCGCCCACCACTCCCATGAGCAGGCTGGCGGAAAGGCTCATGACGGAGGTGGCGGTCAGAGTTTTCATCACATTGTTCAGCAGACGCCGGACGCCTCCTGCGAAAACCTCTTCCTCGCGCTCTTCCGCGTGATATCCCTTGATCACTCGCACCCCGCCGAGGGACTCGGCCAGGCGTCCGGTCACTTCGGCGTTGATCTTTCCGCGCTGCCGGAAGATGGGCCGAATGGTCCGGAATGCCTTGTTCAATGCGATGGCGAAGCAAAGCAGGAAGCTGAATGCCAGGATGGTCATGGCCGGGCTGATGCGGAAGAGCACGACCATCGCAATGCCGGAAGTGAGCAGCCCTCCCACCAGATCGACCAGTCCGGTCCCCAGCAGGTTCCGTACTCCTTCCACGTCGGTCATAATGCGCGAAACCAGCGTGCCCGTCTTGTTGGAATCGTAGAACGCCACTGGCAGATGCGAAATGTGTACCTGCACCCTCTGGCGAAGTTCCGCGATCAGGCGCTGCGCCGCTTTCGACAACAGTTGGGTGAGCGCGAAGGACGTGATCCCCTGAATGAACGTAGCCACCAGTACGACTGACACCAGGCGCCGCAACAATTCGAGGTGATGTTTGGCGATAACGCTGTCGATCAGGAACTTGGTCGAATACGGAAGCACCAGCCCCGAGACCCGGTTGATGACCATCAGAACAAAACCCAGGGCCAGAAGTCCCCGGCGTGGACGCATCAGTTCCCAAACCGCGGGCAGGACGTATCGCAGCCGTTCGGTCGTCATCGCTGGCTTGGGTTTCGGGGTGGAAGTCGCGCTCACTGCTGTACTTAGACTTGCCGGGGGAGTGGAAGGGTTCATTTTTGCGCCAGGGCCCGGGGCTGCCAGGCCGCTAGCGGCGCTGCGCGCCGCCGGACAGCCGGGGGCGGCTGTCCCCACGTGGTCTCATGAAAAAGCGCGGCTTGTAGGCCGCGCTTTCTGCATGATCGAAGTGCTTTTACAGCTACTCTTCCAGGTGTGTATCCCCCGGGAGGGCCATCTGTGCGGCCGCGGCTGCGAAATCTTCCTCTGAGAGTTCAAAAGAATCGGAGCCAGTTGCAGGTTTTTCCAACTTTCGTTGGACTTTGCGCTCAGCTTTCTCGCGTTGCTTTTCCTGCCGCGAGCGCTCCTTCAGACGCTTGGTGAAGCTGGAACGGCCTCGACCAGACATAGACACCTCCAAGGGACATTTTTTTGGCAGATCGGTACTCGTAAACAGGTAAAGCGTTACCGAGTGTTTGCTCCTTACCAGCGCGGCTCTCTAGGCTGACGCGCATGGCCCTGATAATCGTCACGCCCACCACCGCCACCGCCGGAACGTCCACCGCCTCCGGGACGTCCACCCCCACCGCCGGGACGTCCGCCGCCGCGGGGCGGGCCTCCGCGATCGGTCTTGGGACGGGCTTCGTTAATGTTCAGCGCGCGCCCGCCCAGTTCCTTGCCATTGAGCGCCGCAATCGCCTTCTCGGCCTCGGCGGAATCGGTCATTTCGACGAAGGCAAAGCCGCGCGACCGGCCAGTGTCGCGATCGGTCACGATGCTGACTTGCTCGATGGCCCCGTGGGGTTCGAACAACGCCCGCAACTCTGCTTCGGTGGTGCTGTGGGGGATGTTGCCAACAAACAACTTCTTCATGGTAGTTCCTCGTGTTGCAGGCTAAAGTGTAACTCAAATTTCAAGATGCGGATTTTTCCGCGACGCCGCGGGGTTTCTTGCTGGGCTCGGGTTTACTTACGCTGAGTCCGGCCGCCTGGAGCAGTTCGCGGGTGCGCTGCCGGCGGTGAATATTCTGTTTCCGTTCCCGGTTGAATCGGGCCTTGTCCCCGTTAAATCGCGACATTGATTCTTCTCCCTTGAGGCGTACGTCACAACCCTGCAGTCCGAGGCTTCCCTCAAGGCTGGTCCAACCTGCCAAGCCACTATCGATCCTGCTCCTGGCTAAAAGAAGCGCTCCTGCATGCGGTCTAAGGACTGGACTTTGGGGCAGCGTAACGGTGCGCCTACAGAGAAGCAGATCCTCTCAATCGCGAAGGCGCAGGGTGATTTTGCGATGTGTCTTCGTGGTTAAGTATCTTCTAGCCTTAGCATTATACCTGCTCGGTGCGGAAGTGGAGGAAAATACTGGGCAGTGTCTTAATTACAGTCTTAAGAGACTACCAAATACTGAGGAACCGCAAACCACGTGGGGACAGCCGCCCCCGGCTGTCCAGTCGAGCGAAGCTCGACAAAGGTTTGCTGGCAAAGAACCTGCGGAGCTTCGCTCCGCCGGACAGCCGGGGGCGTGTCCCCACGCGGTTCCTGGCGGTTACCGAAGTCTGGGTTGCTTTGGCGACCATCAGCATTTTATCCCCCTAAACTCAGACCTTTCTGCTAAACTAACAGTGCGTTTGATTAGAATCGGTTGTTGAGCAGCTTCTCGCATACCAGCTTGAACCGCCCTTTAGTACCTCCGATCTCACAGCGTAAATCGATTGAAAAGGAAACAGTAACAAAATGGCAGAACAAGGAACAGTAAAGTGGTTTAACGACGCCAAGGGCTACGGCTTTATCAGCCGTCAGAGTGGCGAAGATGTATTTGTGCACTTCTCGGCGATCCAGGCAGGAGGCTTCCGCAGCCTGCAGGAGGGCCAGAGTGTAGAGTTCGATGTGACCAAGGGGCCAAAGGGCTGGCAAGCTGAGAACGTCCGTCCGCTGTAAGCAGAGCGGAAACTCTAGATAGAAAGCGTGCCCGCGGCGGAAACCAACGAGCGGGCACGCTCTTCAACCAACCAAACGCGTTTTTCCAGCCAGGAACGGGGTGTCTCTGACACGCGACGAAACCAAGGCTTCATACGCCATAATTCGCCACAACATCCGGACCTACGAATCCGGGGGAGTTGTGCTGGTGGTCAAAGGCAAGGAAAACGCAGAACTTAAAGTAAAGCACTTCGAGACCGGGCAGAGCTCGGAAGATCGTCACGCCGGATGGCGCTACTTTGTGGAGAAATCCGACCTCAAGGCCGGAATGGACCCCGCCGAAGCGACCAACCTCCGGCAGATGAAGCTGGAAATCAGAGAATCCCAGGCGCAACCCGACCCCATGTCGGCTGCCACCCCTCCGCGCCAAAACTAAGAGTGCCTACGTAGGCCCGGACGCCCTCGTCCGGGTGGACGAGCGAAGCTCGTCTGGCTTTTTTGCGTTTTGACACCCCAAAACCCCCGCCGAGCTGCGCTCGGCAGCGGACGAGGCGTCCGCTCCTACGTGTTCAGTGCCGGCGCTCGGTTTCCTTCAGGATGACGGCGAAGCTGCGGCCCCCAAAACTGAATCCCTGCGAAATTGTCCCCCGGACCCCCACCTTGGCGCCATCGCGGGGCACGCCGTATCCCTGGCTGAACACCCACATCTGTCCGGTTCCGTCCTCCACCTGAAAGACGCCGGAACCGAGCAGCCCGAAGGAGTTGCTCACCCGCCCGCCGATGGCAACTTCCCGGCCCGCGTAGCGCCCGGGGTCGCGGTTGATTTTTTCGATGCTGGTGCGCGTAGGACAACCCGCCAGGATCAGTGTCCCTGCCATCAGCAGCAGGGCGAGTGAGAGCCGGTTCAGCAGTCTGACCACGCCAACCTCCCCAACCACCGGGTTTGAAGTTCCAAGCGGCATTTTATCCGAACCGCCGTGCCCATGACGTGCACGGAGGGCAGGGCCTCCCACTATGATGCACACAGAAATTTTATTGATGGCCGCTATTTTCCAGGAGTATATTTTCCTGGTTCAGACCTGAAGGGAGCGCCGCCAGGGCGCTCCCTTCGCATTTAAGGCTGGCTTAACAAAACAGTGTTTCGTCTATCAGGAGGAGCGCCGTGCAGGAAACGCCGCAGCAGTACACGCAACGCATACTCAGCCACAGCCGGGGAAAGGAGCCGCTGCGCCTGCAGCAGGCCACTCCGCGCAAGCTGAGCGCCCTGACCCGAGGGCTCAGCAGGAAGCAATTGACCCGTCGTCCCGGCCCGGGGAAGTGGTCGATCGCCGAAATCCTCGCTCACCTGGCGGATGCCGAACTGGTCGTCGGCTTTCGCCTGCGCCTGATGCTGGCTTCGAACGGCACTCCGATTCAGGCCTTCGATCAGGATGCCTGGGCCGAGACCTTCAGCTACAACCGCCGCGATCCGAAGATCTCGCTCGAAACATTCAGCACGCTGCGCAAGAACAACCTGCGGCTGCTGAGTTCCGTGCCCCGCCGCTTGTGGCAGAACTACGGCCAGCATTCGGAGCGCGGAAAAGAAACTGTCGAACACGTGATGCGAATGGTGGCCGGCCACGACCTCAATCATCTGCAGCAACTGGAGAAAATCGCCAAAAACTGAACCGCTGGCGCTACAAGGTCTCCGCGAACAGGCTTGTCAGTTTCTCAAACGCCCGATCGGCCTGGGGTTGGTTATAAACCGGACTGTCGGGTACGGTCCAGCTATGGTATGCGCCTTCGTAAACTTCACTCTCGTACTTGCCTCCCCAGGCTTCGAGGGCGCGGTTGAGCCGGTCGATGGCCTCCTCCGGCATGCTTTTATCGTTGGTGGCGTGTCCGAAATATAGCCGGGCAGTCATCAACGGGCCCAGAATGAGGTGAGGACTATTCGGCGCGTCGGTAGCCAGCCCGCCACCGTGGAATGACGCTGCCGCCGCGATCCGGTCCGGCCGCGACAATGCCGTGTACAGCGCCATCTTGCCGGTGAAGCAGTATCCCACCACGCCCATGGGGCCGGGCTTGACCGAATCCTGCCGCGCCAGGAAGTCCACGTAGTCCGACGCGTCAGATGTGATGGCCTCCGGGGTCAGAGGAGCGGAGAGTTCGGCCAGGCGTTTCGTAGTGCGCTCTTCGCCGAACTTTCTGGGGAAATCGAAAAGCGGCAACCCTCCGCTGCGGTAAAACACATTGGGCATCAGGACGACGTAGCCTGCTCCGGCCAGCCGCCGCGCCATTTGCTCCTGGGACGCCCGAATGCCGCCGATGTCGGTGTAATGAATCACGCCCGGCCAGCGCCCTGTTTTTTCCGGGAAATAGATAACGCCTTCGGTGGTGCCGCCAGCGGTGGGTATCTGGATTTTCTGCTCAGCCATGGGTTCTCCTGGGGACGACCGTCTGTACGGTGAGTATATTTACTTTAAGATATACGTCCCTATATAATTATATCACGTCATAGCCAATTTGGCAAGCCTACAGGCGTCGTCTGCAGGCTCTTCCCGAAGGATCTGGCGTGGATCCGCAGCAAGGCAGGGCTTAAAGGGTGTTTCTGCTTCACGCCGGATCCTTCACGGCTTGAAGGCCGTTCAGGACGACGCCTGGGGGTAAAGCAGAAATTTCAAACTGAGCCATTACCGCAGTGTCTCATCAGTTGAAGCCACCGCCAAACGCGTGTTAGGGTAATCAGTCTCACCATTTCAAGCGGCCCAGCCACTGCTTTTGACCGAGGTTTCATTGCCCGCAGTCGAGGCGACTACGCCAGCCATCCGCAAGACCGCGCTCCATTCCGTCCATCGCCGGATGGGCGCCAAAATGGTCGAATTTAATGGCTGGGAGATGCCCGTCGAATACCCCTCCGCCGGCGGCATCATGGCCGAGCACAATGCGGTGCGGACGGGCGTAGGCATTTTTGACGTCAGCCACATGGGCGACATTCGCCTGGCCGGGCCGCAAGCCCTGGCGGCCGTGCAGCATGTTTCCATGAACGACGCTTCGCGGCTTGCCATCAGTCAGGCCCAGTACTCGGCCCTGCTTTATCCCGAGGGAACTTTCGTGGACGACGTGGTCGTTCACCGCCTTGGAGAAGATGAATACCTGCTGGTGATCAACGCCGGCACTCGCGAAAAGGATTTCAACTGGGTGCGCGACCATACCCGGCAGTTCGACTGCACCGTCGAAAATCTCTCCGACGACTTTACCCAGATTGCGATTCAGGGACCGAAGGCGGTCAACCTCCTGCAGAAGCTTACCGACGCCGACCTCTCGGCGGTGAAGTTTTACTGGGTGACTCGCGGGACGGTATGCGGACTGAAGAACACTCTGATTGCCCGCACCGGCTATACCGGCGAAGATGGATTCGAGATCTACATTCCCAGTGACGAAGCAACCAGTGCGCGGATCTGGAGCGAGATTCTGGAGGCGGGCAAGGAATTCGGAGTGCTTCCCTGCGGCCTCGGAGCCCGCAATACGCTTCGCCTCGAAGCCAGGTTGCCCCTCTACGGCCACGAAATCTCCGACACAATCAACGTGTGGGAAGCGGGCCTCGACCGTTTTTGCAAAATGGAGAAGCCGGACTTCATCGGCCGGGTCTCCCTCGAGAAAGCGAAGGCTGAGGGAGTAAAACGTGCATTAGCAGGGCTGGAGATGTTAGAGCGTGGCATCGCCCGCGATGGCTACAAGGTCCTCGACCTGACCGGCCGCGAAATTGGCTTTGTCACCAGCGGTTCCCCCGCGCCCTTCCTCAAGAAAAATATCGCCCTGGCGTATGTTCCCAGCGCGTTCGCCCCTCTGGGCACTGAACTGAAAGTGGAAATACGCGGGCAGGGCGTGAAGGCGCAGGTAGTGCCAACCCCGTTTTACCGGAAGCCGAAAAAGATTTAACCACAGAGGACACGGAAAACACAGAGGAACGCGAAAAGCGAACACTATCAGCTAGAAGCCAGGAGCCAGAAGCTGCCATGCCCTTTCCGACCGACTACAAGTACACCAAAGAGCACGAATGGATCAAAGCCGATGGCAAGAACGCCACCATCGGCATCACCAGTTACGCCCAGGAGTCGCTGGGCGACATTGTTTTTGTCGATCTGCCCAAGGCGGGCGCCGAAATCACCTCCGGCAAGACCTTTGGTTCGGTGGAATCGGTGAAGGCCGTCTCCGATCTTTACGCGCCCGTATCCGGGACGGTGACCGAAGTGAACGGAGATCTGGCGACGGCGCCGGAAAACATCAACAAAGATGCGCATGCCGCCTGGATGATCAGGATCACGCTGAAGGATGCGGGTGAGCTGAACGCATTGCTCTCGGCCGCCGACTACGAGAAGTTCGTCGCCGAAGAGGGTGGACACTGATCCCAAACCACGATTGCCCGTCGCAACCATGATCCCAGCTCGGCAGCTCAACAATCGAATTGGCCTTGAAGTACATCTAAAGAACTTCTATGCGCTATCTGCCTAAGTCTCCCGCCGACCGGAAAGCCATGCTGCAGGCCATGGGCGCGCGTTCGATCGACGATCTATTCTCTCCCATCCCCGCGGAATACCGGCTGCAGCGCGACCTCAAGGTACCGCGCCAGATGGCCGAGTCCGAGATCGTGGACTGGTTTCGCGAGCGCTCCCGTGAGAACGGCGACGCCTACGCTACATTCCTCGGTGCCGGCGCCTATGCTCACTACCGGCCGGTAATCATCGATTCGCTCATCTCGCGCGGCGAATTTCTGACTGCCTACACGCCCTATCAGGCGGAGATTTCCCAGGGCACATTGCAGGCGATTTTCGAATTTCAGAGCATGATTTGCGAGCTCACTGGCATGGAAGTCGCCAATGCTTCCATGTACGACGGTTCAACCGCGGCTGCCGAGGCCGTGATGATGGCCGTGCGCCTTACCGGACGGCGTTCGGTGGTTATCGCGCGTAGCGTGCATCCCGAATATCGCGAGGTGCTGACCACCTACGCGCATCATCAGAACCTGCCCCTGTCCACGACATCGTTTAAGGATAATGGTCGGTTAGACCTGGAAGAGCTGGAAAAATCCATCACGCCGGAGACCGCCTGCGTCCTGATTCAGTCGCCGAATTTCTTTGGGACGATTGAAGACGCCGCCGCCATCGCAGAGATCGCGCATAAGAGAGGCGCGATGCTGGTGGTGTCGATTGCCGAGGCAGTTTCGCTGGGCATTGTCGAACCGCCACGCCAGGCGGACGTGATTGCCATGGAAGCGCAATCTTTTGGCGTGCCTCTGGGTTTCGGTGGGCCGTATTGCGGAGTCATCGCCACCCGCGAACAGTTTGTCCGCCAGATGCCCGGGCGCCTGGCCGGCCAGACCACGGATCGCAACGGCAAACGCGGCTTCGTGCTGACTCTGGCTACGCGCGAACAGCACATACGCCGCGAAAAGGCGACCTCGAATATCTGCACCAACCAGGCCCTGGTCGCCCTCATGGTCAATATCTTCATGACCATCTACGGCAAGGTCGGCTTAAAAGAACTAGCCAAACAGAATCTGGCCAAGACCGCTTACGCCGCTGCTCAATTCGGCAAGCATGCCACAGTGCTCTTTTCCGGTGCGCCGCGTTTCAACGAATTCGTGGTGCAGACCAGTGAAGATCCCTACGCCATCAACAGCCGTATCCTGGGGCACAAAATCGTGGGCGGGCTTCCCTTGAAGAAGTTCTATCCCGAGCTGGGCCATGCCGCGCTGTGGTGTTGCACCGAACTGACCACGCGCAGCTCGATCGATACCGTGGTTGGACTGGTCGCAGAAAGCGAACGCTCGGTAAGAGCTGCTCGCGAAGAAGTGGACGCGGCGGAGGTGGCACGGTGAAGCACATGACCCGCAAGGCCACCCGGCACGTCAGCCAGAATGAAGGCTTGATCTTCGAGAAGTCCTCGCCCGGAAAAGCGGCGTGGAAGCTGCCTCCGCTGGATGTGCCGGAGGTTGATGCCTCTGAGCTTCTTGGATCGTCCGAAAGGAAAGATCTGGGCCACCTGCCCGAAGTGAGCGAAATCGAAATCATCCGCCACTTCACCCGGCTTTCCACCTGGAACTACGCCATTGATCTGGGCATGTATCCGCTGGGTTCATGCACCATGAAGTACAACCCGCGGGTGAACGAACTGGTTGTCCGCCTCGAAGGGCTGGCCAACGGACATCCTTACCAGCCCGAGCGAATTTCGCAGGGCGCCCTTCGCATTATCAAGACCCTGAGCGAGTGCCTGATTGAAATCACCGGCATGGATGCCATCACGCTGCAGCCCGCCGCCGGGGCCCACGGCGAGCTCACGGGGCTGCTTATGGTGCGCGCCTATCACGAGTCCAAGGGCGCTCCGCGCAAGAAGGTTCTAATTCCTGATTCCGCTCACGGCACCAATCCAGCGACCGCGGCCATGGTCGGCTACTCCGTGGAGAATTTGAAATCCAATGCCCAGGGCATGGTGGATGTATCCGCACTGGCGGCGCAGATGAACGAAGACGTTGCCGCGCTCATGCTCACCAATCCCAACACGCTGGGCGTCTTTGAGCAGGAAATCCACAAGATCGCCGAAATCATGCACGCCAAGGGCGGCCTGCTTTACATGGACGGCGCCAACATGAACGCCCTGGTGGGAAAAGTCCGCCCCGGCGACTTCGGCGTTGACGTGATGCACCTGAACCTGCACAAGACTTTTTCCACTCCTCACGGTGGCGGAGGGCCCGGCTCCGGTCCGGTGGCGGTGAAAAGCAAGCTTGAACCATTTCTGCCCACACCTGTCCCGGTGACCAAGCCCGACGGTACTCTGGGCTTCGACTATGACCGCCCGCAATCGGTAGGCCGGGTGCGCGCCTTTTACGGCAATTTCGGAATGTTCGTGCGCGCCCTCGCCTATATTCTGGCCAACGGCCCCGACGGCTTGCGCCAGACCACGGAAGACGCTGTGCTCAACGCCAACTACATTCGCAAGGGCCTCGAAGGCGTGTACGATTTGCCCTACTCCACTCCCAGCATGCACGAGGTCGTCTTCAGCGATAAGTTGCAGGCCAAAAAAGGCGTGAAAACGATGGACCTCGCCAAGCGCCTGATCGACTACGGCTTCCATCCCTATACGACCGCGTTTCCGTTGATCGTTCCCGGCGCGCTCATGATCGAACCGACCGAGAGTGAGCCCAAGGAAGAGTTGGACCTCTTCGTCGAAGCCATGAAGTCGATAGCGGAAGAAGTTGAGGAAGATCCGCAAACCGTGCTGGACGCGCCGCATTCCACCCGCGTCTCCCGCCTGGACGAAACCGCCGCCGCGCGCAAGCCCGTGCTCAGGTGGAAACCAGGGGTTTAATCACTGAAGATACAGAGGATGGTTCGCCTCGCACCCTGCGGCATTGGGAAGCCCGGTTTCTTCCCTCCGACCATCCCCCGCGCATATTTCCAGAATGTTACGATGCCACTGCGCCGTCAAAAACAGCGCAACTATCTTCCATGCCTGAATTCTGTGACGTAGCTCTGCCGGTGCCGCTGGACCTCGTCTTCACCTACGCGGTTCCGGAGGGGATGCAGCCGGTTGTGGGAGGACGCGTGCTGGTGCCCTTCCGCCAGCGGCGCATGTCGGGCATCGTCACCGCGCTGCACGATCGCAAACCGGAAGTTAAGACCAAAAACGTGATCAGCGCGCTTGATCCCGCGCCGGTGCTGGACGAGCAGTTAATCCGGTTGGGCCAGTGGATTGCCGATTATTATCTCGCTCCCGTGGGCGAAGTTTTCCGCACCATGCTGCCGCTGGGCGCGGAATTCAAAAAGGAAATCGGCTACCGCATCACCGAAGCAGGGCAACTGGCGCTGCATCTGGCCGGCATGTCAGGGTCCTCGGCGCGCTCCCAGAAAACCCCCGAAGAGCAGCTGGCTGAATTTCGGGTGCTCGATTACCTGGCCGAACGCGAGACGACACGGGAAGAAAGTTTGCGGAGCGCAACCCGCGCGTCCAGGGCCTTGCTCGCCGGAATGGCGCGGAAGAAGTGGATCGTTCGGGAGGATTTGTCCGAGGCCCGTGACGCGACGCGCAGCGTGAAGGTCGCAGTGCTGAAGAATGCGGAAGGCAAGCTCAACCTCAATCAACGAACTCTGGTCGATACCCTGGCCGCCGCCGGAGGCAGGGCGACGGTCGATGTGCTGCAGTCCCTTGAAGTTCCGAAGAGTACTTTAAACACGCTGGTCAGGCGCGGGCTGGTGGAAATTATCGAGGAGCCGGCTGACTTCACCGTGTCGGTGCTGAAGGCGCGGCCCAGCCTGTTTGACTCGCAGTTCAGCGCGGCGCAACTGGCGGCGCTCAAATTTATCCAGCAGAGTGTGAACGCGCGCAAGTTTTCCGGCATGCTGCTGCACGGCGTCACCGGGTCGGGCAAGACGGCCATCTATCTTTCCGCCATGCGGGCAGTGCTCGAAGCCGGGCGCTCGGCGATTTTACTCGTCCCCGAAATCGGGCTGACTCCGGCAGTGGCGGCCGATTTGCATCAACTCTTCGGAGAAGGAGTTGCCATTCTGCATTCAGCGCTGTCCGATAAAGAGCGGGCCGAGCAGTGGCACCGCATCAAACGCGGAGACGCCCGCATGGTGGTGGGCACGCGTTCGGCGGTGTTCGCTCCCGTCACCGATCTGGCGCTGGTGATCGTAGACGAGGAACAGGACCCATCCTATAAACAGGAGGAGATGCCGCGCTATCACGCCCGCGATGTCGCCGTGATGCGGGCCAAGATGGCCAACGCGGCGGTGGTGCTGGGTTCGGCCACGCCGTCGCTCGAGTCCTACTTCAATGCAAAAAAGAGCAAGTACAGGCTGCTGGAATTACGGGATCGCGTAGAGCAGCGCCCTCTGCCGGAAGTCGAAATCATCGACATGCGGCAGGAATTCCAGGAGACCGGAAGCGAGCAGGTGATATCGCGCAAGCTGGCCGAAGAAATTAAAGAGCGGCTGGAGCGCAAAGAACAGGTCATGGTGCTGCTGAACCGGCGGGGATATTCACCGGTAGTGCTTTGCCGCGCCTGCGGCAAGACGCTCGAGTGCAGGAACTGCGCCATCGCGATGACCCATCACAAGCGCTCCCGCCGCATGGAATGCCACTACTGTGGCTACACCGCGCCCGTGCCCAACGCATGTGCCCACTGCGGCAGCGAGTATGTCTATTTCCTTGGCACCGGTTCCGAGAAACTGGAGGAGTTGCTGCACGGCATGTTTCCGCAGGCGCGCATCGGGCGTCTTGATCGCGATACGGTGCGCGGCCGCGAAGACTTCGAACGCGCCCTCAACGCTCTCGACGAAGGCGAACTCGATCTGCTGGTAGGCACGCAGATGATCGCCAAGGGCCACGACATTCACGGGGTCACGCTGGTCGGCGTGGTGGGCGCCGACATGGCGCTCGGCTTCCCGGATTTTCGCGCGGCCGAGCGCACCTTCCAGCTGCTGACCCAGGTAGAGGGACGAGCGGGGAGGGGGCAGACTCCCGGCAAAGTTGTTTTGCAGACCTACTTTCCTGACCACTACGCAGTGCAGTATGCGGCGCAACACGATTTCGTCGGTTTCTATGAAAAGGAGTTGCGCTTTCGCAGTTGGATGCACTACCCGCCCTACAGCGCCCTCGCCAATGTGCTGGTGCGGAGCGACAAACTGGATGAGGCGCTGCGCTGGTCAGGAATCCTGGGAAAGTGGTTTGAAAAAACCCGCCACGAAGGCATTCGCGTGCTGGGGCCCGCGGCTGCGCCCATTGTGCGTTTGAAGCGTGATTATCGATATCACTTCGTGGTGAAATCCGCCAGCCGTCAGAAACTGAACGCATTGCTCAGGACCATGCTGGCATACGCGGTGCAGCAGAAAATTCCACGTTCGCAGGTGATCGTGGATGTCGATGCCGTGTGGTTGATGTAAAGTAGCGCCGCCGTCCCGGCGGCTGTCCGGCGGGCGGCCGCGCCCGCCGCCGCTACGGTGAGAGTTCACTCTGGCGCAGAAATTCCCGCACTACTTCCTTCACGTCGCGGTGCTGACCATCCACCGCGTAGTTGAGCCGGCGCATGTCGTCATCGGAAATCTTTCCCGCCAGCTCACCCAGCGCTTTCCCCACCTCCGGATGGCGCGCCAGCATCTCCGGCCGAATGATCGGCACGGCCTCATAAGGCGGAAAGTAATGGCGGTCGTCTTGCAGCACGAACAGGTCCAGCGCGGGGATCAATCCGTCGGTAGTATTTCCCGCGGCGAGGTCCACCTGCTTGCTCTGGAGGGCGCGCGCCAGCAGACCCAGGTCCATGATGCGCGGGGGTTCAGCGAAGCGCAGGCCGTAGGTTGCGGCCAGCCCCTTGTAACCGTCGGGCCGTTCCATGAACTCGTAGCCGAAGCCGGCGCGCCATTGCGGCGTATAAGCGGCGGCCTGGGAGATGGTCTTCAATCCGAACCGGCGGGCGTCTTCGCCGCGAATCTCGATGGCGAAGGTGTCATTGAAGCCGAAAGTCTGGCCGACCACGAGATCGAAACGCCTGGCGTACTCGGTCTTGACCTGGTCGTAAACCTGTTGCGGATTGCTGGAAGGCTGCGCTTTCAGGATCGCAGTCAGGGCGGTGCCGGTGTATTCGGGATAGATATCGATGCGGCCGCCAAGAATTGCCTGGTGGCAGATATAGGTTCCCGCAAGATAGAAGCGGCGTTCGACCGGGAGATGAGTTTTGTTTTCGATCTGCTGGGCGATAATCTCTCCGAGGACAAGTTGTTCGGTGAAATTCTTGGAGCCAATCACAATGCGGTCGGCGCGCCGCGGACCGCACGATGCCAGGAGAAGCAGCGCGGCCAGGATGCCAACGAAGTTGCGGATCGCGATGAGCATGGGCACGCGCATAGTTCCGGTGATCACGGCCAGGAATCGTTGAAATGACGTTTCTCTAGCCCCGTTGGGGCTTACTCGGTTTCTCTTCTCACCCACGGCTTACGAGGCTGCGGAAAAACGCTATTTCACCCGGTTTCGGGAAGGGCCCGACTTCAGTCGGGCCACTAAGTCGTCCAGCCTGGTTCGCGCTTCAGCGCCTGCGGCGAGCTTTCCGCGCGCTCGACGACTTTTTCCGTAACCTCTTACGCCGTAACTGTATGGTTGCCCCGTGCGCGGTTCCTCTGCGAAGGAATGATCTCTAGCGCGGGGCCAGGCGCTTTTCCAGCCATCCCAGGCTGGTGTCCGCCAGGATAGCCAGACCCGCGGCGGGAATCGCGCCGGCCAGAATCACCTGATTATTGACCATAGCCAGTCCGCGAAAAATATATTCGCCGAGGCCGCCTGCGCCGATGGCGGCGGCAATCGTGGCGACACCAATCGAGAGCACGGTGGCGACGCGAATGCCCGCGATGATCACGCTCAACGCCAGCGGAAATTCTACTTGCCAGAGCAATTGGCGGTCGGTCATGCCCATGCCGCGTCCCGCCTCCACGATCGCGGGATCCACACCTCTGATCCCGGTGTAGGTGTTGCGAATCAGTGGCAGGAGCGCGTACAGCGTAAGCGCCAGTATCGCAAGGCGGTCGGCGCGCGCGCCGATCCAGGGCGCGGGCAGGAGGAATCCGAACAGAGCCAGGCTGGGAATGGTCTGGATGATGTTTGCGCCGCCCAGCACCGGTTTCCTGAGCAGCGGCCAGCGCGTGATCAGGATGCCCAGCGGAATTCCAATGAGCACCGCCAGGACGATGGAGGCCCCGACCAGCCAGAGGTGTTCGGCGGTGAGTTCCAGGACCTCGGTGTGGTTTTGAAGGATGAATTGCAGGACGTTCATGATTGACCTCTATCGCTCATTTCTTCTCATCTCCGAGGGCAGGATGCCCTCGGGACAGCCGGCTGAGCCTGCCCTGAGCGTAGTCGAAGGGCCGGGGCTGCTTTGATGATTCATGGCGAGAGCTCGGTTTTGAAGGCATCTACGTACGCGGCGACCATGGGGTCGGTGGAATTTAGAAAGTCGTGGGGCGAGAGCGTAGCCACCAGCTGGCCAGATTCCATGAGCGCCACGCGGGTGCCGAGCAACAGGGCCTCGCGCAGGTCGTGGGTGACGAAGACCACCGTTTTTCCCAGGCGTTGCTGCAGGGCCAGGAATTCGCGTTGCAGTTCGGCCCGGGTGATGGGGTCGAGCGCGCCAAACGGCTCGTCCATCAGCAGGAATGCCGGGTCGGCGGCCAGGGCGCGGGCCACGCCGACTCTCTGCCGCTGTCCGCCCGACAATTCACGCGGGTAGCGTGATGCCAGCTGAGGCTCCAGGCCTACCAGCTGAAGCAGTTCCTCGACCCGCTGCTGAATGCGATCGGCAGGCCAGCCCTCGATCTGCGGAACTACACCGATGTTGCGGGCGACGGTGAAATGGGGGAAGAGTCCGACTTCCTGGATGACGTACCCGATCACGCGGCGCAGGCGAATTACGTCCCACTGGTCGAGGGAGCGGCCGTCCACGTAAATCGCGCCCGCGCTCTGCGTGAGCAGGCGATTGATGAGCTTCAAGGTCGTCGTCTTGCCGGAGCCGCTGCGGCCCAGCAGCACCAGGGTTTCGCCGCGCTGCACTTCCAGACTGAGATCGCGAAGCAGCGTGGTTCCGTTATCCAGACGGTAGCCGACGTTGCGGAATTCGATGGCTGCGCCGGCTTGAGGAGAACTGTTCATGCATCTTGCTCGCACCGCTTTGAGTTCGCCGCGGTGAGGGCAAGATGCCCTCACGACAGCCGGCTGAGCCTGCCCTGAGCGTAGTCGAAGGGCCGGGCGCTACGAAAACCTATACCTCGTATGCTTTTTCTGGCAGGCCGGTGATGCGAATGCCGGAGTGGCCCTTGTGGCGAATATTGAGGCCGATCAGGAGCGCGGTGATCTGTTCCAGGATGCGCGCGTTCTCCAGCTTGCCGCCATCAATGGCGCGGACGCCGGGAATTTTTGCGGCCAGCATCCTGACTGTCCTGGAGGCGTCGGCATCGTCGCTGCAGACAATGACGTCGCAGTCGATGGCGGCATCGCCATTCAGGATTTCAGCGGAAGTGTTATGGAACGCGGCTACCACCGACACTCCCGCGAGGCACGAGCTCAGCCGTTTGTTGTGCCGCGGAACCTTGCCAGATGCCAAGTGTACGGCTGGCCCGGCCGCCAACGCTGGCGGCGAGAGGTACAGTGGCATCCACCACGATGCTGCCTTCCGGGATCGCCGGCTTGATTTGCTTGAGCAGTGCGGCATGGCCTTCAAACGGGATGGTCAGCACCAGCAGATCGGCGGCAGCGCAGGCGGTGCTGTTTTCTTCGCCGGAAATCTTTGCCTTGCTGCCGACCGCGGCGCGGATTTTCGCTGCAGCTTCGCGAGCGCGTGCCGCGTCCCGGGATCCGATGATCACGCTCTCGCCGGCCCGGGCCCAGCGCAGGGCGAGTCCAAAGCCTTCCGGACCGGTGCCGCCGAGGATCGCGATGACGCCCGCCATGATTACTCTGACTCCATCAGGCGAACTCCGGCTCGAGTGCTTCCTCGATCGCGACCTGGTCCGCCGGCAGTCTGAGGCTGATTCTCGTATAGACGGTATTGCGCTCGGCGGGGATGCGTCCGGTTTCAAGAATCAGCGACTGGAATTCCTCGCCGCTGGTGTATTGTCCCGCCGTCGCTCCCGCTTCACGCGAAATGTTTTCCTCCATCAACGTTCCGCCGTAGTCATTGGCGCCGGCATGCAGGCATAGCTGCGACAGCCGCCGGTTCAGCTTTACCCACGACACCTGAATATTGTTGATCGCTCCCGCCAGCATGACCCGCGCCAGGGCGTGAATCTTCAGATGCTCGGCCAGGGTGGGGCCGGGGCGCGCGATTCCCTGATGAAAGAGCAGCGTGTTCTGATGCACAAAGCCCAGCGGGACAAACTCTGTGAAGCCTCCAGTCTGCTGTTGGATGTCGCGAAGAAGTTCAAGCTGGTTGACCCAGTGCGTCGGGGTTTCGATGTGTCCGTACATCAGCGTGGAGGTGCTGCGGATGCCGCACTGGTGGGCGGTGCGCACCACCTGCTTCCATTGTTCAGTGGAGAGTTTGTTGCGCGAGAGCACGAAGCGGACGTCATCGTCGAGAATCTCAGCGGCGGTTCCCGGAAGCGTGTCGAGGCCATTGTCGCGCAGCATCTTTAAGTAGTCAGGCAGCGGCATGCCGGTCAGTTCGACGCCGTAAACGATCTCCATGGGGGAGAAGGCGTGAATGTGCATGTCGGGCACGGCCGTTTTGATCGCGCGCAGAATGTCACGGTAGTAGAAAGGGGGCAATCCGTGGGGCAGTCCGCCCTGGATGCAGACTTCAGTCGCGCCCAGCGCCCGGGCTTCAACCGCTTTCTGCGCCATGGTTTCGAGGCTGTGGAAGTAGCTGTCTTCCTCGCGCGGGCCACGGCTGAAGGCGCAGAACTTGCATCCCACAAAACAAATGTTGGTGAAATTAATATTGCGATTGACCACGTAGGTCACGATATTTCCCACCAGGTCGCGGCGCAGCACGTCGGCCGCGACCAGCAGGCCGAGAAGATCGTCGCCCTCGGCATGGGCGAGCAGCAGGCATTGTTCGCGGGAGAGGACGCTGCCATCCTGCGACGCCATGACCTGATCGAGCGCGTTGCGTGCCTCCGAGGACATGCTCTCTGCCACCGCCGGCCACTCGAGGGCAGGAAACATTTCCAGTTCAGAATCGGGCAGGACTCGGGTCACGGCTCCTCCTCGGAAAACACGGCTCAGCGAAACAGGTCGCTCGCGGCCGGGCGAATCAGGTCACGCGCGCTGCCCCGGCCGGGACGATAAGCGAACCCTCGAATGATACACGCCGGGGTACGAGCTAGCTTGCCGCAGACCAGGCCCGCGGCGCAAGCCAGCTGGTCGGCGTCCGCTTCCATACTAGCCTGCAGCTTGTATCCGTGCGAGTCCGGCAACCCGCGATAGTCGTGGAGGGCCTGCATCCCGGCCACGCCGATGGCAACTTCGGTCAAACCTTCACGCCAGGGCCGGCCGAAAGTGTCTGTGATGATCACGGGGATGGAAAGGTGCAGGCTCTTTTTCAGCTCGCGATGGATTCGCGCGGCGGAGCGGTCGGGATCGTCGGGCAGCAGGAGCGCATGGCGTCCTCCGTCCACGTTGGAGACGTCCACGGCGCTGTTGGCGCAGATCAGGCCGTGGCGAGTTTCGGTGATCAGGACGCCGCGCTTGCGCCGCACGATGCGTCGGCTCTGCCGGATGGCCAGCTCGATCACGCGAGCATCGAGGTCATAGCGCAGCGCCCAGCGACGGGAAGCGGCCGAGGGCGTGATCTTGTTCAGGTCAACGAATTGGCCTTCCGCCTTGGAGACAATTTTGTGTTTGATGACCAGGATGTCGCCCGCGCGCAGTTTCTGAGGTTTTAGAGCGCGGAGAAGCAGGCCGGTGAGTGAATCGCCGGGGCGGACCTCGGTTTTCAAGGGGAGTGGGATGATGCGGAGTTCGGCGGCGAGCTGACCTTTCTTTCGCCCCTTCGGGGCTTCCGCAACTCGCGCCTTACTCATTCGCGGCTACGGGAAGCTCGTCCACCTGCCACTGCCGGACCAGGCGCTGGGCGCGGGTTTCGCCCGGGGCGGCGGCAAGGTCGCGCAGATCAGAAGGGTTGTCGATGTCGAGCGCGATGCCGGGCAGGGAAAGCACCACGCACGGTTTCCCCGTGGCCTGCGCGGCGGCATGGTGAGGCGCGAAACTGTCATTGCCGAAACGCGCCGGGAATAGTCCGGCGGGTCGTCGCCAGATGGCGTTGGTGCCGCGCCCGTCGGCAGCGCGGACCAGCACCGAGCCTTCGGCGGGCGCGGATTGCAGGATCTTTTCCAGCTCCCAGCTCTGGATGAGAGGAATATCGCCGGGAATCACCAGCGTGCTGTCCACGCCCTGGCCCTCACAGTAGCGGGTTGCCATCTCGATGGCATCGGTCTGGCTGCGATTGGCGTTGTCGGGAATCACGGAAAAGCAAAAATGCTGGGCCAGTTGCAGCGCAAACGGATCGCTGGTCACGACGCTGACCTCCGGGCGGTCGATCCACGTACCCAGGGTTTCGAGCACGTCGAACAGCATGGCTTGCGCAAGCTCGGTGCGGGTGGGTTGGTCAAACCAGGCGGCGAGGCGTTGCTTGGCGCCCGAGAGATTCTTTACCGGGACCAGAATCATGACAGGTCCGAGCCCGCGTGGGCTGCGTTTTCATTAGAGGCCGGCGACTCGACCTGAGAGAGGATCTGCCGGGCCAGGTCAATCTTTTCGTCCGCCGTGCCCATGATCGTGTTGGCGCAATGGACGCGCAGTCCGGGCCGCCTCAACTCCTCGGCTGCCTTGGCATCGCGCCGGTCAACCACCAGCAGGTCGAGAAACTCGCTGTAAGCCTGGGCCACGCCTGCGATGGAAACCGGCAAGCCCTGCGCCGCCATCAGAATGCCAGCCGGCCCCGAGACTGCGGTGTTACCGATAATCGGGCTCACCGCCGCCACCAGGGCGCGAGTCTGTTTGAGCGCCTCGGTGATGCCGGGCACGGCGAGGATCGGGCCAATACTGGTCACGGGATTGCTCGGCGCCAGCAGGACCACGGACGCCGACATGATGGCATCGACCACGCCGGGGGCGGGTTCGGCGTTTTCAATGCCCGCGAAACGGATGGAGTTGACCGGGTCCTGATACCAGCGCTGCACGAAATATTCTTCGAAGCTGAGCTCGCCGATCGGGGTATCCACCCGGGTCTCCACTCTGGCGTTGGTCATGGGAAGGATGCGGGCCTGCACTCCCATCTTGGCCGCGATTTCGGCGGAGACTTCGGAGAGCGTCTTGCCCTGCTTCAGCAATTTCGTGCGCAGCAGGTGGACGGCTAGATCGCGGTCGCCGGTGTGAAACCAGATGGGCTCTCCCAGGTCGCCCATGGCCTGCAGACAAAAAAATGTGTCGCCCTTCACGCCCCAGCCGCGTTCCTTGCTGAGCAGCCCGGCCAGCACGTAGGTGATGGAATCGAGGTCGGGGGAAACATACAGCCCCCACCACTCCAGATCGTCTCCGGTGTTGACGATGATGGTCAGGTCTTTGGACGGAACGACCTGGCGCAGGCCATCCACAAACTTTGCGCCACCCGTCCCGCCGGTAAGTACAACGATCATGCCGCCCTGGTCCCTCCCTGCGTAGCCTTCGCGATCGGCGGCAGCCTGGACTCTTTCCGCCAGCAAGCCGGGCCGCGCGGTCAGCGATGTCAGGA
Source organism: Terriglobia bacterium (assembly GCA_963752375.1). Lineage (GTDB taxonomy): Bacteria > Acidobacteriota > Terriglobia > Terriglobales > Acidobacteriaceae > JAIQFF01. Next base: position 82,852 of record CAVVYF010000011.1, read on the forward strand.
ACTCAGGATAAACCGGCAGGCGCTGGCGCAGAATGTATCCTCTTGATTCCGTGCGGGCCTTGAGCTGCTCCAGGTGCGGCCAGGGTCTTTCCGGATTGATGAAATCAGGGGTCAGGGGGGACACTCCGCCCCAGTCGTTGATTCCGGCATCGAGCAGTTCGTCGTAATAAGGCGCGGAAAGATTGGGCGGCGCCTGAAGATTGACCTCCGGCATCAGAAGCCTCGCCACCGCAATGGTTCGCAACATCTCGCCCCGCGTCGGTTCCGGCCAGTCGCGCATCGGAATCCCGGGCTTGACCCGAAAATTCTGCACGATCACTTCCTGGATGTTGCCGTAGCGGCGATGCATCTCGCGGATGGCGAGCAGCGTATCCACGCGGTCTTCAAGCGTTTCGCCGATTCCAATCAGCAGGCCGGTAGTGAAAGGCACTGACTGCTTCCCCGCTTCTTCAATGGTGCGCAATCGTTTTGCCGGGACCTTGTCGGGTGCATTGTCATGCGCGGCGCCGGGGGCAAGCAGGGCGGTGTTCGTCGTCTCCAGCATCAGGCCCATACTGGGCGAAACCGCCGCCAGGCGGGTAATCCATTCGGCGCTCAACAGCCCCGGGATTCGGATGCGGCAGCAGGGACGTCTCCCGCAGCACCCGCTCGCACATCGCTTCGAGATAATGCAAAGTCGAGTTGTAACCCAGGTGGCGCAGGGTCGCCCGCATTTCGGGGAAGCCAGCTCCGGCTTGTCGCCCAGGCTGAAGAGAGCTTCAGTGCAACCCATCTTCTCGCCCGCGCGCGCGATTTCCATCACTTCGTCCGGGGTCATGGTGTGCGCCCCCGGTTCACCCGGGTCGCGGCGGAAAGTACAGTAGCCGCAGTAGTCGCGGCACAGGTTCGTCAGGGGGATGAACACTTTGCGCGAATAGGTGATGACGCCGGGCTTGAATCGCTGCTTCAGCTCGAGGGCGGTAGCAAGGAGGGCAGGAAGTTCATCATCCGGACAGCGCAGCAGCAGGCAAGCTCCCTCGCGCGAAAGCGGCAGACCGTCACGCACTTCGTCGAGATAAGCGGTGAGCGAATTTTCCTGCACCCGCATGCCTTCTTGCGCTCCCAGGGCCCGGAAAGATGGGCCTCACAGATGAACCACCAGAATGATACATCGATTCGGAACGCCGCGCGGCCAACCTCGTTGGTCTCCAGCCAGGGGTGAATTGTCCAACTCCACGCGTTTAGTGGTAAAACTCTTAGGGCGGGACCGGCAAATCGGCTCTGCCGGAAACTCTACGAAACATCAGGGCTCCAGCCTGCACATGGCCGTCACGCAAACAGAATTCCGCAACGCGCTAGGCAGTTTTGCCACGGGCGTGACCGTGATCACGGTGGACTACGAGGATGAAGTTCACGGTATGACCGCCAACGCCTTCAGCTCGGTGTCGCTCGATCCGCCGCTGGTGCTGGTTTGCGTTGACCATCGCGCCCGCACCCACGCTCACCTCCATGCCCGGAAGCGTTTTGGGGTAAATGTGCTGGCGGAGGACCAGCAGATCATCTCCGAATATTATGCCCGCCCGGCCCAGGACCATCGCCATGCCGAACAGGAAGCGGGAGCGCACTTTGATCGCACCGCGCACGGCACCCCGGTGCTCAACGGCGCCCTGGCCTATCTCGAGTGTCGGCTGCATAGCGCTCAGGATGCCGGCGATCACACGATCTTCATCGCTGAGGTCGAGGAAGTCGTGGTCCGCGGAGGCGATCCCCTGCTCTATCACCGCGGGGAATATCGAACTATCGGAGCTTCCAGGGCGTAGTCATGTTCTCGTGTGGCGCGGGCGCCCTCGCCCGCGTTTTGCAGGCGGCGGACGAGACGCTGGCGCTACGCAAGGCTCTTAGGGGGTTGCTTCAGCCTGAAGGCCTGTTCCACCCGGAATTCCGGGTCGTGGGTCAGTTTGGAGACGATGAACCACGAAGGGCACCAAGGTACAGGAAGGAAACCCTGAAAAACAAAAAGCCTTCGTGATACTTCGTGTCCTTCGTGGTTTATGCATTGCCATGTCTAATCGTTACCGAATTCCGAACCAATGCCGCCTGATTGTTCACGGCCGGGCCGGGACACACCCAGGTAAGCTAAGATAAATCCCTCAAAATTCCAGAACCTGTTCCGGACGGAGGCCCATGTCAAATCGAAGGCAATTCATGCGCACGCTCTCCGGCGTGGCGGCGCTCAGCATCACCACCGATGTGAGCAAACTGGGACGAATGCACTTTCTGCGCATGGCCACCGCCATGCCAGACCCTGGCCCGCACGACCGCCTGGAACCGGAGTGGTACCGGCGCAAGGTCACGCAAGTGCAGTTGGAGATGAAAGAGCGCAAGCTCAACGCTTTGCTGCTTCTGGATGCCACCAACATTATTTACACCGTCGGATACTTCCATCTCTCGACCGAGCGACCACTGGCGGTGCTGATTCCAGAGTCGGGCGATCCGGTCATGTTCGTTCCCGGGCTGGAGGTTGACCAGGTCAAGACCTGGTGGGTGAAAGACTACGAATCGTACTTTGATTTTCCCGGCCCGGTGAACCGGGTGCGCTGGATTTTCGAGCGCGTGGCCAAACGCGGATTCGACCGGGGACGCATTGGCGTCGAAGAGCCGCGGCCCAGCCGGATGCATCAAATAAAGCTGGGCGCTCCCAAAGCCAAAATCGTGGTGGCCGGAGACCTGGTCGATGACCTTCGCCTGGTCAAGGACGAAGACGAAATTCGCATCATGCGCCGGGCCATGACGTACGCCGACTTCAAGGTGCAAGTCCGGCCGCGAATTCGTGCAACACAACGGCAGCGTGACCGAGGACGAGATTCTGAAAGTCACCGCCGACGCGGTCGCCGACCGGATGTCGAAGGAACTGCGTGACGTAGTCGGCGTCGGCATCGATCCTCCCTTCGGAGGTCTGGTGCCCTTCGGCAAACGCTCGGCCTTCCCGCACGCGGTCCCGAGCAAAGACCGGTTGAAGACTGGAGACGCTCTGATCCTCAGCTTCGGCGCTCAGGTCGGAGGATACAACGTCGAGTGCGAGCGCTCCTTCTGCGTGGGCAAGCCGACCGATTACGCCAGGCGCCTGTTCGACGCCATGCTCGCGGCCCACGACACCGGCGTTGAAAATTTGAAGGAAGGCGCGTTCGCGGAAGAAGTGGACAAGAAGAGCCTTGACCAGATTCGCAAGGCCGGCCTGGAGAAGTTTCTGAAGCATCGCACCGGGCACGGCATTGGCCTCGAAGGCCATGAAGCTCCGTGGATCGCCGAAGGCGACAAGACCGTTCTGCGGCAGGGAATGGCTTTCAGTTGCGAGCCCGGGGTTTACGATCCCGATTGGGGCGGCTTTCGACACTCCGACACGGTCATCGTGCGGAAAGACAAGGGCGAGGTGCTGAACACTTATCCCACCCGCCTGGAGGATATGGTCATCGAGATTTGAGCGGACCTCCTGCCGGCAAAACGAGCCGTGCAGGGCCAGGAATCAACAACTAACTAAACGATTCGGAGAATGGAATGGCAGAGAAAATTGACAAGCCGGAAACCGAGTGGCAAAAGCAGTTGTCCCCCGAGCAGTACTACGTGACCCGCAAGGCTGGGACGGAACCCGCATTCAGCGGCAAGTACTGGAAGACGAAAGATGCGGGCACCTATACCTGTGTCTGCTGCGGACAACCGCTGTTCAGCTCAGACACCAAGTTCGAGTCGGGCACGGGCTGGCCCAGCTTTTTCAAACCTGTGGACGAAGCGGCGGTGGTCAATCACACCGACAAAACCTACGGCATGGTCCGCACCGAAACCCGGTGCGCGCGCTGCGATGCCCACCTGGGACACGTCTTTGAAGACGGCCCGGCGCCAACTGGCCTGCGCTATTGTATGAATTCCGCGGCCCTTGATTTGAAGCCGGAAGAAAAGAAATAAAGTAAGAAGTGTGTGGGTCGGACCCGAAGTGTCCGACCCACACTTGTGAACTAGACGCCGGCGACCGCAGCTCCCGCTCGGGGCTGCTCGGTTGCGGCGGGCTTGCTCTCCGCTTGTGCCTGCTTCTGCGCCTGAGACTTGTCCTGCTTGTGCTCGACCGCGCGCACCTGCACGCTGCCTTTCAGAATGGCTCCATCCTCAACGCTGATGCGCTGGGTGATCACATCACCGGTGAGCGCGCCTTCGCTGCGGATGTCCAGCCGGTCGGTGCACTGGATGTTGCCCTGCACTTTGCCCAGGATCACAACTTCGCGGGCCGTGATGTTGGCGGCGACGCTGCCGTTGCGTCCCACGGTAATGCGGTGCTCGGCAAAATTGACGGTGCCCTCGATTCGCCCATCGATATAGAGCGATTCGCTTCCGCTGACTTCGCCCTTGATGACCACGGAGCGGCCGATGGTAGCCTGTTCCACGGGCACGCTGACGCTTTTGCTGGGGCTGAAGGATGGGTTTGAGGGTAACTGCGATTTTTGAGAATCTGATGGCTGCAGCATCGGTTGCGGCGCTCCTTTAGTGTTCCGCGCGGCGCGCTTCAGGGCGTAACCGCATGCGGCGAGTCTGCTTTCTCGGCTTATCGATGGCCGGTTGGCCAACCTGAATATCGCACGGGAGCCAGCATTAAGGCAGGTTACGGAAGAACGTTGTCCGGGTTCGAAAATCAGGTAACTGGAGCTGGGTAGCGCGTCGGGGCTGCCTGAAATGCCTAGGTCTGAAGTGTCTTCCCCAGTTCTTCCCACTCCGCCATGCGGCCCTGCAGTTCGGTCCGCCGCAACTCCAGTTCCTGCGTAACCCGTTGAGTTTCCTCGGCGCTGACGAAGGTCTGCAGGGCTGCTTCGCACTCGGCGATGGTATCTTCCAGGCGGTTGATTTCAGATTCGAGCTCGTGGACGCGATCTTCCATCTGCTTTCGTTTGATGGGATTCAGGCGCCGGGCCGCGGCATCCTCGGATTTCGCCGGCTGCCCGTTGACGTTTCCATTCCCCGGCTGCGGATGGGCTGGTGACGTAACCGCCTTCTGCAATGCCGCGGCCCCGCCCTCCTTCCGCCAGCGGTAATCCTCGTAGTTGCCGGGATAGACTTCGACCCGTCCCTCCCCGACCTCCAAAACTCGCGTGGCCAGGTTGTCGATGAAATAGCGGTCATGCGAGACAAAAACCACGGTGCCGTTGTAATCGGTCAGCGCCTTCAGCAGAACGTCCTTGGCGCGCATGTCGAGATGGTTGGTGGGTTCGTCGAGCAGCAGAAAATTTGCCGGATGCAGCAGCATCCGCAGCAGCGCGTAGCGGTTGCGTTCGCCGCCCGAGAGCACACCAATGCGTTTGAACACGTCGTCGGCGGAAAACAGGAAGCATCCCAGAAGGCTGCGCAACTCGGTCTGGGTGGAGCGCGGAGACATCTCGCCCAGGTCGTCGAGGATGCGCGCATCGGGATCGAGTTCCTTGTACTGGTCCTGCGCGAAATAATCCGGATCGACATTGTGCCCCAGGCGGTACTCGCCTTGGGTCAGCGCTTCGGTCTGCGCCAGCAGCTTGATCAGCGTGGATTTTCCGGCGCCGTTCACTCCCACCAGTGCGATCCGGTCGCCGCGCTCGATCATGAAATTGACGTCCCGAAATACTTCCTTCTCGCCATAAGACTTCGCTACTCCAATGAACTCGGCCACGATCCGGCCGGCGGGTTTGGGTTGGGGGAAGGAGAAATGAATGGTCTTTTCTTCTTCCGGCAGCTCGATGCGTTCAATCTTCTCCAGTTCCTTGATCCGGCTCTGCACCTGCTTGGCTTTGGTGGCCTGGTAGCGGAAGCGGTTGATGAACACTTCCAGTTGCTCGATGCGCTCGCGCTGGTTGCGGTAGGCGGCCTCGAGTTGCTCCATGCGCTCCGTCTTCGCGTTCAGATACTTCGCGTAATTGCCGTGGTAAAGATGAATGCGCTTGTTCCAGATCTCGACAATCTTGTTGATGGTCACGTCGAGAAAATAGCGGTCGTGCGAGATCAGCACAAAAGCGTAGGGATAGTTTCCGAGATACTCTTCCAGCCAGTTGCGGGCTTCGAGATCAAGATGGTTGGTGGGTTCGTCCAGCAGCAACAGATTGGGCTGCTGCAGCAACAGCTTCACCAGCGCGATGCGCATCTGCCAGCCGCCGGAAAATTCTTCGGTCTGCCGGGTCCAGTCTTCCTTGCGAAAACCCAACCCCGAAAGCACCGTGCCGACTTGCGCCTCGATGGCGTATCCGTCGCGAGTGGTGAATTCGTGCTCGATGCGCTGGTAGCGTTCCGCCACCTGCGCGTACTCCGGAGATGCATGGTCGAGTTCGGACATGCGTCCAGTCAGCTCTTCCATCTCCTGCTCCATGCGCCGCAGATGCGCAAACACCGACATGCACTCGGCAAACACGGTACGTCCGGAGAGGGCCAGACCGTCCTGTGGAAGATATCCCGCGCTGATGCCCTTGGCCCGGCTGACCGAGCCATAGTCAAGGCTTTCGGTTCCCGCCAGTATTTTCAGCAGCGTGGATTTGCCGGTGCCGTTCGCTCCCACCAGTCCCACGCGGTCGCGCGGCGTGATCATCCAGTCCGCTCCCTCGAACAGGAGCTTGTGGCCATAGCGTTTTCCCGCGGAGGAGAGCTGGAGCATTCCTTCAATCGTCTCACGAGAAGCCTGTTTGATGAAGAACCTGTCACCCTGAGCGCAGCAGGAAGCCCGCTTGCGGGCTTCCTGCGGAGTCGAAGGGCCCCTATTCCATAAGTGAACCCTGGGAATCTGGATTAGGATCAGCGACCGGGAGGGAATAGGGATGCTTCGACTACGTCCGGCCGGTCGCAAGCGACCGTCCAGACTCCGCTCAGCATGACAGGAGAGCGGGGGCCGGGACGCCCCCACGACAGCCGCCGGGGACGGCGGCGCTACATTTCTGGAAGGCTAGCGCGCGGCTGCCGCCTGGGCAGCGCCAATCTTCTCCAGCGCGCGATCGACCACAGCCTGCAGTTCGCGCGCGTATTTTACTTCGCGGCCTTTAGCCAGGATCTTCCTGGTGTCCTCAGGGCTGAACCAGGTGGGATTTCTGCTCTCCTCATGAGGCTCTTCCGTACGCTCCACCTCGAGCAGGAATGCCTTGATCACATACTCCCGTACTCCGGGCGGCTTCCAGAAAACGCCTTTGGAATGGATGTAGAGGCAGAAATGCCGGGACTCAATGCGGCCGCGGACGCCGGCTTCTTCACGGGCCTCGCGTTCCGCCGCCTGGCCATGGGAGAGGTCAGACTCAGGATCGCCCTTGGGAAACGTCCACTTACCGCCGCCGTTCGTATTTACCAGCAGGAACTCGATCGAGGGACCACGCCGGCGGTAGCAGACGGCCGCCACCTGCAGCGGAAGCGCGTGTTGTGGAATCCGGGCCGCTCCCATGTTTGAAGCCTCCGCAGAACTTTCCCCGCCACAATCCTAATTCAGAAGATATTTCAGTAGTGTTAAAGTGCAACGGAAAAGGTGCAACCCAGTATTACCAAAGGGTTACGGGCACTTCTCAAGCTGGGAGGCGGCTCCTCCGGCGGTCACCGGCTGTTCCAGCAGGCGCATGGTATCGAGGACCGTCGAAATGACGATTTCGTCCCCGACGGCGGTGTTGATCATCATGTGGTAGAGGCAGCGGGTGGGCCAGTCGGCGCCGAAGTAGTGCTTTACAAATTCGATACGGTCCCGATCTACGGTATCGACCAGATCTTCGGCCTCTTTCTCGCTGTGCCCGATCAGCCGCAGCCGCCGCAGCTTTTCTGACCGAGGTGCATAGAGGAAAACGTGGAACACGTCCGGAAGTTCGCGCAGAAAATAGGGAGCGCCCCGCCCCACGATCACGCAGTTTCCAGCCGTCGCCACCCGGGTCATGACCTGGTGCCCGATGGCCACAAAGCGATCGGTGTCGAAGGGTTCAGTGCCCTTGAAAGGCATACTGCGTTCGTAGCTGCCCCGCCAGAACGTCTTGGCCAGGCGGTGAAAGGTGCTGTCCAGACGCTCGTCGCAGTACATCACGGCGGAGCGGTCAACGTGGGCTTCGCGGGCGATCTCCTCGGTCAGGGCCTGGTCCCACAATTTCCAGCCCAGCCGGTGGGCAATTTCGCGTGCGATCTCCGCCGCCCCGCTGCCGAATTCCCGTTCGACCGTAATCACCCGAAACACAGTGCCTCCTGGCCTCGCCGACTCGTCGCGGGAAGGGCACGGCTTCAGCCCTGCCATCAAGCCCGTTCCTGATCGGGCTTCAGCCCCTGGGGCTGGCTTTCCCGCCGGTGCGATAACTTCCGTATGAAAAGTGGACCGCAGACCTCAGCGGCTAAGGCCGCGAGATACGATGTCCTGGTGGCACGTCTGAAGCCGTGCCCTTCCGACCACTCCGCAAACTCACGAAACAAACCGCCTAATGGACCGCCATCTCGCCGCCTGTGGGCGGGCGCTTCATCAGAAAGACCAGCGGAACCATCACTAGAATAGCTACTCCCAGGAGCCAGAAGTTGTCAATGTAGGCCAGCATGCCCGCCTGTCGAAAGAGATTAGCCTGCAACAAGCCGTAAGCCTTATGCATGGCCTCCGTTGGGGAAAACCCTTTGGCCTCAAGCGAGCGCGCCATGCCTTGAAGCGTGGACTGCACCTGCGGGTTGGCGGGCGAAAGATGGCTCGACAGCCGGGCGATGTGATATTGCGACCGGCGGTCGAGCATGGTAGTCACAATTGAAATACCCACGCTCCCTCCGATGTTGCGGGCCAGGTTCATCAGCCCCGAGGCCGCATTGTTCTTCTCCTTGGGCAGAAACGCGTAGGCCGCGGTGTTGATCGGGATAAAAAGGAAGGCCAGGCCCATGGTCTGGATCATGCGGGCGAACACAATTGTCCGGAAATCAACTCCCAGGGAAAAGTGGGTCATGTGAAACAGCGAGAAGGAAAGCACCACCAGTCCGTACACCATCAGTTTGCGGGCGTCGTAACGGGAGAGCAGAAAGCCCACCAGTGGCATCAGCATCATCAGGCTGAAGCCGCCCGGAAGAAGCGCCAGCCCGGCCTGTTCGGCGGTATAGCCCAGCAGGGTCTGCGTGAAGAGCGGGAGCAGCACCGTGCTGCCCAGCAGGGCAAACCCCAGCATGAACATCAGCATATTGGAAGCCGCGAAGGTCCGGTTGGTGAACAGGTGCAGATCGATCACGGGGTCCTTGCGCGTCCACTCCCAGTAGATGAGAAACAGCAGGGACGCCGCCGCGATGACCGAGAGCACCACGATGAAATGCGATTCGAACCAGTCTTCGCGCTGGCCCTTATCCAGGACAATCTGCAGCGAGCCCAAACCCAGCGTCACCAGCCCGAGCCCGATGTAATCGATTTTCGTTTCCGAAAGCTTCTTGCGCTGCATGAAGGGCGGGTCCTGGATCAGGCGCGAGGTCAAGATCAGGGAAAGAATGCCCACCGGAATATTCAGAAAAAAGATCCAGCGCCAGGTGAAGTTGTCCGTGATCCATCCGCCCAGCGTGGGGCCGATGGCCGGCGCCAGCACCACCGCGAGGCCATAGACGGCGAAAGCCATACCGCGTTTCGCGGGAGGGAACGTATCCGCCAGAATGGCCTGTTCGCTGGGCTGCAAACCCCCGCCCCCCACGCCTTGCAGGATGCGAAAGAAAATCAGCATCCCCAGGTTCGGCGCCAGCCCGCACAGGAATGAACTGATGGTGAAGATGGCCACGCAGCTCATGTAGAAACGCTTGCGTCCGATGATCGACGAAATCCAGCCGCTCAGGGGCAGGACGATGGCGTTTGAAACCAGGTAGGAAGTCAGTACCCAAGTACTTTCGTCGGTGCCGGCGGAAAGGTTGCCGGCGATGTGCGGAAGCGCGACGTTGGCGATGCTGGTATCCAGCACCTCCATGAAGGTGGCCAGCGTGACCGCCAGCGCGATGACCCAGGGATTGACGGCCGGACGCGGCAGGGCCGAGCCGTCCGCGGTCAGAGCGGCCGAACTCATCTGACCCTACTCATCTGACCCAGACCTTGGGCTCAACCGACATTCCCGGGCGCAGAATATGTTCCTTGGTTTCTCCCGGATCAAACGTGATCTTTACCGGAATGCGCTGCACCACTTTGACGTAGTTGCCGGTGGCATTTTCCGGGGGAAGCAGGCTGAACAGCGCCCCGCTGGCCCCCGCGATGCTCTGCACGTGCCCGTTGTACTTCTTTCCATAAGCATCCACCGAGATGGTCGCCCGTTGTCCGGGTCGCATGTAGCGAAGCTGGTCTTCCTTGAAGTTGGCGGTCACCCAGATGTCGTCCAGGTTGATGATCTTCATCAGTTCCTGGCCGATCTGGACATTCTGGCCGACTTCGACCGATCGGTTGCTGACAATTCCGCTCACCGGAGCGACCAGGCGCGTGTACTGTAGATTCAGGTTGGCCTGGTCCAACTCGGCCTTCTTTTGCTGGGCCTGGGCCACGGCGGCCTGGGCGCGCGCGCGAGTGGCGGACATCTGTTGTGGCGCGGTCCCGGCAGAACGCAGATTGGCTTCGGCCTGCTCGCGCTTGGCCTGCGCCTGCGACACCATCTGCTCGGCGGCCACGGCCGACGCCCGGGCTGCGGCAACTCCCGCCGCGCTGGAGCGCGCCGCGGCGACGGCCTGGTCGTACTGCTGGTGGGAAATCTCCTGCTTGTCCACCAGTTGCTTGTAGCGCCCGACATCGTTCTGCGCCTTGATGTCATTGGCAATGGCCTGCTCCAACTGGGCCCGCGCTGCGTCCAGTTGCTGGCGCGCCACGGAAACCCCGGCACGGGCGCCCTCTACATCCGCCTGCGACGCCGACAACTGGCTGTCGGTGTTCACCGACGTGATCGGAACATTTGCCTGCAGTGATTCCGCCGTAGCCTGAGCATCGCGGTAGGCCGCGCTGGCCTTCGCCACCGCCACCTGGTAGTCCCTGGGATCGATCTCCACCAGCGGCGTGCCCGCTTCCACAAACTGATTGTCGTTGACCAGGAGCTTGATCACGTGACCGGAGACGCGGGTACTGATCGCGTTCAGGTGGCCGTCGATCTGCGCGTCGTCAGTGGATTCGTAGCTGCCCAGGTAGCGCCACAGAAAGAAGCCCGCCACCAGCAGCACAATTCCGCCCACGATCAGGGCCAGGCGAAAGCGGGGATTGCGCGAGGCTTGCTTCCAGCGGAGGTCCCGCTCCGAAGCCGGCAAGGGAGGATGTTCCCGGGTTTCAACTGCAGGCGTGTCATGCACGGTTGTCGTTGTAGTTGGTTCCATATCACTTGCCACTCAGATATTGCCGTACGCCCTGCTCTGCATATCCCATCGCCCGCACCAGTTCAAGTTTGGCCAGGTTGTGGGCGTACAGGCTTGAAATATAGCTTTCATGGGCCGATGCTACCGTCTGCTGTGCCTGGACCACCTCCAGGTTGTCGGTGACTCCAGCGGAAAACCGGTCGCGGGCCTGTACCAGCGTCTGTTCTGCCAGATCCACTGAACTGCGCGCAACCTCCACTTGGTCATCGGCGGCCGCGATATCCAGCAGGGCGGTGCGCACCTCATATTCAATCTGGCCGCGCAAATTGTCCAACTGGGCTCGCGCCTGGCGCAGCGTGGCATCGGCTTGCAGCTCGTCGGCGTGGGCTTTGCCTCCCTGAAAAATGGGGATGTTCAGCCGTCCGCTCACGCTGTACGTCCCGTGCGAGTTCCCGAAGTTGATTCCCAGATCGCCATAGTCGGCCAGCAAATCCAGCGTGGGATAATGCTCAGCGGTCGCGCCTTTGCGATAGTGTTCCGCGGCCCGGACCTGTTGTACCGCCGCCAGGTAATCCGACCGGGAAGCATAGGCGCGCTGCAGGCTGGCCTCAATTCCGGCGGTGGCCAGGCGATCGTACGGCGCCTTGGATATGAGGGCGATTTCCTGTCCCGTCGGCAGCCCGATGGCGCGCACCAGGGCCAGCTTCCGCTTGGCGTAATCATTGCGCGCCACAATCAGCTGTTGTTGCCGGTTCTGGAATTCCACCCGGGCGCGCAGCGTATCGATGGCCGGGCTCAGCCCCGCGTTCTGCTGGTCAGTGGCCTTGCCGTACAACGCCTGCGCGTTTTCCAGTTGCGCTTCTGCGGTTTCCACCCGCGCCGCGCCGGAGAGCGCCTGCAGATACGCATTGCCGGTCGCCAGCACCACCAGGTCACGGGCATCCTGGTAACTGTATTGCGCGGCCTTCTCGTCTTCGACCGCTCCACGCTCGCGGTTGAGGGCCTTGAGGTTCAGGATCGATTGGGTCAGGTACACCCGCGCGTCGGTAAATCCGTAGGGCCCAATCACCGTGGGAAATCCGGGGAAGCGCAGCCCGCGGGCAGCCAGGTTGTCCTGCACCACATTTACGCTGACCGCGCCACTGACGTTCGGGAGAAGCTGGCTCAGTTCCTTCCATTTCGCCCCCCGGGCGGCGATGGAGTTATAGCTCTGCAGCAGCACTCCGAGGTTATTTTTCAGGCCGAGGTCGATCGCATCCTGGAAGGTAAGCGACATCACTTCTGGCTTGGCGGTTCCCTGGGCAACACTGCCGCCGAAGGGGTTCTGGTTTGAGGGAGCGGTGATTTCTATGGAAGCCGCAGGAGCGGCGTCCTGTGCCGTGCTCGGATATCCGCTGCCGACCTGCCCCTGTGCTTGTCCCGACCACAACGCGAACAGGCAGACAGCGACACCTGTCGAAACGATCATTCTAGCTGGGAATAACGATCTTTCAGGGTTCAGGTCTTCCATATCGAGCAGGGACGGAGCTTAAGTGATGGAATAAGCTATCTTGATTCCAAGTGCCGCATTATAGATGCAAACGATTCCTGGCAGGGCCCCGGGCTGCCCGCATTTTTGATGCGAGCGGCGGACCGGCTCTCCGGTTACAAAACTTTTCACTTACTCCCGGGCAGCCTGTTGCATCTAAAGTCTATATCGTTCCGGAGGGTCACTTGAGACAGCTCAGTTTATTAGCGGTTCTGCTTCTTTCTTTCCTCATACCAGGCACGGTCCACGCGCAGCAGTTTGATGCCGCCTTCGGCGTGGGCACACTGACTGCGCCCTCGGCTTCGAGCGCTTCGGGAGATCACAACCCGGTGTCACTGACCGGCGGAGCCTACCCGGTCTTCAGCGCGGACCTGCTGTTGAAAGGACCACTGGGAGTCAGTGGCGAGCTGGCCTGGAGGGCTAGCCGGAACCTCTATGCGGGCTTCCAGCCCTACCGTCCGCTTTTCTATGATTTCAACGGGATATACGCTCCTAAGCTCGGCCCTCACGCAGCCGCTGAAATGATGGCCGGCATCGGCTGGGAGAGCCTGCGCTTTTACACCGGGAGCCTCAATTGCGGCGCTATTACCTGCACCGACTTCGTCAGCAGCAACCACTTCATGGGCCACATCGGCGGCGGCTTCCGCTATTACTTTCACGGCCATTTCTTCGTTCGCCCGGAGGCCCACCTGTACATGATTCACAATAACCAGGAATTCAGTTCTCCCTACGCGACCCGCTTTGGCGTGTCGCTCGGCTACACCTTTGCGCCTGGATTCTGAGGCGCATGGCCCAAACTAAGGTGCAGGCTTGAGCGTCAGCAGGCGGTCCTGTTTCGGATCGACCTCGAGCACCAGGTCCTTGTACTCAACCTCGGACGCGCCGGCGTGAATCTGCAGGCCGATCGGCCCCGTACGCAAACGAGTGGGATCTTCGTCGGTGTAGCGCGTGACCTCCACGCCATTGACCGCCATCCGGATGGTGCCGGTTTCGAGGTGCGCGAGAATCTCGGTTTCATGCCATACATGGGGATCAAAGTCGGGATGCGGGAAGTTTCTCGCGCGGCGGGCCCTTCTTGCCCGGGTGATAGTCCCACATGCCTCCACTCGGAGGAATGACGAGGATGCAATCCCCATACCCCCAATCGGGCATGCGATTCCCCCAGAAGCAAACTCCCAGGTGGTTCTTCTCGCTGATCAGCCGTGATTTCAGAATGAGCCGGAAGTCGGCGTAGTCGCCGGCGGTAAGAATGAGCTGGCCGCCGTGGTCGGTGACGCCGTGGATAGCGTCGTCCTGTACAGACCAGATCGCCGGATTGCCGTTCCAGCCTTGCAGAGTCGCTCCATCGAAAAGTGCGGTGCGCGCTGGAACGGCGTTGACGGGAGCGGCTGAGGACTTGTGGAACTGTGAGCAACCCGCCAGCAGCAAACTTCCCACCATCATTGTGATGAGGTATTTATTCATCGACTGGCCTTCCGACAATCCGTTCAGTTTTTAGCCCAGCTGGGAAGAACGCGGTAGGAACCGCCGGATACCGAAGTCATACACCGCGCCGCCGATCACTCCGCCCACCAGCGGCGCCACAACGGGCACCCACCAGGCCTGGCTCCCGTCGGTAATACCGTTGTTGCGAAAGCCGGCCAGCACCGTGAACAACCGGGGACCGAAATCACGCGCTGGATTGATCGCATATCCGTGCATCGCTCCAAAGCTCATGCCGATGGCCACCACCACCAGCCCGATCATCAGAGGCGCCATATTGGCTCCCGGCGGCATGTTGAATTCGTCAATGATGGCGAAGACCAGAAGCAGCAGCAACGCGGTGCCGATCACCTGGTCAAGAAATCCAGCCTGGGGCAGGTTGGGAAAGGCTGGAAATGTGGTGAAGACGCCCGCCGTTTTCTCCAGCAGCGGATCCACCCGGTGGAAGGCGGGCAGATAGTTTCGATACACCAGCGCGGCGGCCAGGAATGCTCCCGCAGTCTGCGCGACCGAATAAGGCAGGACCTTCCGCCAGGGAAATCCTCTGAAAACCGCCAGCGCCAGCGTGACGGCAGGATTCAGATGCGCCCCCGAGACTTTCCCGGCGACGTAAATCCCCATGGTCACTCCCAGCCCCCAGCCTAAAGTGATATTGGTGTAACCGCCGTGAATCACCTCGCCCGGCGTCTGGGTGGGAAAGAGCACGACCATCGCCACCACACCCGTCCCGAACATGATCAAGACAAAAGTTCCGAGAAACTCGGCGATCAATTCCGCCAGCAGTGAGAACTTGGGGTTCATCCGGACGCTCCAGTCACGATCCGCGCGACGTAGTCTAACAACGATTGTGCGTGCGGAATATATCTTCCTGAACGCCCGGGTGCCCCACCCTCGTCGCGTACTTTGCGACAGGGTGGGTGAAGCGCCGCCGCAAGCCGCCGTCGGGGAGAGATTTCCGATCCTGAGACGCTGTCATCCTGAGCGCAGCAGGAAGCCCCCACGGGGGCTTCCTGCGGAGTCGAAGGACCCCTATTGCGTATGTGAACCATCCAGCCCGGGGTTTCCCCGTGGCAGCACGAAGAGCAAAGGGGGTGCTTCGGCTCCGCCTGGCCGGTCGCAAGCGACCCTCCAGACTCCGCTCAGCATGACAGTTCGCTGTGGAGTGTGGGGGAATCCTGAACGCCCACCCCCCTCGTCGCGTACTTCGCGACAGGGTGGGTGATTATCTAACGAGTGCTTCCAGAGTGCACCGTCAGGATCACCCGCCGGTAAGAAGTCAGCTGCGGTGATCCATCGTCGGTTACAGCCAGAATAATGTGCGCCGTCCCGGTTCCCGAGCATTGCCCCCTGGGCAACCACTGCGGACGGCAGACCGCGGTTGCCGTCACCGTGGCCTTGGCCGTGTCGCCGCCGCTGATGGTGACCGAAGCCAGGTTCGCGTCGGTACTGCCGGCTTCGCCATAGTGAAACCAGTGGTAATGCAGACCCTGGCCGTCAGGATCGCGGCTCTGGCTTGCGTCCAGCAGAACTGGCTTGCCGACTTCGACATCGATCATGATGGGCGCAGTTCCAGACTGGCCATTCACCTCCGCCAGCGGATTGTGATTGGCGTGACTGTAATCTTTAATGGTCCAGTCCATCCGCGCCGCAAAATCGTTCTGATAAGCTTCGCGCCAGCGCCAGATCGTTGCCTGGTCTGACGTGTACTCCCTGCCATCCACCCTCACGACCGTGTCCTGCGACGTGACTCGCGAAAACGTGTTGCCGCCCTGGGTCCAGATGGCGTGACTTTCGCCGTAGGGTTGCCGGTAAATATAGCGGCCTCCCCACCCGCCCCAATCGGGCCGGCGATAGGCGTTCAACCCGTTATCGATCAAACCCAGGAAAGACGGCGTGTCCCCTTCCATGATGAAGGCAAACCTGGGATACAGCTTTCCCAGCGGCCCTTTGCTGCGGATGTTTGCATCCAGCCATTCGTTGGTTACGAGAGTGGAGTCCGCGCCCGCGCCGTTGCGGTAGTAAACGTCTCCGCTGATGCCGGTCCAGGTCGCGTAGTAGTAGTCGTCTCCCTTCTGGGTTGAAGGCTGAACAATGTAAAACAGGTTGGGAAATTCCCGCCGGATCCAGGGGCCGGTATCGTCCTGATCGGTGATGGAATAGACGCGAATCTTCTCGACGAACCGGTCCAGTTCGCCGGCCGGACGGGTCGCCCGTACATGCAAGAGCGCCTGCGCCAGGGTGTTGGCCCCGCCCCAGATGCAAATCCACAGTGGACGCGCGTCGTCGCGGTCAACCGCCCGAATGATTGCCTCCGCTCCGGCCGACATTTTGTCGGCGCCGATGGCGGCCAAACCGTATTCCGGCTGCCCGGTGAAAACCCGGCCGTCAAGCTCTTCTGCAGTCGGCCAACCCTTGGCGTGCAGCATGAGATTGGGCCGCACCTTCCCATAGGCCTCGATCAGGGCATGCATGGTTTCAGGATGCAGCGCACTCTTCTGCCAGGTGGAAGTGGTGGCCATGAGCCCTTCAATCTCAAATTCATTCGAGTACAGGAGCAGACGAACG
This sequence comes from Terriglobia bacterium, assembly GCA_963752375.1. GTDB lineage: Bacteria > Acidobacteriota > Terriglobia > Terriglobales > Acidobacteriaceae > JAIQFF01. Next base: position 99,683 of record CAVVYF010000011.1, read on the forward strand.
AATGACATCTGATCATCCGGTTCGTTGCCGATGTCGCTCATGATGATTACGCGCGGGCGCCCGGTGAACTCGTCCACGTGGGCCGGGGGACGGGCCTCAGCCGCGAACGAGAAACGCGCCAGGCTGGAGGCGAACATCAACAGAACAAACCAGCACTTCCACCGCAGACTCCGATTGCTCATCTGAAACCTCAATGCCTCGCCGGCACAGTGTATGCCATCAGTGAAAGTGCGAGATAAGCCGACATGAAGGTTACGTGCCGTGGTTGGATATATCCTTCCGTTCCACCCGCACCCGATCAAGCGCCACCAGCGTGCTCACCCAAAGTGAAGCTGCCAGGTATCCCGCGATCACGTCGCTGGGATAGTGCACCCCCAGGTAAACCCGCGACAGGCCAATGGCCGCGACCAGAAGAGCAGCCAGCGTCCAGATCAGAGCGCGCCCCATCCGGGACCGGATTCGCCTGGTCAGCAATCCCGCCAGCACCCCATAAAAGCAAAATGAAAACAGGGAGTGCCCGCTGGGAAAGCTGTAGGTGTAGGGTACGGGCACGAAAAACGGGACCGGGCGAGGACGATGGAAGGCATATTTCAGGCTCAAGTCCAGCACCAGCGCCCCTAGAATAGTGACCACCATCCACAGCGCCTCTCGCCTCCAGTGGAAGACGAGGAATGCAATCACCGAGAGGATGGCGGCCGCGGTCAGCCCGTCTCCGCCCAGAAACGAAATGAAAATCATTGCCTTGGTGAGAGGGGAAGAGGCGTAGGCATGAACCTGGTTCCGTATCGCAAGATCAAAACCGGCCGTCCGGTCGTGCGCAACACCATCCCCGATCCACGCGAAGAGAAAGAGTGAAAGCACCGCAACCATCAGGCTGGTGAACGCTGCAGCCTGAAAGATGATGTTTGACCTAGGGGCAGTCGCCGGACCCGGAGGTAGAGATTCATTGTCCGTTGTCACCTTCGCCTCCGTCGCGCCAGGGCAGAGCGCGCTGACGCGTACGCCGCGACCAGATGACACAGTTTATCCAGCAGGGCCCCATTCCCGCGGCGTGGATACGCACTCAACCGTTCCCGAAAGCCCGGCAGATTGTAGAGAAACGACTCGACCCGTTCCTTGTTCAGCTCATCCCAATACGTGCCGTATCCCATCTTGTCCAGCCAGTAGGCGTTAAAAATTTGTTCAAACTGATGTTCGATGGGAATCGCCAGGTATGGTTTCCCCAGGTGAAGCGCCTCGGTCATCAGGGAAAATCCGGCATTGGCGATGACGGCCTTCGCGCTGACCAGGTCTTCGAGGAACTTGTCCATGGCCGGCTTTCTGTAGAGCACGTTGCCACTCCGTCCTTCCCGGCCGAAACCGTAGGCCACGAACGGGCTGCGCACCGAACCCAAAAGTTTGGCAAGCGCCGGCGCGGGAGACGTTACATACACCAACACATGCTCCCCGCTCACCGGGGTAGCCTTGAGCACCTGTTGGCGCAGAATTGGCGGAAAAAGGAACGTACGCGGACGCTTGACGCGTGCCTCAAAGAACGAAGTCACCAGATACGCATCCGCCCGTGGAGTCATGATCCGCGTGACCAGTTTCGCCACTGCCGCGTCGCGCCGGTACTCCCTGGGATAGGTCACGTCGGTGTTGGTAAGGCAGTGCTGGTTGTCGATGGAGATCACGGGCAGGCGCAGGTGGTGGCCCACATGGCAGGTCAGCGGCTCAAAATCGGTGATCACCACCTCGATCTTCCATTCTTCAACCCGCTCGGACAGCAGCGCAATGCTCTTCGCCCGCTGCCGCACTGAAAGCAGGTTCCGGGTCAGCGTGCGTCCGTACCTGACCTGATTGTTCACGTACGCCAATCGGAGGCCGTAAATTTCGGTCACTTCAAAGGTTTCACGCAGATTGCGCAACCCGCGATCGAAAGAAGCCACATGGACCGCATGTCCCCTGGCGATCAGGTGCGAAATAACTTCCTGTGCCCTGGTGGAATGGCCCGAGCCCTCGCCATTGACCCCGTAAAGAATGTTGGCCATGAGATGCCGCAGTATAGCGCGCACCTGCTGCATGTGGGTCGGACACTCCCTTCGACTTCGCTCAGGGCATGCTTTGTCCGATGACTGGGGTTGGTTTTGATCAGAGGGGACGGTTCTCGAACAAACTTGGGTTCAAGCCTTCTCTCGAAGGTAAGAAGTAGCCATAGCTTTCACCTGTGTGGTTTAGCGATGCGCTCCACTCCACTCCACTCCACCTTCAAGCATCACCTGTGGGAGTCCAGAAGGATGAGGCACGCGAGCCTCACCACCACGACGCACAACTACGGATCAGCTCACGAAGCTGATCTAGGCAAAGCCTCGGAGGCATTCGGAAAGGCAAGCGGGTTTCAAGGCAAGATAAAGTGCTTTGCATTGTGGGGTGGGAGACGGGGATTGAACCCGCAACGTCCGGAGCCACAGTCCGGTGCTCTACCAATTGAGCTACTCCCACCGTTTCTCCTCGATTATAGCAACTGGGGTGAGAGCTGTCAGAGCTGCTAGTGCCGGCCGACGCCGACGTACTGGAATCCCATGGCGCGCAAGCGCACCGAGTCAAGCAGATTTTTGGTGTCCACGATCACCGGACGTTTCAGCAGGTGCTTAATGCGGTCGAAATCAAGGCTGCGGAACTCGGGCCAGCCCGTGCCCACCACCAGCGCATCCATGCCCTCGGCGGCGGCGTAGGCGGTTTCGCAATAGTGGACGGTGCCGTTCAGTTCCATGCGCGCCTCCGGAATGGCGACGGGGTCGTAGGCGCGGACCCGCGCGCCCCGGGCCACCAGGTTCTGCGCCAAGCGGAGCGAGGACGATCCGGCCACCGAGTTGGTATTGGGTTTGAAAGCCAGGCCGAGAATTCCCACGTCTTTGTTCTGAACTGACTGCACGATGGTCGAAATCTTGTCCACGATGCGGTCGGCGAGGCTGAGATTCACCTCCCGCGCCGCGCTCAATATCTTGAGTGAGACGCCCTTGGCGCGGGCCAGTTCGGCCAGCGCTTCCATGTCGGACTCGGCGAAGATTCCGCCCATGCCCGCCCCCGGCTGCAGGCAGCGCGGGGCGATTTTCTTGTCCAACCCCAGCGCCATGGCCAGGCTGACGGCATCGGCGTTCACTTTCTCGCACAGGCTGGAGAGCTCATTGATGAACGAAATCTTGGTGGCGACAAACGCCGTGGCTGATTCCCGCACCAGTTCCGCGGTTTCGTGATTGGTCACGATCACCGGAACGCCCCGCATCACCAGGGGATGGAGAATCTGCTTCAAGGCCAGCACGGCATCGTTGGCGGACGTGCCCAGAATGATCCGGTCCGGCCAGTTGAAATCTTCGACCGCGCAGCCCGGAGTGAGAAATACGGGCTGCGACACGATGGTCGCTTTCAGCCCTGCGTCCTTGAGCCGCTTCTCCACGCCAGTTGCAGTCCCCACCGACACTGGCGTCATGATGGTCAGGATGGGAGGCTTCGGCGCCAGGCGCGCGATCCGCACCGCCAGGTCGGCCAGATGCTGCGGCGTGTCCTCGGCCAGAAAAATCACCTGGGCCTTTCTGGCGAAGGATTCCATGTCGGTGGAATACGCCAGCCGCCCGGAACGCACGTTGCGCTTGATGACTTCTGTAAGGTTTTTTTCGAAGAAGGGCACATTGCCCTGGGCCATCTCGACCATGCGGGTACTATCGGGGTGGCAACAGGTTACTGGAGTTCCGAAATCCGCCAGACAGGCTGAAACCACGGTCCCGAGATAGCCTGACCCGTAAACGCCTGTCTGCATAAGCCCCCTGGCCGTAGTGTCTAAAACCCGCGCGGGCAGCGGCTTTACGCAGCAGCCCCACATCCTATGTACGCCCTGAAAGCGACCTTGGCAATAGACGGGAAGGCCATGTACTTCGGAGGTTGGAGGCGGGCGTCGGGCGTCAGACTTCGGCCCTCGGACGTGAATGAATCAGCCACGGATTTTACGGATTCACACGGATAAGGCAAAAGCGAGAAGATGAAAAAGTAGAGATGTGGATCCGTGAAAATCCGTGAAGTCCGTGGCTTGAATTTCCCGAAGGCCGCCCGCTCTACGACACCAGCTGGCGGCCCAGCGGGACTCCGGCAAGATCGACCCAGCAGTTCTGTTCATCCTCGCGGACGAAGGTCAGCTCGCTGACCCGGATGTCGCGGCTGCATTCGAAGTGGCTCCAGCGCTCATAAGCCACCCGGTAAGCCTCCTGCGCCTGCGCCTCCGCACTCATCTTCACGATGGTCAGGTGGGGCATATAAGGCCACTCTTCCTGGGCGGCCAGCGCCTTGATGTTGAGCTGTTCGTGCAGTTCACGCATGCGGTAGGAGCCATCACCCACGCGGATGAAAACCGTCGCTGTACGGGGGATGAAGGTCTCGACCTCGCCCAGCGTCACCGTAAAAGGCGCAACCCGGCTGCAGGTTTCCTCCAGCATCTCCAGTGCCGAGCGCTCCGTCCCCTGCAGCAGACGAGGCGGCAGCACGGTCAGATGGGCTGCCAGATGGGGGAGTTCGGGGTGTAACTGGCGGCGCAGGCGTTCCACAAATTCCCCGACCGGATTTCTTACGTAGGCCACCAGGGCATAACGCGGGGTCAGCATGGTCCAGAGCGAATTATACGCCGTTAACGTAAACGGAGCGCTGGATTAGGCGTTCAGGCCCGGCGGTCATGCACTTGGCCGCGCCGCACTGTGATGAGTTTAACTTCCCGCCGATAACTGCCCTGAGGAAACAGCTTCTTCCAGAACACCGCCTGGCTCGGCAGGGTAACGCGGCAGCAGCAAGCTGAGTCCGGCTGCCACAAGGCAAGTCAAGGCAAGCCCGAAGATCAGGCGGGGTTGATACATGCCGTAGCGATCATAGAAGTGACCCACTACGATGGGGCCGGTGGCGCCGCCAACGGCATAGGCGGTCCAGGTCAGACCGTAGAGGGCGGCAAAATGTTTGCGGCCGAAATAACGCGCAACCAGATACGGAACGACATCCGCTTCGCTACCCAGGCCGTAACCGATCAGGGCGGTTCCGATCAAAGACGGGGTGGCGGTTGCGGCCGTGGTCAGGGTGAAGGTCCCGGCCGCAGCGACTGCCAGCATGAACATGGAGACGTACGGCGCGAAGTAGCGGTCCAACAGCAGCCCGGTGGTCAGGCGCCCGAGAATCCCGGTTGCTCCCATCACGGAGAGGGCTTGTGCCGCGGTCTCTCCGGACACGCCGCGTTCAGTCAGCATGGCGGCCAGATGCGAGAGCAGGCCGTTCGAGCCGAAGGCTTCCAGCATGATCATGATCGCCATCGTCCAGAATATGAAGCCGCGCAAAGCCGTGCCGACGGAAACTCCCGTGCTGAAAGATTCGTCGGTGTGAACTCCACCAACTGGGCGGTTGCGCACAAAAAGCATGGTCAGGGGAAATCCGAGCAGGGCAATACATCCGAGCACGACGTAAGCGCTGCGCCAGCCATAGTGCTGGATAACGGCTTGCGTCACCAGCGGGATCACAATTGAACCGGTGCCGCTTCCCGTGAGCACGATGGCCAAGGCAAATCCGCGATGTTTTCTAAACCAGGTCAGCACCGCGCGCGTGTAGGAGAGTTGCGCTGTCCCATTCCCCACAACGCCGAGCACAAAATAGGTCAGATAAAAGCGGCTGATATTCGGCGTCAGCGTGCTCAATGACATGTAGGCCAGGGCAAAGATGACGATGCTCGGAAGAATAATTCGCCGGGGAGGGTAACGATCCAGCAGCATTCCGATCCCCGGGGAAAACAACGCCACCGTGATCGCTGCAATGCCGAATGCGCTGGAAATGGCCTCGCGCTGCCAGCCAAAGGTCTTGAACAGCGGCTCAATGAACAGGCTGAAGGTGTAGGGCATGATGGCCGCAAAACTCACCATCACGCCGACGAACGCCGCCAGGCCAACTCTCCATCCGGGATAGTGAATCGAAGTTTCGGCGGGGCTCGCGTTGGCCTCCACTAAGCCACTTCCTGGGGAGCTTCTTCTTCGGGACGCCGTTTGCCGTATCCTTCACGCGCCATGCGTTCGCCCATTTCCCGATAAGCTTCCGCTTCCCTGGGCTGGAAGGTCCCCAGGCCATCGACGTAGCGGTTATACATGCAGAAGGCTGCGGCAATCAGGACGGTGTCGTGAATTTCCTTGTCGGTCGCGTTGAGCATGCGGGCCCGGGCGATGTCTTCATCTGTAACCTGCTTTCCGTCTTTTTGCACTTTGCCGGCGATGTTGAGCAAAGCTTTCATCTTGTCCGATATCTGGGCCGTCTCAGGATTGATCTTGGCGCGGTTCACCAGATCAAGATTCCCGCCCAGATGCGCGGCTGCAGCGGCGCTATGCGATAACTGGCAAAAATCACATTCATTACGGTACGAAACGTGGGCGGCGATCATCTCGCGCTCTGCCGGGGTGAGCGTGTTGGGTCCGCGCAACAGTACTTCCGCCAACTGCATCAGCGGCCGGGCCGTGTCAGGGCTGAAGGTCAGCGGTCCCACAATCCCCGGCAATCCTTCCTGAAGCTGAATGTGAGCCATGTTGTCTCCTCAGAACAGGAACTTCAACGCGAACTGTACCAGGCGCGCAGGCTCTGCCTCCAGAATCTGATTGAAGGTAGGAGAGCTGATGTCGCTATTGGGGATGTGGAAGTTGGCATGATTGAACAGGTTGAAGATTTCCGCCCGGAACTGTAAATCCTTGGTTTCGGTCAGACGGAAATTCTTCGAAGTGCCGAAATCCCAGTTGAAGTAGCGAGGACCGACCGCTATGTTTCGGCCCGCAGTGCCAAATTGTTGCGTGGGCAAATTGCCATCCTGGGGAACGCGCGTGAAGGCAGCCACATTGAGCCAATCGTTGACCTGGCGCGGTCCGTTGTTGGGATCTTGCCCAGGCACAAGATTTGGACGGTTGGCGGAAAAGCCCGTGATTTCCGGAGCGCTGCCCTGGAAAGAATTGTCCCTGGAATCGAAAACCGTGAACGGGGTTCCGCTCATTCTGGTTACGATTCCATTCAATTGCCATCCCCCCAGCACGGTTTTACCTGCGCCCTGCAGGTGTTCAAAGAAGGGAAGACTCCACTGGTAGCTGAACACCAGGCGGTGGCGCGCATCGAACAACGATGGCCCGCGTTCGGCGGCGAGATTCCGCGGGTCCTGTGCCAGATCATTTTCTCCGGCTACCTGAATCGAACTGGAACCTGCGATGTTGAAGGAGGAGACGTCGTCGATGGCATGCGACCAGGTATAAGAAGCCAGGAAAGACAGGCCATGACTGAAGCGCTTTCTCAAACTCGCCTCCAGCGCGTTGTAGGAAGAGTTGGCGATGCCGGTGATCAGACCGGTCGAGGCGAACTCGCAGTCGCTTTCCGGGTCGTTGAGCCCGCATCCGGAGTGAATACGCCGCTGGTCCACGTTGTCGGCAGTGGTCTGTCCCGGGATATAGACGGTGGGATTTGCTTCGATGAAGCGAGGCAGCTTGGTCCCCTTGGTCCCGACATAGCCGACCTCGAGCAGCACATCCCTGCCCAATGATCGTTGAACGTTGAGGTCCCAATCCTGCGCATAAGGCAAGGGCAGGTTCGGCGCCAGCGTCAGATTGGTCAGAGGCGTGGCAAAGGTGTTGGGCGCGGGCGGCGGTCCGCCGTAAGGATTTTGAAAATCCAGAGGACTGCTCGGAGTCAGATTGATCTGCTCGGTTTGCAGAAATGGAGGCGCGCTGATCGGCGATTGCAGCGGTCCTCCCTGTCCCGTGTAGTAGGGTTCGTAGAAAAGCCCGTAGGCAGCCGTGATCAGCCAGTTGCTGCTGCCGGTTGGGTCCCAGGCTACGCCGACTCGCGGAGCAAAAGCTTTCTTGAAGGTTGGAATCAGCCCTCGCGGTACGCCCGCATCGCCCGGATAGAGCAATCCTTCGGGAGCATCGGGAACCACAGTGGACTGACGACCGGGAATCCAAAGGGTCATTCGGTTTTTCTCCTCGGTATAAGGAGAAACCAGGTCATAGCGCAGGCCCAGGTTCAGGGTCAGACGCTTGCTGGCCTTGAAACTGTCCTGCACGTAACCATTGAGCGATTTACCGTTGATCCCGCGGCCGAAATCACCCCGGCCCTGAAGGAAGAAAACCGGCTGGCCGATCATGAAGCTGGCGAAGGGGTCGCTGATGGGAAACGGCGCGAAGACAAAGAAACCATTGGTGGCAATGCCTTGCAGCATGTTGATGTGCTGATGCTGGAAGCCGCCGCCGAATTTGAACTCATGCTTTCCCCGCACCCAACTCAGGGAGCCGCTGTAGTCATAAGCGTTTTCGTAAGTGCGGCGCGGGCCGGTGATGGGAGCGCCGACCGTGGTGTAACCGCTGACAATCAGGTGAGGAGTCCCGGCGGCAATCGCCAGGCTGGGATCGTAGTTGAAGCCCAGGCTCGACGGCGAATTGGAGTCGGTGCGTTCACCGAACAGAAATTTATTCCGCAGGAACGAAAAGCGGAAGACCCCGACGACGGAAGGCGTGAAGGTGTGAGTTTCCGTGGCCACAAAATTCTGCGAGCGCTGATTTTCGGTGACCGGGAAGCCGGGTACGCTCGCGCCCGCGGGAGAAAGCGGGTCGAGGCGCGTGCCGTCATTAATCATGTAGCGGAAGTTCAGGGTGTTGTTGGGCGTGAGGTAGTGATCAATCCGGACTCCTCCCTGATCGGAGTCGTCGTGCTTGGTTACGGTCGAAGTGAAAGTATTCGTGCCGCTGTTGGGTAGCGGGAAGAGGTGCAAGAGGCTCTGTGAGAATGTGCTGATGAACGGTGGAGGAAGCTGGTTAAACGGCAGCGGCGTCGGCGCCGGACTGGTGACCAGCAGCAAGAGCTGGTGGTCCGGATTGCTGCAAAAGCCGCCGGCATCAAACGATTCTCCCTGGCTCGCGTTACACAATTCGCCGAAATCGCCCTGGCGTTGTCTTACGGAGGGCACGGTGGAGCCCTGGGTCTCGCCCTCGCGGTTGCGGAAGCCTTCATAGAATAGAAAGAAGAAAGTCTTGTCTTTCACAATCGGCCCGCCGATTGCCCCGCCGAACTGGTTTTGCTTGAGCGGCTCCGTTGTGTTCGCAAAGTAGCGGGTGGCGTCGAAAATATCGTTCCGCAAAAATTCGTACACCGCGCCATGGACTCGATTCGTGCCCGACTTGGTGATGATGTTGGTGGTGGAACCAAGGCTGCTGCCGAATTCCGCGGGGGCGTTGTGGGTCAGAATCCGGAATTCAGTGACCGCATCCACCGGCGGTTTGAGAACGAAGCCTCCGTCCACGCCATTGAAGTTATTGGCCCCGTCGATCAGGAAATTGTTCGACTCTGGACGCTGGCCGTTGACCGCAAACGACTGCCCCTGGCGAATCGAGCCGCCTGCCTCCCTTAATCCCGGAGTGAGTGGCACGACACCCGGCTGCAACGTACCCAGTTGCGTAAAATTGCGCCCGTTGAGCGGAAGGTCCAGAATCTCGCGCTCCTGGACCACCTTACCCAGGCTGGTCACCGTGTCCTGAATCAACTGCGCGTCTGCATTCACCTGGACTTTTTGCGCCTCGGAACCTATCACAAGGTGCACCGGAACGGTCGCGGTTTCGTTTACGCTGAGCGAAATTCCTTCCTGTGCGTAGCTCTGAAAGCCCGTGGCTTCGACTTGCAGCTGGTAATGGCCAACGGGAAGTTCCAGCAGAATGTAGGCGCCATCACGATCGGTCGTGGTCGTCCGGGTCAGGCCGGTTTCAGTCTGCCTGGCGCTGACGGACGCCTTCTGGACCACCGCGCCGCTAGGGTCAAGCACGGTGCCACGAATGCTCCCGGTGATCTGCTGCGCGTTTACGAATCCTGCCAGCAATGTGACCAGCACACATAGAACTTTCCTTGCACTCGCCATAAGTTTCCTCACACTTTTGTTTCGAGAGTCTTGTCCGCTACGGGAAATACCTGGAGGCTGGCCCACTTCCCCAAAGTCAGCCGATCCGACGCCATCCAAAAGTGGAGGGATTATTAAAGTTTCGTGCGTGCCGGGCAATCGTATGAAAGTACTACCCGGCCGCAGCCGCTACTGGATTTCTACTATTGCGCTCTGTTCTCTCCGCATTTAAGTTGGCAAGTCAATTTGGCGGGATTCGTGTGCCTGCAGGCTGAGGCGGATGGCGTTGTCCAATACCAAAATCAGAATTGTCGAAGATGCCGACGCTACCGGCGATGTTGCCGCAGCCTACGAGTACTGGCGCGCCAGTTCCGGGCGCAAACAGGTCCCCGGAGTTCTCAAATCGCTGAGCGCCCGTCCCGATTTCCTGAAACAGGCCGTGGACTTTTCCAACACCATCCAGTTCTCGGATGGACACCTTTCCCGCCGCCACAAGGAAATGATCGGCTGTTACGCCTCCTATTTAAATCACTGCGCCTATTGCCTTGACAGCCACGCCTTCTTCCTCAAGATGCAGGGCATCAGCGAGGGAACCATGAGCGCCTTCCTGGAAGGCAATCTGGAAAAAGCCGATCTCACCGCAGCCGAACGTGCGCTGATGAAGTACGTTGAACTGGTGACCAGGGCCGCATATCGCACGACTGCGGAAGATGTGCAGGCACTTCGCGATGCCGGTTGGAAGGAAGAGCAAATTGCCGAGGCGGTGTACATCATAGCGCTCTTCGCCATGTTCAACCGCATCGCCAACGCCTTCGGCGTGCCCGCGCAAAATTACGTGGAGATGGGGAGGTTGACCCCGTGAGCGGGCAAAATTCAGAACAAAAACTATTGATGCCGGAGTACATCCAGGATGTGGCGAAAGCCGGACTGAAAATCAACCAGATCCAGGATGCGGATGCCACGGGGGAGACGGCGGCCGTTTATGACGAATGGCGCGCCGCTTCCGGCCGCACCAAAATGCCTGGCATCCTTAAATGCTTCGGGCAGCGGCCCGATTTTTTGCGCCAGGTGATGCAGTTTTCCAACACCGTTCACTTTTCCGAAGGCCATCTCTCCCGCCGCTATAAAGAGATGATTGCCAGCTACGTTTCGTATCTGAACCGCTGTCCCTATTGACTGGACTCCCACGCCTACTTCCTGCGTGCTCAGGGAGCCACCGATGAAAACATGGTTGCCGTCCTCGAAGGCAGGCTGGATGATGGTGGCCTCACGCCAGCCGAGCGCCTGTTAATGGACTACGTTCGCCTGATCACGGAAGAGTCACACAAATCCACGCCTGAGGATGTGCAGAGGTTGCGCGACGCAGGGTGGGGAGAAAACCAGATTGCGGAAGCCGTATACATCACCGCCATGTTTGCATTTTTCAATCGCGTAGCGGACGCGTTTGGAATCCCTCCGCAAAACTACCTGGTCACGGGGAGCCTGACGCCATAAGGCACAAGTTCGAGTCCCTCGGGTGGTTCGCTTCCCAGATGTGATTTAGAATCAGTGGAGCAATAGAGTCGGGGCGTAGCGCAGCCTGGTAGCGCACCTGCCTTGGGCGCAGGGGGTCCGCGGTTCAAATCCGCGCGCCCCGACCAATCAAAAGCATAGTTTCGGATAACGGCGCATGAGGGTGCCCCATGCTTTTTCGCGTAGTTTGCGAAAGAGGGACGAACGATGGTTCAGTCGCGTTTGTGGAATTGGTGGTAGCCATGACGAACAGCTGAGATTGAAAAGAGGTACAGCTTCGAAACAGACTCTTTGGCCTGTCAAGGTTCGATACTCTGCCACCCTTCGTAAAAAGCGTGAAGGATGGGACATCCTTGTGTGCCTGAGCCTCCGTGGTTGTGCGCGGCCGCCCGTCATCTCGTGCTCAATCTGGCGATTGGAGGGTTAAGTCTTGGAGCCGGAAGGTGAGATCAGCATCCACGTGACGCTTTTCTCGGTGCTTTGCCGGTGCGGTGTTCCCCGCGGGATTACCAGCATGTCCCCTTTCTTGACCTCCATCGTAGTAGCGCCATCCGACTCGGTTGCCAGCCACTCTCCGGGCCTGGTATTCCGCGGATTTTTTGGCGTGCCACCTACATCGAAATTCGTCGCGCCTTCCAGGATCAGAAAAATATGATCGCGCCCGTCGTGATATTCAAACTCCCCAGCGCTCTTTGCGTTCTGGGCGGTCATGGCGATGGTCAAGGGTAGACCTTTAGGCTGATAGAGGTAGTGCTCGCCCAACTGCGCCTGAAAAGCTTTCATCGAATCAGAAAGCTTCTCCGCCGTGAAGAGCTGGACGCCCTCCATGTCAGTCTTCGCTTCCGGTGTGCCGGCGCTCGAGGCGAAGAGCATCCTTTCGGTTAGAGGAAGGCTTACGGCCACGGCAAGCGGTGCCGCTCTTAGAAAATTTCGGCGAGTGTGATTTTTAGCCATGCGAGAGTGAAGCATACCCCCCGGTAGGCTGCCAAGTGTTTCTATCCGTCAAGAAACCTGGCCCCAGTGCGCAGCCCCGCGTCTCTGGAGTGTAAAGTGCCAGCCATGCATTAAATGTAGCCATGGCAAACCTGACGGAATTTACCCTGCCCGTCTCCTGCACTCGCATAGCTGCTGATGCACTGTTGCGTTGACTGCCCGATACGTGGGTGCATGGCAATGGGAGAAACCCGGGACAGACGGGACGTTTCCCAATTTCCTCGGAAACCGAGTTCGGAAATCGTCTGCCAGAGTGTAACCAATCGGTTTAGTTCAGCCTTAAACAGCTGAAAGTGTTAGTTCAAAAATATCGGGGTCGTGCAGAAAAGTTCGAAAATCGTCTGCTAGGGCCGACCAATTCTTCCTCAACTAAGTACCGTGATCCCACCCCTCGCAGAGAGCGCGAAGGATGGGGCACCCGGCGCGCATGCATCTCCCGAGGATTTGACTGCCTGGGTGGGCACGGAGCGCGGAAAGAAGGAACCGGTTCACATTGCCAGCGAAGGTGAGGACCTGGTCGCGGACCTCAAGCAGGGCCTTTCCTATGTGCGCCGACAGCGGAAGATTCGAAGGCCCTGAGTCCGATCGCGCAGTAGTTTGTCTGAAAAGTGCAGAAGTCTTCTCGAACGCCTTACCTGTCAGACTGCAACTTCAGTCGGGTCAACCATCCCAGCAATTACTGGACGGCATCCAAAGTGCCGTCGCGTGTATCAGGCACGGATGACGGATGATCGCGCGGTGACCCGTGCCTTCTCCTCAGACAGAGGTGGCCCTTGCGTCGCCAAGACCTGTTGAAGCCCGATGTGATGAGCGAAGTCATCGTCCTGGGCGCCGGTACGTTGTTCCTTTTGATCCTGATCGTAATCCTTGCCATCGTTCTGACTCACACCGCGATGCCGGTCTGAGCGAAGCCCTTTCCTCAGGTTTGCGGGCGGTACTCAGAACAGTTGGGCCTGGGTGGGCGACGCGCCCAGTTCTATCGGCTGCGCACAATCCGCATCATCGTTCAGGACCTGGTTGACCCTTGTGCTGACCGGATAGCGGCGCATGACCGTAGAGTCGAAAGGCTTCAGCATCTCCGACACTGACGCTGGGTTGCGGAAAGCTGGGTCCAGCCACAGATCGTAGTGGTGAGGATTCAAAATGACGGGCATCCGGTCGTGAATGTCGGCCAGGAGAGAATTTGGGGTGGTGGTCAGGATGGTGCAGCTTTCGATGGTTGCGCCCTGCGGATTCGTCCATCTGTCCCACAGACCTGCGAAAGCGAAGAGCTCGCCGTCGCTTACTTCGAAGCAGCATGGCTGTTTCGTCTTGCCGTTTCTCTGCCACTCGTAGAATCCGTCGGCGGGGATCAGGCAGCGCTGCGATCTGAATGGCTCCCGGAACGAGGCAGTGGTGGCCACGGTTTCGGCCCTGGCATTGATCGTCTTGTATCCGATGCCTGGGTCCTTCGCCCAGGCCGGCACAAGTCCCCAACGCATGATGGAAAGCTTCCGGACGGGTTCACTGGCGTCTTGCCGAATGGTCACAACCGGCTGCGAAGGAGCTATGTTGTAGCGAGGATTCCAATCATCTTCCCCGAGGCCGCCCCGAAGTACTCCTCAACAATCTGCTTTCTTCGCGACAGCCGGTAGCGCCCGCACATGAAGGAATTATCGCAGATTGGCCGCGCACAAACGCCACAGTGCGAAACGGTTGACATCACAGGGATCGTGGCTGCGTGAGACGGCGCGGCATCTGGAGGCAGATGCCGCAAGAATCCGGCGAGGGCATCGGTTCAAGGCCGCGCGCCCTAACCAAACTTCATCGACTAAGAGTTCAGCGTTCCCACCCTTCGCAAAGAGCGCGAAGGATGGGGCAGCCGGGCCGGTATTTTTGGAGTGTGGGTCCTTGGGTAAATACGCCGTAGAACCGGGCAAGGGGGGAAGCCCAACCTGGTGGTCAAGCAAGATGCCGCAACAACTTCCCTACGTTCCGCCCAGCGTCCCCGAGTTGCGCGCGCGTGGTACCATGCCGCTGTGAGCGATGCGGGTTACGTCTCAAGTGCCGGTTCGGCCGTCCCCGCCGCGACGGCGACTCCGCGGCACTCTCTACTCGTCCGCGTCACTCACTGGATTACCACCCTGTGTTTTTTTGCGCTGCTGGTCACTGGATTTGAAATTGTGATCTCTCATCCTCGCTTCTATTGGGGTGAAACCGGCAATGTATTGACTCGGCCGTTGTTCAAGTTGCCGATCCCCGCCTCGAGATCACTGGTGCCAACCGGTTACGGCTACGTAATGCCCGACCAGAACGGCTGGAGCCGGTATCTGCACTTTCAGGCTGCCTGGGTGGTGGTATTGACCGGCTTACTTTATGTGATCTCCATTTTTCTTACGGGACATTTGCGGAAAAACCTGCTTCCGCATAAGGCCGATCTTTCCTGGCGCGGGTTCTCGAAGGCGATGGCAAACCATCTGCGCTTCCGGCGGCCGAGCGCGGCAGAGGCCTGGTCGTACAACCTGCCCCAGCGCCTCGCCTACCTGTTCGTGATCTTCGTTCTGTTTCCCCTGGTGATCTGGACCGGCCTGGCGATGTCTCCGGCTTTCGTTTCGGCGCTACCGGCGACCGTCAATTTGCTCGGCGGCCAGCAATCCGCGCGCACGCTTCACTTCTTCGTCTCCCTGGCTCTCCTGCTCTTTGTGCTGGTCCACGTGGGGATGGTTTTTCTTGCCGGATTCAGGAGCCGCATGCGCGCCATGATCACCGGCCGCGCCGGTACAGATACAGATATGGAGCGCACATGAGCGAGCCGTCATCTCGAAATCTGTCACGCCGAAAACTGATCACCACCGGAATCGCGGCTGCGGCGGGCGTGACCGGTCTGGGGGTGGCCGCCCGGCTGGCGCAAAAGTATGGACTGGTCCCGCCCGATCACGGTGGGATCTACGGCCTCGGCGAAACCCTGACTTACGCTTCCCAGCGGCTGCTGACCAAACACTCGCTGGCCCGTGAGTTTTCCCGGAGCCAGATTTCGAAGCCTCCTCTGGCCAACGAAATGCCTCCACTGAATGATGCTTTCAAGCGCCTTCAGGCGGGAGGCTTCGCCGACTGGCGGCTCTCCATCTACGGCATGGTCGCCCGGCCCGCCTCGTTTTCGCTGGAACAACTGAAGAGTTACCCGTCCCGGAGCCAGATCACCATGCTGCAGTGTGAAGAGGGTTGGTCATACATAGCCGAGTGGATCGGCGTGCCGCTCTCGCACGTGCTTGAACTCGCGGGAGTCCTGCCGCAGGCCAGGTACGTTGTGTACTACTCGATCGATCCCGAGTGGTGGGAAAGCATTGATATGGCCGATGCCTTGCATCCGCAGACTTTCCTTGCCTATGGGATGAATGGCGGTGAACTTCCGGTAGGCAACGGCGGGCCGCTTCGGCTGAGGCTGCCGCGCCAGCTCGGCTACAAGAGCGTGAAATTCATTACCCACATGACGGTCGCCGACAGCCTGAAAGGTTTCGGCAAGGGTCTGGGCTCCGCGTCTCCCGAAGCAGGTTATGCGTGGTACGCGGGCATCTGATCTAAAAGTCAGCTTCTAGCTTCTAGCTCCTGGCTCTTAGCCCCTGGCTAAATCCAAAACTCTTTCGATCCGACCTGCGCCGACACCTCGAATGCGTTCTTGCTGACGACTGACTTGTTTTCAGCCGGGTGGCACATCTCTCGCGACTCAAGAGGGAACCGGCTTAACTTGCCAGCCACCAGCGCCGCAGCGCTACTACCGACCATATACCCTCGACAATCCCAAATGGCCAGGCTCCCTGCAGGAAGCCGTAAATTGAGCCCAGCACACAAGCCACGCTGAACCCCAGAATGAACCAGCGGCTGCGATTCTCGAAGGCGTAGCAGACCAGCATGGCGGTAACGGCAAAGAGTCCGAAAAGCGTGAGCCGGCTCATGCCGTCGCTCTCAGTTCTGCTTACCAACTCCCCTGCTTTCGTCCCATCCACCATACCAGCCCAATCGTGGCCGTATTCTGGTCCTTCTTGAAAACACCGGTCTGGTCGCTCAAAAAGAATGGCTGATTGGAAAAATCCCGGCGCCACTCGGTGCGAACCAGGAACCCATCCGTGAACCTGTATTCGTAGGTCAGCGTGGTCTCCTTCAATGCCTGGGTGGAGCCGCTGAACAGGCCGCCGCGATCTGACAGATACTCAGCCCGCGCCGCCAGCCCAACTTTGGGCGTCACCTGGTAGCGCACGTATGCGGCTCCTCCATCAACGTGAGCCGGAGCCGAATGCGACACCACCCGATTGATCACGTAATCGCCCTCCGCGGCCAGCGTGAGTTTTGCGGTCGGTGTCCAGGTCGCATAGGAATCGAAAGCGTGAAACCACCCGTTCGGAGCCGGCACAACCGGAGTCACCGGCAGCCCAGGCTGGGTGGGTTCGGTGGGGAAGGCCGGATTCAGTATCGGTACAACGTCACGCTGCTCCTGCCCGCCGTAGTAGTTGATGTTCCAGCTCACCGTTTTGGAGGGATGAAGTGCAAGAAACATGAGTTGTGACTTGAAGCCATTGAAGTCTTCAGCTTGCCCGACGCCGTTCACAACTCCGTAGGTCAGAGTGGCAAAATTGTTGAATTGGTAAGTTGCACGTACGCCGGTGTGATAAAACGGCAGCAAATTGAAGAAATATGAGCGGGAGATGTTTTGCTGTGATCCTGGTGGAGTTCCCCTCCAGCCCCAGAGAACTCGCCCATTTGCCGAAGTCGACAGTCAGGCCCTTGCCCAGGGGGAAAATGTATGTCACCATACGCCTGCCAGATGGGGCGATAGGCTTGCGGCCGAAGTTCATTACCCGGATTCCCCTGACTTGACTCCGTTGCCTGCCCGTATTGCAGGTCGAGGCGGATCCCAAAGCGATTCCCCGCGGAAACGTCAGCCGCATGTTCGATTATCAGGTTGGCCTGGTTCAGACTAAAGCTGTTGCTGCTGACGTCGTAGGCGCGCAGCAGATTGACCCTCCCCACGGGCTGATTGAAGTTGTATCCGTAGTAGCCGTCGATGCCGACATTGATACTGGTCCCGTGAAAGAAGTCCAGGACACTGCGATCGTCAGGGCTGAGCACGGCGGCAACGGGGGCGCCGTTCGCCGGTTGTGGGGCGCCGCCTGAATTTTCCGCCGCACCTGCAGCAGGTGGCTGTTTCGGTGCCTGGCTCTCTAGAATCGCGACTTTAGCTTGCAGATCGTGCACAGCCTGCCGGAGTTCTTGAACCTCCTGCGCAGTGGCCGGAACCGGCGGTTCCTGCTGCGAGTAAAGGACGGGGACAGCGAATAACATGGCCGCTGCTACGCCAGCGATGTACCTCACCCATCCTGTTGCAGATGCGGCGGCTGAAGTTCCGCGTGTGTTGATTTTCATACTCGTTTCTATCCTTCCCTTTTTCCAGCATGTCGAGGGCACATCAGTCACACTTCGGGCCTCCAGAGTGAAACTTCATGAAGGGTGACATGGAGGGCGCCGCGACTAAACGACCACAAGAGGTGTGGCCAACCCTGTCGGTAGTCGGATGGCTATTTCGGGAGGGAATCAAGACTCAAGTTCAGTTCCAGAACGTTGACCCGGGGCTCTCCGAAGAAGCCCCATTGCCGTCCCTGCGCGTGCTCGGCGACGAGTTTCCGCAGCGCTTCTTCGCTCATGCCGCGCGCTTTCGCAATGCGCGGGACCTGGAACTCCGCGGAGGCCGGCGTAATGTCGGGATCAAGCCCCGAAGCCGACGTTGTGACCATATCGACCGGGACGGGCGCGCCAGGATTCTCTGCTGGCGCG
This sequence comes from Terriglobia bacterium, assembly GCA_963752375.1. Taxonomy (GTDB): domain Bacteria; phylum Acidobacteriota; class Terriglobia; order Terriglobales; family Acidobacteriaceae; genus JAIQFF01. The sequence continues at coordinate 117,900 of CAVVYF010000011.1, forward strand.
CTGGCGACATCTGTGTTCACGCGATCGATGAGTTTCTGATTGGTGGGCCCAAAGTTGGATCCGCCTGAACTGGTGGCATCGTAGCCATTGCCGGCCGCGGAAGGCCGGGGATGAAAGTATCCCGCGCCCACGAAGGGTTGGGCGATAATGCGCGAGGCCACGACCGTGCCGTTGCGTTCGATCAGTTGCCCGTTGGCCTTCTCGCGAAAGAAAAGCTGCGCCAGACCCGTGACTACCAGGGGATAGACCAGGCCCAGCAAGACAGTAGTGACGACGGTCATCAGTACGGAAATCAGGAGGTTCTTTTTCATGGCGGTTCTCGTTAATTCCTGCGTCTTGCTCTTTAAATCTGAAATCCCAAATCTGAAATCTGAAATCTAGAATCTGAAATCCTAGGCCATCCCGAACCCGCGTGATGAGCATATCGATCAGCTTGATGCCAATGAACGGAACGATGATTCCGCCCAGGCCGTAAATCAGCAGGTTGTTGCGCAAGAGCGCCGCCGCGCCCATGGCGCGATACTTCACCCCGCGCAGCGCCAGCGGAATGAGGGCGACAATAATCAGCGCGTTGAAGATGACCGCCGACAATATTGCCGACCCCGGCGTCTTGAGGTGCATGATGTTGAGCGCGTTCAGCACCGGGAAGGTGCCGGCAAACATTGCCGGGATGATGGCAAAATATTTAGCTACGTCATTGGCGATCGAGAAGGTGGTCAACGCCCCGCGCGTCATCAGCAGCTGTTTGCCGATTTCGACGATCTCAATCAGCTTGGTGGGATTCGAATCCAGGTCCACCATGTTTCCCGCCTCTTTCGCGGCCTGGGTGCCGGTATTCATGGCCACGCCGACGTCGGCCTGGGCCAGCGCCGGCGCGTCGTTGGTGCCGTCTCCGGTCATGGCCACCAGTTTTCCGTCGGCTTGTTCGCGGCGGATCAGGTCCATCTTTTCCTTGGGCGTGGCCTGGGCGAGAAAATCATCCACGCCGGCTTCGCGCGCGATGGCAGCGGCGGTGAGCGGGTTGTCTCCCGTGATCATGACGGTGCGAATGCCCATGGCGCGAAGCTGGCTGAAGCGTTCGCTGATTCCGCCCTTCACGATGTCTTTGAGATAAATCACTCCCAGCGCCCGCTTGTTTTCCGAAACCACCAGCGGCGTGCCGCCGGAGCGCGCAATCTGTTCCACCGTTGCCTGCACTTCCTTTGGGAAGGCCGTAGCCGTTGACCGCGGAGATGTACTTTGCGATCGCGTCCGACGCGCCTTTGCGGATCTCGCGGCCATCCAGATTGACGCCTGACATGCGGGTCTGCGCGGTGAATGGCACAAAGTGCGCTTCGTGCTCCGCCAGGTTCGCGTCCGCGCAGGCCATAGCGCTCTTTTGCCAGCACCACAATGGAGCGGCCTTCCGGAGTTTCATCCGGAAGCGACGACAGTTGCGCGGCGTCGGCGAGTTGGGCCTCGGTCACTCCGGGCGCGCAGACGAACTCGGCGGCCTGGCGATTTCCCAGCGTGATGGTGCCGGTCTTATCCAGAAGCAGAGTGTTGACGTCGCCCGCGGCCTCGACCGCGCGTCCCGACATGGCCAGCACATTGTGCTGCACCAGGCGGTCCATGCCGGCGATGCCGATGGCGGAAAGCAATCCTCCGATCGTGGTGGGAATCAGGCAGACCAGCAGCGACACCAGAACGAAAACCGTCTGCGGCGATCCCGAATAGATCGCGAAGGGCTGCAGCGTCACCACCGCCAGCAGAAAGATAATCGTCAAACCGGCCAGCAGGATGTTGAGCGCGATTTCATTCGGCGTCTTCTGGCGCTCCGCGCCTTCGACCAGCGCGATCATGCGATCGAGGAAGGTCTCTCGCCGGGATTGGAAGTGATCTTGATCTTGATAAGGTCGGAGAGCACGCGCGTGCCTCCGGTCACGGCCGAGCGGTCTCCTCCCGCTTCGCGGATCACGGGCGCCGACTCTCCCGTGATCGCGGACTCGTCCACCGAGGCCACACCTTCGACGATTTCGCCGTCACCTGGAATGAATTCGCCGGCGGCCACCGACACCATGTCGCCGGAACGCAGTTTGGAGCTGGCAATCTTTTCGATCCTGCCATCGGGCAGCACCCGGTTGGCGACCGTCTCCGACCGGGCCTTGCGCAGCGACTCCGCCTGGGCTTTGCCGCGGCCTTCCGCCATGGCTTCGGCGAAATTGGCGAACAGCACCGTAAACCACAGCCAGAGCGTGATCTGGAGGTTGAAGCCGAACTGTCCCTGGTGGCGCAGCACGTCGCGCACCAGAAGGGCCGTGGTCAACACGCTGCCCACTTCCACCACGAACATGACGGGATTGCCCATCATCTTGCGCGGATTCAGCTTCAGTATCGATTCCCAGATCGCGCCGCGCACGATCTTTACATCCCAGATCGCTTTGCCTTTTTTTTCTGCCATATCTCCTCAGAAGGTCTTTCCGGACTGCATCAACAGGTGCTCAAGAATGGGCCCCAGGCTCAGCGCGGGAAAGAATGTCAACGCACCCACAATCACAATCACTCCCGACCAGCAGGACGCTGAACAGAGGCGTTGTGACCGGGAACGTGCCCAGCGACGGCGGAACATATTTCTTCCTGGCCAGGTTGCCCGCAATGGCCAGCATGGGGAGAATCATGAAGAAGCGCCCGATCAGCATGGTGATGCCGCCGGCGATGTTGTACCAGGGCGTGTTCCCGTTCAGCCCGCCGAAGGCGGAGCCGTTATTGCCGGCCATCGAGGTGAAGGCGTAGAGAATCTGGGTAAGCCCGTGCGGCCCCGAATTGCTGATGCTGGAGGTGCCGAATCCAGCGATCGATGAGATGCCGGCAAGGGTCAGGATGATGAGCGGAAACACCAGCGTGACTAGCATGGCCATCTTCACGTCATAGGCCTCGATCTTTTTGCCCAGATACTCCGGCGTGCGCCCGACCATGAGCCCGGCGATAAAGACCGCCAGCACCACATAGATCAGGATGCCGTACATGCCCGCGCCCACGCCGCCAAACACGGTTTCGCTGAGCATGATGTTGGCCAGCGGAACCATCCCGCCCAGCGGCGTGTAGGAATCGTGCCAGCCATTGATGGCGCCGCAACTGGCGTCGGTCGTGATGGTGGCAAACAGCGTGGAGTCGGCAATGCCGAAGCGGACTTCCTTGCCTTCCATGTTGCCGCCGGACTGCATCAGGCTGGCGCGCTGGTCCACTCCCTTGAGCAGGGGATTGCCTTTGGCTTCCGCCCAGTACGCCGTGGTCACGCCGCACACGAACAGAATGGCCATGGCCGCCCAGACCGCCCAGCCATGACGCGGCGATCCCGTCATCCGGCCCAGGGTGTAAGTCAGGCCGGCGGGAATCATGAAAATGGAAATCATTTCCAGGTAGTTGCTCAGCGGTGTGGGATTCTCGAAAGGATGCGAGCTGTTGGCGTTGAAGAAGCCGCCGCCGTTGGTGCCAAACATCTTGATCGCTTCCTGGGAAGCAACCGGTCCCTGCGCAATCACCTGGTCGGTAACCGTATCCATCACCGGCTTGCCGTCCGGGCCGACAACTGGTTTTCCGTCCGTGACCCGTTGCACCTGCTGCGGCTCGACCAGTTTCACCGTGTCATACGGTCTGAAGTTCTGCACCACGCCTTGCGAGACCAGGATCAACGCATAAATGATGCACGTCGGCAGCAACACCCAGAGCGTGGTCCGCGTGAGATCGACCCAGAAATTGCCGATGGTGTCTTTCTCCCGCCGCGAAATGCCGCGAATGAACGCAATCGCGAGTACAATGCCGACCGCCGCCGAGACGAAGTTGTGATAGGCCAGCCCAGCCATCTGCGTGAGATAGCTCATGGTGGACTCGCCGCCGTAGTTCTGCCAGTTGGTGTTGGTGGTGAACGAAGCGGCTGTATTAAACGCAAGATCGGGAGTCACCGCCGCGAGTTTCTGGGGATTCCAGGGCAGGAACTGCTGCGTGCGTTCGATCAGGTACAGCACCAGCATGGAAACGCAACTGAACAGCAGCATGGCAAAGGCGTATTCGGTCCAGCGCATCTCGTGTTCTTCGTCCACCAGCGTCAGGCGGTACAGCAGGCGCTCCACCGGACGCAGCACCGGATCGAGAAAGGTGCGCTCGCGGTTGAACACCCGCGCCATGAACACGCCCATGGGCTTGGTTACCGCCAGAATCACGGCGAGATACACGATGATTTGCAGCCAGCCATTTACCGTCATTGGAATTAGAACCTCTCCGGTCGCAGCAGGGCGTAGAGCAGATAGACCATCAGTCCTGCGCTCACAATCAGCATGATGATCGATTCAGCATCCATGTCATTTCACCTCAGCGAATGCGATCGCAGAACTTCACATACGCGATGGAAATCAGAAAGAAAGCAATCGTGATTGCAACGAAAATGATGTCTCGCATGTCCTGTATTCTCCGATTTCTAGGCAGCTCAGCCGGAGCGGTAACGGCGCTCGGCTGGGGCCTCGACTTCCCGATCAACTTTGCGAGTCGTCACCGCATGCAGCCGGCCCGCCGTCTCCCTTGGCCTGGCGGAATTCCAGGTGAGAGCTGTGGTGATCCGGACCACTCCGATCGCCAGGTGGGAAGCGGAGTTCGCAACCGCCCCACGGTGCCGGGCCCGGAGGCGCGAGGCATCTTCCGCGTAGCGTAGCCCTCCCTGCCGAATCGTGTGCTCGGAATGCATCTTTCCATCACGGGTCAGGGCGACAAGAAAACGGACCATGAATCCCACGCCCACTACGCACCCCAGCAGCATGAGTACGTTCGCCCTCGCGACTGTGTCCAGGTAAAGCATTGCAGTCTCTCAATAGCATTGGATAGTTTTGACCGTAAAGTTTGCATAAGAAGTGCATAAAGAGATCGTAAAGAGGGTTAAGCGATTGAACAGGCGGGAGTTGATTGAGGTGCTACAGACCACGCGGATGCTGGTGAGATGAGGGATGACATCAAACGCTTCCGGCGGGTTCGAAGCGGTATCCCACCCAGGGTTCCGTGATGATGTAGCGCGGCGTGTCGGTGGAGTCGATTTTCTTTCGCAGCTGTGCCACCAGCACGCGCAGGTGTTCCGGCTGTTCCACGCTGTTGGGTCCCCAGATGGCGAGAAGAAGGGCGCGATGCGTAACCACGCGGCTGGCGTGTCTTGCCAGATAAAGCAGGAGTTCGAATTCCTTGGGGGTAAGCCGAACGTCGCTGTTCTTGACTGAAACCCGAAATGCATCCGCATCGATCCGGAAGTCGCCGATGGTGATGGTGCGCTTGGCGGGGTCCTCGGTGGGCTGGGCGCGCGCCAGGTTTCTTCGCACCCGGGCCAGAAGTTCGTCCATGCCGACCGGTTTGGTCACGTAGTCGTCCGCGCCCGCGTCCAGCGCCTCCACTTTGGTCTTCTCCTCGCCCTTCACCGACAGCACGATAATCGGCAGCGAGGACTCCGAACGCAGTTGGCGGCACAGTTCAATTCCATTCATGTTGGGCATGGAAACATCGGTCACGACCAGGTCAGGCTGCCACTCCCGAGCCGATCTCAGGCCGGCGAGGCCGTCATTCGCGGTGCGAACTTCGTAGCCGCTGCCGGTAAGTGCCGTTCGCAGCACCCGCGTGATCTGCGGTTCATCATCGACCACCAGGATGCGCTTCTTCTCGGCCATGAAGGTTCAGGAGGATTGCTGGGTCACAATGTGGACGTCCACCGGCGGCGCGTCCCGAAGAAATTTGTGGATGGCATTCAAATACAAGTAACGCTTCCAGCCTTTGACCGAAGAGTGGCCGAATACCACCTGTGTGATGTGCTTCTCCCGGACAAACTGGGCCACGGCTTTGGCTACGGTCGGCGACTTCAGTTGGACCACCTGCGCGCCCACCGCTTCGGCAAAACGAACATTCGACGCCAGAGAGCGCTGGTTGGCCTCGTTGTCGTCCACTCCAATGTCCACGTAAACCACATATAACTCCCCGTCGAGTCGTTTTGCCATCCGGGCCGCGCGGGCAATGAGGTGCTGTGCCGCGGGATTCGAACTGATCGCCACCGCGAATCTTTCCCGGATGCCGAGATTACGCTCTCCCCCCTCCTGCTCCAGGTAGTTTTCCAGGCTGCGGTCAACTTCCTGCGCCACCTCCTGCAGGGCCAGTTCCCGGAGGGCAATCAGGTTTCCGGGACGAAAAAAATTCGAGAGCGCTTTCTCCACCCGGTCCAGCGGATAAATATCGCCGCGCCGCATGCGGGTCTGGAGCGCCTCCGGGGTGAGGTCGGCCATGACGACTTCCCGCACCCGCTTCATCACCCAATCCGGCACGGTCTCCCGCACCGTGATGCCGCTGATGCGTTGCACGCTGGGCGCCACGCTTTCCAGGTGCTGCACATTCATGGTTGTCAATACATCGATGTCGGCGTCCAGCAACTCCAGGACGTCCTCGTAGCGTTTGCGATGTCTGCTGCCTTCAATGTTGGTGTGCGCCAGTTCGTCCACCACCACCACCGCCGGCTTGCGGGCCAGGATTCCATCCAGGTCCATCTCCTCGAAAATGGTCCCCTTGTATTCGATCTTCTTGCGGGGGATGGTTTCGAGTTTTTCCGTCAGTTCGACCACTCCCTTGCGGCCATGGGTCTCGACGATACCGATGACCACATCCTCGCCCCGGCTCTTGCGCCGGATGGCCTCGCTCAGCATGTTGTAGGTTTTCCCCACGCCTGGCGCATATCCGAGAAAAAGCTTGAGCGTGCCCCCTTTTTTTTCAGGCGCAGCGTGTTCAAGCCACTGTTCGGGAGTCTTGCTCATTGCCGCCTATTGTCGCGGACACCGCGCGATTTGTCGATATTCGGCTACAATCCTTGCTCGTGGACCGGACGGTGATCAGGGCGGCGCTCCGTTTTGCGGCTTGTGCCGCGGTGCTGTTCCTTGTAGTTTACGTCTATACCGCCGCCATCCGTGTGAATCCCACCACGGTCGCTCTCACCCTTCTGATCTGGGTCCTGATCGTCTCCGCGCTATGGGGTTTGCGTTACGCGCTCTTCACCGCCTTCCTCGCCACTACGGTTTTCAACTTCTTCTTTCTTCCTCCGGTTCGCACTTTCACCATCGCGGGCACGCAGAACTGGATTGCCCTGTTCGCCTTTCTCACCACCGCGGTGATCGCCAGCCAGTTGTCCGATCGGGCCCGCAAGCAAACCGACGAGGCGGTCGGCCGGCGCCGCGAACTGGAGCGCTTGTACAGTTTCAGCCAGCAATTGCTGACCGCGGACGATGTTCTGCAACTGCTGAATGCGGTCCCCGGACACGTAGTCGAGTCCTTCGGCGTCTCTGCCGCGGCCGTCTATGTCCCGGAGAAGGGCAATATCTACCGTTCGGGAGTCGATGCCTCGGGCCTGGACGTTGAGCAGCTCAAATCCATCATTGCGCGCGGCGAAGCGGTGGTGGACAGCGCCCGCAACCTGAGTTTCACTCCGCTGAAGATGGGAGTGCGCACCGTCGGCGCGATGGGCGTTGCCGGCAAGCTTTCCCGGCAAACCCTGGCGGCCGTGGGAAGCCTGATCGCCATCGCGGTGGAGCGCGCCAATGCGGTGGAGATCATGGCCCGTTCCGAAGCGGCGCGCGAAGGCGAACGCCTGCGCTCCGCCATTCTTGACTCCGTCACCCACGAGTTTCGTACTCCGCTGACCTCGATCAAGGCTTCGATTACCAGCCTGCTTTCGCCCACCGGCCTGGGTCCGGAGGATCAACGGGAACTGATGACGGTCATCAACGAAGAGGCCGATCGCCTGAACCGCCTGGTCGGCGAAGCCGCGGAAGTGGCCCAACTTGAATCCCACGAATTTCAACTCGACCTCAGGGATTGCGCCCTGCTGGAACTCGTACAGGCCACGGTGGAGGAGGTGAAACAGATGCTGGGCAAGCATTCCGTGGAGATCAGGGTGCCGCAGGCGATTTCCGTCCGCCTGGATCCTGACCGCATCAAGGAAGTTCTCGTCCAGCTGCTGGAGAATGCCGCCAAGTATTCAGCGCCCGAATCCCCCATCCGCATCACCGCCGAGTTGAAGGGCGCCAATATCGAAGTCAGTGTCGCGGACCAGGGGGCCGGCATTGACGATATGGAGCAGGGGCTGATTTTCGACAAGTTCTATCGCGGCAAGAACCAGCGCTACCGGGTGCAGGGAACAGGGATGGGCTTGTCCATCGCGCGGGCCATTGTCGAAGCCCACGGCGGCAAGATCGGCGTCACCAGCCAGCTGGAATGCGGCTCTGTGTTTCACTTTACTTTGCCGTTGCGACACTGAGGCGCCGCCTGCGCCCCATCGGGCGCGATGCCAGCGGATCGGGCCTGTAGCGCATTAGCGCCAGCGCGGTGACATCGTTGTGGACCGGCGCGGTGTCCATGAAATTCTGCGCCGCCTGCAGAATGGCCAGGCACAAGTCCTGCGCCGTGAGGGCGGAAGCTCGCTGTAGGCTGTCCTTCGCGCCTTCCAGCCCGAATTCGTCGTTGTTGTACTCGGCTTCCACAATTCCGCGCGAGACCACCAGAAGTACTGCCCCGGGCCCGAGGGCGCAGGTTGAGGCGCTGTGCGTCGCATGCGAGAAAATGCCCAGCGGCAGGCCGCTGGCCTCCAGCTGGGTAATGCCGGAATCGTCGCGCAGCAATCCCGGAGTGTGACCGGCATTGGCGTAGCACACCGTCCCCAGGTCCTCGTTGTAGCAACCGATGAATGCGGGACAGCTACGAATCCCGCCGGCGACCTGCAGGATGGTGCAGTTGATACCATGACAAAGCCCCACCATCGCTTCCGCCTCGTTGAAGTCCTCCCCCGCGAAAAGATTGGGCGCGAGGCTCCGAAATGTGTTCTGGGCGGCAATGAGGATGGCGCGCGTGTCTTCCCTGCGCCCGGCCAGGTCGAACAGTCCGAACAGGACGCGCGACGGGCCCACCCGCAGGAATTCGTAGAAGTCGCCGGCCACGCGCTGGCTGTGGTACACGGCGGCGATTTCTGCCTGGCGCAGCACCGGCACCTCGGAATGCCGTGGATCGCAATCGGGCAGCGACCTTTCACGCTGCTTGAACAGGGAGCGTACAAAACCCGCTGGAGGCAGAGTCAGGGCGCGAAAGATTTCTGCGGTTCGTGTCATAACTCGTTTTCTGCTGACTGAATTCCGGCGCGCGAACCGGTGCCAGATCGGTTCTTCGCATTCCGGGACCCGGGACCGTGCTTCAAGGGCCTCATCGGCATTTCTTCTCCTTACCGTTAGAAGACCGGCTGTACGGCATGGCCGGTGTCGGCTGAGATGTGGGGGCCAATATAGCCATGCCCCCGGCCGGGGGTACATTTCGTCGCGGGCGTCGGTAAACCGACTTTGCGGTTTCTTTTCAGCCGCCGAACTTTCTCCGATGACACAATGCCTCAGTGGTCCTGGCTGAGGCTCCGCATGCAAGATGCTGGGAGATGTGGAGCCTCATGCCTCTAAGAAATTTATCCCTGCCCGCAGCTCGCCTTTCCACCCGGACCGTCGTTCCCCGGCCCTGGCCCGATCGTGCCGTGATTCTGGCACCACGGGGCCATTTACCCGACTCAAGAAGAGATTTAGCTTGCTCTTGAGCAGTTCTGGGGGAGGGCTGTTCGACGGGCGTCCCAAGACTCAAACCTGGGTCTGGGGCGCCTTCGTTTTGCCACCAGGTGGCTCGCTCAGGTCCCGAGGCCCTATCCTGTTGCCTTCAGAGGCTGTGCAGGAAAGCATTGTTACGCCGCACCTTTCAGTGCCGCAGGATCGGCAGGCTTCAGAGAGGCAGTCGCCAGGTACTGTCCCTTCAAATGTGCAAATCCCAAAGCATGTACAGCTTCGGCGCAAGCAGCAGGTTTCGAGGCATCCGCGCCGGGCGTAAGACTAAGTGCCGCCATCCACGCGGGTTAGGAGGATTTCAGGGACCACCCATAAGTCGGCCCAAGGTGAGCCAGTTGTTCCTGAAATGGAACAGACCCTCGCTTCCACAAGCTTTCCACAGGGGTCTGGAAGCGGAGTTGTAGCGTGATTTGACCTGGAAAACCTTATTCCGGCGACCCCATGCCGTCCTGGGCCATGGACTCAAAGCGGGTGGACCGCTTGACGAAAGCCAGCTTGATCCGGCCGGTAGGGCCGTTGCGCTGTTTGGCGATAATGATCTCGGCGACGCCGTCCAGTTCGGGTTCGTCGGGCTTGTAAACCTCTTCGCGGAAGATGAAGGCCACCACGTCCGCGTCCTGCTCGATCGATCCCGATTCGCGCAGGTCGGCGAGTTGGGGACGGTGGTCGCCGCCCCGGCTTTCCGGCGCGCGGCTCAGCTGCGAAAGCGCCACCACCGGCACCTTGAGTTCCTTGGCCAGCGCCTTCAGCCCGCGCGAGATGGCGGACACTTCCTGGGTCCGGTTCTCGTAGCGCCTGCCCCCGCCCGACATGAGCTGCAGGTAGTCCACAATGATCAGATCGAGCCTGCTCTGGGACTGCTGCAGGCGCCGCGCCTTGGCCCGCATTTCGCTCAGGCTGATGCCCGGCGTGTCATCGATGAAAATCGGCGCGTGCGCCAGTTGGTCCATGGCGTGGACCACTTTGTCCATATCGTCCCGCCACAGCGAACCGGTGCGCATCTTGTGCGAGTCCACTCGCGCCTTCGAGCACAAAAGCCGTAGCAGCAGGGCCTCGCGCGACATCTCGAGAGAAAACATGCCGACCACTTTCTGGTCTTCGATTGATGCATTCTCGGCAATGTTCATGGCGAAGGCCGTCTTCCCCATGGAGGGACGGGCCGCGATGATGATCAGGTCGGAGCGCTGCAGGCCGCTGGTCATCTCGTCCAGATCGGTGTAGTGGGTGGCGAGTCCGGTAATGCGCTGGCCGCGCTGCAGCAGGGCATCGACCGATCCAAAAGATTCTTTGACGATTTCCTGCACACCCATGAAGCCGCGGCCGATGCGCTTCTCGGAGAGCTGCATGATGGCGGCTTCGGCGTCGTTGAGAACTTCCTCGGCGGGATCGCTCTGATCGGCGGCGCGGGCAATGGCGGAACTGGAAACGTGGATCAGCCCGCGCATCAGCGCCTTGTCGCGCACAATCTTGATGTAGTGTTCAATGCTGGGCCGGTCCGGGACTCCGTCCACCAGGCCGGAGATGTAGCCCACGTCTCCGATGGCCTCAAGTTCCTTGTGCCGGTCAAACTCCTCGACCAGCGTGATCATGTCAATCGGCCGGGAAGACTCGGCCAGGTCCATCATGCGGGTGTAAATGCGGCGATGCGAGTCGAGAGAGAAGTCTTCCGGCTTGAGGTGCTCGGCGGCCTGGTTGTAGGCAAAGTTGTCCAGCAGGATGGCGCCGAGAATCGACCGCTCGGCCTCAACATTGGCCGGCAGGCTGTGCGCGAGACTGTAATCAGTAGTTGCCAAGGTCGTGTGATCTTGAACCAGAATCAGCTTGTAAGCTCGAACGCGATACTACCTGCGAAATCCTTGTGAATGAGCAGTAACGCCTTCGGAAAACCCGGACCAAACCGATTATTTTCGGAGCGATACATGCTGCCAGTATAGGAGAACAAAAAGCGAATTTTCAAGGGCAAGTTGGCGGTGTTGGCGTTACCGTCAGTGATTAGCTTGATCCGTGCGAATCCGCGAAAATCCGTGGCTGAAGAAGTCCAACAATAAAATGCGGCCCAGGCCAGCCACCTGGGCCGCATCGCCCGTGAGTGCTACGTCTGCAGGTTTCACCGCATCAAGCGGCGAAGCGTGAATCCAGAGAACCGCACTCCCGAAGGAGCGTCCGTTCGCCAGCCCACCCTGTTGACGATCTCTCCGCGAATACTAGATTCGCGGATATTGTCCTGCGGCGACTGCGAGAAGCGGGCGGCGTCAGTCCTGCTTTTTAGGGAAGGACTCTCTGAGGAGGCCGCAACGCCCGAGTTTCCTGAAACCCGCCGAAGCGCGTTTCTAAAAACCCTCCCGGTAGTTCACCCTCGAGAACCACCGGTCACCGCCAGCTCTGTTGCCGTCGCGAACAGGCTCAATGCATCTCACGTTTGCACTGTGAGCACTTTGCGCGAATCTCGAATCACACGCAACGGAAAATTGGCGTTTGCTTGTGCAGAAACTGTGGAGGATGAGACTTCCTTGTGGAAAGGGAAGGAAAAGGCGGAGAAAATTCGGGCCACGGATTACACGGATGAACACGGATAAAACTTTTTAATCTAGTCAGGACGCTCTACGGTTTCGTCCATCTTCTTCTACATTGCAGAAAACAAAAGGCACGACCGAAGCCGTGCCTTTCATCCGTGTAGATCCGTGTAAATCCGTGGCCAGGTTCTAGTCTCGCACGCCATCCAGGAATGCCCGCAGCTTTCGCGAGCGCGAGGGATGCCGCAGCTTGCGCAACGCCTTCGCTTCGATTTGACGAATGCGCTCGCGGGTTACAGCAAACGACTGGCCTACTTCTTCCAGCGTGTGCTCCGAGCCATCTTCCAGACCAAAGCGCATCTTGATGACTTTTTCTTCGCGCGGCGTGAGCGTGCGCAGCACCTGCGAAGTCTGGTCTTTCAGGTTGACGTTGATCACGGCCTCGGCCGGCGAAACTACGGCGCGGTCTTCGATGAAGTCGCCCAGATGCGAATCTTCCTCTTCGCCGATCGGGGTTTCGAGAGAGATGGGCTCCTGCGCGATCTTCAGCACCTTGCGCACCTTGGCCACCGGAATGTCCATGCGCTTGGCGATTTCTTCCGACGTCGGTTCGCGTCCCAGTTCCTGCACCAGCTGCCGCGAGGTGCGGATCAGCTTGTTGATGGTCTCGATCATGTGCACGGGGATGCGAATCGTACGCGCCTGATCGGCAATGGCACGAGTAATCGCCTGCCGAATCCACCACGTGGCATAAGTCGAAAACTTATACCCGCGGCGGTATTCGAACTTATCGACGGCTTTCATCAAGCCGATGTTGCCTTCCTGGATCAGGTCGAGGAACTGCAAGCCGCGGTTGGTGTACTTTTTCGCGATGGAAACCACCAGGCGGAGGTTGGCCTCGATCAGTTCCCGCTTGGCCTGCTCCGCATCCATGTCCCCCTGGATGATTTCCCGTTGGGTGCGCTTGAGTTCCTGAAAGGAAACCCCGGCTTCGCCCTCCAGTTTTTCCAGCTCCGAGCGGACGGACCGCGACTGCCGGCGGTAGTCTTTCTTCTGCTCTTCGCTGCGGGTGGCTTCCGCCTTGCGTTCCAGGTTCTGGGATTGCCGGTCGAGCGACCGCATGGTATCGACCGTCTTGTTGACCCGGTCGATCAGGCGCTTGCGTTCGGCGTTGGTAAATCCCAGCTTGCGGACGCACAGAGAAACCGCCACAACGGCGCGCGCCAGGTTCAGGCGAGCACGGCGGTAGTCCTTGGGGCGCTTCTTCTGGGAAACCGCGGCGAACTTTTCGATCAGATGGCTGGCCTTTTTGTAAGCCTTGGCCAGGTCATCGATCTTCCCGGTGAACTCCTTCAGGCGGTTCTGGAGAATTTCGTCGGTGATCTCCTCCTCGTCGAAGGTGACCACTTCCTTGATGGAGCGGACGCCCTTCTTGAGGTCCTCTCCCATCGCCAGCAGTTCGTTAATGACAATCGGAGACCGCGAGAGCGCTTTCAGCACCCGCAGTTGCCCGCGCTCAATGCGCTTGGCGATTTCCACTTCGCCTTCGCGCGTAAGCAACGGCACCGTCCCCATCTCCCTTAAATACATACGGACGGGGTCGTTGGTTTTTTCCAGAGCGCCGGGAGTGAGGTCGAGTTCGACGTCCTCGCCGACTTCTCCTTCTTCTTCGAACTTCTTATCGAGCGCGGAGGAGGGAAGCTTCGGTCCCTCCAGCACATCGATTCCCTGCGTACCAATGGTGGTCAGCAGATCGTCCAGGTCCTCGGGAGAATGCACGTCGTGCGGGATAAGGTCGTTGACCTGGTCATAGGTCAGATATCCCTTCTCTTTACCTGTGTCGATCAGCTTTTTGATATCGTCGTACTTGTCGTCAAGAGCCAAGACGGATTACCTTCTTTTCGTCCTACGAAAAGGACAGAGAGCGTTTTTTAGCGGTGGGAACGTGAAGCGGCGAGCTGAGCGCCTGGCACAAACCTTCGAATTATAGCATCGGAGGGGTTTAGCGGACATCAGCGATTTGCTGATTTTTGACACACCCCGTCCATGTTCCCGTCAACTGTTGAATTAGATGTTATCGAACTCCATATAGTTTCATAGTGTTTTCGCCCTACGCCGGCCGGGCCGCGGGGCTGTCGTCAGCCAGGCTGGGATCCATCAGGGCCCGTTTCAGGCGCATCTTTTCCTCCAAAAGGGCCTGAATCTGGCCGGCTTCCCGCCCCCGCGTGACCTGCAATTCTCTCTGCACCCCCTCCAGCCTTCTTCTCAGTTGGATGCGCCGCAAGGCCCGTACCGCGCCCTCCAGCCGTTCGGCGGAGAGCTCCTCGTCATCCTTCATGAGGATGGAAGCCAGCAGGTTGCGGTCAGTCTCGGGTAAAGGCAGGTCGGTGACATGGACGGCCTCCGACCGGAGCAGCACTTCGATCAGCGATTCGGCGGCCACCCCCTGGTGGAGGAGTTCGCTTTTGAGGACGAACTGGGCCTGGCGGCAGGGATCGAACTCCTCTTCCGCCCCGTCGCGGGCCGAAAGATGCTCTTCCGAGGTCTGGATCTCAGTGGCCGAAACCAGCGCCCGGATCAGTATCTTTTCGGCATCCGTGATCTGGACCTCCGCCCGGGCCTTCAGGGTGGCCGTGGAGCGGTTGGCTGCAGCATGCTTCAACTCCTGACGCAGCACCGCCGAGTCGATACCCAGCTTCTGCGCCATTTCCCGCGCCAGCTCATCGCGAACGATGCGGCTGGGCACGCGCTGGATGTGAGGCAGCAGATAGTTCACCGCCTTCACCTTGCCCTCGGCGCTGCGCACTGGAAACTCGGCCCGCGCCCGTTCGATGAGATAGTCGAAATACTTCTGCGAATTTTTCAGCCCGCCGGCGTATGCCTCTTTCCCCTTGCGCCGGATAAACAGGTCAGGATCGAAGCCTGATTCCAGGGTAAGCACCTTGACCTGAAACTCTTCTTCTACCAGCAGGCCGAGAGTACGTTCCGTGGCCTTGGCCCCAGCCGTGTCGGGATCGAAATTAACCACAACATTTTTCGTGAAACGCCCCAAAAGCCTGGCCTGCAGCTCGGTAAAAGCCGTCCCCGAGCTGGCGATCACATTGTGGAAGCCCGCGGCAAAAACCGAAACGCAGTCCATCTGCCCCTCGACCAGGATGGCGTAATCCAATTTGCGAATCGCCTCTTTTGCCTTATCGAGGTTAAACAGCACCCGCGACTTGGAGTAGATCGCGGTTTCCGGCGAATTCAGGTATTTGGGTCCAGCCTTTTCGTCCGCCGAAAGAGTGCGCCCGGTAAAGGCAATCACGCGCCCGGCTTCATTGGTGATGGGGAACATGATCCGGTTGCGGAACTTGGAGTACATGGAAGGGGTCGTTGGCCGCTGGTCGTTGGCCGTTGGCTTAACCTCTTTGGATACGCCATCTTTGGACGCGAGATCACTCTGCGTACCCGTCGGCTCACCGTTGTCATCCCGAGCGGAGTCGAGGGATCCTGCGTCTTGCTGACGACCGACGACCGACGACTGACGACTGCTTTCCGCCTTCCAGGAGAACACCCCGCTCTCCCGCAGCACATCTTCTTCGAACTCGCCCCGCAGCCGGTCGCGCAAGAGAAAGCCTGAATCCGGCGCAAAGCCGATCCGGAAGGCCCTGATCACATCCTCGTTCAACCCGCGTCCCGCCAGATACTCGCGGGCGTGGGCTCCCTCGGGGCGCCTCAGATATTCCTGAAAAAAACCGCAGGCCCGCTCATTCACATCAAGCAGCACCGTGCGTAGCCCGGCTTCCCTGGCCTCGGCCGGACTCGAGAACGTGACCTTCGGCAAGGCAATGCCCAGCTTCTGGGCCACCGCCCTCACCGCCTCGGGGAAAGTAATGTTCTCGACTTTCTGGACAAAGCTGAAAACATCGCCGGAAACACCACAGCCAAAACAGTGATAAAACTGCCGCGTGGCATGCACCGAGAACGACGGCGTCTTCTCGTTATGAAAGGGACAAAGCCCGGAGTAGTTCTGCGCCCCCGCCTTCTTCAGCTTGACGTAATCGCCGACAATGCGAACGATGTCCGCCTGCAGCTTGACGGTTTCCTTGAAGTCGCCTGAGTCGGTCATGGTTGGAGACACAGCTGTCCGCAGGAATTGTGAGGCGGAAAGGCCCTGATTTGAATATACCGGAAGCAGATTGCTGTGGAGAAGCTGTGGAAGGAACCGCTATTCGGTTGATGGCAGCGGAAAACCTGCCTACTTATCCTTTGTCATGCTGAGCGGAGGAAGAGCGGTCGCTTGCGACCGCTCTTCTGGAGTCGAAGCACCCCCACCTTCCTCAGGCGCTTTCATCCATGGATACCACTCTTTGCTCAAATCCAGCCATTGCGGATTCATCGATTCGATCAGCACAATTTTCTTCGCCCTGCGCCAACCCTTGAGCTGCTTCTCGCGCCCGATCGCTTTGTGAATATCATCGTAAGACTCCCAGTAAAGAAGACGCTCTACATCGTAGCGATCGGTGAAACCCTCAATACGGTGGAACTTGTGCTCGAATGCTCGCTTGTGCAAATTGCCCGTCATCCCGATGGTAGAGCGTTCCAGAATGGCTCCCTACGATGTAAACGCAATACGTTCGTCGAGTGCGCATGAGGGTATAGGGGTCCTTCGACTCTCCGCTTCTTCGCCAGCGAAGAAGCGGCTTCGCTCAGGATGACAGAGTAGGAGGTGATGAGAACAGCTGGCTGTGACGGTCGTCACAAACATTTCGATGCTGTCCCAATGTGGAAGCCCTGTCATGCTGAGCGGAGGAAGAGCGGTCGCTTGCGACCGCTCTTCTGCAGTCGAAGCACCCCTATACCAGCGGAAATCTAAATTCGCAGCTCCACCACCGTCGCCCCGCCGCCTCCTTCATTCTGCGGAGGCTCCGTGACCGACTCCACGTGCGGATGCTTCTGCAAATACTGCCGCAGCGCTTTCCGTAAAATTCCCATACCGCTGCCGTGCACCACGCGCACCCGCGGCAATCCGGCCAGAAATGCGCGATCGACGAATTTTTCTACCTCGCGAGTGGCGTCATCCACGGTGCGCCCGATGACGTTGATCTCGGACGGCACGCTGGCACCTTCCTGCTCCAGCGACACCGAAATTCCGCGCGCCCGGGCCGCTTTGACTGGCGAATCAGCTGCCCGCGACAGCACTTCTGCGATGTCGTCGCGGGCGATCTTCATCTTCATGGCGCCGACTTCGACTTCAAAATGATTTTCGTCGATGCGCCGGCTCACCACGGCAGGCCGGCCTACCGACTTGAGTTTCACCGTGTCGCCCTGGGAAACATGCTTTACCAGCTGCGGTTGCGCATTGGGATCGCCTCGGTCCGCCCCCGTCGCATGCGCTACCACGGTGGAATCGAATTGCTCGCCGAATTCCCGCCGCAGCTTTGCAATGCGCCGCTCGGCGTCTTTGGACAGCTTTTGCGACGCGGCCCGGTCTTCGATCGCGCTGACCATCTCCCGCGCCTGATACTCGAAATCCCGCAACAGGGTGTCGAGTTTTTTCTCCATCTCTTTGATTTTCGCCTGCTGCTCTTTCCGCCCCTCGGCGGCCAGGGTTGCCTTTTCGCGCTCCAGTTCCTGCTCCCGGGCCCTCAGGCGAAGGCGTTCGGCTTCGGCCTCGCGCAAATTGGCGTGCAGGCTGTCGAGAAACTGGCCGACATCGCGGGCCTGCGTGCCGAGCTTCGACCGGGCAGCCTCAATGATGGATGGATTCAGCCCCAGGCGCTGCGCGATGTTGATGCCCGCCGAAGCTCCCGGCACACCGATTCTCAGCTCGTAAGTAGGCTGCAGCGTGGCTTCGTCGAACCCGACGGAGGAGTTCACCACGCCCGGCGTATTTGCGCCGAAGACCTTCAGCGAGGTGTGATGGGTGGAGATTACCGTTATGCAACCAATGCGCCGGAAATGCTCGGCAATCGCGACCGCCAGCGCCGCGCCTTCTTCCGGATCGGTGGCTGAGCCCAGTTCGTCCAGCAGCACCAGCGAATCTGACGTGGCCGTGCGCGAGATGAAGTCGATGTTGGTGACGTGGGCGGAGAAGGTTGAAAGATTCTGCTCGATGGACTGGTAGTCGCCGATATCGGCCAGCACGGCATCGAAGACGGGGACTTCAGCGCGATCGGCTGGGACCGGAATACCGGACTGCGCCATCAGTGCCAGCAGGCCAACCGTTTTCAGGGCCACGGTTTTCCCGCCGGTGTTGGGACCGGTGATGACCAGTTCCAGTTGCTCACCTTCGAGTTCGATGCTCACGGGAACGACGTGCCCGCCCTTGGCCTTCAGGTTGCGTTCCAGCAGCGGGTGGCGGGCGTTGATCAAAACCAGCCGAGCAGGGCTCGGCCCGGACAGCCGGGGGCGGCTGTCCCCACGTGGTTCTTGCTTGCTCCCATCTTCATTCACTAATACCGGCACGCAGGCGTAGTCTTCGGCGAAGCGGGCCTTGGCGAATTGCACTTCGAGTTCACCCAGCACGTCCACAGCTTTGAGGATCGGCTCCGAGCTCTCGCCGATGCGGCGCGTCATTTCCAGCAGGATACGGTGGATCTCGGCCATCTCTTCATCGAGCAGGCGCACCAGTTCGTTGTTCTGGTCGATGGTCTCGAGCGGCTCGACGAAGACGGTCTGGCCGCTCGAACTGGCGCCGTGAATCACGCCCTGCACCCGGCGTTTCTGCTCGATCTTGATCGGAATCACGAAGCGTTCGCCGCGGATCGTGATCAACTCATCCTGCACCGCTCCGCCTTCGGCCAGCCGACGGAGATAGCCCCGCAGCGACTCCTGGATCGCCCGCTTTTGCCGTTCGATCTCGCGCCGGATTCGCGCCAGTTCCGGCGAGGCCCGGTCTTCGAGCGTGCCATCAGGCTGGATCTTGTTGCGAAAGCTGCGCAGGAATTCGGTGAAGTCGATGATGCCGGATGAAAGCTCCGCCACCGCGCTCCACTCCAGTTTCATCGCCGCCGGCGGGCCCAGAGCGATCTCCCGCCACTCGGCTGCACGGTCGATCACCAGCACTACGTCGCGAATCTCCGTGGTTTCGAGGACCGCGCCGTCAATGCGCGCCTTCTCGACCTGAGTTGAGATATTCAGCAGTCCAGAGAACTCGAAGCGTCCGCCCACGCGCCGAAATTCCCGGATTTCGGTGGTGAGCTGGTGCTGCTTCTCAATCCACCGGCGATCGACGGAGGGAGCCAGCGCGACAACTCGTTCCTGCCCTAGCGGCGAAGAAGTGTATCCACGGATGAGATCCAGCAGAGACTCGAATTCCAAAACCCGGGCACTGCTGTGGATGAGAACGGACGGCATCGCCTTCATGTTACAAGAACGGCCACAACGTAGGGGCGGGCGCCCTCGTCCGCCCAGTCGAGCGCAGCTCGACCGTTCTCTGCCCGGGAAGAGTTCGGGTCGTATCCTGGCAAGTCGCGGGAGATCTGAAATCTGAAATCAGTTCCTAGGCCTGGGCGGCCTCGGCCATCTTCGGTGCCCGCTGCTTCGCCGCGGGGAAGCGGAGCACGAAGACCGCGCCGCCTTCCGGACGGTTCTCACAGCTGATTTGTCCCTGGTGGTCCTGGACGACACCATAAGTGACGCTCAGCCCCAGTCCCATGCCCTTTCCGACAGCCTTCGTGGTATAGAAAGGATCGAAAATGCGCTGCGGGTCCCGGATGCCGGGGCCGGAATCGGAGAATTCCATCACCAGTTCGTCACCTTCTTCGATCACGCTGACAGAAAGGGTCCCACCGCCCACCTCTTCCAGAGCGTCCGTCGCGTTCCCGATGATTTCCACGCAGCATTGGAAGAGTTGATTGACGTTACCCCAGATTTGCGGGAGTCCGGGAGCAATCCGGCTCTCCACCTGAATGCTTTTGTGTTCCGTGCGCAACATTTTCATCTGCAGGGCACGTTGGACGACCGAGCCCATATCCAGCAAGGTCTTTTCACCAGGCGACTGCTGGGCAAAGCTGAGCAGACTGGAGAGCAGCTCCCTGGTTCGCCGGGCCTGTTGCCCGATCTTGCGCGCCATGCTGCCCTGCTCCGACTCCGGACCCGCCTGCGCAGACAGCAACTCGGAGTATCCCAGGATCGCAGCCAGGGGGTTGTTGATCTCGTGCGCCGCTCCTGACACCAGTTGGGCGAGCGATGCCAGCTTCTCGCGCTGCACCAGTTCGGTCTGCAGCCGTTTCATATTTTCCAGGCTGGAGCGCGACTCTTCCAGCAGCCGCACCAGTTCCCGGTCCATCAGGAATTGGCGCAGGAATACGAACAGACCCAGCACCACCATGGCCGCCAGCGTGACCAGCAGGCGGAACTGTCGCAGGTTGGGCGGCGCCGTGTCGCGAAACCATGCCCAATATCCCATCACCGGAAGGGAAAGCATCGCGATCATGGCCAGGCGGGGAGGCAGCATTTGCCAGCGTGAGAGTTCCGGCGGCGCGGGTTGCGGCGGCGGATTGGTTTCACGCGCCAGCAAAGTCGCCCAGATCATCCAGCACACCGATGCAATGAATGGGATGTCATAGATGCTGCCGGTGTGATATTGACCGCGGGCAATGGCGGCATTCAGCGCCAGCGAACTTACGGCGTAAAGTCCGGAGGCCACAAACAGGTTCCAGTAGATATCTTTCCACGCCCCCCGGGCGTTCCATCCCAGCATGCCGAGCACGATCAGGAATGCCAGATTTTCCACCAGATAGAGCACGTCATAGTGGGGGCTGTAAATGGAAACGTTGAGTACAACGTACTCATCCGGGAAAACGATGAAGGCATAGAGAAAGACCCACCACACCAGCAGCGTCAGGAAATTCAGGGTGGTGAAATAGAGTTTCTTTCCCTCGGACAGGTGGGGACGCAGCGCCACCGCCGCCATGAAGGGCACGACGTGAACAAAGAGGATTGCATCTCCGATGAACGGGTCGGGAATGGGGAGCCGCAGAATCACTTCGTACAGCGTCCACAAGGCCAGGTTCGCCGACCACAACAGGCAGCCCAGCGCCATCAGACCCCAGAACAATCGCACCTGGCCGCGGGTCGAAACCGCGTTCGAAACCATCAGCAGGAAGGCCAGAAACAGCAATGAAAACTGGGTAATATCACCGAAGGCGAGCAGGGCGAAGCCGGCCTCCATGCTCAGCGACACCGTGGCATACATGAGGGTTATGCCGACGATGCCAGCGATCCGCCATTGCCGCCGTGAGAGCATTAGATATTCCGCATTCTAGTGGCTGCGCTTGCCTCAGATCAGTTCCGGGAGGAGACAAAGCGTTACTTTGGTACCACCAAGGCAGTCGTCGGTCGTCAGTCTTCAGTCGTCAGCCTCCGCCGGCATTGCCTTTTTGGCTGGAGACTGACGACTGACGACTGGCTCCCTGCTAGAATCACCCCATGACCTTCCCGGTCACACGCCTTCGCCGCCTGCGGCAGAATGAGCGCTTGCGCTCGCTGGTGCGTGAGACTCGCCTCACCCCTGAGGCCTTCGTTTATCCCCTGTTCGTTTGTCCCGGAGAAGCTGTGCGCAAGGAAGTGCGGTCCATGCCGGGTGTGTTCAATCTTTCCGTGGATGAAGCCGTCAAAGAGGCGCGAACCACCGCGTCGCTCGGCGTCCCCGCCGTAATGCTCTTCGGTCTGCCTGAGACCAAGGACGAGGTTGCCACCGGCGCATGGGCGGAAAACGGAATCGTGCAACAGGCTGCCCGGGCCATCAAGCGCGAAGTGCCGGAACTCATCCTCATGGGCGATGTTTGCCTGTGCGAGTACATGTCTCACGGACACTGCGGCATCGTGCGCACGTCACAAACTCCGCAATCACTCGGGGCGGCAGCGATGAAGTCGATGGCCGCGATGGCCGCGAAACCTCAGGACAAAATGAAAGCCATCGACGCGGTGGTGGCAGCCCGTACCACTGAGCAGGAATTCGAAATTCTCAACGACGCCACGCTGGAACTGCTGGCCCGCACGGCGGTTTCTCAGGTTCGCGCCGGGGTTGACGTCGTTGCCCCGTCCGACATGATGGATGGCCGCGTGGCCGCAATCCGCAAGGCCCTCGATGAGGCCGGGCTGACCAATGCCCCCATCCTTTCTTATGCGGCCAAGTTCGCCTCCGGCTTCTACGGCCCCTTTCGCGAGGCTGCCGATTCCGCGCCTCAGTTCGGAGATCGCCGCTCCTACCAGATGGATGGCGCCAACCTGCGGGAAGCCATGCGGGAAATTGAGGCGGACATCGAAGAGGGCGCGGACATGATCATGGTGAAACCCGCCATGCCGTATCTGGACGTGATCGCGGCGGCCCGCCGGCGCTTCGACTTGCCGTTGGCGGCCTACCAGGTTTCCGGCGAGTACGCCATGATTGAAGCCGCCGCCCGCAATCACTGGATTGACCGCGACCGCGTCATGATGGAATCGCTCATCTCCATCCGCCGCGCCGGGGCCGGCATCATCGTCACTTATTACGCCCGCGAAGCGGCCCGCCTGCTGGGCTAGCTTATGCTCCGTCATCCTTCCCCTCTGTCATCCTGAGCGAAGCCGCTTCTTCGCTGGCGAAGAAGCGGAGAGTCGAAGGACCCCTATACCCTCATGCGCGCTCGACGTGCAGAAAGTGGTATCCGGGGATGAAAGAGTGTGGAGCAGGTAGGGGTGCTTCGACTTCGGTAGAGCGGTCGCGAGCGACCGCTCTACCTCCGCTCAGCATGACAGAGTCTAGCTGAGCAAAACTCGACTGGTCCTGCGCCCGTGCGGGAGACTAATAGCGCTGCGGACTCTGCACGTAAACCACGCGGTCATTCTTGCATGCCCATACCAGGGCGACGATCCATCCAATCACGCTCCACCCTAAAAAGAAATTGAGTAGAAAGATGGAAAGCCTGTCGTATTTCTCGCGCAGCAGAGCGATGATCGTCGGCAGGAAGTAGAGGAGAAACCCCGATCCAAAGATGGGGAACAGGAAGAACCCAAAAACGTGCATGAGAGGCCTCCTTACAGATAATTCTACGTCCAACATGAGCTGTAGGTTCCCTCAATGTGTCCCTGGGAGCGTCGCCGCCGACCTTGCTATCGCGATCTGGAGCTTCTGTTCTAGAATCAAACGTTTGCCATCAAGCATCTGTTGATAGTGAGGAGCGCTCCTTTGCCTGAAACTATTTATGACGTCGCCATCATCGGCAGTGGTCCGGCCGGTTACACCGCCGCCATCCGCGCCGGCCAGTATGGACTGAAAACCGCTCTCATCGAAAAAGACAGCGTGCTCGGCGGCACCTGCCTGCACGTCGGCTGTATCCCGACCAAGGCCCTGCTCTTCAATGCCGAACTCTGGGACCACCTGAAAGAGGCGAAAGAATACGGCATCGAAGGTGTGGACGCACGGAAGCTGAATTGGGCCGCCATCCAGGAGCGTAAGTCGAAGATTGTAGCCAAGCACACCAAGGGACTCGATTTCCTGATGAAGAAGAACAAGGTGGAAACGATCCGGGGCTATGGCAAGCTGACCGGCCCCGCGCAGAACGGCGTGCTGACGGTGGAAGTTTCCGCGGACAGAAAGACCAGCCAGGTCAAGGCGAAAAATGTAATCCTCTGCAGCGGATCGGAAGCCCGCATGCTGCCTGGCCTCGAGCCCGGCGACCGCATCCTGAGCAACATCGAGATTCTCGCCCTTAAAGAAATCCCCAAGTCGCTGGTGATCGTTGGCGCCGGAGCGGTGGGCGTCGAATTCGCATCCATATTTCGCTCCTTCGGCAGCGAAGTTACCCTCATCGAAATGCTGCCCCGCCTGGTTCCGGTAGAAGATGAAGAAATTTCTAAAGAGTTGGCGCGGGTCTATCGCAAGCGCGGCATCAATTTCCATACCCACGCGAAGGTGGACAAGATCGAAAAGAGCAAATCAGGAATCACCGTAAACTTCAGCGTGGATGGCAAACCGCAGAAGATCGAAACTGAGAGGATCCTGATCGCCGTGGGCCGCAAGCCGCGCACTGAAAACCTCGGCCTGGAAAGAACGAAAATCAAGCCAGACCGCGGCTTCATCAAGACCGACAGCTGGATGCAGACCGCCGAACCCGGGGTTTACGCCATCGGCGATATCGTGCTGGGAACGCCGCAACTGGCTCACGTCGGCGCCATGGAAGGCATCGTCGCAGTCACCAGAATCGCCAGCAAGAAAGGCAAGCCCATTAACCCGGAACACATCCCCAACGCGACTTACTGCCATCCCGAAATCGGCAGCGTGGGCTTGACCGAAGCAAAAGCCGAAGAAGCAGGCTACAACGTCAAGGTCGGAAAGTTCCCCTTCACCGCAAACTCGCGCGCGTCGATCGTGGGCCAGCATGAAGGCTTCATCAAGATCGTCTCCGATGCCGACTATGGCGAGATTCTCGGAGTGCACATCATCGGCCCGCAGGCCACCGAACTGATCGCCGAGGCGGTCATGGCCATTGAACTCGAAGCCACGGTGGAAGATTTGATGTGGACGATTCACGCCCACCCCACGCTGGCCGAGGCCATGCTCGACGCCTCGAACAGCGTGTATGGAATGGCAATCAACGCCTGAGGAATCTGGTAATTGAGTAATTGGGTAATTTGGTAATTTGAAAACCGCAGACTCTTGAAATTACCCAATTACCCAATTACTCAATTACCCAATCCGCCTTGATCTCTGTCCTCCAACTCGGCACCGTGGATTACGCCACCGGCCTGCGCCTGCAACAGCGCCTGGTCGAACTGCGCAAGGAAGGCCGCATCGGCGACGTCCTGCTTCTGCTCGAACACGCGCCGGTCATTACTCTTGGCCGAAACGCCAGCCGGAAAAACATCGTTGCATCGCCCGAAGCGCTGGTGCGGCACGGCGTGGAAGTATTCGAATGCGACCGGGGCGGGGATGTCACCTTCCATGGCCCCGGCCAGCTGGTCGGCTATCCTATTTTCGATTTACGCGCCATCGCCACGCCTGACGGCAAGCGCAAAACCCTCGGCGCCATCGAGTACGTGCGCCGCCTGGAAGAAGTCATCATCCGCACCTGCGCTGATTTCGGAATCCCCACCACCCGCATCTGCGGCCTCACCGGCGTCTGGACTATCGCAGACCATGTGGGCCCGGGTCTTCGACCCGGGCAGGGCGGGTCAGAGACCCGCCTCCACTCGGTCAGGGAACAAGCGAAAATCGCCGCCATCGGCGTCCACATCTCCCGCGCCGTGACGTCCCACGGTTTCGCTCTCAACGTCAACACTGACCTCGACTACTTCAACCTGATCATCCCCTGCGGGATCACGACCAAACCCGTTACCTCGATGGCGAAAGAACTAAACCGGCAACTCTCGCTCCAGGACGTCGCCCATTCCATCTCCCGCAACTTTGGCGTGGTCTTCGAGAGCCAGATGCTATGGCTGGAAAGTCTGGACGCCATTTTAGGGCAGTCCGTGGGCGTGCCGTTAAAGCGGCCAGAGCAACTGCGCCGGCTCCACAAGGAAGAAGACACGTTCCGCGCCTAGCGGCAGGGAACTCCCCGGGGACGCGACAGAACCGAACCCTCCGCGTTAGCATGGATGACGCCGCCAATGCCTAAAAAGAAAAAAGCAGGACGTGCTGCCCGGTCCGCACCAGTTGCAGGCGCCAATCAGCGCGTCTATACCATCGCCGATCATCGCCTTGAAAAACTCGACATCTCCATCCGCCAGGTCCGCAAAGCCGGCAAAGTGAGTTACGAGGTAAGGGGCGACCTCAGCGCGCCGGTCCCGCCTATCCGCGATTCCAAGTATCTGAGCAAGAAACAATGCATCGAAATCTATCGCTGGATGCTGCTCAACCGGAAGGTGGAGGCCGCCCTCGAAAATCTTTACAAGCAGGGAAAAGTAGTCGGAGGAGTTTACTTCGGCCTGGGCCAGGAAGCCTGCTCCTGCGCCTCCGCCTACGCCTTGCGCAAAGATGACTGGCTGGGTCCGATGATCCGCAATCAGGGCTCGACCCTGGTCCGCGGCTTCTCCCCGCGCGACATCATGATGCAGTACATGGCCAAGGCCGGTTCGCCGACCGGGGGACGCGATGGATCGTCGCACTTCGGTGATATCAAAAACCGCAACATGGTTTCACCCATTTCAACCCTCGGCGACCTGCTTCCCGTGCTCGCGGGCGTGGCCCTGGGCGCGCGTTTGCAGGGACGCAATATCGCCGTGATGACCTACATCGGCGACGGCGGCCAGTCCACCGGAGTTACATACGAAGGCCTGAACTTCGCCGCCGTGCAGGATCTCGGCCTCGTTCTTTTCGTCGAAAATAATCTCTGGGCCTATTCCACGCCCGCCGACATGCAATTCCGCGTGAAGGACCTCGCCGAGCGCGCCCTCGCCTACGGCATCCCCGGCGTAATCGTTGACGGCACCGACCCCTGCCAGGTTTACGATGCCGCCCACGAAGCCTGCGAACGCGCCCGCCGCGGCGAAGGCCCAACCCTCATCGAGGCCAAGATGATGCGCATGAAAGGGCACGCCATCCATGACGCCGCCGACTACGTTCCCAAACCCTTATTCGAGCACTGGCGCAAACGCGACCCCATCGCCCGCTTCGAGAACTATTTACTAAACATAAAAGAGTGGCTCACTCAAACTGAGAACCGAGAACTGATCGCTGGTGTCGATCAACAATTGGAAGCCGACCGCGATGTCGCAGTCGCCAGCCCGATGCCCAAACCCGAATCCGCAGCCGGCGGTGTGTATTGCGAGAACGCCTGCCACGAAATCAAACCCAAGTACGGGACCCCGAAAGCCTCCAGGGGAACTGCCGCGGGTCGTGCGAGCGCAGAGGCTGCAATACACTTGAGCTGACGCTTTGTAGCGCCGGCATCGGGAAGTCAAATTATCGGAAGGCGGAATTTAAGAAGCGCATGCCACAACTCACCTATCTCGAAGCCATCCGCCAGGGTATCTGGGAGGAAATGGAGCGCGACCCCACTGTCTTCTGCCTGGGCGAGGACATCGGCATCTATGGCGGCGCATTCAAAGTCACCGACGGCTTCATCGACCGTTTCGGGCCCGAGCGCATCATTGATACTCCAATCGCGGAATCCGCCATCGTGGGCGCTGCCTTCGGCGCCTCGCTCACCGGAATGCGTCCGGTGGCCGAGTTCCAGTTCATGGATTTCATCGGCTGTGCTTTCAACCAGATCGTCAACATGGTTGCCAAAGCTCACTACCGCTGGGGGGCGCCTGCTCCCCTGGTCATTCGCGGCCCCAGCGGCGGCAATGTACACGGCGGTCCCTTTCATTCCCAGAATCCGGAAATGTGGTTTGTGCACACGCCCGGCGTCAAAGTTGTGTGCCCGGCCAGCCCCTACGACGCCAAAGGCCTTATCAAGGCGGCGATTCGCGACAACAATCCGGTCATCTTCTTTGAGCACAAATATCTCTATCGCCGGATCAAGGAGGAAGTGCCGGCCGAAGACTATATTGTGCCGCTGGGCAAAGCGCGCATCGCCCGTGAAGGCCGCGACCTCAGCATCATTACTTATGCCGCCATGGTGCACACCGCACTGGAAGCGGCCGAGACGTTAAGCGCAGAGGGGATCGACGTCGAAATCGTTGACTTGCGGACGATCTCGCCTCTCGATCGCGAAGCCATCGCTGCCAGCGTGCGCAAGACCAGCAAGGTGATCGTTCTGCACGAGCACTCCCGTACCGGAGGCCTGGCCGGCGAAATTGCCGCCATTATCAATGAAGACGCCTTCGACCATCTCGACGGTCCCATCGTGCGCATCGCCGCCCAGGATTCTCCGGTCCCGTTCTCGCCGCCGCAGGAGGAATACTTCCTGCCCCAGGTGAGCGATGTGCTGCGTGAGGCCCGGCGCCTGAAAGCATACTGAACCCACGTGGGGACAGCCGCTCTCGGCTGTCCAACCGAGCGAAGCTCGGCGAGAGAACTTAAATGCAGGAGAACCTGGTCACCATCGCGGTCTTTCATAGCCAGCCGGAATTCCTGCTGGCCCGCTCCCTCCTGGAATCAGCCGATATCGAGTGCTTCGCGTATGATGAAAACATGCTTCGCATCGGTGGCTGGCATTCCCATATACTCGGCGGAATCAGGCTTCAAGTGAGGGAATCGGAAGCGCAGGACGCCCGTGCCATCCTGAATCACACGGCACAGCTGGACAATCCGTAACGGCGTCCTCTCAAAATATCTGTCAACAGGAGGCAGGAATGCGCAATTTTATCTTTGGCGTCGTCATCACCTTGCTCGTACTCCTGCTGGGAGGGCTGGCCATCGCCATGCTCGGCCTCCTGCCCACGAATGCAGACTCCAACCCGCCGAAAATGGAGCGCCGCATCGCCATGTCCGCCATGGATGCCTCCATGGAGCGTCATGCCCCGCGCCTGACCAACCCTCTGCCCCCGACTGACGAAAATCTGATCGACGGAATGAAAATCTACACCATGAACTGTGCCGGATGTCATGGAGGGCTCGACAACAAACCCAGTCCGCTCGAGCATTCCTTCTACCCTCCGCCTCCGCAGTTGATCCTGCATCCCCTGGATGACCCGGAGTGGCATATCTACTACGCCGTCCGCACCGGCATTCGCTACACCGGTATGCCCGCCTGGAACGAGGCTTTGAGCGAGACGGGGATGTGGAAAGTCACTGCCTTCCTGTCGCGTATCGAAAAGCTGCCACCTCCGGTGCAGGAATATTGGAAGAAATCCACAGGAGTCGCGCCGCTCCCGGTTGACCCCAAAGGGGAAGAGAACGGGCACCACGATTAGAAACGTCGTGAGCAGTAACCGGGGCGGTTTGGCTGGATATATATAATGAAGGGTTGCGCGCGCCTGGAATAGAGCCGCGTGGAAGGGAATTATGCCGACTGATATCGTCATGCCCCAGATGGGCGAATCGATCTTTGAGGGGACCATCACCAAATGGCTGAAAAAGCCAGGTGACAAGGTGCAGCGCGACGAACCCCTGTTCGAGATTTCAACCGACAAGGTGGACGCCGAAATTCCGGCGCCGGCTTCGGGCGTCCTGCAGGACATCAAGGTCGCGGAAGGCGCCACGGTTCAGGTCAATACCGTAGTCGGCACGATTTCCGCGGATGGCGACAGCTCGGCTTCGAAGCCCGCCCCGGCGGCACCACCTCCTCCTCCCGCAAAAAAGGAGGCCGCCCCGGTTCGCACCCCGGCCCCGGCGGCTGAGCCCAAGCCAGTTGCCCCGGCTTCACAGCCTCAACATGACGAAGACGACCATGCGCGCTCCTCTCCGCTGGTCCGCAAAATCGCGCGTGAGCACAATATCAATCTGGCGCAGGTACCCGGCACTGGATTGGGCGGGCGTATTACCAAGCAGGACATCACCGCATTTCTGGAAGGCGCTGCTCCCGCGGCCACTCCCGCCGCACCGGTTCCTTCCGCCAAGCCCGAAACCGGATCTTCGGCCCCGGCTGCGATTCCCGGCGACGTGGTGCCCATGAGCCATATTCGCAAGATCATCGCTCACCGCATGATCGAGTCGCGTCGCACCAGCGCCCACGTGCACTGCATGTTCGAGGTTGACCTCACGCGCATCGTTCAGTTGCGCAACAAGAACAAGTCCGCTTTCGAAAAACGAAATGGCGCCCGTCTTACCTTCATGCCGTTTTTTACCCGCGCCGCCATCATCGCGTTGCAGCAGTTCCCCATCGTGAATGCGTCGGTCGAAGGAGAAAGCCTCCGCTACCATCGCCATGTCAATGTCGGCATCGCCGTCGCTCTCGACTGGGGCCTCATCGTTCCCGTGCTGAAAAACGCGGACGAACTCAACTTCCTCGGCCTGCAGCGCGGCATCACCGATCTGGGGGAACGCGCCCGCACCAAGAAACTCAAGCCGGACGAAGTTGAAGGCTCCACCTTCACCATCACCAATCCCGGCCAGTTTGGCGCGGTGTTCGGATTGCCCATCATCAACCAGCCCAACTCGGCAATCATGGGCGTGGGCGGAATTGCCAAGGCGCCGGTCGTGGTGACCGATGACAACGGCGACGATTCCATCGCCATCCGCTCCCTCGTTCATCTGACGCTTGGCTACGACCACCGCATCATCGACGGTGCGGTCGCCGACCAGTTCATGGCCGAGGTCAAGAAAGCGCTCGAGAACTGGAGCGAAGAAATCGGATAACTACGGCTGGGCCGGTTTCGCCCAGGTGGAAGCGTTCAAGCACAACACCGTGCCATCATCAAGCTGGTACACCACCGTGTAGAAGGTCCCCGGAGGGGTCGCGCCTGTGTTCGGAACCAGGTCCACCGACAGCACACCACCCTCAGCAATGGTCACACTCTTCCGGCCCGCCGCTACCGCCTGCCCCGTCGCCGTGCTGAACGTCGGCCAGGAGATCAGCAGCGTTCCGCCCGCGAGCGTTCCGTCCGCCCGGTACACCACGTCGCTGATCGTAGTGGTAGGCGGCGTTTGCGCCCACGATGCCGTCAGCCCCACCACCGCAAACGCCAGCAAGTAGAAAAGCCGCCCCCAGGGGCGGCGGTGCTCGTCGAACATGTTTCCTCCCTTGCCGAGTCTCACCCGCAAGGCAGACTCTCCCCTCCACCCGGAAGGGAAAATTTGCCTCGCTGAAATGTTTAGGATTGGTTGTTAACTCACAACTGGGAACCAGCAACTGAAAACTGGTTTCTTACTTTTCCGTTCTCACCTGCTGGTCGAGAAACCTCTCCACGCTGCGCACATACACATCCGCGAAATCCACTACCGGGCGTTCTTTCTCGATCAGGTCCCGGGCCGCATCCGGCGTCCAGCCCATCGAGCACAACACAGCCAGCGTCATCATCGGCGCCCGGTGGACCCCGGCCGCGCAGTGAATGAACAGCTTGGTCCCGTCCTGCCTGAGCGCCTGCATCGCGAATTCCACACCGCGCTCAAATATCTCGGGAGGTTTGGGTTGAAAATCATCGTCAATCGGGTTCCACAGGACGTCAATGCCATGCGGTACCGCCAGACTGGTGTCGTCAAATTCGATCTGCATGTCGATGATGTGCGTGATTCCCGCCCGCGACACCGCCGCCATGTTCTCCGCCGTCCAGATTCCGCCGCCGACCCCAATCCGGCCGGTCACCCACGTAACGTCCATGTTGAAAGCCCCGTGCAGTAAGGGCTGATACGTCAACGATAACCCTGGGTGCGTCGTCGTTTGGCGGCTGAACGTCGCCGATAAACGGTCCGCGGCCTGCACCCAACGATTGGTTGTCGTCGCCCAACTGTCGGCTTTCATTCTAAGCTATCCTCAGCGGGCCCAGCGGCGGCCCTGGAATCTTCGGTAACCCCTGTTTCCGGCATTGACTCTTCGGGAAGACCCAGCCTTCGCAGCAGGACTGCGGCCAGCGAATCTTCTTCTGCTGCGTCGTTCGTTGACGTCGCGGGATAAAGCCCAATCATCTCGAACAGATATTTCATTCCCAGATAATGGCCCTTTCCCACCTGCCCGATCGTTGTCTCCACCATGCCGATCGCGCCGCTTCCCACAATGTCCGCAATCTGTCGGCGGACCTGCGCCAGGTCTGGAGCTTCGCGCCCTCCAGATTTTGCCGGCGAGGCCGCCCTCAAGCTGCCTGTTCTCGTCCGCGCTTTTTCTCTCTTCATGCTGGGTCGTTGTCCCCGATATTCGTTGCCGCAAAAAAAGGGCGCGCTCTCAGGCGCGCCCACCGGCTCTCTTCTTTCTCAATCTCTAAATCCAGAATAGCAAATCAATCGGGGAGAATGGGACATGCACTCCTGAATTT
>CAVVYF010000012.1:0-87837 GCA_963752375.1 Terriglobia bacterium
ACTGGACGAGGCCGCGAGCCTGGGCGCTGCCATTGATACAGAGATAGACGAAGCCCCCGCCGTGCTTGAGGCTCCGCCGGAGGCGGCTGCTCCGGTCACGCCTGCGATCCCGCTGGCCCAGGTGCGGGAAGTCTTCGCCAGCGCGCAAGTCAAAGATGCCATCGCCCGGAGAAAGTGGCGTCTCGCGGCGATCATTGCCGTGGGTGTCATCGGGCTGGCGCTGCTGTCGGTTTATGGCTGGAGAGCGTGGTACAAGGCCAGTGTTGCCTCCCGGCGCACGAAGACCGCCAGCCTTCAGGTAACTCCCTCCGTCACTGCGAATGCGGCGGCGGCTGGGGCGGGATTTGCCGGAACTCCCGACGTGGTGTATCCGGCTGCGCTGCCCAGCAAGCCGCCACCTTCACGTGCGGCTGCAGATGCCGCAACCATTCAGATCCCCGATGAAGTCATTCGGCGACCGCAGGCGGCGCGACCCCCCGAGCGCGGCACCGCGGGCACAGAGACCCCAGCGCCCGCAGCGTCCAAGAACGAGGACATTCCAGTGATCGCGGCATCCGGTGCCGCCCCCATTGATCTCGGTAAGGTGATTGAGGCACCGCCCGCAGTGCCTAAGCTGAGCGTTCCCATCTCGCAGGGCACCTCCGGAGGCGTGTTGCTGCACAAGGTGCAGCCTGTCTATCCTGCGGAAGCGCGACGCCTGCATTTGGCCGGCAGTGTGGTGATCGATGCAGTCGTGAACGTCGAAGGCCAGGTGGACGACTTGAAGGTGGTAAGCGGACATCCCCTGCTGTCAGCCGCAGCGATGGATGCGGTCCACAAATGGCGGTACAGTCCCTACCTGCTGAACGGCAAGCCCATCCCCAGGCAGACCCGCATCACCATCAGCTTTATTGCGCCGGAGTAATTTCAAAGCCTGGAAAAATCAGCTGAGGTTTAACGCCCGCCGCACCGAGCCGCGCTCCTGCTGTATTTTTTCCTGCAGCAGCGTGATGGCGTAGATCAACTGTTCGGGACGGGGCGGACAGCCCGGAACATAGACATCGACAGGAATTACCTGGTTCACACTCTGCACCAGCGCGTAGTTATTGAACACTCCGCCTGACGTGGCGCAGGCTCCCATCGAAATCACCCATTTGGGCTCAGGCATCTGCTCCCAAAGCTGGCGGATCACCGGCGCCATTTTATTGGAGACGCGGCCGGCGATGATGATGAGATCGGACTGGCGCGGCGAGGGGCGGAATACTTCAGCGCCGAAGCGGGCAATGTCAAAGCGGGATGCGCCCATCGACATCATTTCGATGGCGCAACAGGCCAGGCCGAAAGTCAGCGGCCAGATGGAATTCTTGCGCATCCAGTTGACTGCCGAATCGAGCGTGGTCAAGACGACGCCTTCCGGGGTGGGATTCCCGAAAGTAAGTTCCTTGACGACCTTCTTGCCGTTCTCGGTGGTGGTGTAAGGGCCGAAGCTGAGTCCGTCTGCCATGACAGCTTTATTGTAAACCAGGCAGGTGACGGAGGTAAGGCGCGCGGGCCTTCAGCTGATTCATTGACCATCCCAACGTTAACTGGTTCAGACTTGAATGCCTCAGGTCTTGCAGGCATTCCGTCCTCTGTGGTAATTGATCACGTCGCAGAACGTGTTACTGGGGCAAGGCGCGGTAGGACGGAAAGGAAGCGTCATGAACAGCAACTTACTGAATTCGTCGGCAATCATCGCCGTCTTCACAATTCCGAGCACGGTGATCTGGTCGTATCTTGCTTTTGGACTGGTTCTCGCCATCGGGCTGGTCACGATCTTTCTTCGCGGCGATTGGCAAAAGGCGCGAGGATGGGACAAGCTGATCTTGTTCGGGCCGCTTTTCTACGCAGCGCCACTTGCGGCTTTCGGCACTGAACACTTCACCCTGACCAAGGCCGTCGCGTCGATCGTGCCGCGGTGGATGCCGTGGCATCTGTTTTGGGCGTACTTCGTAGGCACCTGCTTTATCGCAGCCGCCCTCAGCCTGGTGACGAAGATCCAGGCGCCTCTCGCGGCGCGTTTGCTGGCCTTGACGTTTTTCCTTTTCGTAGTGCTGATGGACGCTCCAGGCTGGGCACATAATCTGCGGGATCGGTTTGGTCTGACGCTGATGCTGCGGGAGCTCTCCTTCAGCGGCGGCGCTCTGGCGCTGGCCGCCAGCCTCGCCGGGCCGGGGCGCGAGCGCGGCCAACGCGTCCTCGCCACAATCGCTCGCTACTTCATTGCCATTCCGGTGCTGTTTTACAGCTTCGAGCAATTCATGCACGCCGATCACGTTCCCGCCGTTCCGCTGGAACGGTTGACTCCCCAGTGGATCTTCGGCCACGCCATTTGGACTTACCTGGTGGCCGTGGTTTACGCAGTAGCGGGTATCCCGTTGCTTGTCGGCAAGAAGACCCGCGCCGCAGCCACGTGGATCGGCCTGACCGTGCTCTTCGTGGAGTTAGTCGTGTACGTGCCGATCGCAGTGGTGGAGCGCGCCAGCCTGGAAGGACTCAATTACATGGCGGATACACTGATGTACTGTGGCGCCATTCTTCTGCTCGCCGGCGCCATGCCACGGGAAGCGGAGCGGCGGGAATCACCGGCCGATTAGTGGCCCCCTGAAAGCCGCCCAAACTAGCAGGCCAGTTCATTTTGACCGCGAAGCTTGGGCCAGATCGCGGAGCCGGTCACGGCCTAAGGTCGCGCAAGGCCTTTGCGGTGGACCATCCGCCCGTATTCTTTTGTCTTTTGTCTTTGCCGATTGGAGTGAACCCTTTCTCTGCTACGCTTTGTTTTCACATTTCACACTGATCGACAGCATAAAACCACAAATTATCCGTCTTGCGTCGATCTGGGGGAATCGGCTATGAAGCGTGTTCTTCTGTCGTGGAGCAGCGGCAAAGATAGTGCGTGGAGTTTACATGTTCTTCGTCAGCGTGCAGAGTATGAAGTCGTCGGACTGCTGACCACGTTCAACGAGGCTGCCGGCCGGGTTGCTATGCACGCCGTCCGCCGTGAACTGGTCGAACAGCAAGCCTCGGCAGCAGGGTTGCCGCTTTGGGCTGTCCCTTTGCCCTGGCCTTGTTCCAACGAGCAGTATGAGTTGCTTATGGCCGAAACCTGCGGCAAAGCGGTCGCGGCTGGAATCGAAGGGATCGCATTTGGCGACCTCTTTCTCGAAGACGTGCGCACGTACCGTGAAAAGCAGATGAGAAACACTGGACTACTGCCAATATTTCCCCTGTGGGGGCAGCCCACTCGGGATTTGGCAAGGCAGATGATCGCCTCTGGCGTGCGGGCGAAACTGACCTGTGTGGACACGCTGAAACTCGACCCTTCGTTTGCCGGGCACGAGTTTGATGAGAACTTGTTGTCTGCTCTGCCCGACGGAGTCGATCCATGCGGTGAGAAAGGGGAGTTTCACTCATTTGTATATGCAGGGCCCATGCTGAGCATCGACATTCCTGTTTCGGTCGGCGAGAGCGTCGTGCGCGATCAATTTGTGTTTGCCGATCTAAACCCCGCCACGGTTGCTAAGCCTTTGTCCCAATAGCTCTCGCAAAGCTGTATTGCAGTTGTTCTCTAGCCGCTTCAGATCCCGTAATTACGGCCGTAGCCAGTTCGGGGTATTGATGGCTGAAGATGGTGGGCACTTCTTCTTCCGGCGTCATCCTATCTTTTGGCTTGGGTGGGGGCGTCTATTGCTGGACACAGTTGGGGCGTGTGGCCCAGGCTCTTGATCTCGCTGGGGCCAAAAACAAAGTGGGTGCCCCCTTCCTTTGCGCCTTTGCGAAGGGCGGGAACCTGGAACGCATGCGCGACCGGGTTGCAGAGCCACAAAAGTTGCGTCGGCAGCATCGTTACCCGCCCTTGCAAAAAAACGCAAGGACGGGGCACCCTGAACATAGCACCCTGAACATAGATGGCGCACACAGACATCATCCAAGGGTGGGCCAGACCTGAAACAGGCCGCTTAGTTCCCGGGTTTGCGATCCAGGATCGTCTCCGTCGCCGCATCCCAAAACTGCTTTTTGCCTGACCAGTAGGCCTCCGCTGCCATCATGCAGGCCACGGAGTGAGCGAACCCATCCTGCACCGTGCAATTCGGCTGCTGCCGCGAGCGCATGCATTCGAACCAGTTGGCCATGTGCCCCAGCGACAGGTCATCAATGCCCATGGGCGGAAGCTTGGTTTCGCCCGGGAGAAGAACGTATTTCGCGGCCCTCGCCTGGTCGATGTCGGCGTTGTCCTCGTGGTTCCCTTTCTCTTCGACCAATTGATATCGTGGACTGCCCTCGCCTCCGAGGTTGATCAGGGTCGCTTTTTTGCCCATATAGCGGGTGAAGCCTGGAGAGTCGTTGCCGAAGCTGGTTGAGTAGCTCACGAGGAAACCCTTGGGATATTCCAGCAAGGCTTGAAACGTATCGGCATTCTCGCGGCCATCGTGCCAGGCAAAAATGCCGCCATGAGCCACCACCGAACGGGGAAAGCTGTCGTTCATGAACCAATGGACGAGGTCGGAAGCGTGGCTCATCCATTGATCGGGAATGCCGCTGGAAAATTCCTTGTACAAGCGGAATTCGCAATAGACTTGCGGATCAAATGGGCGATAGGGCTTGGTGAGCAGCCATTTCCGCCAATCCGTATCCTGTTCCCGCAGCAGCTTCGTTTCC
The DNA here is from genome assembly GCA_963752375.1 of Terriglobia bacterium. Classification (GTDB taxonomy): domain Bacteria; phylum Acidobacteriota; class Terriglobia; order Terriglobales; family Acidobacteriaceae; genus JAIQFF01. The sequence goes on from CAVVYF010000012.1 coordinate 4,678, forward strand.
GCGCGTCCACGCCACCGGGGACCGTGGTAATTCCAGACGATTTCCACCTTGCTTACTTCTCCGAGAACTCCGGTCTGAACCAATTCGCGAGCGGCCCTGGGATACGGTTCGCTGCGATGCTGCGTACCCACCTGCACAATCCGGTTCAATTTTATGGCCGCATCGCGGGCCGCCTTGGCCTCTGCCAGCACGTTGCCCATCGGCTTTTCGACGTAGGCGTCTTTGCCGGCCTCTACCGCCATTTTCAGGATGGGCGAGTGGGAGTGTTCGGGTGTGGAGATAATCACCGCGTCAACGTCTTTCAAGACGAGCACATCTTCCAGATACTGATACCCGCGTGGCGCACGGCCGTAATACTTTGCATTGACCGCGACCGCCTTTTCGCGGTTCAGTCGCCACAGATCACAGACCGCTGTCGTCTCCACGTTGTGGCTGGTCTTCAGCTGGGACACAATCCAGTCCAGGTCCCTTCCCCGGCTCCCGTTGCCGATGTGGCACACCGAAATACGGTCGTTGGCGCCCAGGATCCTGTCATATGAAAAAGCTGTCCTGACAAATGCGGCGCCTCCGCCCAGCAGGGCTGCGGACTTCGCCAGGAATTTTCTCCGATCGATGGTTGGTTCCGGGTCGCTCATGATGGTCTCCAGTGTGGCTCGGTTGCAATACCCTGCTGCAGCGCCCCAATTATGCCAGAGAGACTGGCGGGACCGGGCGATTGTGTGAGGGTCTTTGAAGAGTATGCTGGAGAAGAAATCTGGGCGGCTCAAACTTCAAGTCTCGAGGAGGAGACTCGTGCCTTCCCTGCCCGACAATGGAATAGTCCATCTCAGCAGCCCTTATTCGGTGGCGGCAACAGTCACGCGGCTGGAAGCTTTGCTAAAGGCCCAGGGGCTAACCGAATTTTGCCGCATCGACCACAGCGGGGAAGCCGAAAAAGCCGGCCTCAAGATGCCGCCCACGCAAGTGATCGTCTTTGGCAGCCCGAAGGGCGGGACGCCGCTGATGATCGCTTCCCCCACGCTGGCCATCGATCTGCCCCTGAAGGCGTTGATCTGGCAGGATGCGGCCGGTCAGGTCCGGGTCTCCTACAACAGCCCGGAATATCTCAAACAGAGGCACAATATTCCCGACGACCTGCTCAAGAATATTGCCGGCATCGGGTCCCTGCTGCAAAAAGTTGTAGGATAGATACTCACAATATTTTTCATCCCACAGGAGAAAGTTCATGGCCGAATCGAAAGCTGCTGACAACCAACGAGAGATTTCCCGCGACCGCCTCGCCGATCTTTTGAATGAAGATCTTTCCCGCGAGTACCAGGCCATCATCGGTTACGTGGTTTACTCCCAGGTGCTCAAGGGCGCCGAATTCATGAATATCGCCGATCAGCTGGCCATCCATGCCAAGCAGGAACTGGACCATGCGCTGATCATCTCGCGCCAGATTGACTACCTGGGCAAAATGCCCACGGTGGATCCCCTGCCGGTCAAGACTTCGGACGACCCGCGAGCCATGCTGCGCTTCGATCTGGCCAACGAGAATGACACCATACAGAATTACCGCGAGCGCATCGGGCAATGTGAAGCTCTGGGAGAATTCGCGCTGGCGGAACAGATTCGCCAGATTCTGGTGGACGAACAGGACCATCAGATTGACCTGGCCACCGCGCTGGGCGAAGAAGTCCCGGACGTCAGATCGAGAGGCAAAGCCCGCCGCAAGTAAGATTCAAGTGTAGGGCGGGCGCCTCGCCCGCCGCCTTTGAAGTTGGTGTTGAATTCTGGTGGTTGAACTTGCTTTTGAATTTGGTCCAGCTTAGAAAAACCAACGTCAAAAGCGTAGGACAGGCTTGCCCTGAGCGAAGCCGAAGGGAGTGTCCGATCCACACCATCTAGGCGGAGAGGCCGCTGCGCAACCCGGCGCTCAGGCGCGCCAGTTGTTGGCGGTCTTCAAACTTGTCGGAAAGAAATTCTACTCCGTACAAATAGACGCTGCGGTTGCGGACCTTCCCGCGGACCCGCACCGCTTCGTCGGTGTGAGGATTCTTGAACTCGACCTTGATCTGGGTCCCTACCGGCAGGTTGGCGGCGGCAAAAAGACACAGCCCGCCTTCGCTGAAGTGTACGCCGCGGGCATCTACGATTGTGCTTTCGGGGGAATGATTGACCTTGGCGTGATCGACCACGACGCGCACCGAGGCGTCAAACGGGTAACGTTCCCAGCGGCGGCGATTGACTTGTTGCTCCATCCTCATCCCAACTTCCAGAATTTTGTTGGCTAGCGGCGTTTCTCGATTGAAAACACCGCGGTCCCTGTGGTTCGCCTGTCTCGAAAGTAGTGCAGTGCGGTGATTCGTGAAAGTTACGCAGGTACAAGGCGGGATGTGCCGCGGTAACACGCAAGCAAAGGTGTGATGATTTTGGTTTGCTCTGACGGGAGACTGCTCTAGATCCCCTTGCGTGGATCTACGGGCCACTTCTTCACTTTTCAGCAAGGCCGAGGACCTGGCAAACCGTCCTGGCGATCATTTGCTCTTCGTTCGTACGAATGACGCGGACCACAACCCGGCTGGACGCCGAGGAAATCACGTCCGCGTTCGCCGCATTCTGTTTTTGTTCAACTTCGATTCCGAGGAATCCTAACCCATCGCAAATCCGGGCGCGGACCGCTGGCGCATTCTCTCCGATGCCGCCGGAGAACACCAATGTTTCGACTCCGCCCAACGCCGCCGCAAATGAACCAACCCATTTCTTGACCTGGTAACAGAACAGAGAGACCGCTTCAGCCGCGCGCACGTCTTCCGTCTCGTGTTTTAGCAAGTCACGCATGTCGGAGCTGGTTTCGGATATGCCGAGCAACCCGGACCGGAAATTGACCATGTCGTTGAATTGCCTGGCGCTCATTTTTTCAGTGCGGGCCAGATACCAAACCAGTCCGGGATCGAGATCCCCGGTGCGGGTGCTCATGGGCACGCCGGCGGCCGGGGTAAAACTCATGCTGGTATCGACGGATTTGCCGTTACGCACCGCCGCCAGACTCGCTCCATTGCCCAGGTGGGCAAGGATTACCCGGCCTCGCGCCACCTCCGGTCCAGCCAGGCGCGCCAACTCTTCCATCAGAAACTCGTATGACAGCCCGTGAAACCCGTACCGTCGTACGCCCTGCGCCTCGTAATGGCGAGGAATTGGCAGCATTTGCGCTACGCGCGGAAGATCATGGTGAAAAGCGGTGTCGAAACATGCCACCTGCGGCAGCTCCGGAAATCGGCGATGAAACGCCTCGGTCAACTGGATCTCTTCTGGCATATGCTCGGGATCGAAGGGACTGAGGTGCCTCAATTCGGTAATCATTTCCGCGGTAATTCGTTGCGGCTTGTAATATTTCGGCCCGCCATGCACTACGCGATGTCCCACGGCAGCCAACGGGTCGCGCCCGCGACGTTGTTCGATCCAGTCCATCAGAACGCCCACCGCCGATGTGTGATCGGGCGCCTGCACTGAGCGCGAGCCATTGTCCGCCGGGTCCGGGCCCTTCACCCGGAAGGTGGCCTCTGGCAGTCCAATCCGCTCAATACCGCCATCCAGAATCAGTTGCAGCGGTTCCCCGGCCTCGAACAGGGCGAATTTGATGCTCGACGAGCCTCCATTAATAGTCAGAATGCGTGGCTTCACCGGTTTCACGGACGACTCGCCTGCTTCAGCGCCATTTGTTCACTTGGCTTCATTTAGCTATCGCTGAACAGACCTGCGCGTGGATGTCCCTTGGCCAGCGGCGGAGGAGTGCTCGCCTCGCTGAAATCAGCCGTCCAGTGCCAGTCCCTGATCTCCGGCATGTCTTCCAGGTGTTGTCGAATGTAGTCGTGGTGCTCGTACAGCTTGCGATGGAACGTGTCAACTACGTCGGAAACCTGTGAGCGCAGCCTCGAGACATACTTCAGGGCATCGATCGCAAGATGAAAACGGCTCATCTTGTTCAGCACTACCATGTCGAAGGGCGTGGTGGTCGTGCCCTGATCCATATAGCCGCGCACATGGAAGCGGCTTTCATTGGAGCGTCCATGGACCATGGTGTGAATGAGCCAGCGATTGTTGTGGAAGGCGAAGATGACAGGGGCGTCTCTGGTGAATAGAGCGTCGAAGGACATGTTATCCATGCCATGTGGGTGATCATCCGGGCTCATCAAAATGCTCAAATCCACCACATTGACCACCCGCACCTTGATGCCGGGAACATATTTCTGCAGAAGCCACGAGGCCGCGCAGGTTTCGATAGTTGGTACATCGCCTGCGCAGGCCAATACAACGTCCGGCTCTCCGCCTCCGTCGTTGGTGGCAAACCTCCAGGTCGATGCCCCGCGTGAACAATGTTCGAGAGCTTCGTCCATGTTCAACCACTGCAATTGAGGCTGCTTTCCGCAGGTAATGATGTTGACGTAGTTGCGGCTCCGCAGGCAATGGTCGAAGACGCTCAACAGGCAATTGCTGTCGGGCGGATAGTAAACGCGGATGGTTTCACTCCGGCGTGCCAGCGCGTTGTCCACAAATCCGGTCGCCTGATGGCTGAAACCGTTGTGATCGTTTCGCCAGGCATGACTTGTCAGTAGAACATTTAAGGATGCAAGCGGCCTACGCCAGGGAAAATCGCGGCATTGCTCCAGCCACTTGGCATGTTGCGTCAACATCGAATCCACGACCTGCGCGAAAGCTTCGTAGGAAGACCACATACCATGCCGCCCGGTCAGCAAGTACCCTTCGAGCCATCCCTGGCAACAATGCTCGCTCAGTACCTCCATGACGCGCCCATCGGGGCTCAGTTCGTCATCGATCGAAACCGTCTCCGCCATAAAGCAACGCGTTGTCGCTTCGAGGACGGAGTTCAAGCGATTGGAGTTTGTCTCATCCGGACAGAACATGCGAAAGTTCGTCGGATTCAGCTTGAAGATGTCTCGGAAGAAGTCGCCAAGCTTTCGTGGAGCTTCCGCGACTACTTGGCCCGGCCCAGGAATCTCCAGCGCGTAGCCTGTAAAGTCCGGTATATCGAGCGCGGTCAGCAAGCGTCCGCCGTTCACATGAGGATTCCCTCCCATGCGGCGATTGCCCGCCGGCGCGAGTTCCGCCAGCTCGGCCATGAATTTGCCCTTTTCATCGAAAAGTTCCTGCGCCTTGTAGCTTCTCATCCAGGCCTCAAGAATCTTGAGATGTTCGGGGTTGGCGCGGACCGTGGCGAGCGGGACCTGGTGAGCGCGGAAGGTGCCTTCAATCGGGACTCCATCCACTTCTTTCGGACAAGTCCATCCCTTGGGCGTGCGCAGGACGATCATGGGCCAGATCGGCTGCTTCTTGAACCCGTCGTGGCGCGCCTCCTGCTGAATGGCTCGAATCTCGGCATAGCAATCGTCCAGCGTCCCGGCCAGCAGTTGATGCACGACTTCAGGATCGTTGCCTTCGACGAAATAGGGTTTGTAACCGCGTCCCATGTAGAGGGCTTTTAAGTCTTCATCGCTGGTTCGTGCCTGGACGGTCGGACCGGAAATCTTGTAACCGTTCAGGTGCAGAATCGGAAGGACCGCACCGTCGCGCACTGGATTTAAAAAGTTGACCGACTTCCAGCTTCCTTCAAGCGGACAAGTCTCGGATTCTCCGTCACCGATGACGCAGGCAACTATCAGATCGGGATTATCGAAAGCTGCGCCGAAAGCGTGGACCATCGAATAGCCAAGCTCCCCGCCTTCGTGCATGGAATTCGGGACGTGCGGTCCACAATGGCTGGGCACGCCGCCCGGAGTCGAGAACTTTCGGAAAAGAAGCCGCAATCCGTTCTCATCCGGCGTGATCTCCGGATGAACTTCGGTATAAGTGCCTTCCAGATAGGAGCAGGCGTTGAGTGACGGGCCGCCGTGCCCCGGACCGGCAATATAAATGATATTTGCGTCATGCTCTTTGATCAGCCGATTCAGATGTATGTAAATGAGGTTTTGCCCCGGTGAAGTCCCCCAGTGCCCGAGCAGTCTTGGCTTGATCTGTTCGGCCTTGAGCGGCTCTCGCAACAGGGGGTTTTCAAAAAGATAGATCTGGCCGATGCAAAGATAATTCGCGGCTCGCCAATAGCGATTCATCTTGTCGAGCATATCGGGCGAAAGCGGCCCCTTGGATTTCGGCCCTCTTGTCGGCTCCTGGCCGTTGGCGGCGACCGCAGTGGACAAAGCTGCGTCGAAGATAAACTCCGTAGGTTTGCCGGCCTGATGCCGGCCCAGGTCCCCTGATGTCCGGGCCTTGTCCTGGTCCCCGTGAATTGCTCGTTCCCTAGTAGGCATCTTAATTGTCCCTCTCTACTTCCCTGCCGGGCCGCCCGGATCGTCGCCGCCAAGCGTGCCCTGCGCGGCGATCCTGCCGGCCAGTGAGGGCTTCCCCTTGAGAATCCACTCGAAGCCAACCGCGATCAGGGCCCCAATGACTGGCCCCACGAGATAGATCCAAGTGGTCTGGAGGTTGCCGCGCATCACATCCGGCGCCAGCGAGCGGACCGGGTTCATCGAGGAGCCGGTAATTGGCGCCGCCCAAAGCCCTGCCAGGGCAATGTACCCGCCCACGGCGACAGCGCCGTTCGTGCCAACGTTTCGGGCGCCGTACGCCGTGCCCAGGATCGTGTTCACCAGCCCGGCCGTCAGCACCACTTCCATCGCCAGCGCTTTCCCGCTGGTCACACCATGACCCGGCAGCGTCGCGCCGAGCGCGCCCACCGTCCCAAACATGGCCCGAAGGAAAGCAGCCGCGCCGAGGCCTCCGATCACCTGCCCGACCACATAGCCTGGAACTCTCTGCCAGGGGAAATCACGCCGCACCGCGAATGCCAGCGTGACCGCCGGATTCAAATGGGCTCCGCTCACTTCACCCATAAAATAAATAATCGCCATTACCATGAGTCCCGGCGCGACCACGATCATGCCCAGGCTGACTCTGCCCCCGCTCATGGCGGCCACGACACCACCACCGGCGGCGACCAGCACCAGCAGAAACGTGCCCCAGGTTTCGGCGAACACACGTCGCCACTCAAAGGAGGTGTTGAAGAAATCGAGCGCCGATTGCTTTTGGATCACGGGTTGCTGCGCTGCGTCCACCCGCTCCCGCCTGCTCGCTTCCATTTTCCACCTTCTGTGCGCTGCTGTGCCAGCGTAGCGGTTACGACCCCAAACGCTTTCGCTGTTTTTCGTACGAAAGGTTCGGAAATATTTTAACGATCCGCGTTCCATTGCGAAAGAGGTGGCGCTCCAGGTCAACGATCGACCGGTATAGTCGTCCACATTGGTTCGCGCTTCAGCGCCTGCGGTGAGCTTTCCTCGCCCTCGACGACTTTTTCCGCAACCTTGCCTAGGGATTCAGCACGACTTTACCGAACATCCGGCTCCGCTCCAGGTATTCGTGGGCGGCGCGAATTTCTTTCAGGGGGAAGACGCGATCGACTACAGGCCGCAACCGTGCGGCAAAGACATGGCCCAGCACCTCGCGCAACTCCGCCATGGTTCCCATGTAGGAACCCAGAAGCGAGAGCTGGCGGGAAAACAGAAAGCGCAAATCGATGCTCGCAGTAAACCCGGTAGTGGCGCCGCAGGTGACCAGAATGCCGGCGGGCTTGAGACACTTCACGCTCTCCTCCCAGGTGGCGGAGCCCACGTGTTCGATGACGATGTCCACGCCTTCCTTATTGGTGATTTTGCGGACCTCTTCTGAAATCTTCTGCTGGTAGTGATTGATGCCGTAGTCGGCGCCCAGGGCCCGGGCCTTCTCCAGTTTCGTTTCGTCGCCCGCAGTGGTAATCACGCGGGCGTGAAACAGTTTCGCAATCTGGATGGCGGCGATGCCCACGCCCGAACTCGCGCCCAGTACCAGGACGGTCTGTCCGGGACGAATGTGGGCCCGCCCCACCAGCATGTGCCAGGCGGTAGTGAACACCAGCGGCAGGCTGGCGGCCTGGTTGAAGTCCAGGCGATCGGGAATCGGGACTACGTTCACGGCAGGTACGGCGATCAGCTCACAATTTCCGCCGTCCACGCGGTTGCCCAGCACGGAAAACTCCGGGCACAGGTTCTGAACTCCGGCGGCGCAGCTGGCGCAGTGATTGCAAAAATGCATAGGGGCCAGCAACACTCTCTGCCCCGGTCTGAAGCCGGTGACGTGCTCTCCCACCCCGGCAATCTCACCCGCGATGTCCGCCCCCAGAATGTGGGGTAAGGTCACTCCCGGCAGACCTTTTCGGATCCAGAGATCAATGTGATTCAGGGCACAGGCTTTGATCCGGACCAGAACCTGGTCCTGCCGCGGCTCGGGATCGGCAATGTCTTCGTAGCGCAGAACTTCAGGACCACCGAATTCATGGATGCGGACGGCTTTCATCGCTCCTCCGATAGGAACTCAACCTACCACAGGTGCATTTCGAAGTCCCTTTTTCCGGCACATCAACGATGTTCACAGATCATAGACAGAGGTGATGCTTAGACTAGCTTCACCCCTGACATGCCGGAGTCTGGAGGGCGTTACCCTGCACTGGGCACGGCCTGTCACACCGGTGAGTGGTACTGTCAGCCACTGCGATTCAAATCCTCCGGTCTCCGCGGCGACCACTCCCCTCAGTAAGCAGCCGCAATCGCTTGACAGCACTCCTCGCTGGCAGCACAATTGCGTCAAATGCTAGGGTACGGCCTCGCTTCGCAAACAAGAGAACGTGCCCGAGGGGGCGTACGTGGAACGTCTGAAAGGTACGGTGAAGTGGTTCAATAACGCCAAAGGCTACGGTTTTATCGGGCGCGACGATGGCAGCCCGGACGTGTTCGTGCATTACAGCGCGATCTCCTCGGAGGGCTACAAGAGCCTTCAGGAGGGCGATCAGGTTGAGTTTGAGGTTACGCAAGGACAGAAGGGCCCACAGGCCGCCAACGTCACCAAGGCATCATAAGCTCCTGGATCGCAGCCCAGGCTCTCGCGATTACTACCGTTGTCCGAGAGATTCTGTAGCGCCGGCGTCCCGCCCGCTGGAGCGAGGGCATCGGTGCCCTCGCCCCCGTGTAAGGCAAGCGATCTCAACGACAGGTACTGGCTCAATTCGAACACCGTCCCTTTCCAGCGGCGTCGTCCTGAGGGACTTCGGTCACGATGAGCCTGCTCTAAGCGAAGTCCCAGGAGGCGAGGACTACCCAGCCCCTACCCGCCTTCCCCTCCAGCCTCAACTTGTTTAATCTTGATCGCAATGGACAACAAGGCCATTGCCGGCATTCTGTACGAAACCGCCGACCTGCTCGAAATCGACGGGCAGGATTCCTTCCGCATCCGTTCTTACCGCAACGCCGCCGAGGCCATCGAGGCCCAGACGCAGCAGATCGCCGACCTGATCGGTGAACCCAAGAAAGTGCTCGCCATCGCCGGTATCGGCAAAGGCATGCTGCTAAACCTGCAGGAGATGTTCAAGGAAGGAAAACTCTCGCTGCACGCCGAACTGCTCAAGAAATATCACCCGTCAATGCTCGACCTGCTCAAGATTCAAGGCCTGGGCCCGAAGACCATCGCTCTGATCTGGAGCGCCTATCAGGTGAGCGATGTCGATGGAGTGGCCAAGCTGGCCAAGGAGGGAAAGATCCGCGAACTTCCCCGCATGGGTGAAAAGCAGGAACAGAAACTGCTCAAGGCCATCGAGGACTATCGCCGCATCGCCGGCCGCTTCCTGCTTGACGCCGCCGAGCGCGAAGCGCAGAAGATTATTGAGCACCTTCGTGATTATCCCGGCGTCGAAAAAGTTACGCCCGCCGGTTCCCTGCGCCGCGGACGCGAGACCGTCGGCGATCTCGACATCCTGGTTACAGGCAAGTCCTGCTGCTATGACGGGGCCCGCCAGGACCTCATCGACCACATCGTCAAACTTCCCGGCCTGATGGAAATCATCGCCCGCGGAGATAATAAGATCAGCTTTCGCCTGCGCGGAGGCATGCAGGTCGATGTACGCCTTCTTCCCCCGGAATCCTTCGGCGCCGCCATGCAATATTTCACCGGCTCGAAAGCCCACAATGTGGCCCTGCGCCAGCGTGCCCTGAAGATGGGTTACACCCTCAGCGAGTACAGCCTGGCCAAACTCGACACTGAAAAACCGGTCGCCGGAAAGACCGAAGAAGAAATTTACGCCAGTCTCAAGCTCGATTACATTCCGCCCGAGCTGCGCGAGAATCTCGGCGAGATCGATGCCGCCGCGGCCCACACCCTGCCCCATCTGATCACCCAGGCTGACCTGCAGGGCGACGTTCACATGCACACCGTCGAAACCGACGGCCGCAGCACCATCGAAGAAATGGCCGCAGCCGCCCGCGAGCACGGCTACAAGTACATGGCCATCACCGACCACTCAAAAAATCTTGCTTTCGCCAACGGCCTGGACGACAAGCGGGCGGTCGAACACATCAAGCGCATCCGCGCCGCGAGCGACGCGTTCGGCGACATCAGAATCTTCGCCGGCATCGAAGTGGATATCCTGGCCGACGGCACGCTTGATCTCTCCGACTCCGTTCTGGAGCAGATGGACATCGTCATCGCCAGCGTGCATTCCCACTTCAACCAGAGTGCGGCCGAAATGACCGACCGTCTGCTCAAAGCGGTGGAGAATCCAAACACCTCGCTGATCGGCCATCCCACCGGACGTATGTTGCTGCGCCGCGATGCCTATGCCTTCGATATCGACGCCGTGCTGAAAGCCGCCGCGCGCCAGAAGGTGGCCATGGAACTGAACTCCTATCCCGATCGTCTTGACCTCAACGACCGTCATCTACGGCTGGCGAAAGAGCACGGCGTCAAGATCGTGATCAATACCGATTCTCACCACACCTCGCACCTGGACAAAATTCGCTACGGCATACTACAGGCCCGCCGCGCCTGGCTCACGAAAGAAGACGTACTGAATACCCTGCCACTGCCAAAGTTTGCCAGGGCCATGAAGCACGCCTGGTAGGCTGCGGCGCTCCAGAAACGTGGCTTGAACTGTGCGATTTTCTTTGCGATTTTCTTTGCGTCATCTGCGGCATTTCTTTGCGTCCTTTGCGGTCAAAATCTTTTTAGTCACAACGAACACCAGGCGGTGCGACGAAAAAAACGCGCATCGCCTCCCACCGCGTTGCATCTATTTTCTATGGAATTCCGACAGCTTGGCCGCTCTGGCCTGAAAGTACCCGCACTCAGTTTTGGCACCGGCACATTCGGCGGAGGGACCGAATTCTTTCGCGCCTGGGGCGCAAGCGATGTAGCCGAAGCCACTCGCCTCGTCTCCATCTGCCTGGAGGCCGGCGTCAATCTCTTCGACACTGCCGACGTTTATTCGAACGGCCTTTCCGAAGAGATTCTCGGCAAAGCCATCGAGGGACGTCGTCAGGATGTCCTGATCTCGACCAAGACCACGTTCCGCCTGGGTAAAGGGCCGAACGACGTGGGATCATCCCGTCATCATCTGATTCAGGCCTGTGAGGCCAGCCTGCGCCGTCTGGGCACTGACTACATAGACATTTACCATCTGCACGGATTCGACGCGCTTACTCCCGTCGAGGAAGTCCTGAGCACGCTCAACCACCTGGTCGAGAGTGGCAAGGTGCGTTACATTGCCTGCTCCAATTTTTCCGGCTGGCACTTGATGAAGTCTCTTGCCGTTTCCGAGCGCTACGGCTGGTCACGCTACGTGGGGCACCAGGTCTACTATTCGCTGCTGGGAAGAGAGTACGAATGGGAACTCATGCCGCTCGCGCTGGATCAGGGAGTGGGCGCGCTGGTGTGGAGCCCGCTGGGCTGGGGCCGTTTGACGGGAAAGATCCGACGCGGCCAGCCGCTGCCCGCCGGCAGCCGTCTGCACCAGACCGCCGACAAGGGCCCGCAAGTCACCGACGAGCGCTTGTACAAAGCAGTCGATGCCCTCGATCAGGTTGCCAAAGAAACGGAAAAGAGCGTCCCGCAGGTTGCGTTGAACTGGCTCCTGCAAAGGCCCACTGTTTCCACCATCATCATCGGCGCCCGCAATGAGGAGCAGTTGCGCCAGAACCTGGCCGCGGAGGGCTGGTCGCTCTCGCCGGCTCAAGTTGCGGCCCTCGATCGCGCCAGCGAGCAGGAGCCAGTCTATCCTTACTGGCACCAGTGGCAGTTCGCCGAGCGCAACCCGCCGCCCATCCCTCACTAAACCCACGTGGTCTCAGGTCCCTTCCGCACCAGCGGGATGCTCGCGCCTACATTCCGATTCAGGAGATTTCCATCGGCAGCTTCAGAAGCGTATAGAATGACCGCTGCCGAGGCCTGCCATGCCTGAAGACGTCCCCCCTACACCACCGCCCGCTCCCGCGCCAGAGCCAGGCGAAGAATCGCAATCCGCTCCATCCGTGGACCTCGGCCCCGGTCCGGGAATCGATATCGCCGAAGAATTTGGCACCGCGAAACGCAACCTTCCCCCAGCGAGGGTCGTGCTCATCGTGCTGGGCGTTGCCGCCATCCTGCTCGGCATCTTCGCCTTCTTGGACCGCGCCAAGCCCCAGGGCGGAGGCTCAGTGGACAATATCACTGCGGTCGAAATTCCAGACCAGCATATGGTCATGGTGGCGGTCAACGTTACCGTCCACAATTCAGGCGAGAAGTCGCTCTGGATCCACGACATCAAGGGCAAGATCGCGACCGGCAGCGGTGAACTCAGCGACGAAGCCGCCTCCGGCGTGGACTTCGACCGTTACTTTCAGGCTTTTCCCGCGCTCAAGGAACACGCCCTGGCGCCCCTGCCGCCGGAGACGAAAATCCCTCCCGGCGGCCAGGCCGAGGGCACGATCGTGGTGACCTTTCCGGTGACACAGGAAGAATTCGACAAGCGCAAGTCTCTCAGCGTAGTCATTCAACCCTACGACCAGCCGCTGCCGCTGGTGCTGACCAGGTAAGACCGGCCACGGATTCACACGGATTTTCACGGATTTTATTTTTTAGGTTCTAATCCGTGAAAATCCGTGCAAATCCGTGGCCGGTTTTGCGTTTACTCGTGCTTCTTCATGAATTTTCTATGCGCCAGGTGTGTCGAGGCGGTAGGTTGAATCTCGTCATACTTCAAGCAACTGATGGAGCCATCGACTTCGAGCACGGCCAGAGCCACGTCGGGCAAGCCCGCAATGCCATGCTCCCGCAGGGATTGATGCAACTCGTCCAGGCTGACGTGCTCGCGGGCCATGTGGGCGGCAATGATCTTACCGTCGTGCACCAGCAAACTGGGCTGGCCTTGCACGAATTTACGAAAGCGCCGGTTCCCGCCCGAGAGTTCGGCAATCAGGTAATTGAGCAACAGGAGAGTTGCAGCGGCCACTACTCCGCCCGCAACTGACGTATCCGGACCGGTCATCGCGTTCTGCACGGAATTGCTGAGCAGCAGGAGCAGGACGAGATCGAAGGGCGTCATCTGTCCCACTTCACGCTTGCCGCTCAGCCGCATGCCCAGCAGCACGACCGCGTAAATCACCGTCGTCCGCAGCGCAATGCCGACCAGAACATGACCGCCGGGGTACATGGGATTTACTGCGTCGCCGTGACCGGCGTCGGCGCACCCTTGGGCGTGCTCAGGTATCCGGTGGCTTTCTTCTTGTCCACGGTCCACACCACGAGTTCATAGAGCATGCGATCGCGTCCGCTGTAGAACTGGATGGGTTCGCTGATGTTGCGGTCCTTTTTCTCGATGGTCCGGTCGTCCGAGGTCACGTTGAGGGTGAATTTTCCCTTTTTCATGTCGGTCTTTTTCAGTTGCAATGCCACCGTGGAAACCGGCTGGGGCTTGGCTCCCTTGATCAGAGTAAACTCGTAGTAGTTGCGGTCGCCCCTGTGCTTGAGGATTTCAAGGTCTCCGCGGGTATTGGCAATCAGACCACTTTGCACGCCCAGGTCGCCAATGGTGCTCTGCAGCTTGGCCTTGGTGGCTTCGAGGTCGGCCTTGGTGGAAGCAACGTCGGTCTTGACTCCGCCCACGTCGCTCTTCACGCCCGCCACTTCGCCGCTGACTGCGTTGATCTGCTGCTTCTGCTGCTCCGCCAGACGCGCTTCTGACGCGCGCTGCTGCCGCAGCAGGTCGGCAGACCGGGCCGCCATCTCTTTCTTGGTCATGCCCAGTTGATGGGCCAGAGTCTCGTCGTCGGCTTCCGCGGACTGCATGCGCTTGCCCAGGTCGGCCAACTGAGCACTGTCGGCTGCCTGGCTCTTGCTCATCTTGTCGAGACGCCCGCGCAAATCAAAGATGAAATAGAGCGACCCCGCGACATAAAGCACCGCGAGAGCCAAAAGGATCCATTTTCCCGCACTACTGTCCGACGCGACGTGAACCTCGCCCTCGTCCGCCATAAATGCCCCTCCGCTGGTTGAAGTGAAATGTTGAAGCAATTGTTGAATACGGGGAGCGCACTGTCAATTGCCAGAATGGTGCAGAAGCAATCCTTCGGGCATATCTCTCCGGTCCAACCGGCGGGATTTTGTCAGCCGCCTACGCTGTCCCGGATCACCGCGTTTACCACTGGCAGAATGCCCAGATCGACATAGATGGGTCGAATCAATTTTCGGATCGCCCGCAATCGCGTGGCGAACCAGGCCGCTCCCGCGATACAACAGGCCCCGCTCAACATCACGGTCCGGGGCGCGCCGATGGCGTGCGCCAGCACGCCCGCCAGCAGGCTTCCGAAGGGCGCCATGCCCACAAAGGCCATGGCGTAGAAGCTCATCACCCGGCCGCGTTTGTTGTCTTCCACGATGGTTTGAATGATGGTGTTGCTGGCAGCCATCTGCTGCATCATGCCAAAGCCGCACACCAGCATCAGCATCAGTGACACCCACAAAATCCGCGACATGCCGAACAGGATCAGCCCCGCGCCCAGCGCGGCAGTAGAGATGGGAATCATCCTGCCCAGTCCCAGGACAGTCTTTCGCAGGGCCAGAGAGATCGCGGAAACCAATGCGCCTATGCCCACTGCCCCCATGAGAAAGCCCAGCGTGTGCGGGCCGCCGTGCAAAATCTTCCCGGCAAAAATCGGCATGAGCACGGTAAAGGGCCAGCCCATCAGGCTGACCATCGCGAACAGCAGCAAAATGGTGCGCACCGGCGCGAAGCCAGAGACATAGGCCCAGCCTTCCTTCAACTGGTCAAGCATGGTCGACCATCGGTTTCGCGACTGCCGAAGGGGCCGCATGGCCAGCAGTGGAGGTAATCTTACCGCGGGAGCTGCGTCGATCAGGCAAACGGGAGATCCAAACGAACAACGGCTAGCCGCCAGGGGCCCAAACCACGCCGCACACCGCAGCCACCGTCGAATTCAGAGCAATCGCGCCCATCTTACCTTCCACTAACCAGGCGAGCCGGCATGTAAATGCGTTAAGCCGCTGAGCTGATTTCCTGAATAATGTTCCGGCTAGCGAGCCCGGCCAGCGCAAGCGAGCGCATACCACTGCCACCACCAGCACCCCGGCCAGCCGTGTCCACAGCCAAAAAGGGGCCGAACATGTACAAGCCGAGGAATGGACCAGCAGGATCGCCGTGATTGCGGAACCGCAAAAATCAGATGCCCAATGACAATCGCTCGACGTGCAAGCGTTCTATTCCATGGTGCCGGAGTATAGCACCCGGATGTAAGGTTCTGTACGTGTCCTTCTTTCAAATTTGCCCCGCAAGAATGGTCCATTATAAATGACATCATAAATGCCATTGTATATGATAGAATGCCATTATGAATGCCACTCTGACCATCGACAAGGCGGGCCGGATAGTCCTGCCCAAACCGGTACGAGACGCCTTGCAGATCAGCCCCGGCGACTCCCTGGAACTCGAAAGCTCCGAAGAGCACATCGTACTGCGCCCCGCGCCCAGTAAGGGTCGGGTGCACAAGAAGCAAGGGATGTGGGTTTTTGACTCCGGGTCTGACGTTCCACTTTCCGCTGAAGTCATGAACGAGACCATTCGCCGGGTCCGCGGCGGAGCGCGACCGCCACGTCCTGGGGAAGTTCAGAAGTGAAAGTCTTCTTTGACACATCCGTCCTGATTGCAGCCATTATTGCTTCAGCATGAGCACCACCGGCCCAGCGCCGCTGCTTATCTGAAGGCCGACAAGAAGAACGATGGCTGTGCGCCCACACCCTCGCTGAGGTTTACGCCAGCCTGACCCGTATGCCGGGCGGACAGCGAATGGGCGGAGACCAGGCCTGTTCTTCCTCGACCAAATCAGGGCGCGGAGCTGACAATCATTACCCTCGACGAAGAAGATTACTGCTCGGCCATCGCCTCTGCGGTGACTCAGGGAGTCGTGGGAGGAATCGATATACGACGCGTTGCTGGCCCAGTGCGCCCTCAAGGCCAACGCGACAACCATTTACACCTGGGACCTGGATCACTTCCGGCTTCTCGGGCCGGAGGTAGCCCGGAGAGTTAAAACTCCATAGGCTGTTGCCTACAGCTTCACCTTCCGCAAGCGCAGCGAATTGGTAATCACCGAAACCGAACTCAGGCTCATCGCCGCCGCGGCCAGAATCGGGCTCAGCAGCAGACCCAAAAAACGGATAGAGCACCCCCGCCGCAATCGGCACTCCCAGCGAGTTATAGACAAACGCGAAGAACAGGTTCTGACGGATATTGCCCATGGTCGCCTGGCTGAGCTTGCGCGCCCGCACGATGCCGGCGAGATCGCCCTTCACCAGCGTGATGCCGCCGCTTTCCATCGCGATGTCGGTGCCCGTTCCCATGGCGATGCCGACATCGGCCTGCGCCAGCGCGGGTGCGTCGTTGATGCCGTCGCCTGCCATGGCCACCGTCCGCCCTTCTTTTTGCAGGCGCTGCACCACCTCGGATTTTTTGTCGGGCAGGACTTCCGCCTCGAATTCCTCGATGCCCAGGGTCTTGGCCACCGCTTCCGCCGTAGCCCGACTGTCGCCGGTCAGCATGACCAGTCGCAGACCTTCCGCCTTCAGATCGCGCAGAGCCTCGGCCGCTGATGCCTTGATCGAATCGGCGATGCCGATCAGTCCCGCCGCCTGCCCATCCAGCGCAATCAGGATCACGGTTTGCCCCGCCCGCCGCAGCTCTTCCGCTTTCTGCGCCAGCCCTGCTGCGGAAATTCCGCTCTCCTCCAGCAATCGCTCGTTGCCAACCAGAACCTTGCGGCCGTCCACTCGGGCACTCACTCCGCGACCGGTGTTCGACTGGAATTCTCCCGCGCTCGTCAAAGCCAACCCGCGGCTTTTGGCGGCTTCGACTACAGCCGCCCCGAGCGGGTGCTCGCTTCCCTGCTCCACGCTGGCCACCAATCGCAGGAGTTCATTTTCATCCCGACCCGATTCCTTCCCGCCGGGGGCGGGGACAACGGAAACGACTCGCGGCTTGCCGTCGGTCAGCGTGCCCGTCTTGTCGATGACCAGGGTGTCAACTTTTTCCATGATCTCGAGCGCTTCCGCATTCTTGATCAGCACGCCGGCGTGCGCGCCGCGTCCCGTCCCCACCATGATGGCAATCGGTGTGGCCAAACCCAGCGCGCAGGGACAGGCAATGATCAACACCGCCACCGCGTTGACCAAAGCGTGCGCCAGGCGCGGCTCGGGGCCGAAGAAACTCCACGCCGCGAAAGTCAGAATCGCAATCGCAATGACCGCGGGAACGAACCAGCCCGCCACCCGGTCGGCCAGGCGTTGAATAGGAGCGCGGCTGCGCTGCGCCTGGCTGACCATGCGCACGATCTGCGCCAGCAGGGTCTCGCCTCCCACCCGCTCGGCGCGCATCACCAGCGATCCCGTCCCATTCACCGTCGCCCCGATCACCGCGCTGCCCGGTCCCTTGCTTACCGGAATCGACTCGCCGGTAATCATCGCTTCGTCGATTCCGCTGCTGCCTTCGAGCACCGTGCCATCCACCGGAACTTTTTCGCCCGGACGCACCCGCAGCCGATCACCCGGCACCACCTGCTCCAGTGGAATATCTTCCTCTCGCCCATCGCGCAATACTCGCGCCATCTTCGGCGACAAATCCAGTAGTGCGCGGATGGCCGCGCCGGTGCGGCTGCGAGCGCGCAATTCCAGTACCTGCCCCAGCAGGACGAGCGTCGTGATCGCCGCCGCCGCCTCGAAATACACCGGAGGCCTTCCACCCATCTCGCGGAACGACGCCGGAAATACTTGCGGGAACAAGGTGGCTACCAGGCTGAACAAATAGGCCACGCCCGTCCCCATCGCGATCAGGGTGAACATGTTGGTGGAACGATTGACGATGGACGTCCAGCCCCGCTGAAAAAATGGCGCACCGCCCCACAGCACAACCGGCGTGGCCAGAAGCAGTTCTATCCACGGTTGCCAGCCTTCCGGCAGCAGACTGGGCTTGCCTGGCAGCATGTGACTCATCGCAACCGCCAGTAGCGGAGCGGTCAGGACCAGGCTGATCCAGAAGCGGCGCGTCATGTTGCGCAGCTCGGGATTGTCTTCTTCCTGGGCAGTGACGGTGCGCGGCTCCAATGCCATGCCGCAAATCGGGCAGCTTCCCGGCCCCGGCCGCACGATTTCCGGATGCATCGGGCAGGTGTACTCCACCCGCGTCGCCGTCACCGGCATCTCCGGCTCCAGCGCCATACCGCAACGCGGACAGGCCGCGGGCTTGGCCGATCGCACCTCCGGACACATGGGACAAACGTAGGCAGCAGCGGCGGAAGGGGCCGGCGTTGCCGGCTTACTCTTCGGCGGCGCCTGGGTCCCCGGCGCCGGCGCGATGCTGATCATCTGCATTCCCGCGCCTGGCGCCGGACGCGGAGCCAGATAATCCTCCGGACGGGCGCGAAACTTCTCCAGGCAATGAGCGCAACAGAAGTAGTATGTCTTCCCCGCGTGTTCTGATTTGTGCCTGGCAGTGGAGGGCTCCACGTTCATTCCACAAACAGGATCTTTCACCGTGGTCTCGGATTTGGGAGAATTGTCCATAGTGGCCAGCACCGGCATCGCGAAATTCAACTGAACCATATTAGATTCATTCGCTTATATAATCGATTGTTGTATCTTCAAACTGCGGGCAGAAGGATGCAGGGCCGCACCCGGAAACTATTCAGGGGATATTCCGCGGCATGATTGCACTGCCTGATCCAGGAAAAGCCAAATGACGCAATTGGACGTAGCCTACCGCTATCACACCCCGCCCACGCAGGCCACCGTACGCGCGCTCGACAGCATGCGCGAAGTTTACGGCGTCCGCCGAATCAGCTTTGACGAGGCCGAGCGCATCGTTCGCGTCGAGTTCGACGCCTCCCGCCTCAAGGAACCCGTGATTGCAGGCCTGTTACGCCGGACCGGGCTTGACCTTGGCGAACAATTGGTCCTCGCCTGAAGAATTCCTGGAATACCGGCGCGGGGAATGCCGCCGACGCTTGGGAAGGGTACGACCTCAGAGGTTGCGGAAAAACGCTATTCAACCAGATTTTGGGAAGGGCACGACTTCAGTCGTGCCGCTATGGCGCTTTAGCGCCCGAGGTTCGCTCTTGGGGCCGACAATGAAGCAAGAATTGAATGGGGGGAGAGGGCTGTGAGAGCGGAAATGCAAGGGGCGCTCAAGAAAACCTCTGGCCGAAGTTTTTTCTCTGGAGCGCCCCGTTGCGCGCCACTTCGTCTGTTGAGCTTTAAAGCATCCCCGTTGCCACTCTCAAGTGGCTGAAAACGCTGGAACCAAACCTTCCATAATCGAGTAGGAATTGCCCCTTAGGGGGAAAGTTTTACGTTGAGCCCGAGCCTTGGCACGAACCCTGCCGAAGTCTGTGGAAATCCTCCAAACCGATTGCCAGTGGCCAATTTTGGCGCCAAGAACATATCCTCACCGCCCCAGCGGCGCTCCCGGCAGATGCTCCGCCTTCCAGCGCATCGCCGCCGTGATCCGGGTACGCCCGCTGGGATGATCGAAGAAAATAAACTCCTCAATCGGCCCCGGATCCATTTTCCGGTATTCGCCCAGCATCACATCGACTTCCGCCTCTCCATCCGGCTGCTGGCTGGCATTGATGCCGTACATATCGGCTTCGTATTCCATGGTGCGAGTGATGGTGTTGTCGAGCGGAGTGGTCACAAAGGAAAACGCCGCCAGCAGCAAAACCGCCAGGGGCACGATGGCCAGGTCGGTCATGCCCCGGATTCCCCATTTTTCTCCCCAACGCGCCAAACCGGCCTTGAGCCCCCAATCCAAAAATGCAAACATGATGACCACGACGATTCCGTTGAACACCAGGCCTTTGAAGACATGGTTCAACACGTAATGCCCCATTTCGTGGCCCATGGTGGCCTCGATTCCGGCCAGCGAGCAGCGCTTCAGCAGATTGTCGTTGAGCGAAATTCGCGTCGTCCCGGCAAAACCGCTCACGTTGGCGCTTACCCGGTTGGATTGGCGCGAGGCGTCAAATTCGTACACCTCGGTGGCGGGAATTCCATTGGCCCGGGCCAGGCTCAGGATCGGCACCTTGAAGCGCGGGTCTTCCAGCGTGGTGTACTTGTTGAATAGAGGAGAAATAAAAACCGGCGCAATCATCACCACGAAGGCGGTGAACCCGATCACCACGGCGCTTCCCCACACCCACCAGTTCCTGCCCAGCCGCCTGACTACGCCAAACAGGAGCGCCACCAGAACAGCGCCCAGCACTGCCACCAGCGCCAGCCCGACTACCTGGTCGCGCATCCACTGCCAAAACGTCTGATTGGAGAGGCCGTACTTGTGCTCGCGAAAATAACCCTCATACACGGTCAGCGGAAAGACGATCACGGCAAACAGGACAACGAACTGCACCCAGTACAGCGCCGATTGCAGCGGCTGGAAGCGGACCAGCCGCTCCGCCAGATCGCGCATCCCCGCCGACCAGCGAAAGCGCAGCATCATCCACATCACAACCACGGTGGAGAGAAAGTCCCACAACAGAAGCCAGTAGCCGCCTTCAAAATAAGCGTCGGAGCGGGCGCGCTGATCGGCGGGAATCCGGGCCAGATAAGCATCCACCGCGGCTTTAACGTCAAACGGCTGCGCCGACGCGGTATTTCTACTTTCCGCGGTGACGTTGACGGGAGCAGCCTGCGCCTGTGCCGGCGGCGCCAGCCAGGTCGAAAGGAAAAAAGTTGCAGAAAGGAAAAACAAAAGAAACGCGTACGAAAGTCTAGCGGGTCGGGTCAAGTGCACGCTGCCTCCGCTGGCGGAGATCACGCTCCGCGCCGGGGCATCTTATCAAGAACGCAGGCTTTCGCTATAATCGAGTTCGCTGCCGGTTACACCGCATCGCGCCCTTAGCTCAGCTGGATAGAGCGTCTGGCTACGAACCAGAAGGTCGGGAGTTCGAATCTCTCAGGGCGCACCATACCTATCAAACTTTTCCGATTTCCAACATTTGGCATCAAGCGCGAAACGCGAAATGCTTTGGCTATGTTACCTGGCGGGCCGCTTGCACGGCGAGGGGATCTATTTCTTCGGGGCGGTCCTTCTCAAACAGGACGCTAAAGAGTTGAAAAGCGGCAATCGGAATGACCAGGAGAACACAGCCAATCATGCCAATCACAAACGTCCAGCTCAGGACATGAGCCACCATCGCGACCAGGGAATTAAACATATCCGCGCCCCCGAACCCAGTGCGGCCATTCTATAGCAGATATTTGCCCCGGGGAGAGAATCAATCCGGCTGCCAGGGTTGCCCGCTGCCTGACCGGGAAAGGGGATCCACGAATTTTACGACTTTTTTATGCGCTTTTTGATTAGCTAGGGACGGAAAGGCTGGACATTTTTGCATGCTGCTTACCGCCGCTATTCGTCTGCTGGAAACCCTGTTCGTGCTGGGAGCAGTCGGCTCTGCCATCGTTGTGCTTATGACCGCTGTCGAAGACTTCAAGATGCTGTTCGCGAGAGACGAGAAGGCCGTTCCGACCGGCCAGGACTAGGAGATTGCTGCATCGGGCTTCCCCCCGAGACTTCCCCTGGTCCGCATGTTTTGCGAATGAGTGTGATCGGTTTGTACTCTGATCCTTCCAGATTTCCTGCCCGGTTCGAGTTCCAGGCTGATCCTCAGAAAACTTGCCCGCAGGGCCCGGTGTGCTCTGACGAACCTGCCCGGTTTACTTCCAAACTTAGCCACCGACCGCCTTTCATCTCCTGTATTGAAAGCGCGCCTGCCGCGGCCTGGCGCGTTGTGAATGGGCCAGCTCATTCGCCAATACTGAGAATAAGTGTGGAACCGGTTCGTCCCGGCCGGGGCGAAATGGGCGGCGTGGTTTAAACTGGCAGCGGCGTATTCAGGAGAGAAGCCGTCATGCGAATCATTCCCATATCGCAGGAAGAATGCGTTGAGATGCTGCAACGGGTGTCGATCGGCAGGCTGGCCTGTTCGTTGAACGATCAACCTTATGTCGTGCCGGTAGCATTTTCCTACGAGCCTGGTCACCTCCACTTTTTCTCGACTTTCGGCCAGAAGATTGAGTGGATGCGGCAGAATCCCAAGATTTGCCTGCAGGCCGACGAAATCGGAACCCGGTCAAACTGGACCAGCGTGATCGTGACCGGGACCTACCTGGAACTGCGCGAGCCGCAATACACGTATGAGCGGGAACATGCCCAGAAACAACTGGCGCAGCATTCCCGCTACTGGCAAACCCCTCTGGCAGAGAGGCGCGAGCAGACCAGCGATCTCCAGATGGAACTGGTGTTTTTTCGCCTCGAAATCGCCTCTATCAGCGGCCTGCGAACCGTGTTGGAAGGGGAATAAAGAGGTGGGGGGCGCAAACCCACATTTGCGCAAAACGGCACCATCACACTCGCCGAAGGGCGATGGCCTCGAGGGTGCAATGTGCTCCGCCCGGAGTGAAAACTTTTGCACTTGCCCCCATTGCCCACTAACCCCATTCGCCACAACATCTTTCATGGTAACCAGTTACCTTGGACGCCATCTGGCAATCAACCTGCGTTAGGGAAGGCCGGCGTACAAATCTGGTCCGGAGTTTCCCTTGTTCTCGCAACAGATCCTGGTGGCGCTCGATAGCGGTCATGGCGTGATTCACGCTCCGGCTTCGGGTTGGGACCGGGTTTACCTGATGTGGATCTTCCGGAACTTTCACAGCCTTCCCCAAACCGTTCTGAACCCGCGCCAGCAGCAGCTGATCGGCTCTCTGTATCGTGAAGCGGCCAGGCATTCGGCGCAGGAATTGTATGACGCGGCCGTGGTGGGCACGGTCGAAGACTTCAACCCATCGTCGCTTTCAGCCCTCCCCAGTTCGTCGAAAGCGCGAAAGTTGAAGGGCGGCCAATCTGCAGACGTTCCTGTCCTCGACCAAGGGGAACCCTTTCACGCACGATTCGACCTCAATCGGATCACATTGCGAGTGTGCGGGGCAGCCCTGGTGGCCATCATCGCCGTCCTGGCATGGCGCGAGTTGGGAGCTCAGCCCATCTCCGATCCAGGTGCGAGAGCCATGGCCGCTGCCGCCTATGCGAGCGGCGAAGCCAGTGCGATTGGGAAAGATTCCGGCGCGGCGAACCCACCGGCTTCCAACTCTGTTGCCGTCCTCACGCCCTCCCCTGCTCCCATCGCCGAAACCATGGCAACCGCGGAAACAACCGCGCCGCCGTCAGCCAGGACTTCCCGCGTTACCAGGAAACGCGAAGCAGCCAGCGTTCATCTCGCGGTCGCAGCTCCAGCCAGCGTGTACCAGGCCGCGGCGGATCAGCCCCGGCTGCGCATTTCGGGGCGTCCCCGCAAGCTGGTGTATCCGGTCTGCCCTCGCACCGACGCCCGAGGCAAGGTTTCACTGCACGCAGTCGTGGGCGACGACGGGGCCGTGAACCGGGTCAAGGTCCTGACCGGAGACAGCGTGCTGGCAGCCGCCGCGATCGAAGCGGTGCGGCAATGGCGCTACGAACCATCTTCCAGCGAGGTCCAGGGCGCGGAACGCGAAACCGATATCACGGTCTCTTTCATTTCAGACCAGGTCGTGGCCGTGAGCTTCCCTGACAACGCTTCCGTTTCCCGCTAGTGGTATTCCCACGCGGCGCAGGTCGAACTGGCTGAACCAGCAGGTCCCTCCACTACGCTCGCTTCGCTCCGCTCCGGTCGGGATGACATTTTAGTTCAACGAATTTCCGGGACAGGACACTGGCAATACTGATTATTCCGGCTGTCCCGTCCTCTCACATACCAGCCACACATGGCAGCTCTTGTGCATGAGTCCGGGTTCGAAGCCGGCCACTACCGTCCGGTTCACCCGGAAGCCATTTTGCCGCAGGACCTGCTCCCAACCGCTGACCGTCTTGAACTCGAAGGGCATATTCATTTCCGGAATTCCCTGGGCAATTGCGTTGGCGAAGAAATCAATCAGCACCAGCACCTGGACCTGGGCTTCAGGCGTCATCCCGGTAAACACCCTGAGCAGCGACTGCGTCGCTAGACTGTCCGCCAGGCCTTCACCATGGTCGGACAAGCCGTAGGTGTCCTCTTTGATCAGGGCGTAGGTGGCGATTTTTCCCAGCTTCTGGATGACACGCGGCAAGTCCTCCGGATTGATGTGATGAAGAACGGCCAGCACCAGGGCCACGTCCACGCTGTCGTCCGGATAGGCGATGTCCGTCGGCGCGGCCATTTGAACGAAGGGCAGATGCCGGGCCTCCGGGTAGCGATAGTCCAGCACGTCGGTGGTGAAGACGGTGTATCCGCCTCGGGCCAACCGGGCGGCAAGGTAGCCGCTGCCACAGCCGTAGTCGAGCACCCGCTTGCCCGGCAACAGTTTTTGCAGCCGCTGGAAATCGGCCTCGGGTTTGGCTTGCGTCTTGTACTGGTGGTACACCCGGTTGAACCAGAATGAGGGATCGGATTTTTTGAAGGTGTCGCGCAACAGCGCCGAAGTGACTTCGACTAAACGGCCGGGATCGACCCCGTCGCTCTGGCTGCGCGCAAGTTCGTCGAATGAGCGATCTACCAGCCTGCAGACTTCGCCGCTGTAGGCGCCGAAGAATTCAAGGTAGCCGGCCGTCACCGACGTCCTCACGAATTCCACCACGGTCGGGCTTCGCAGAGCGCCGGCAACAGTTCGTAGTGCGTGCTTTTGGGTCATGACGGACGGTCCACGAAAATCGGATCACCGGTCAATTCCCGGGACCGCGTGCGCGCGGCTCCAAAACCGTCGGCGCGCAGTTCGGTATAATAGCGCGATTCATAGACCTGCCTCTCAGGTCCTGCGAGGGGGCGTCATTCCGCTCTCACTGAATACACGCGAAGTCGGCAAGGTCACCATCGTCGGCTGCTGCGGGCGCATCGTCTCCAGTGAAACCGAAGTACTGCACCTGCATATCAACGATCTCCTGCGGGACCGCAGCGACATCGCGCTGCACCTGGGCGAAGTCGCTTTCATCGACAGCAGCGGGCTGGGAATGCTGGTGCGGCTGCTGACCAGCACGCGACGCGCAGGGGGCGATTTGAAACTCTGTCAGCTCCCGGAGATGGTTCACAAGGTCCTGAAGATGACCAGCCTCATCACCTTGTTCGACGTCTTCGAGTCCGAGGAGGATGCCGTACTCGCCTTTTACCGGCGACAGCCGGCGCCGGCGCGGACTCCGCAATCCGGCCTCACGGTATTGTGCGTGGACCAATCCGCCGACGTGCTGGCCTACCTGCGCGAATTACTGGCCGGCGCCGGCTACAACGTGCTTACCAATAACAATCTCCGTGACGCCTTGATCCTGCTGCGAGCCACCCGGCCGGGTTTGACCATCCTGGGCCCCAACCTGAAAGCATCGCCCGCAACCGAGGAGGCCTTCCGCCACGCGAGCGCCGCCTCGCCCCTGCTCGAACTGGGAGAAGAATTCTCCACTTTGGAAGCCGGCCAGGCCGCGTCCGGGCTTATGGAAAAAATACGCACATTACACCGCCCGGCCCCTCCCCAACCTCTCCCCTGACCCAGATTATTTGACCCAGCTTATTTTTTGATCAGATTGGTATGGCTGGCCACGCACTGCCACTTATTGTTCCGGTAAAGCCAGGTGTCGGTGAAGCGCCCGTAGTGATCGAATGCCTGGCGTTTGTAGGTCCCCTTGGAGTGGTAAGTACCGACCACAATGGCCGCATTGGTGTAGGAAATTACCCGCGCTTCGTCATTGGCAATCAGGGTGGCGCGATAGTCCGGGTCCTTCAGATCGGCGAGAAACTCCGCTTTGTTCATCACCGTTCCGTCGTAGTCGGTGTAAACGAATCCGTCGGAAACCAGGTCGCTCACCGCCTTGGAATCATGATGAAGTTGCGCCTGGTTCCAGGCATTCTCCAGTGCGATGAGCCGGCTGGCGTCGGCAGAGACGTCGTTGGCACTGCCTCGCACCACCAGCAGACTGCTCAATAATAAAAGCAGAAATATGAAACCTCTCTTCGCCATGTGTCCCCCATTCTTGCCAAGGCGATCATCCGCGGACGAGCCCTGACAGCCGCTATGCTGCCATCAGAAACAAACATGGCTCGTCGGTCAAGTGGCAGGGGGTGCACACTGGCGTCGATAGGGCGGAGGCCCTTGGCTCTTTGCGGATGGCGCGGGGCCTGCGAAAGTGCGGCGGGCGACGCTGCCTGTTAGTGCGACGCCCTACTCCACGATGAGCGTAAAGCCAGTCGAGTGTGTGAGGTTGCCGCTGCTCACCGTGACTGCCACACCCGTGGTCCCCAGGGGAGTGCCCAGGTCCCGGCTGCCGCCGCCACTGCTGCCCCCACTCCCCCCACCGCAGCCCGCAATCGTGATGAGAAACGCGAAGACCAGCAGAGAAAGCAACCTGCCGCCGGGCTTCGTCGCCTGGACGCGCCCCCGAGCAGAAAAATTCCCGCCAGCATGCCCGAGACTCGTATCCACCAACCCGGACTCTCCAGTCTTGCGCTGTGGGGGGCGGTCGTGGAAACAGTCAGCGTGGTTGAACCGCTGCCCGTGATCGAAGCCGGACTGAAACTGCAAGTGCTTTCGCGCGGCAAGCCGGAGCAGGAGGCCGGCGGGAAGTTGATGGTGCCGTTGAAACCCGGCTGGCCCGTCACCGTGAGCACGATGCTCCCGCTGTCCCCTTGTCTGGCGATCGTGATCGTGGAAGGCTCCGCAAAGGCAAGGGCGAAATCGGGCTGTACATTCACCGTCGTCGCGGGAGAAATTGATCCCATGTAGTGGGAATCGCCGCTGTACTGCGCCGTAATGACGTTCTGCCCAAAGGGCAGAGCGGTCGAAAATCCGGCGACAGCATGGGCAGTAAAAATCACGCCGGTCTGAATGTTGCCACTTCCGAAGGATCCGGTGACCGAAACCGGGTTGTCTGAGCTTGCAATCGGTGTACCGCCCGAGAGGAAAGTCATGACGCCAGCGGGCGGCAAAGCGGCGCTGTTAGTGCTGACGGTCGCTGTAAACAAAACCGGGTCGCCCTGGATCACATTGTTACTGCTCGCAACCAGGCCCACAGTCGTCGGAGCCTTGGTCACAGTGATGGGGACGGCCGCGGAAACGCTGGGAGTGAAGCCGGCATCTCCGCTATAGTTGGCCACCATCGAATTGTCACCGACGGGAATCGTGAACACACCCTGGGCGCTGGCTGCCGTGCCCTCACTGCTCAAATTGAAGGGACCGAATGCCGTGCTTATGCCATTGTCGGTAAATAACACGTTGCCCGTCGCCACGCCGTGGCCGGAGATGCCTGAAATATCGGCCCGCAAGTACGCCGGACTGCCATACGGTTGGCTGGTAAAGGGTATGAGATTGCCCAGCGCGTCAAAAGCGAAAACCGAAACCGAGGTCGTGCTACCCTCCGGCGAAACCGTGATCGAAACCGGCGCGGAATCACTGGCCGCAAAGGTCCCGTCGCCGGCATAGTGCGCATGAACGTCGTAGGTGCCGCCGGGCAAACCATTCCACGTGCTGGAGACCGCGCCAGCATTAAGCGTAAACGCGGTCGCGCCCTGCAGAGGAGCAGTCAGGTTGGTCACCAGCGAAACATCGCCCGTGGGCACTCCAGTGCCGCTGGTAGGCGCGACGGCGATCGTTACATTCGCATCGGCGCCGTGCGTGAAGGTGGTTGGGCTCAGGGCCAGGGTTGTGGCTGTGGCCGTAAACGCGATGGAACTCCACTGATTCACCAGGTTCTGCACGTTGACCGATCCCAGGCCCGTGGCCAGGTCATAACCGACCGTACTCTTATATTTCGCACTGGGGCTTCCGTACCCCGCCTCCCCTGGAACCGCGTTGTTGCCCACGGTCACGTCGTTGAAGACGCAAGTAAGGGCGGGAAGACCTGTGGTCTTCGATGCGTTGCACTGCGAGAGATTCTCCGCCGCGGCCAGGCGATAGAGGACGTAATTTGCCTGGCCCTGGCGCGAACCGGTCTTCTGGTTGACCAGCGCCATGATGCCGGCAAACGAAGGAGCAGCGGCAGAGGTCCCATAGAACTCGAGCCACAAAGCCGGTCTGGCAGGACCCCTCGTAGCACAAAAGATACGGATCGTGACCGGCCGCCGAGAGTGAGACGTCCGGCAGATCGCGCGCCCCATCCGCAGGGATCCCGGCCACACCGGACTGCCACGAAGGCTTGCTGAAAATTACGCTGGCACCGCCGCCGCCCGCGAGAATGTTGGCATTGGCACCGCACTGGGCCGAAGCGCAACTCTCATTCCAGACATTCTCCGGAATATACGATTTCACCGAGAGACCGTCGGAGCCGTTGACTGTTTTCCAGTAAGTGCTGCCTTGTCCGTTCTCGTTGAACTGAGTGCCTCCCACGGCGACGTTGAACGGAGTGGACGCCAGCACACTGACAGAAATCGGTCCCGTGGCCACGCTCTTATTTTGACTGTCGCAGCCTTCGGCGCCGGAGTCGCCGCTGGAGAGGATGTAAGTGATGCCCTGGGCGGCCGCCTGCTCCGCCATCGCCGAAATCGCCTGCGCCTCAGTGTCGGGAACTCCGCACTCGCAGCCCCCGAAGCTCTCGGTCATCACCGGGGCCAGGTTGTTGTCGATGATGTAGTTTTCTGACAGGAAAATGCCGTCCGTGGAATTGGTCCCGGCAGAGACCACAAAATCCACCTGCGCATTGGGCGCCATCACCGAAGCCCACGAAGCATCCAAAGTGGCCTCGGCTTCTTCACCTTCGCCCAGGTCGCCCGGGTCAGGTCCGTTGAGGATGATGTTCAGGCCGCCACCGAAGCCCCCGAAAATATTGCGGAAGTCGTAAACATCCTGGCCTCCGTTAAACAGGTTGCTGCGCGCGACTACAGCGATGGTCTGCCCTTGCCCGTTGATTCCGTTTGAGAGGGTCAGTGTGGCGTTGTAAATCACCCGATAGTCTGCCGGGCTCAGGGCGTGTGTCCCATCTGAAAATGTGACCTGCGGCTGCCCTCCCGGGCTGGTGGTGATTCGCCCCCTTTCCTGGGAGAGGCTGAGCTGAGGCTGCATGTAGAAATTGTGCAGTGAATTCACGCCGGCCACGACCGGCGCCAAGGCTCCGGGTATTTCCGGGTTACTGCTGTTCGCCCAGTGGGCTTTGCCCTCCACCATGTACTTCTGGATCGGGGTGTGAAACGCCTCCTGCACCTGGGCGGCGGTGCCGGAAAACTCGATCAGGGTTCGGCCCTTGTTGACCTGCGCGATCTCAAAACCATGGCTCTGCAGCCACGAAGTGACGGCCTGAATGTCGGAGTCTGCCGGGCCGAACTGTTGCCCGAATTGCTCCGGCGTCACCCACTTGTGAAATTGGGGAGAAGACCTGTCCTGCTGGTCATCAAGCAGCTTCAACAGCGCGGCTTCCTGCTCCGGACTGCGCTTGAGCACCAGCAGCATGCGCTCCATCGGCAGGTCCGGCGGAGCCGCGGCTACTTCGAACTGGGGACGCGCCAGGGGATGAACGTTGCCCTTGAGCACAATCCGGTGGCGGTCATCCACGGGCTCACGAACCAGCGGACGTATGTATCTCTGTTGCGCCGCGGCCAGCGTGGAGAGGCAAAGGAAAACAGCCGAGAGGACGGTAGATCGCAGACGAAAGGGATCAGTTCGCATGCTACTCCTAAAGCAGACCTGCCAGGCACAGCTCCAGCGAGGTCGCAAACGGGCAGAAGACGAGACCCCCTCGTCAACAACTCCCATCAACCGCGTAAAGCACTCGGCGCCATGCCCTGGTTATGGAAAACCGTCCCAGGTTCCGTGCGCCGATTGTGGCCGCACATCATAACCCAGCCGCTCAAAATGTAAAGTGCAAGATTTGATCCGAGCGCGATACCCGTTGCCCGATCAGAGGTGGGAATCCCCGGCACCTGCAAAAAACGGCCCCAAAATAAGAAGCGCCCCTAACTCTCGCGAGTTATGGGACGCCCGAACAGCCCTCCCCCAGGTCTGCTCACGTAAGAAGGTACGTCTCTCCCGCTGATGTGTAAATCCCACCTTCGTGCCAATCTCCTGGCACGAACAGGCCATATGCCGGAGAACCGCTTCTAGCTTCTGGCTTCTAGCTTCTGGCTTTTTGTTTGCCTTATAGCTTCCAAATGATCTCCGCTTCAGGGGCATCCACGTTTCAAGCTAGAAAGCCAGAAGCCAAAAGGCAAAAGCTAGAAGCCAGCAGCCGTCCGAGTAAGCCCCTTCTCCGGTTACTCCCGTAATCTTCCGCAGGGGGATTGGCGTTGACCGTAGCAGCCGCAGTACTTACATTCGCCACAGGGGGTCGTAATGAAGGATATTCACGAGGTTTTACGCCGTAAGCAGGCCAAGTACGCCCAGCTCACCAAGCAGATCGAGGCGTTGCAGCAGGCGGCCGAAAAACTGCGCGAAGTCGCCCCTCTGCTCGCCGAAAGCGAAGACGAGGAAAGCACAGTTTTGGCTGAAGTAGAGGAGCAAGGTAACAGCATGGCAGCCCGGGCCGGGTCCTCGCCCGCAGGCGGTGCAGCCGCCGCGCCGAAGCCTGCGCCACGTGCTCCGCGCTGGCCTTAATCCGGCGAGAGTTGAGTTGGGGCACAAGGCCCGCATATGACATTTCAGTCTCTTCTGGTTTGCAAAGACGAGCAGGCGACGGCTGTGCTCACGCCCGTGCTGGCCGGCTTCGGCCTGGGCGTGCAGTGCTGCGGTTATCCTGACGCTCTCTGCCGCCTGACCGAGCAGAAATTCGACGCGGTGATCGTTGACTACGACGATCCGCACAGCGCGGCCCTGGTCCTGCAAAACGCCTACCAGTCTTCAGCCCCGCACAAGACCGTCACCGTCGCCCTGCTGAGCGACAAGACCAAGGTGCGCCACGTTTTCGGCGCAGGCGCAAATTTCGTTCTCTACAAACCTATTTCACAGCAGCAGGCCGAGGCCAGCCTGCGCGCCGCCATGGCCCTGATGAAGCGCGAACGCCGGCGCTCTTTCCGGGTCCCGGTACAGCTTCCCGTAAGACTCCGGGTGGAAAACGGTTCGGAGATGGAAGGCATCCTGCTCGACCTGAGCGAAGACGGTCTGGACGTTCTGGCGGCGCAACCGCTGTGCCCATCCGCCATCATCAGCGCTCACTTCGCGCTTCCGGATCAGGGCACCGAGTTGGATGTTCGGGGTGAAGTTGCCTGGGCCAACCCCAACGGCGAATCGGGTGTGCGCTACATCGATCTGCCGGACAACTTACGTCAAATTCTCAAAGCCTGGGTGGTCACTAGCGCCGCGGATCTTCTTCCTGAGGATCCCGACCCCGTTTCCGAATGCAAGCTCACCGATCTGAGCCTGGGTGGCTGCTACGTCGAAACCGCGTCGCCCTTTCCGGAGCGCTCCGGCATCGTTCTCTGCCTGAAGGCTGAAGACATGGAGGTCCAGGCCGAAGGCATGGTCCGGGTCATGCATCCGGAGTTCGGCATGGGCATCGAGTTCGCTTCGGGCACCGCGGAACAGCGCGCACAGGTGGGCAAATTCATTAACTTCCTCACCAGCCGCCCGGGAACGCTTCCCCAGCTGCTGATCACGCCCCGGGCCCTGACCGCTCTCAATGACGAGGATTACCGTCACAGCCAGGCCTCCGACGAACCTGAAGACCTGTTGCTCGGCCTGCTGAAACGCGCCGATTCTCTCAGTCAGGAAGATTTCCTCCAGGAACTCCGCCAGCAGCGCAGCTCTGAAGAAGTGGCCTCCTCGTAGTCAGTTTGTTTGAACCATCCATTTGGGACATACTGTTTTGAACGCCCTGCTTGTACTGTGTTTTAAACATACTGCTTGAACACAGTGTTTTGAACAGTACTGTCAGCCAACGAGCGCTGCTCCGCGCCGCGCTTGCGCGGTGAGGACAAATCGAGGGACGGCTGTCTTTCCTGCACGTGGCAGAACACTCGAACATCAAAAAAAGGGGCCCGCAATGCGGCTGGCATTGCAGACCCCGCGCCCTCTCGGGCTTGCTCCACCCTGTGCCTTCAAACTTACCGTGAAAGTCTTGCAGAAATATTTCAGCCAGATTAATTGCTTGTCAAAATCTCTGAGACATCTTCACCCTCGGCGGAACCTGATCGCGCTGCCAAATGAATTTGCTCATTTGCTTCTGTTTAGGCAACAATCGATTCCGTGCCGACCAAGGGTCCGCCTGAATCTGTCTCCGCAGCAGCTTCAGCTGAAACCGCATCAGGCGGTGCTCTTTTCGGCGTCCCCATCCTGATCATCATGGCCACGGCCTTCGCCGTGCTTCTGCCTACCTTCTTTCTCGGAATCCCCTCCGGCCACGACTTCGAATTTCACGTTAACTCCTGGATGGAAGTCCTTGGCCAGTGGAGGCTTGGCATCCTCTATCCACGCTGGGCGGCCCTGGCGCACTTTGGATACGGCGAGGCGCGCTTCATTTTCTATCCTCCGGCATCGTGGATGCTGGGAGCGGCCCTGGGAGCGTTCCTGCCCTGGAAGATCGTGCCCGGCGCTTATGAATGGATCGCGCTTACGCTCTCCGGATGCTCGATGTTCCTGCTGGCGCGTCGCTATCTGACGCGGCCGGATGCCATCTTCGCCGCCGCCCTGTACGCCGCCAATCCCTACCACATCGTCATCGTGTACTGGCGCAGTGCCTGTGCCGAACTGCTGGCTGGCGCGCTTTTACCGCTGCTCCTGCTGGCCGTGCTGCGCTCGGAAAAATTCGAAAGGAAGGCCACTCTTCCTTGATGCTGATCGTGGCCGCGGCCTGGCTGACCAACATTCCCGCCGCCGTCATGCTGACTTACTCTCTGGCCTTGCTTCTGACCATCGCCGCCGTCATGCGCCGTTCCTGGCGACCCTTCGCGGTCGGGGCTGTGGCTCTTTTACTCGGTCTGGCGCTGGCCGGGTTTTACGTGGTGCCTGTCCTGTACGAGCAGAAGTGGGTAGAGATCGCGCAGGTGCTTTCGCCGGGAGTGCGGCCGCAGGACAATTTTCTGTTCACCTCGCTCAACAACCCCGATCATGATCGCTTCAATCTGTTGATCTCGCTGCTTTCAACCGCCGAGATCATCCTCCTTTGCATCCTTTGCTTTTTGTCGCGCTCCTGGCGTACTCGCGCCCCGAAGTTGTGGTGGATGCTTTCGGCCTGGTCCGCCGGGTGCGCGCTTCTCCTTTCCTCCGCCAGCTTTTTGCTCTATCGCTTTCTCCCCGAGATGCGTTATGTGCAGCTGCCGCTGCGCTGGCTGCTCTGTCTGAATGTCGGTTTCGCGCTACTGGTCACGATGGCGGCTCGGCGCTGGCTGGTTCGTCCTCTGGCCTGTCTGATCATGCTGGCTGTACTTGGGTTCGTCTGGCATCGCGTCCAGCCACCCTGGTGGGACGATGCCGGCGACGTAGCGGAGATGCTGGACAATCAGCAGAACGGCACCGGGTATGACGGCATCGACGAATATGTCCCCAACGGTACCGACGTGTATGAGATCAAGCACGACGCGCGGCGGGTGACCTTCGAGGGCGAAGGCAGTTCGCGCATCCGCATAAGCCAATGGGGACCCGAGTCAAAGGCATTCAGCGCGAATCTGAGCCAGCCTGGCAAGCTGGTGCTGAAGCTGTTCAACTATCCGGCCTGGAAGGTTGAGGTGAACCATCGGCCAGTGACAACCGGGAACCCACGAGATCACCGGTCAAATGGTCATTCCCGCGGATGCGGGAGAGAATCAGGTACAAATCACCTTTGCGCGAACGCGCGACCGCGAAGTTGGCGGAATAATATCGCTCACCACCGTTATCGCTGATATTGGCGGCCTTGCTCTACGACCGCCGGAAACTTGCACCATGACCCGTGTTCTTATCGCCACATCGAACCTGGGAAAACTTCGCGACTTTGCCGGAGCCGCGACTCCGCTGGGCGTGGCCATTGAGCCACTGCCGAATTTTGCGTCAATCCCGGGCGCGGTCGAGGATGGCCTCACCTTCGAAGCCAACGCTTGCAAGAAGGCCGAGTATTACAGCCAGTACGCCCCGGGAGAGATCATTCTGGCGGACGATTCCGGCCTCGAGGTGGATGCACTCGGCGGGGCTCCCGGAGTTCACTCGGCGCGCTACGCCGCTGACCAGCCTCATCTGGTGGGAAACAACACGGACGACCAGGCCAACAATGCCCGTCTGATTCGCGAGCTTAGAAAAATTCCGCCGGAACAACGCACTGCCAGGTTCGTGTGTGTGATCGCTGCCGTCCGCGACGGGAAGATCCTCAATGTATTTCGCGGCCAGGCTGAAGGCTTGCTGCTCGATTCTCCCCGGGGCTCGGGAGGGTTCGGGTATGACCCGTTGTTCTACTTTCCTTCCATCCAAAAAACCTTCGCCGAACTGACGCCGGAAGAAAAAGCGCAGTACAGCCACCGTGGCGCCGCCTTCCGCCTGTTCCTTGACTGGTACCTGGCTAAGAACTAGAAACTGCGAACAGAGAACTGGTGTTCTTGACTCTCTTCTCTCGCACCGGGATAATAAAAGGTTCTTCCAGTCATCTCTGACAGCACAAGGGGTTCAGTGGCGACAACCGCCAGTCCAACAGGTCCGGTCAACACCCACGAAGGCGTTCCTCCCCTGCGCGCGGGAGGACATTCGTTCCTGCTCCGCAAGCTCCATTCCTTGAGCGGCATCATTCCCGTCGGCGCATTTCTGGTGGAGCACTTCGTCTCCAACGCCTTCGCCACCCGCGGGCCGGGTGCTTACGCCAAGCAGGTCGAGTTGCTGTCCAGCTTTCCATTTGTTTTCTACCTCGAGCTCTTCGGTATCTGGCTGCCGATTCTTTACCATGCTCTCTACGGCTTCTATATCTGGTTCCGGGGCGAGAGCAACGTCACCGATTATCCCTGGGCCGGCAACTGGATGTTCACGCTGCAGCGCTGGACCGGGGCCATCGCCTTCTGCTACATCGTGTGGCACACCTGGCACCTGCGCTTCAGCGGGGTGCACATCCTGACCCACCCCGACGCAGCTTTCGGCAAAGTGCAACTGGAATTTCAGCACACCTGGGCCATCGCGTTCTACGCGGTCGGGATCTTCTGCGCCTCCTGGCACTTCGCCTACGGGCTGTGGCTGTTCGCCGCCAAGTGGGGCATCACCACCGGCGACGCGGCCCGGCGGCGCTTCGGCTACGTCTGCTTTTTTATCGGCTTGCTGTTTATCACGGTGGGAGCGCTTACCATGCGCTCGTTTTTGAATGCGCCGCAGCAGCCGGTTGGGCCCGGGAGCGGCACGCACGATTCCTTTGCCGGCGCAACGGCGCCCGGAAACAGCTTGCGTCCCATAGGAAATCCAAATTAGATGGCATCGACTCCGAAAATAATAGTGATCGGCGGCGGCCTGGCGGGACTTGCCGCGGTCATCAAGATCGCCGAGATGGGCGGGCACGTGGACTTGTTTTCCATCGTGCCGGTGAAACGTTCGCACTCGGTCTGCGCCCAGGGCGGCATCAATGCGGCCAAGAATTTAAAAGGCGAAGGCGACTCCACCTGGCAGCACTTTGACGACACGGTTTACGGCGGCGACTTCCTGGCCAACCAGCCTCCGGTCAAGGCCATGTGCGAGGCCGCCCCCGGCATTATCGACCTGCTTGACCGCATGGGCGTGCCCTTCAACCGCACACCCGAAGGATTGCTTGACTTCCGCCGCTTCGGAGGCACGCTCTTCAACCGCACCGCCTTCGCGGGCGCGACCACCGGTCAGCAATTGCTCTACGCGCTCGACGAGCAGGTGCGCCGTTACGAATCTGAAGGCAAGGTCCGCAAATTCGAGCATTGGGAGTTTCTCTCCGCCGTGCTCGACTCCAACCGCGTCTGCCGCGGGATTTGCGCCATGGACCTGCGCTCCATGGAAGTTCGCACTTTTCCCTCCGATGCGGTAATCATGGCCACCGGCGGCAATGGCGCCATTTTCGGCCGGTCCACCAACTCCGTGGTCTGCACCGGCTCGGCCCAGTCGGCGCTCTATCAGCAGGGATGCTACTACGCCAACGGCGAGTTCATTCAGGTCCACCCCACCTGCATCCCCGGCGAAGACAAGCTGCGCCTGATGTCGGAATCGGCGCGCGGAGAAGGCGGTCGCGTCTGGGTCCCGAGAACTCCGGGCGACAAACGCGATCCGAAGGCGATCCCGGAAAAAGAACGTTGGTACTTCCTCGAAGAGTGGTACCCAAAGTATGGCAACCTGGTGCCGCGCGACATCGCCACCCGCGCCATTCACAAAGTAGTGTACGAGGAAAACCTCGGCATTGACGGGAAGCCGATGGTCTATCTCGACCTCACCCACATCGACCGCAAGATTCTGGACCGCAAGCTCGAAGGCATTCTGGAAATTTACGAGAAGTTCGTGGGCGACGATCCCCGCGACACGCCCATGAAGATATTCCCCGGCATGCACTACACCATGGGCGGATTGTGGGTTGACTTCACCCAGGCCACGAACATCCCCGGAATTTTTGCCGCGGGCGAATGCGAGTATCAGTACCACGGCGCCAACCGCCTGGGCGCCAATTCCCTGGTCTCCTGCATCTTCGGCGGATTCGTCGCCGGTCCCAATGCGGTGAACTACGCGCGCAACCTCAAGGCCGCGCCCGGCAACGGCTTTTTCGACGTCGAGCGCAAGCGTCAGGAAGAAAACAACGCCACCATGATGAAATCGGATGGCACCGAGAATCCGTTCAAGCTGTGGCGCGAACTGGGCGACCTGATGACCAAAAACGTCACTGTGATTCGCTACAACAAGAATCTGCAGGAAACCGATGCCGAGCTGTGCCGACTGCTGGAGCGCTTCCGCCACATCAACCTGAGCGATCGCACCCAGTGGGCGAACACCTCGGTGGCCTTTGCGCGGCAACTCTACAACATGCTGCAACTGGGCCGGGTGATCACCCAGGGTGCCGCGCTGCGCGACGAGTCCCGCGGCGCACACCACAAGCCGGAGTTCCCCGAGCGCGACGACAAGAACTGGCTGAAGACGACGAAGGCGACTTTCGCGCCGGATGCCGACGAGCCGAAGTTTGAATTCGAGCCGGTGGATGTTTCGCTGATCCCGCCGCGCCCGAGGAGATACGACGCGGTCAAATAAGCAACGCCCGCGCAGGGGCGGGCGCCCTCGCCCGGCCGAGCCAAGCTCGGTGGTTGGTTTTAAGGTATGACGGTAGCGAAACCCTGGCGAGCTTTGCTCGCCTGCCCGGACGAGGGCGTCCGGGCCTACGTGGTTTGAGCTAAAAGCACATGGCTAATTCTAAGACCGTACTTTTCAAAATCAAGCGGCAGCCGAACCCCAACGTTCGGCCCTACTGGGAAGAATTCGAGCTTCCCTGGCATCCGGGCATGAACGTTATCTCATCGCTGATGGAGATCGCCGCCAACCCGGTCACGCGCGAGGGCAAAGCGACCACGCCCATCACTTACGACTCCAACTGTCTCGAGGAAGTCTGCGGCTCCTGCGCCATGCTGATCAACGGACGCGCCCGCATGGCCTGCTCCGCCCTGGTTGACAAGCTCGAACAACCCATCCGGCTCGAGCCGTTTTCTAAATTTCCAGTCGTCCGCGACCTGGCGGTCGATCGCAGCGTCCTGTTCGAAAATCTCAAAGCGGTAAAGGCCTGGGTGCCGATCGACGGCAGCTACGATCTCGGTTCCGGGCCGCGTATGACCATGGAGGAGCAGGAAGCGGCCTATCCGCTCTCTCGCTGTATCTCCTGCTGCTGTTGCATGGAGGCCTGTCCCCAATTCAACGAGGACACCGGATTCGTCGGGGCAGCCACCATTTCCCAGGTCCGCCTCTTTAATACGCATCCCACGGGGGCTGCTCTCAAGCGTGAACGTCTTGCGGCCCTAATGGGCGACGGCGGCATTCAGGAGTGCGGCTACGCCCAGAACTGTGTGGAAGTCTGCCCCAAGGACATCCCGCTCACGCGCTCGATTGCGGAGGTGGGCGGCGAAGTCATGAAACAGGCGATTGGTGATTTGTTCAGAAAATAAACACTCATCGGTAACCCCACTAAAGTGGCGTGTCGGGAAGTGTCATCTTAGGCCGCAGAGTGTCACTCAGAAGCCCGGCGTACCGGGCCTTTCGGCCCGTAACCTCTGTAAATTACTTACCCCCCGATTGGCACCATGGTTGCTCCTACATAGAGCGGTTGCCACGGGCGCGCCGATAGCGCGAGTTAAGTAACCAAGGGTAACGCCCCGGGGGCTCTTCCGAGAGCCGCCCGGGCTCAAAAAAAAGCACTTGTTTTTGTGCAGCTCGGGTTTAGAATACGCGCCTGTCTCAAGCGCCTTGAGACCTGGCAGAAAAAGTTAAAGGCCACTTCGTGAAACGTAAGATTCAAAGCGCGACACTTCTGTTTTTGCTGGCCACTCTCTGTGCGCCGGTTTTTGCCCTGCACAGTTATGTTGCGCCGCGTCGCAATCATCGAGTCCGTCGCGCTCACCTTCGCCGCCTTCGCTGGAACCCGGTGTTTCGTCCATCTCGCGAATCTCTGCTGCTGCAGAATCAGGAGATCGACCGGATGGATTTACCCCGCATTCAGGACGACGCCGAACTGGAGCAACTGAAGGCCAGCGAAGACCTGGTCCCGATCATTGCCGGTCCTACGCTGCGCTTCGATCCGCGCCTCGATCCCGACCGGCGCTATTGCCGTCCCTGGACCCGTGAATTTCTCGATGACATGAGCGCCGCCTATTACAAGCGTTTTCATACCTCGATTCAGGTAAACTCGGCGGTCCGGACAGTGAAGGTGCAGAAGAAACTTCGCCGCCACAATCGCAATGCCGCGCCCGCCGAAGGCGAGATCGCGTCTTCACATCTGGCCGGCATCACGGTGGACATTCAACGGCGGGGATTGAGCCGCGAGCAGATCAAGTGGGTCCAGGACTACATGCGGCCCCTGAAAGAGCAGGGCCTGATCGAGCCGGAAGAAGAACGCCGCCAGTGGGTGTTCCACGTAATGGTTTCCGGCCGCTACACCGACTGGCGCGAATCCATGATGCTGGCCGGCGAGCAGCCGGTTCCGCAAGCCGACGAAACCGCGGAATTGCCGCAGCAGTAAATCACACCAAGCTGAAACGCTTCGGCTTTTATTCCCACTCGATCGTGCCGGGCGGCTTCGACGTGACGTCATACACCACGCGGTTTACGCCCTTCACTTCATTGACGATCCGGCTGGAAATTGTTTTCAGCACCTCATGGGGCAGGGGCACCCAGTCGGCGGTCATGCCATCCTCGGAATGGACCGCGCGCACGGCGCAGGTGTAGGCATAGGTGCGCTGGTCGCCCATGACACCGACCGACATCACCGGAAGCAACACGGCAAAACTTTGCCAGATCTTGGTGTAGAGACCCGCCTTCTTGATTTCTGTGACCACAATGTCATCGCATTCTCGCAGGATCTTCAGGCGCTCGGGCGTAACTTCACCGAGAATCCGGACGGCGAGGCCAGGCCCCGGGAAAGGCTGGCGCTGCAGCACATCTTCCGGCATACCCAGATCGCGGCCAATCTTGCGGACTTCATCCTTGAATAAATCTTTCAGCGGCTCAATCAGCTTGAGCTTCATCTTGTCCGGCAGGCCGCCCACATTGTGGTGGCTCTTGATGGTCTGCGACGGACCGCGCACCGAGCGCGACTCGATCACATCGGGATAGAGCGTGCCCTGCACCAGCCACTCCACCTTGCCTTCGGCCTGTTCGATACGATGGGCCTCGGCGTCGAAGACGGCGATGAATTCGTTGCCGATGATCTTGCGCTTGGTCTCCGGATCGGTCACGCCGGCCAGCTTGTCGAGGAAACGATCGGTGGCATCGACCGCGACCAGGTGCAGGCCCAGCTTGTCGCGCAGTCCCTGCTGCACTTTCTCGAACTCGTTTTTGCGCAGCACGCCGTTGTTGACGAACACGCAAGTGAGGCGCGAAGGACCGGTGCCGTCGCGCATCGCACGATCCACCAAAGTCGCGGCCACGGCGGAATCGACGCCGCCGGAAAGTGCGCAGATGGCGCGTCCCTCGCCCACGGTCTGGCGCACATTGGCGATGGTGGCATCGATAAAATGCTGCGCCGTCCAGGTGGGTTGGGCGCCGCAAATTCCCAGCGCGAAGTTGCGCAGAATGTCAGTGCCCGACTGCGTGTGGCGTACTTCGGGATGGAACTGGACCGCCCACATTTTTCTCTCGGGAGCCTCGATAGCGGCCACGGCGCTGGGGGAGCTGGCCACCAGATGAAAACCGGTGGGCAGTTCTACTGCCTCGTCTCCGTGCGACATCCAGACCGAAAGTTTCGAGGGGAGGCCTTCGAAGAGGCGCGAGCCATTTTCTATCTGGATGTCGGCGTGACCGTACTCGCGCTTGTCGGCGGCCCGCACTTTGCCGCCGAGGGTGTGCACCATGAACTGCAGCCCGTAGCAGATGCCGAGCACGGGCAGGCCCAGCTGCAGCACGCGCGGGTCGGCGGGCGGAGCGTCGGCGTCATAGACCGACGACGGGCCGCCGGAAAGAATAATCCCGACCGGAGAGTAGCTGCGGATTTCTTCCAGCGTGGCCGTGCAGGGGAGCACCACCGAGAAGACATTTTGTTCACGGATGCGGCGCGCGATGAGTTGCGAATACTGCGCCCCGAAATCGAGGACTACGATGGATTGGGTTTCCACGGACGAGTTTCTCAGATTGCGGGAGACGTGTAAAGGGGGAAGGCCCCGGCTGACTCTGGAAACTGGAGTTGCCGGAGCTTTGGTTGGCAGAATCTGATGTGGGTCATTCGAAGCTGATGCCAGTTGCTAGTTCCCGGTTCCCAGTATCGGGAGGCCGGGGATGTCGCTGAGGATATCGTCTTCCGATGCCGGGAGCGGCGCGGCGACTGGGGGTTCGGTCATAAACACATACGCGCCCAGACGTCCGACATAGAGGAAATCTACCGCCGCAAAATAGAGCAGGGTGACCAGCAGCAGGCCCCCGAGAACCATGCCCCCGGGAAGCACGTCGGCAAAGCCCAGGGGGACCGCCGCCGCGGATGTGGCAATGATAAACATGGCAGTGTGGGCCACACCGAACCAGGTGAGAGCGGCGGCGATCGAACCCGGCCGGGAGCGGCAAAGGTCCATGGCAACGTTCAGGGCAGCGAACGCGGACGCTCCATCCTTGACCACAAAAATCGCCGCCAGGGAGAGAAACCAGTTCAACATTGACCATGCCAATCCGACCAGCATGGTTAACGTCCAGAAAATCAGCAGCACGATTCCCGGGGAAGGATCGTCGGCCGGCGAGGCGGCCCGGGCCGCCAACACAGCGCCCGCAACACCAAGGGTGGCCGCCAGGAATGTAAGTGCGCGCAGAAGGTTCAGAGCGAGGA
This sequence comes from Terriglobia bacterium, assembly GCA_963752375.1. Taxonomy (GTDB): domain Bacteria; phylum Acidobacteriota; class Terriglobia; order Terriglobales; family Acidobacteriaceae; genus JAIQFF01. Next base: position 46,436 of record CAVVYF010000012.1, read on the forward strand.
GCGCGGACAGACGTATGCGATTGCAAGAGCCGCAGAAGTATTCAACCAGGGTCTTGAGGGTGGCGGCACGGCCGAGGGAGGCGATCACGATCCAGGCCAGGCCCAGTGCCAGCGCGAGCACCGCGAAGCCGGCCGCAGCGCGTGGAAGGCTTCCCTGGAAGATGCGGGAAAGGGCCTGCCATATCAAAACAGGATGCCGCGTGCGCAGGAGGAACATCTCTTCGGCGCTCACCGGCAGCGTGTCCAGATATTCGCGGAAGGTAAACAGGAGCGCTGCTGCCGCCGCGAGGCCGAAACTCCATCGCCACGCAATCTCGGCCAGCCCGAGCAGGGGCAGCCGAAACATGATTTGAAATCCTTCCAGCGTGGGCGAGCGTCGCTTCATCCGTCTCAGGATAACTCAAACACGGTGATCGCAAGACTTTGGGATGCGGAACATCACAGATCTTTACAGCAACCCTGCGGCGGGGCCGGCGCATCATTCTCAGTAGCTACTATTTTTTTCCGCGGCGAGGAAGTGCCCGTCTCCACTGGGCATCCCCTTACCCTTATTAAATGATGGCCACACAAGTCAGGAGAAAGATCATGAAATATATGAAGTATCTGGGCGGAGTGGCGCTGGCCGGGCTGTTGCTGTTGCCTGCCAGCACATTTGCCAAGGACAAGAACGAAGGCAACCTCAAACTGTTCGACACGGTGCGGGTTGGATCGACCCAACTGGAACCGGGTAGCTACAAAGTAGAGTGGAATGGCGCCGGGCCGAACGTCAACGTGGACATTCTGCAAAACAAGAAGACGGTGGCAACGACTTCGGCCAAACTGGTCGGGTACACGTCAGGATACGACGCGGTCGTGACCGAACCTGCTGCGACGAATCCTCAGGCCAAGGTGCTCCAGGAAATTGACTTTGGCAAGCAGAAGGAAGGTTTGCAATTCAAACCAGCAAGCTAGACCAGCCTGGCACTACAGCCACTGGAGGCGGGCAAGGGCCCGCCTGTTTTCTACGCCCGATTTCAGCGCGCCGATTTCAGCGCACCACGATATTCACCAGTTTGCCGGGCACTACAATCACTTTCACAATCTGCTTGCCGGCAATCATGGCGACGACTTTTTCGTCGGCGAGAGCGCGCTCGCGGACCAGTTCGTCGGAAGCTTCCGACGGAACCACAATGTGGCTGCGCAACTTGCCATTGAGTTGCACCGGGAGCTCGATTTCCTCTTCCCTGGCCAGTGCGGCATCGTACTTCGGCCATGCAGCACGCAACAGGCTTCCCTTCTCCCCCAACATCTCCCAAAGTTCGTGGGCCAGGTAGGGGGCGAAGGGGGCCAGCAGCAAGGCCAGGCTGCGTTGAATCTCTTGCAGCAGGGGGATTGGGACAGCCTTCGCGGGCGGGTCGCCCGGCGCCACACTCGCCACGCGAGTCTCATGCGCGTAGAGTTCGTTAACCAACTCCATGATGGCGGCGATGCAGGTATTGAAGTGCCATCGGCCCTGGAAGTCATCGCTGACGCGCTTGATGGTCTGATGCAGCTTGCGCTGGAGCGCCCTGGCCACGGGACTCAAATTTTCCGGCAAGGGCTGGCCCCACGCCGGGTCGTTTGGGCGCGCGTTGCGGGCAGCGAACCTGTAAATCCGGGAGAGGAAACGCTCGACGCCCTCCACGCCCTCGTCCTGCCAGTCGAGCTCGCGATCGGGAGCGGTCGCAAACAGCGTGTACATCCGGGTGCTGTCGGCGCCGTAGCGTTCGACCATATCGTCGGGCGAAACTACGTTGCCCAGGCTCTTGGACATCTTGGCTCCGGCCCTGATGATCATGCCCTGGGTAAAGAGGCGATCGACGGGTTCTCTGTTCCTGATCAATCCCATGTCGCGCATGAATTTGGTCCAGAAGCGCGAGTAGATCAGGTGCAGGATGGCGTGTTCGACCCCGCCGATGTACTGGTCGATGCCGCGATCGCCGAACCAGTAGCCGGCTTTCTCACTATCGAACGGCGCCTGGTCGTTGCGCGCGTCGGTGTAGCGGTAGAAATACCAGGACGAATCAACGAATGTGTCCATGGTGTCGGTTTCGCGGCGGGCCGGGCCTCCACATTTTGGGCACGTAGCGTTGACGAACTCCGGCACCCGGCCGAGGGGCGAGCCGCCGGTCAGGGTAATGTCCACATTCTCCGGCAGGATAACGGGCAGGTCTTTCTCCGGCACGGCGACGATGCCATCCTTCTCGCAATACAGCATTGGAATGGGAGTGCCCCAGTAGCGTTGCCTGGAAATGCCCCAGTCTTTGAGGCGATAGGTGATCGTGGCTTTGCCGAAGCCATTTTTCTCGGCGTGCTCGGACATGGCTTTGATCGCCGTTTCGCAGTCCAGGCCGCTGAAGCGTCCGGAATTTACCAGCATGCCCTGCATGGTGGTGAATGGAAGCTTGGGTTCAACTGCAGTTTCCTCGGGATCCCCGGCCGGAAGAATGACCAGGCGAATCTCAAGTTTGTATTTTTTGGCGAATTCGTAATCGCGCTCGTCATGCGCGGGCACGCTCATGATGGCGCCGGTGCCGTAATCCATGAGGATGTAGTTGGCCACCCAGATCGGCACCTTTTCGCCGTTGTAGGGATTGACGGCGTAGCGGCCGGTGTTGACCCCGTGTTTCTCGATCTCGCCGATGTCGCCCACTTCCCGGGCCTTGCGCTGCTCCGCGATGAGCCCGTCCACTTCCCCGCGCAGCAGGTCGTTGTGTCTGGCCAGGCGCTCGACCAGGGGATGCTGGGGCGCGAGCTGCAATGAAGTTGCGCCGAAAATTGTGTCCACGCGGGTGGTGAAGACGGTGATGGTCGAAGTGGCGGGATCGGTTGCGCCCTCGAGTTTGAAATCGACCAGCGTGCCTTCACTGCGGCCAATCCAGTTCCGCTGCATCGTGCGGACTTTTTCCGGCCAGCCCGGCAGCTGGTCGAGGTCGCGCAGCAACTCCTCGGAGTAATTCGTGATGCGCAGAAACCACTGTTCCAGTTCGCGCTGCTCGACCAGCGTGTCTTCATGACGCCAGCAGCGTCCGTTCACCACCTGCTCGTTGGCCAGCACGGTGGCGCACTTCGGACACCAGTTGACCCGGCTCTTCTTGCGATAGGCCAGGCCCTTCTCGAAGAGCTTGATAAAGAACCACTGGTTCCATTTGTAATAGTCGGGCAGGCAGGTGGTGACTTCGCGCGACCAGTCGTAGGCGAAGCCCAGGCGCTTCATCTGCGTCTTCATGGCGGCGATGTTGCGCAGCGTCCACTCGCGGGGAGGCGTGTTGTTCTGGATGGCCGCGTTCTCGGCCGGCAATCCGAAAGCATCCCAGCCCATGGGATGAAGCACGTTGTAATCGTTCATCCACATGTAGCGCGCCAGGGCGTCGCCGATGGCGTAGTTGCGCACGTGCCCCATGTGCAATGCGCCGGAGGGATAGGGCAGCATTTCGAGCACGTAGTATTTCTGCCGGGTGGAGTGGGGTTCGGCAGCGTACTGGGACGGGTCCTGCTGCCAGCGCTCGAACCATTTTGCTTCGATGCGGCGAGCCTCGTAACGGACCTCGTTTGCAGCTTCGCGAGTGTCAGCGGTCTTTTCTTCCTGCGGCATAGTTAAGGGGGGCGAACTGAGCGCGATCAGTTATTTTACAATGAGCGCTGCTTTCGCGATGCGGGATGGTCCGGGCGCGGGGCAAACCTCATTCGTAGCGAAGCCCTTGAATGGGGTCCAGTTGGGATGCCTTTCGGGCAGGATAGTATCCAAAGAGAATTCCGACGCTGACGGCAAACAGGGCGGCGATGGCGAACACCTCTGGCGTCAATTGGGTGGGGAATTCGAAGAGCTGTTCGACCATGGCGGACGAAAGCAGTCCTGCCAGCACTCCCAGCACACCTCCCAGCATGCTGAGGGCGACAGCTTCGCTGAGAAATTGCAGCTGGACGTCCCACTCGGTTGCTCCCACGGCCAGACGGACTCCAATCTCGCGCGTCCGCTGGGTGACCGATACCAGCATAATATTCATGATTCCGATGCCGCCGACCAGCAAGGAGAGAGACGCGACGGTGGCCAGCAGAATCGTCATGATTCGACTGGAGGCGAGTTGCGCCTGGATCAGGTCTTCCGGCCGGCGGACGTTGAAATCGTTGTCCTCACCCGGATTCATGTGGTGGCGCTCGCGAAGCAGGCCGGCGATCTGACGCGTCGCTTCCGGCATGGCGTCGCGAGAAACGGCAGAGCAGAAGATATCGTCCAGCCAGAAAGTGCCTGTGATTCTTTTCTGTACTGTGGTGAAGGGCAGGAGAACGAAGTCGTCCTGGTCCTGACCCATGGCAGAAAATCCTTTTGCCCGCAGGACGCCGATCACCTTGCATGGCAGACCCTGAATCCGGATGGTCGCTCCGACGGGATCATCACTTCCGAACAGGTAGTCAACCACGGTTTGACCCAACACACAGACGGGAACGGCGCCGTCCACGTCGGCCTTGGTGAAGAACGTGCCCCGGCGCAACCGCCAACGTCGAATCTGGACGTATTCCGGCCCCACGCCCCGGTAGCGGGTGGCCCAATTCTCCCCGCGATAAACCACTTGAATGTGGCCATCCACATTCGGCGACATGCTCTTGATCAACGGCACTTGCTCGCTAATGGCCTGGGCGTCGCTGAGTACCAGAGACCGGGTGCCGCGCGCACCAGCCCGCATGCCATTCCGGTTACGGCTACCTGCTTCGATCCAGACAAAGTTATTGCCCAGGTTTTGCAGCTGTTCTGCGATCCGGCTGGAACCCGCATTCCCGATTGCCACCACACAGATAAACGCGCCCACGCCGACCGCGATTCCCAGGATGGTCAGGGCGCTGCGAAGCCAGTTGCGGGTGAGGGTCACGAAGGCTTCGCGAAACAGGGCCTTGAAGTTCATGAGACAGGGAAAAATTAATTTTACTGCTGATCCTCACGGCGGCAAAGCGATTGTCCCGGAAAGTAGTGGGTCAGTTTCGTGATATGACACGCCGAGTACCTAAACCACGAAGGACACGAAGTATCACGAAGGCTTTGCGTTCCAGGGTTTCCTTCGTGCAGCTTCGTGCCCTTCGTGGTTCATGGTCTCCAAAAGTGACCCACGACCTCCCGGACGGGTGGAGAGCGCTTCGTCCCCCAGGCAGCGCACGCGGTAGGCTACAGCAGGAATGAGAATAACGCGGCTAGACCGACGCCTTTTGCGCCGCCGCCTTGGGGCTGCGTTGCTTGCGCAGTTCCGCCTGGAAGGCTGCGGGCGCGAGGTCGGATCGTTTCCGAAAGAGGTCCAGTAGAGGGTCGTGTACGCCGGTCGCCGGTTGGGGAGGAATCGCCGCTTCGCCGATGTCCAGTCCCTCGGGCTCCACCAGGAGCTGCGGCAGGGCGCCATTGCTGTTGGTCAGGGCCTGGATAAATTTCTCCAGGTCGTTGCGTTGCGAGTCCGTGGTTTGGGTGAACTGAATCCCCATACCCAGCTCGGAATGCATCACCAGCACCACGCCTTCGGCCCGGAAGCCAATGCCGGCAACCTTCATGGAAAGGATAATGCGAGTGCCGAGGGGAAAGGGTGAGACTGTGTCCAGATAGCAGCCGCCCAGGCTGAGGTCAGTCAGCTTGCACGGCGCCGGAGGATCGTCCTGCTCAAATTCGGGAGCGCGGCTTTCCAGCCACTGGTTCAGGTCGTCACGCATGGAGGGCGCCAGATCCAGGAAGCGGAGTCCAACCTGACGGCCGGGGTTTTCCCACGCCACTTCACCGGTACACTCAATTTTGTCCTGGGTGCCGGGCAGAGAAAACTGCAGGGTCACGGGTCCGAGATTTTTGGGGCGGTGGGCCAGTTGGACGGCAATGCCTCCTTCGCCGATGTCGCTGCTGACGGCGCGCAGCTGTCCGGCGCCATCGTTGACCTGGATGATGACGGGAGTTTCTACCGTGATTCGGGCATTGCGGCGGCGTTCGCGCTTCATCAAGGCCCGCACCGCGCGGAAACTGGTTTTGGCGCGTTCCGGGGAAAGCGGCTGATGGAGAACGAAATGGGCCCCCAGGTCCCGCTCGCTGCCGAGATCGGTCTGGGCGCCAACGATGGCGACCGCCACCGCCCGTTTGTTGCAGGGCGCGGAGCGGGCGCTGCGCAGCACGCGCGAGGCGGTGCGCGGGTCTGCGCAGTCCACAATGACCGCTTCAAACCTCCGGCGGGTCAGCTTGTGAATGGAGGATTCGGCATCGGGGCAAAGCTCCATGCCGATTTCCAGTTCACTGAGCACCCGGCGCAGCACCCGCACGACTTTTTCGTCGGCACAAAAAACCAGCGCTTGTAAACTCATAAGACGCCTTTAAATCGGGCCAGCCTGGCGGTCTGCGTCAGCCCCGGGCAGCGGCCCCTTCGGCTTCTTCGCGCTCATCGTCCAGCAGGTGGGCCACGCCGCGGAGCTGTTCTGCAGCCGTCTGCAATGCCTCGATCTGCTTGCCCAATTGAGCCTGCTCCGCCTGTTTCTTACGCAGCACCTCGTAGATGTCCCTCACAGTTTTGGCCTCCATATCGCACTCTAGGTTCGTCTGTGCCAGCCGTCAATGACCGGTCATCGCACGCCCATTACGGCGGTAATGCAGACCGCCGACCCGGCACTCCGACGGCACGGGCTGGAACGGATAACCAGCTTTTGTTCACGCCATTTAGCTTGCGTACGCTGGCGAACCATACTGAGCGGGGGCAGGCGGAAGATTCCAGAAATCCCGAAAGGGGACACTCCGGAGCGCAGTAATTCATTAATTTTCTGTTACATAGCTTGATTTTGGACGGCGAAAGGACGATATTTTCCATTGACTTTAGTCGTCAAACGTCCTAGAATCTACAGCTTCCAGTCATAGTAGTGGTTCTGGCGGGTAGTCAGCCTGGTTATCTAAGCTGAGCGATTTGGCGTGAATCTTGAACGCCGTAACCTGAATCTAAGTTTTCATAGGTAAAGTTGTCATTCTTCCAGGTACGAGGCACAGTCTTCATGGCGAAGCGACGCGGAAATCCCAACTGGGGCAAGCCCGAACCGATCGGGCCCATTACCCCCACCATCACTGAATTCGAGCAGGTCGTGCGCGAGTATAAGCTTTCGCCCGACCAGTATTTGCGCTCCACCCGGCTGCGGGAATGGGCGCGGCGCAACAAGAATTCCAAGTACATCCCAGAGCCGCTTCTGGAAGCCTGGGGATTCGAAATCGAATCCACGCTGTAATCGATTTTGCCGGTTCGACACCGAGGCCGCCTGACCGGCGGCCTTTTTCTCGTGCTGGCACAAAAAACTGAAAACAAACTTTGTCACCCTGAGCGAAGTGGTTGCTTCGCTTCACGAAGCAGCCACGGAGTCGAAGGGCCCCTATAGCTACGCGATGCATTGGTTCAAGGGACCTTGCCGGTGTCAGAGAAAACGCTCGTGAACTCAAGCTCAAAGCGCCTATAGCGGCCCTTCGACTCGCCGTGATCGTCCGCAAGCGGACGATCTCAGCTCGCTCAGGGTGACATATCGAGTTGTAGGACGTTATTTTGCGGGATAAATGCCGGTGCGGCGGATTATCCTAACCGGGTGATGAAGTTTTCCGGAGATCAACTGGTGGCGGCGGTGGTGGCCACCAGCTTTGCCGCCGGGCTCAACGTGTACGCCACCGTGGCCACGCTGGGCCTGCTGGCCCGCGCAGGATTCATCGCCCTGCCGCCAGCCCTGGCTATGCTGGCGAGCTGGTGGGTCATAGGAATCAGTGGTGCGCTGTTCACCATCGAGTTTTTCGCCGACAAGATTCCCGCCTTCGACCTGGTCTGGAACACTCTGCACACCTTTATACGGGTCCCGATCGCCGCCTTGCTGGCCTATCGGGCCACTGCGGCGCTGTCGCCCTGGGAGCAGCTGGCAGCGACCGCTGCGGGCGGCCTGATCGCGTTTGCCGCCCACGGGGGAAAGACCGCGGCCCGGGCTGCCGTCACGGCATCCCCTGAACCTCTATCCAATGCGGCGTTGAGCCTCAGCGAGGACGGGCTGGCCATCTTTCTAACCTGGTTTGCCACGCGCCACCCCTATTGGGCGGCGGGGATTGTGGGCTTCCTGCTGGTGATTATCGTCATACTGGCCCGTTGGGTGTGGCGGGCGCTGCGGGGGCTCTTTCGGGGGGCGGAAGAGGTGATGGTGCGCTGAATGATTACGAATCACGTAAGGGACAGATGTCCTCATCTGTCCGGTCGAGCGCAGCTCGACAGTTTTTGCGCGCGGGGCAACGAGCGGAGCTGGGCTCCGCCGGGCAGATGAGGACATCTGCCCCTACGTCAACATTTGCTAAAATTGGCCTGTATGACTTCGCAATCGCCGTTTACTGACGTTCCTGCCGCGATCGAGGAAATCCGCGCTGGGCGGATGGTGGTGGTGGTGGACGACGAGGACCGTGAAAACGAAGGCGACCTCACGCTGGCGGCGGAGAAGGTCACGCCTGAAGCGATCAACTTCATGGCCAAATACGGGCGGGGGCTGGTGTGCCTCGCCATGACCGAGGAACGCCTGGACCACCTGCGCATCGGTCCAATGACGGTGGAGAACACTTCCAACTACGGGACTGCCTTCTGCGAAGCGATCGATGCCCGCGAAGGAGTCACCACTGGAATCTCGGCCTACGACCGCGCCCGGACCATCAAAGTTGCGATCGATCCTGCCACCCGGCCCGCCGACCTGGCCCGGCCCGGGCATGTCTTTCCGCTGCGCGCACGCAAGGGTGGAGTGCTACTCCGAGCCGGACAGACAGAAGCCGCGGTGGACCTGGCACGGATGGCGGGGATGGTGCCGGCCGGCATCATCTGCGAAATCATGCGCGACGACGGCACCATGGCGCGGGTGCCTGATCTCATCGAGTTCTGCGAAACTCACGGGCTGAAGATGCTGACCGTGGCGGAGTTGATTCGCTACCGCATGCAGCACGAGCGTCATGTGCAGCGCGTGGGCGAGGCCTTGATTGATACCCACTACGGCGAGTTCCGCCTGATCGCTTACGAAAGCGAAGTGGATGGCGGCGAGTCGCACATGGCCCTGGTACGCGGCGACATTGAGAGCGGCGACGAGCCGGTGCTGGTGCGCATGCACTCGCACTGCCTGATGGGCGATGTTTTCGGCTCCACCGGATGCGACTGCCATGCCACCATCGAGGGCTCAATGCAGAGGATTGCCCGCGAAGGCCGGGGCGCCCTGATCTATCTGCATCAGACTTCCAAGGGCTTTTCGGTGGAGAAATTGGCGGAGCGGACGGCGCTCACCTTTCATCGCGACAAGCGTATGCCGGCGTTACCCGAGAGCGAACGCAAGACGCAGCGCGAGGTGGGCATCGGGGCGCAGATTTTATCTGACCTGAACCTGCGGCGCATTCGGCTGCTCACCAATCATCCCCGCAAGGTTGCCGGGCTCGAAGGATTCGGCATCGAGATTGTGGAACAGATTCCGGTGGCGCTCGATCGCCCCCGAATCAAGCAGACGACTTAAGCGTAGCGCCGGCGGTCCCGACGGCGTCCCGCCCTCGGCGCGGCGGTGCATTTGAAGGTTATTCGGTCAGCCTGAGATTCCACCTGAAGTTGCCGCGGACATGGCGGGGTAGTGTCCCTCAGTTTCCAGTTTGAAGTTCCCGATTCCCAGTGAACGGCAAGGTTCAGCAGGGCTTGCGGATCACGATGTCGCTGTCATTGATAAAGAACTGCACCGAGCACTGGTCGGAGCCGCAGATGACGGGCAGCAGGCCGGCGAGTTGTTTGCGCGTGATGAGGCCCAGGGTGCCGCAGTCGGGACAGGCGAGCACGGCCCAGTAGGGATCTTCCTTTTCGCCCACGTGGCCGGCATTCTCCAGCACGAAGATCGTGCCGGGGTGCATCTGCTCGGGAATCCACTCGTTCAGGACGTTCAGTTCTCCAACCATCTCTCCTCCCCCGGAGCCAAACTTTTTGGAGCCAAACTTCCCTGCTTATGACGCTTTTCTGCGGACCGGCCGCGACGCGCTGGCGCTAGCTTTTTTTTCCGCCTGGCGGATCTCGGCGCGCACCTGGCGCACCGTATCGCTGAGACAGATCGCCAGCATGGGCTGGCGGGAACTCTTCAGGATGTCCACAATCTGCCGGGCCGAGGTTTCCAGATAAAGGGTGCGGCCGTCGGTGAGGAGATGGTAGTCAGACGAACCGGTGACGGTTTCGGACAGACGCTTGCTGAACTCGCGCTGCAGAAAGCGCATCACCTTGCGCACCCGCTGCAGGGAGAAGCCGCGGCGGCGCAACTCGCAGATCACCGCCACTTCAGCCAGGTCTTCGGTCGAATACAGGCGGCGATGCCCTTCGCGGGCTGGGACGACGATGCGGCGTTCGTCCCACCATTGCAGTTGCCGGAGGGTGATGCCGGTCAGAGACATCACTTCGCGGGATGTGAATTGAGTCTGCACTAAGGATGTAAAAATTGTTTCAAACATTCAAGATATAAAATGTTTGACACATTCTAGGCGTGAACTGGCGGCTGTCAACGGAAGATTTACCCCGGAGGTGTACTAGACGAGTTCCCCGCTCTGAGGGCGGGACGCCCTCAGGACAGCCGAAGGAACGCCGGCGCTACAAAAGTCCGCCGCCTACGAAGTGGACGATTTCGAGGTGGTCGCCCTCCGCCAGGTGGGTGTCCGCCCATTGGGTTCGCGGAACGATGTTGCGGTTCAACTCGACGGCTACGCGGTCCGGCTTCATGCCGAGCTGTTCGACCAGGAGGGCCAGCGTGATGGGGAGGGAGCTTTGCTCTTGCCCGTTGATGGTGATCTTCATCAGCTTGATTTTCGCAATTAACGGATGCAGCCGCAAGAGACACGTGGGGACACGCCCTCGGCTGTCCGGTCGAGCGCAGCTCGACAGTTGCTTTGCTGGAAGTAAGAACCTGGCGGAGCTTCGCTCCGCTGGACAGCCGAGGGCGGCTGTCCCCACATGGCTATGCTTCTACTTTTCTGAGCTGGAACTTTCGGGTGGCGGTGCGGCCGGAGTAGCTGGCCTGCACCAGGACGGAGGAATCCGGAAGCGAAGATTCATCGACTTCGATCTTCATCTCCGTGTCGCCGGCAGGATCGGTGACCATCTGGGCGTAGAAGGGCGCGGCGTCGGGGCGGGCGAAGCGGACGGTCAGGCGCGCGCCGGGGACGCCGGAGCCGCTCTCGGTCACCCGCAGCCGCATGGTCAGATTGCTGTCGGCGTGGACGGAATTGGCGTTCAGCCATTGCACGTCCAGCTCTTTGACGGCGGCCAGGGTTTCCGGAGTTTCGCGCTTGTCCAGGATGTCATCCAGGTGGCCATCGCGGATGGCGTCGAGGACCAGGCGATGCTGGTCGCGCAGGCCGTGCTCTTTTTGCTGGTCGGTGAAGCCGCTCGCCAGCTTGTCTCCGTACGGAGTCGCACGCTTGCCAATACAGCGGCCGCGTACGAAGACCTGGGTTTGCAGCAGAAGCTCACTTTCACGGGCCTCGCTCTGCACGTGATAGACGGTGTCGCCCTGCTTGATGTCAGTGTTGAAGCCAAAGATCATGTTCTTTTGTACACCGTCGCGAAAGAGATCGGGTCAGTCGATTAAAAAGTTTTAACAAAGCTGCAACAAAGGCAACCGTAGCTTGACACCACCAATAACGAAATCTAATCTAGAATGTTTACTTAAGGCTTGGCGCGAATTATATATAGCTCCCCTATGCCCGACAATTACTTCGCCCGCTACCTGCCATTACTGATTCACTTCCTGGTTGCGGGAGCCCTCGCGGGCACTATCGTCCTGCTTTCCTGGTTGATCGGGTACCGGCGGCCCACCCGGGCCAAGATGTCGCCCTATGAGTGTGGCATGCCCCCGGTCGGGGACGCCCGGGAACGATTCTCGGTCAAATTCTACCTGGTAGGGATGCTGTTTATCCTGTTCGACATTGAGGCCGTCTTTCTGTATCCCTGGGCAGTGATCCTGCGCGATCTTAAGATGTTTGGTTTCTGGGAGATGCTGGTTTATATCGGGATCATGCTGGTGGGCTTCTTCTATGTATGGAAAAAAGGCGCGCTGGACTGGGGTAAGCCGTCGGCCCGGCGAGGTGAGGTCTGATGCCCATGGCCCCTGCCATTACGGATCTGGAGCAACTGAAACACCATCCCGCCATTGCCAAGGATTTTGGCCTGGAATCCGGCCGCGGTCGAGGGCGTCAAGTTTGATCGCGATGAAATGAGCATTTACGTGGAGCGGTCATCGATACGGGATGTGTGCGACCGGCTGCGCCAGAACGCGGATTGTCCTTTCAACTATCTCGCCGACATCACCTGTGTGGACTGGTTTCCTTCGGAGCCGCGCTTCGAGGTCATCTATCATCTGCTCTCGATTTCCAAAAAGGAGCGGGTGCGTTTGAAGGTGCGGCTCGACGGCAGCAGCCCTGCGCTCGATTCCGTCACGGCGGTCTGGCCTTCCGCTAACTACTTCGAGCGAGAAGTCTTCGACCTGTTTGGCGTGCGCTTTGCCGGCCATCCCTACCTGCGGCGGCTGCTGATGCCGGAGGATTGGGAAGGACATCCGCTGCGCAAGGACTATCCGGTGGAGGGCTACCGCTAGAACTCGCCATGGCTCATCTTTCTCCAGCGCCCTCGCTCGAACCCGGTCAGGACCGCACCATGATCCTGAACATGGGCCCGCATCACCCGTCCACCCACGGCGTGCTGCGGCTGCTGCTCGAAATCGATGGCGAAAATATTGTGCGCATCATGCCCGACATCGGGTACCTGCACACCGGGATCGAAAAGACGTGCGAGGCCAAGTTTTACCAGCAGGTCGTGCCCCTTACCGACCGCATCGATTATCTGTGCCCCCTCACCAACAATCTCTGTTACGTGCTGGCGGTGGAAAAGCTGCTGGGACTGGAGATTCCGCCCAAGGCGCAATGGATGCGGGTGATGCTGAATGAACTGACCCGCATCAACTCGCACCTGGTCTGGCTGGGCACCCACGCGCTCGATATCGGCGCGATGACCGTCTTTCTTTATTGCTTTCGCGAGCGCGAAGACATTCTGCGGCTGTTCGAGATGGTGAGCGGGCAGCGCATGATGACGTCATACTTCCGCATTGGCGGGCTGGCGCTCGAACCTCCGCTGGGATTTTTCGAGCGGGTGCAGGCCTTTGCCACGCGCTTCCCCGCCAAGGTGGATGAATACGAAAATCTGCTGACCGGAAATCCCATCTGGGGGATGCGCACCAAAGGCGTGGCGCGAATCACCGCCGAAGATGCCGTCGCCCTGGGAGCCAGCGGGCCGACCCTGCGCGGCAGCGGAGTTGATTTCGATTTGCGACGCGACATGCCCTACTCCGGTTACGAGAATTTCAAGTTTAAGGTCCCGGTTTTGCAGGATGGCGACGTATTCGCCCGCTATGCCTGCCGGGTGGCGGAGATGCGGGAATCGATTGCCATGGTGCAGCAGGCGCTGGACGGGATGCCGGATGGTCCAATTAAGGCGGTGGCCCCGAAGGTGATTCTGCCCGACCGCGAGATGATGAAGACGCAGATGGAAGCGCTCATCTATCACTTTAAGATTATTACGGAAGGCTTTGCGGTGCCAGCAGGTGAAGTCTATCAGGCTGTCGAGTCGCCGCGCGGAGAAATGGGCTATTACGTAGTGAGTGACGGAACCGCGAAACCCTATCGGGTGCACATGCGGTCGGCGTGTCTGGCGAATCTGCAGACGTTGCCCACCATGTGCGAAGGAAGATTGCTGGCGGATGTGGTGGCGGCGATCGGGTCTATTGATATTGTGCTGGGAGAAATCGACCGGTAGAGACGGCTAAGATCAAAAGCTTGAACCACGGAGGGCACGAAGGCACACAAAGGAAGTCCTCCGGTGCGGGCTTTTACTTCGTGGTACTTCGTGTCCTTGGTGGTGAAAGGTTTTGTCGTGAAATTCTCGGACGAATTCGAAGAGCGCTTCGCGGAGATGCTGACGCATTATCCGACGAAGAGGTCGTGTCTGGTGCCGACTCTGCTTTATGCCCAAGACGAGGTGGGCTATCTGAGCGACGAGGTCATCGCTGAACTTGCGAGTCGTCTGGAACTCACGGAACTCGACGTCCGCAACGTAATCAGCTATTACTCCATGCTGACCACCAAGCCGCGCGGTAAGTACAACGTGCAGGTCTGCACCAACATTGCCTGCATGCTGCGCGGCGGCGAGGAACTGCTGGAGCACTGCGAGAAGAAGCTTGGCATCGGGCACAAGGGAACGACGCCCGACGGTTTGTTCTCGCTGGAAGAAGTGGAGTGCATCGGCGGCTGCAGCTGGGCCCCGGCGGCGCAGGTGAACTACGATTTTCACGAGAACCTGACGGCGGAGAAAATGGACACGGTACTGGACGCATATGCGAAGAAAGATTGAGTAGAAACAATTGAGTAATTGGGAAATTGAGTAATTGTGTAATTGGAAAAGCGCGGCTGGAATAATCGGTGCGATGATTTTCAAATTACTCAATTACTAAATTGCTCAATTACAAAATGAATCATGGCTGATCTGGTTTCCCATCCCGACGAAGTAAAGGTCGTCTCCCGGCGCTTCGGCCTGGGTGCGACCAATCTCGACCGCTACCTGGAGCTTGACGGCTACAAGGCGGTGCAGAAGGCCCTGGGCATGGGGCCGGACGGGATTGTCAACGAGGTCAAGAATTCCGGATTGCGCGGGCGCGGGGGCGCGGGGTTCAGCACCGGACTCAAGTGGTCGTTCGTACCCAAGCAGGCCCCGAAGCCGAAATATGTTTTGTGTAATGGCGACGAGAGCGAACCTGGCACCTGCAAGGACCGGCTGATTTTCGAGCACGATCCCCACGCAGTGATTGAAGGCGTAATCATTGCCGGGCTGGCCGTGGGTTCGCACACCGGCTACATCTATGTTCGTGGAGAGTACCGCTACCTTCTCGAAATCATGCAGAAGGCGATTGCCGACGCTTATGCTCGCGGCTTCCTGGGCAAAAACATTTTCGGCAGCGGCTACGATTTTGACATCTACTGGCATGGCGGCGCCGGCGCCTACGAAGTGGGAGAGGAATCGGCGCTGATGGAATCGCTAGAAGGAAAGCGCGGCATTCCGCGCATCCGGCCTCCCTTTCCTGCCGTGGTCGGGCTGTGGGGCGGGCCTACCGTTATTAACAATGCTGAAACCCTGGCCAGCGTGCCCCACATTATTCTGGGCGGGGCGGAATGGTACGCCGGGCTGGGGCCGCCGAAGAATGGCGGCACGCGGCTGTTCTGCCTCAGCGGGCATGTGAAGCGGCCTGGAGTGTACGAACTGCCCATGGGTTACAACCTCCGAAAGATGATTTTCGAAGTGGCAGGCGGGGTCCCCAACGGGCGCGCGCTCAAGGCGGTGGTGCCGGGCGGATCGAGCACGCCGGTGTTGAAGTCCGACGAAATCGATATCGGAATGGATTTTGACAGTGTAGCCAAGGCGGGCTCCATGCTGGGATCGGGTGGCGTGGTGGTGCTGGACGACACCACCTGCATCGTCAAGTTTGCCTTGCGCACCATGAAGTTCTACCAGCACGAGAGTTGCGGTTGGTGCATCCCCTGCCGCGAAGGCACGGACTGGCTGAAGAAAACACTGATTCGCTTCCACTCGGGCGGCGGGGTAAAAAAAGACATCGACAACATGTACTACCTGTCCGAGAACATGCTGGGACGGACATTCTGCCCGCTGGGCGATGCCGCGGCCATGCCGACCATGGCTTTCATCAAGAAGTTCCGGCAGGAGTTTGAGGACCATCTGGACGGCAAGCCGTGCCCGTTTGAGAAGGCGGCGGAGCCGGTGATGGCGTAGAAAATCAGTCGTTGGTCATTCGTCGTTGGTCGTTGGCTTAACCCAACTAACCCTAACGATTTTCGGCCAACGGCGAACGACCAACGACCAACGACGATTTTATGGCTGACGTAAACATCACGGTGGACGGCAAGAAAGTCACGGCCCCGGCCGGAACTTTGCTGATTGAAGCCTGCAAGACAGTGGGCATCGAAGTACCCTCGTTTTGCTACTACCCGAATCTTTCTCTGCAAGGCGCCTGCCGCATGTGCCTGGTGAAGGTCGAGAAGATGCCCAAGCTGCAGACGGCGTGCACCACCGTGATCGGCGAAGGCATGATCGTCACCACCGACAGCGACGAAGTCCATCAGGCCCGCAAAGGCATGGTGGAATTGCTGCTGGGCAATCATCCGCTGGATTGTCCGGTTTGCGACGCCGGGGGCGAATGCGAACTGCAGGACATGACATTCTCCTACGGGGCGGCGGAATCGAAGTACATGGAGCCCAAAAATCACAAGGAAGAGCAGCAATGGTCTCCGGTGGTGTACTTCGACCGGCCGCGCTGCATTCTGTGCTATCGCTGTGTGCGGGTGTGCGGCGAGGGCATGGATGTCTGGGCCCTCGGGGTGCAGAACCGCGGCGTGGGTTCGATCATCGCACCCAATAAAGAAGACCACCTGGAGTGCGAAGAATGCGGCATGTGCATCGACATCTGCCCGGTAGGCGCGCTCACTTCGGGAGCTTATCGATACAAGACGCGTCCCTGGGAGATGAACCACATTGGCACGACTTGCACCCATTGTGCCGACGGATGCAAGACCACTCTCGGCGTGCGCCGCTCCGAGACCGGCATGGAGATCGTCCGTGGAGACAATCGCGACAAGAGCGGCATCAACGGTGATTTCCTTTGCATCAAGGGCCGCTACGCTTTCGATTTCGCCAACCGTGAAGACCGCCTGACCCAGCCGCTTATCCGCAAGGACGGGCAACTGGCGCCCTCCACCTGGGAAGAGGCGTTTGAGTTGATCGGAAAACGCTTCAAGGAAGCACGCGAGCAACATGGCGGGCAGGCGATCGGGGTCGTGGGTTCGAACCGCACTACCAACGAAGAGAACTATCTGTTGCAGAAGTTCGCCCGCGTGGTGCTGCAAACCAACAATATCGACCATCACCGCACCGCCGACTTCCCTGCCCTGGCTGCAGCGCTTAAGGGCAAGCCGGGATCCACGGCCAGCATGCGCGACATATACAATGCGCCCGCGATCCTGCTGATTGGCAACGATCCTACGGAGCAGCATCCGCTGCTGGCCTGGCAGATTCGGAACAATGTCCGTCTGCATCGCGCGAAGTTGTACGTGGTGAATTCGGCGGAGATAAAGCTCAAGCGCCAGGCAGCGGCATTTTTGCAGATTCCAGTGGGAGCTGAGGGCCGGGTCGCCGCGTTTTTGGCCGGCGATGATTCCGCGGCAGAAGGGCTGGGGCCGCTTGCGAACATCGCGGGCGAGTCGCCCGCGACCACACTGACAGGTTTCCGCGACCAGGTGCGGAGCGAGCAGAATCTGGTCATCATCTTCGGGGCGGAGATTCGCGGTGGCGATGTTGCGTCCCTGGTGAAGTTTGGCTCCGGCATCGCCGGCGCGAAGTTTCTGTGCCTGGCGGATTATGCCAACTCGCGCGGTGCCGCCGACATGGGTCTGTATCCCGACTTGCTTCCCGGCTACCATCCCGTTACCGAGTCCGGCAAATTTCATGAGGAGTGGGGTGGAGTTCCGCAAGCGCCCGGCTTGACCCTGCCGGAGATGGTGGAGAGCGCCCGCGCTGGAAAACTAAAGGCGCTATATATCGTGGGCGCGAATCCGGTGGGGCGCTTTGGCATCGATCCCTTTGTCTTCTCGCAGAGTTTCGTGGTGGTGCAGGACATGTTCCTGACCGAAACCGCGGCCCTGGCCGACGTAGTCTTGCCGGCAGCCAACGCCTATGAGAAATCCGGGAGTTTCACCAACACCTGCGGCGATCTGCAACTGGTGAAGAAGGCGGGAGAAGTCAGCGGCAGCAAATCTGACTTTGAAATGATTGTGCGCATCGCCGATGCCATGGGCGCGGATGTCCACAAACTGGTGCCCTTCGGGCGGGGAGCGGCGGCGGACATGGGGCAGTCGCGCGGGGCGCAATCGGGGGAGGCCGACCGGCATGCGGTTTGGCTGGAAGCGCACGGGCTGGAACCGAAAATGAGCCCGTTTGATCCGACGGCAATCCTGGATGAAATTCAGCGGCTGGTGCAGGGTTATGAAGTTTCGCGGATGAACCTGGTGGCGGGAAACGATCAGCACACGACGCTGGTCGGGATCGCGACCGGGGCCGCCCAGGATCCCAAGCTGATTACTCCCGCGAATGACAACCTGTTCAGTTCGGGGACGCTGGGGCGCTATTCCCGGACCCTGAACTCGGTAATGGAAAATCGGAACCGGCAGCCCGCGGAATCTGAAGTTGCGGCGGACTGAGAGACTCTTGCCACAAATTTGCTAGGGCGAGAGGCCCTCGCGACAGCCGGCCGAACGCCGGCGCTACTTGGAAACTGGACATTGAATCTCCCGACCTTCATCGTCGTTTCTGTCATCAAGACTGTGCTGGCACTCGTCGTGCTGCTCACGGCGGTGGCTTATACCGTGTGGCTGGAGCGCAAAGTTGTGGGCCACATGCAGAACCGCTGGGGACCGACGCGGGTGGGTCCATTTGGCCTGCTGCAACCCCTGGCGGACGGCGTGAAATTCTTGTTCAAGGAAGATCTGACGCCGCCCCATGTTTACAAGCCGTTGTACATCGCGGCGCCGATGATTGCCGTGGTCTTTGCCCTGAGTTCGATTGCGGTCATTCCGATCGGCAATTCGATCACGCTGGGGCACCTGGTCATCCCGTTGGAAATTACGGATGTGAACATCGGCCTTTTGATCATTCTGGGAGTCACCTCGTTGGGCGTGTATGGGGTCGCGCTGGCGGGTTGGTCGTCCAACAGCAAGTATTCCCTGCTGGGCGGGCTGCGGGCCAGCGCCCAGATGATCAGCTACGAAATTTCATTGGGGCTTTCGCTGGTGGGCGTGTTGATGCTGACCGGCAGCTTCAGCCTGCGCGACATCGTGGATGCCCAGAGCGGGGTCTTCTGGGGATTCATTCCGCGCTGGAACATTTTTTACGGCGGGCAGTTCGTCGCCTTCTTTATTTATCTGATGTCGGCTTATGCGGAGACCAACCGCATTCCCTTCGATTTGCCGGAGGCGGAAACCGAACTGGTGGCTGGTTATCACACCGAGTACAGCGCCATGAAGTTTGCCATGTTTTTCATGGCCGAGTACGCCAACATGATTACGGTAGCGGCGGTGGCCTCGCTGCTTTTCCTGGGCGGCTGGCATGGGCCGGTCTTCGGGCCGCCGCTGATGCAGGCGCTTCTGCCGGTATTCTGGTTTGCACTTCGGATATTCGGCTTTCTCTTTGTATATATATGGGTGCGTGGAACTCTGCCCCGGTTTCGTTATGACCAGCTCATGGCATTTGGATGGAAATTCCTGTTGCCGCTGGCGATAGCGAACCTGGTGATTACGGCCTTGGTCGTGGCCTTGCGGGCTTAGAAGTGACGTTCTGTTCTTGGTTTCTGTGCCGGGCGTTTGATTCTTGAATTCAGTTCTTAGTTTTTAGTTCTCAGTTCTTAGTTTCCGGCTTTTGGTTTGGCATGACTCATCTGATCATATTTCTGGCCTTCGGGGCGTTGTGCGTGGCGGGAGCGGTGAACCTGCTGGTGCAGCGGCATCCCATCAACAATGCGCTTTCGCTGGTGGTGGTGATGGGATCGCTGGCAGTGGAGTACCTGCTGCTGGGCGCGGAATTCGTGGCGGCGGTGCAGGTGATCGTGTACGCCGGGGCCATCATGGTGCTGTTTGTCTTCGTCATCATGCTCTTGAATGCGGGAGAAGAAGAGCACACCCAGGGCAGCCGCGTGGCGATGCTTTTCGGAATCCCCGGAATGCTGGTGGGCAGCGTCCTCGTAGGCTGGGTGCTGATCGAGCGCACGGGCAGCCAGACCGTGGCCGCCGGGGCACTGCCGGGCGCGCCGCGCACGATTGGCTGGCTGTTGTTTCACAATTTCCTGCTGCCCTTTGAAGTCACTTCGATTCTGGTATTGATCGCCATCATGGGTGCCGTGGTCCTGGCCAGCCATCCCGACGCGGACCCGGGAAAGAAGGAGCTCTGATGGTGCCGATTTCGTACTATCTGGTGCTGAGCGGCATTTTGTTTGCCTGCGGCGTGACCGGGTTTCTGATCAAGCGCAACATCATCAGCATCTTCATGTCGATCGAGCTGATGTTGAACGGCGTGAATCTGTCGTTCGTCGCCTTTGCGGCGCAGTGGCATGCGCTCAGCGGCCAGATATTCGTCTTCTTCGTGATGGTGGTAGCGGCAGCCGAGTCGGCGGTGGGACTCGCCATTATTATCGCGGTTTACCGCACTCGCGAAACCTTGAACGTTGACCGGGTGGACCTGCTCAAACTATGACGCCTGACCTGCATCTGTGGCTGATTCCGGTGCTGCCGCTTCTGGGCGCCGCCGTCAATGGCCTCGTAGGCAAGAAGTTTTCCCGTCCGGCCGTGGCTGCCGTGGCGCTGCTTTCCAGCGGCGCGGCGTTTGCCATGGTGCTGCTGGTCGCTTCGCGCTTCTCTTCGTTGACCACTCCGCATATCGAGTATCTGGCTACCTGGATCCGGGCGGGAAAGTTTCAGGTGGACTTCTCCTTTTATCTCGACCAGCTTTCGCTGGTGATGCTGCTGGTGGTCACCGGCGTCGGCTTCCTTATTCATATCTACTCGGTCGGGTACATGTGGGAGGAAGGCGGCTTCTACCGCTTTTTCGCCTACCTGAACCTGTTCATGTTTTTCATGCTGACGCTGGTGCTGGCCAGCAATTACCTGCTCATGTTTATCGGGTGGGAAGGCGTGGGCCTGGCCTCGTATCTTCTGATCGGTTTCTGGTTCACCAGGGATTCGGCGGCGGCAGCGGGCAAGAAGGCATTCATCGTCAATCGCATCGGCGACTTCGGATTCCTGATCGCGTTGTTTCTCCTGATCAAGCACTTTGGCACGCTCAACTTTGACCAGGTTTTCCAGGGCGTCGCTCCCATGGGCGCGGAGACCGGCGGTGCGGGACTGCTGACCGCGGTCGGCCTGCTGCTGATGGTGGGAGCCGCGGGCAAGTCGGCGCAGATTCCGCTCTACGTCTGGCTGCCGGACGCGATGGAAGGCCCCACTCCGGTTTCCGCGCTGATTCACGCAGCGACCATGGTCACCGCCGGGGTGTACATGGTTTCGCGTTCGCATGTGATTTTTGAGCGGGCTCCGATGGCCATGACGGTGGTTGCAATCATCGGGACGTTAACGGCTCTGTTTGCTGCCACCATCGGGATCACTCAGACCGATATAAAGAAGGTGCTGGCGTATTCGACTGTCTCGCAGCTGGGATACATGTTCATCGCCTGCGGAGTGGGGGCTTTTTCCGCCGCGATTTTCCATTTGATGACCCATGCCTTCTTCAAGGGCCTTCTGTTTCTGGCGGCGGGATCGGTCATTCACGCGGTCAGTGGCGAGCAGGACATGAGGCAGATGGGCGGGTTGCGTACGAAAATCCCCTGGACGTTCTGGAGCATGACCATTGCGACCTTTGCCATTGCGGGGATTCCACCTTTTGCCGGATTTTTCAGCAAGGATGAAATTTTGTGGCGGGCCTATCAGGCCAGTTGGGTTTACTGGTTTATCGGGCTGTTCACCGCGTTTCTCACATCCTTTTATATGTTCCGGCTTTGGTTCATGACTTTCTTTGGGGAGTATCGCGGGACGGCGGAGAGCTCGCATCACGAACCGGCGCACGATATTGCTCTTGCCGACACGCGGGCGGGGGCGCCCGCGCCACATGGACATGGGCACGGCGGGATTCATGAGAGTCCTCGGCTTATGGTGGTGCCCCTGGTAGTGCTGGCGATCTTATCCTTCACCGGCGGTTGGATTGGGGTTCCGGCGGCGCTCGGCGGCAGCAATCGTTTTGATAAATTTCTGGGGCCTGTTTTTCACGCTAACGCCCTCGGCGCCGAAGGCCAGGGAGCAGCGACTCTGGAGAACGAATCGGAAGGGCCCGAGGCGCAGGCTGGCCATGCGACTGAGTTGATCTTTACCGGAATTTCGGTTTTCGCCGGGCTGCTCGGGTTTGGCCTGGCCTGGCTGCTGTACTATCGCGACCCGCAATTGCCACAACGGATCGCGGCTGGGCTGGGAGCGCTCTATCAGGCGGTACTCCACAAGTATTACATCGACGAACTGTACGCGGCTTTGTTCGTGAAACCGCTCATCGCAGGCTCCACCCTGATTCTTTGGCACGGTATCGACCAGGACGTGATCGACGCAACGCTCGACAACAGCGCTCACGGCGCGCGTGAAGTCTCCGATTCGGTGCGGCATATGCAGTCCGGCAACCTGCGCTCTTACGCCGGGTGGGTGGCAGCCGGCGCCGCAGTGGTGATTGCGTACATGATCTGGACGGGGACCCGATGAGCCTGCACCCCATGGACATGGACCGCTGGAGTCCCTTCATCCTCACGCTGGTGACCTTCATCCCTCTGGCGGGCGCGCTCCTGCTGCTGTTGTTGCCGCGGCGTCATCGCGACATCCGCGTCTTCTCCCTGGTGGTAACGCTGCTGACTTTTGTTCTGTCGCTGCACCTGCCGGTGCACTTTCACCGGGCCCAGGCTGGATTCCAGTATGAACTCGACCACGCCTGGATTCCCACCCCCAACATCCACTACCACATGGGCGTGGATGGAATCTCCATGTGGCTGGTGGTGCTGACTACTTTTCTGACTCCGCTGTGCGTGCTGATCTCATGGAAATCGATTAACGAGCGGGTAAAGGAATTCTTCATCATCATGCTGGTGCTGGAAACGGCGATGATCGGCGTCTTCGTTTCTCTGGACCTGTTCCTGTTTTACTTCTTCTGGGAAGCGACCCTGATCCCGATGGCCTTGCTGATCGGAATGTACGGGCACGGGCGCAAGGTTTACGCCGCGGTGAAATTCTTCTTGTACACCATGATCGCCTCGGTGTTCATGCTGGCGGCGATCCTGTGGCTCTACGCCAAGGTGGGCACGTTCGACTTTGTAACCATCCAGAATGCCATCCGCAGCGGACAGGTTGCCGGTTTCACCAGCGCGGCGCAGTGGCTTTTCCTGGGCTTCTTCATTGCGTTCGCGGTCAAAGTCCCGCTCTTCCCCTTCCACACCTGGTTGCCGGACGCCCATGTGGAGGCGCCGACTGCAGGTTCGGTGCTGCTGGCCGGCGTGCTGCTCAAGATGGGGACGTACGGCATGCTGCGCTTTAACCTGGGGCTATTCCCCGACCAGGCCCGCGCCAACGCCTGGTGGGTGATGATTCTGGCGCTGATTGGCATTATTTATGGCGCGCTGGTGGCGTTGGTCCAGCCCAACATGAAGAAGCTGATTGCCTATTCTTCGATCAGCCATCTGGGTTTTGTGGTGCTGGGAATTTTCAGCTTTACCCAGGCCGGGCTGGATGGAGCGATGTTCGTGATGCTGGCCCACGGCGTCTCGACCGGCGCTTTGTTCATGCTGGCCGGCGCGTTGTACGAGCGTCGTCACACGTACGACATTTCCGAATTCGGCGGGCTCGCGACCTCGATGCCGGTGTACGCCAGCTTCTTTCTGTTTATCGTGCTGGCATCGGTGGGGCTGCCATTGCTGAATGGATTTATCGGCGAATTTCTGGTGCTCAGCGGAGCATTTCAGGACCGCGCGGTCTATGGAATTCTGGGCGCGACCGGCGTGATCTGGAGCGCCGGTTACCTGCTCTGGATGTATCAGCGGGTTTTCTTCGGGAAGATCACGCACACCGTGAACCAGACGCTTTCTGACCTGGACGTGCGCGAGCGCATTGCCCTTCTGCCTGCGGCCGCTGCTGCGCTGGTGATGGGAGTGGCGCCGCTGCTGTGGCTGAATGCCATCGATCCCGCCGTCCAAACTGCATTGGCGCCGTTTGCGGAACTGGCCAGCAAGGTGGTCGGCCAGTGAACCCCGCGGGAATCGCTCAGTCCCTGCCCCAGGGCGTCGAATACGTTCGCATCCTGCCGGAAATCGTGCTTTCCCTGTTCGGCATGCTCATCATGGTGCTGGATCCGCTGGTGGATGAGCGCCGGAGCCAGAAACAGCTGGGCCTCATCGCTCTGACCGGCTCGGTCGCCGCGATAGCTGCGGCGCTCTACCAGTCGCAATATCCGGGGCTGGGGTTCTGGGGCATGGTCAAGGTGGATGCGTTCAGCACCTTCTTCCACGTCCTGATTACCGCGATTGCGGCTGTGGTGATCCTCAGTTCTTACGAGTACATGGATGTACAGCGAATCCGGGCGGGTGAGTATTATGCCTTGATTCTCTTCGGCGCCGTGGGCATGTGCCTGATGTCGTCGGCAGTTGAGTTGGTGCTGATTTTCATCGCGCTGGAAATTTCTTCAATTTCCACGTACGTTCTGGCCGGGTTCAGGAGACGGGCGGCGATCAGCAGTGAGGCTTCGCTGAAATATTTCCTGCTGGGTTCGTTTGCCACTGCCTTTTTTCTTTATGGAGTGGCGTTGATGTTCGGCGCTACCGGGTCCACCAGCATTGCGGTGATTGCCGAGTCGCTTCGGGCCAACCCGATTCCGCTGCTGGCTTATGCGGGCGTGGCCTTCATGTTCGTGGGGCTGGGCTTCAAAGTGGCGGCCGCTCCTTTTCATGTGTGGACGCCGGACGTGTACGAAGGCGCTCCGGCACCAGTGGTCGGCTTCATGTCAACCGCGCCCAAGGCAGCCGCCTTTGCCGTGCTGCTGCGTCTGATGTTTGAAGTCAATGCTCCCGGACGCCTGGGATTGATCTGGGTGACGGCGGCGCTCTCCATGACCCTCGGCAACGTGGGCGCCCTGGTGCAGCAGAATGTCAAGCGGTTGCTGGCCTACTCTTCCATCGCCCACGCCGGATATGTGCTGGTGGCCTTTGCCGCGCTACCCAAGAATGGCATCCCCGCTGTGATGTTTTACACCGCCTCCTATGCAGCGATGAATGTGGGCGCTTTCGCCGTGGTCAGCCACATCGCGGGCGCCGGAGAGCGCTTTGTGACTCTCGACGACTACGCCGGGCTGGGCCGCCGCTCGCCGCTGCTCGCCGCAACGCTGACAATATTTCTCCTCTCCCTGATCGGAATTCCGATGACGGGCGGTTTCTTCGCCAAGTTTTACGTCTTCAGCGCCGCGCTGCAAGCCAACCTGGTTGGACTCACGATCATCGGCGTCCTCAACAGCGCCGTGGGCGCGTACTACTACCTGCGAATCATCGTGATGATGTATATGCGTGAAGCACGGGAGGAAGTGCCGGCGGCAATCCCGGTTTCGCCCGCTCTCGGCGTAGCGCTGACCATCAGCGTGGCGGCCACACTGTATCTGGGCCTGTTGCCTGGGAGAATTCTGGAATACGCTTCGCGCTCCGCCGCAGACCTTCTACGTTAAGTCTTCGCGCCTGGCTTGTGTACGGTAACGGGTTACTGCGGTTACCGCCGCGCCGGCAGCGTCGAATCGCCAAATCCTCCAGAACCTAAGCCCAGCGGGCGTTTTGGCGTATGCAAAAAAATGCAGTTAATTCACAGCTCACCGATTGACAATCAGGAACTATACGTTCATCATGGGTTCCTAATCGAGAATATTTGGGAGCCTTGGAGGTCGGTCATGAGCGAGTTCATTCAGAAACTTTGGTCCGAAGACCAGGGGCAGGACATCGCGGAATACGCGGTCATGCTGGCGGTGATTCTGGTTCTGGTGGTTGGGACGATACGCCTGGTCGGCTCGAACGCCAACAACGTCTTCTCCAACGTCGCCAGCTCAGTTCAATAACCACTCGAGGCACTGGCTGGAACGGGCTGATTCGCCAGGCGGTAAAGGATTTCGCCGGCGTGGGGAACCAGCTTGATGCCTTCCTTTTCACGTCCCTGCCACTCTTCCACCTTGATGCTCCTGGGGTCGAGGTAGTTCAGGTTCACGCACCGGCAGCGTTCTTCCGAAATGCCGGTAGCGAGTGTGACCCTGATCCGCAGCTCCTCGGTCCCGCGTGCGGCATCGTAAGTGCCCTGCCCGATCAGGTGCGTAGAGTGAGCGATTACGCCACGAGGCACGCCCGCAAACCGCTCCCATTGTTTGAGAAAGTAGTCGCGGCAGTGATAGCCGATCCGGTCGAGAAAAGCTCCGTGGGTGTAGCTGAATTCCGTAATGTGAGGAGCGAAGATCACGACCTCGCCGCCGTCCGCCAGGGCGGGCTCGAGTTTGTACATTCCCTTGGCGCCGGTCCAGATGTCGTCATACATCCGGGGCAACACCGAGAGGACGCGCCGAAAGGGACGATCCACCCACTGAATATGCTCCTGCGCTGATTGCGCGGCCGCCGCCTTCCAGGCATCGACTGCGGACCCGAAATACATGCCGGCAATTTCCTGCTGTCTCAGCACCAGGGCGAAGCAGGCGACGGGCGCGGTCACTCTTTCGGCGGCGCGATCGATCAGCGCGCGCACCGGAGTGCAGGCGGTTCCGATCAGGTTGTAACTCCCAAGCAGAGCGCCCAGCCAGTGGGTCTGATTGATCATTTCGCCGGTGCTGACGCCCGGAAAAAGATATTTATTCCCTCCCGAAAAGCCCACTACCTCATGGGGAAAGACCGGTCCGCAGATCAGGACCTGGTCGTAGTCGAAGAGCAGGCGGTTGATCTTGACCAGGATCGCTTCCGACAGCAGGCCGCCAGAGGCCTCTGAGACTGCGTTTGCGGGAATCGTGCCCAGGTCCACAAATGTCTCAGGAAGGTCCCAGCGGTGATTGAGGACCCTAGCCTTGCCGCATATTCCGTTGACGACCGGTTGTCCCATGTGCCGGGTAAGCTGGGCCTCGCTCATCCGGGGATGAGTGCCGAGGGCGACAAGGTAGTCGCAAGCGGCAGCCCGGGCGCCGATTTCCTCTTGCAGAAGCTGGAACATCAGCGGCATGGGCATGGTGCGAGTGCCATCGGGAATGATGGTAAGCACACGCTTGCCCGCGAGGCCGAGGCTGGCGGCGGCCTGGGCAATGGTTTGGCGGACCTCATCGGAAGATAGGACTGCGCTTTTATCGATGTTCACGGTTTTGAGGCTCGGTCTCTTTTTTTCTGATAGCGACAGCTCACGCTGAATTATCCCACTGTTTTCGACTGCGGCGCTCGATACAGATACCTGAGCGGCTAAAGCCGCTGAGAAGTGTCATTACAAGCCGGGTTTTACAACGTTTACGGCGAACAAACGGCGCAAGCTGGTGAGAACGCCTTCCATGAGAATGCCGTCTAAGTCAAGAGGGAGTTTGCGATTTTGATGTTGTTTTTGTTGTTGCCTTTCCTCAAGTCCACCTTCCCTCCTAGCGGAGCATCTTGCAGAGCGGCCCGGAGCGGTCAAGGGCGCGTTTTGTGCGGCGCAGCGAACCCTTGACGGCGAGGACCGCTCGGCCACCATTCCGCTCGGAGGGAAGGTGGACCGACGTGCGCTATGCACTTGTCCAATCCAACACTGTTCCCCCAAAGTCTTTTTCGCGCTACTACTGTCGCCACCCTTCCATCCGCACTCTCGATGAGCGTTTCCTTCGCTCGGTGCAAGTTGGGTGTTCTCGTTTCAGCCGGTGCTGCCACCTGATTATCGACCTCTGGTTCCATCTCGACGATGGAAGTTGGGCCAGGCGTTTGACGCAGTCACCGGAACTCGGCGCTTAAACTTTGGGCTTCTTGCCTTGTGTTTTCTCAGTCCTTGGATCGAAACTACGCCGCGGCCGGCAACGCGACTTCTCGCTGGTTGCGCAGCGGTTCGTAAGCTTCTCCACCGACCCACAGCCGATGCAACAGCACTGCCAGCTTTCGCGCCACTGCGATCACCGCTCGTTTCTTCCCATTCTTTCCCCCTCTCTCCGCCAGTTTCAGTCCCCACCGTCGTAGATCGCTGTCGGCTCCAAACGGTCCCAGAATATGGTGCGCACCCTGCACCAGCAACGTTCGGAGATATGGATCTCCCTCCTTACTAATGTGCAGTTGCGGTTCGCTCTGCCCCGAGTTCCTCCGTCCCGGTTGTAACCCGACATAGCAACCCACATCCCGGCTCTTGCCAAAACGATGTGCATCTTCCAGCGTCAGCACATAGGTCAACGCGATCAGCGTTCCCACTCCCTTCACCTGTTTCAGGCGAGCCACCTCCGGGTAACCCCGCTTCGCGATCTCCTCGATGCGCTCGTTATATTCACCAATCCGTTCGCTCAGGGACTCGATTTCTCCCAACAGCGGTGCCAAGGCCGCTTGCAGTTCCGGACTCAGTTCCTTCGCTTTCTCCGCGTTCATGTTCCGCGGATTACAGCCGCGCAACCGTTCTCCGTAGGACTTTGTCAGTCCCCGCGCCGTATTGATCAACGACGTCCGCGCTCGCACCAGACCCGCTCGCGCCCGGATCGCCATTAAATCCGCTTGCGCCTGCGCACTGCGATGCTTCACCGGCGCCAGCAACTGCGGATCAATCCGCACCAGTCGGGCCAGCGTGCGGGCATCCAGTCGATCATCTTTCTTCCGACTCTCTCCGATCAAGCGCACGTTGCGCGCATGCGCCACGATCACTTCATGCCCCAGTTCACTCAACACCCGGCTTACCCATGGGGAGTGCGTCCCCGTTTCCAACGCCAACCGGCTGCGCGGCATCCCGCCGAAGACTTCCTTCATGGCCTTCGGTGTGGTCGCCACTTTCTGTTCCAGAACGACTTCTCCCGCTTCATCCAGAACGCAGTACCAACTGAATCGATCTCCCAGATCCAGCCCGATCGTCAGTTTCTGACTTGCATTTTTCTCGACTTTCTTTGTCGTTACAGTGCTAATCTTCTTCATTGCCGGTCTCCTTTATCTCCTTGCGCCTCGAGCGCGTCGATAACTTGGGAGCTTATCGCATCCCGCCGGAGACCGGCATTCTCATCCCATCTGATTTCAACAGCTATACTCGCCGTCAACGGATAGGAGCCCATGGACAAGTCATTTCTGTTCGTGATGGTTGTAGCGACGGCTGCGTTAGCGCTCGCAACGATCTGGCTGGTGAGGAGGTTCATACAACCGCCAACTGCCGCTGGCAAAAAGAGGCTGACGATCTTTTTGCGCTTTGTTGTTGCGCAATACCTGATTATTACCGGTCTTGCGTTGCTTTCCGTCGAACACGTATTGCAGCCCCGGTTATTGGGGGTTCTCGGGCTTGCGAATTTTGTCGGTAGTTTTCTGATAATGTGGGCAGCCCTGAAAAAAGCGCCCATTTCTGATCGAGACATCACGCAAGAACAACGAGTACGTGCCGTAAAGAGTTCTAAACTCCTAATCGCAATTTATGTGTTCGCTTTGGTCAACGGACTGCTTTACATCCGGGAGTTGCCACCCCTAGGCATCGTGGTGGGCGTAGCTGTGAACTTCCTCATTCTGATTGCTCTGATTACCAACCTACGCAGAAACCAAGCAAAATTGAACGCTAGCAAGCAATGACTGGTGAAAAATCTGTAGTGCCGTATCGACAGTGCTCCGCAGATAGAGCTGTGTTGAAGGCGGGCAGTGGAGGCGGAGCATTGACGATACGGCGATTTGGACTAAGCCGCTTCCGGGAACCCAGGCGCTATGGGTTTTGAATGGGTTGGTGGTGGTGCGGAGAGCGAAGAAGCGCATTGCAGGGGATGTGAGCGGAGGGTTGTGGTGGGTGCGGAGCGACCGATTACGAGGTGAATGAAGCGGCGTTTCGGGAGGTTGGCAACTGCTTTAGGTGCATGCGGACACACTGCGGCACGCACGCACACAACGCGCATTGCAGCAGCGATCCGGGTTCGTGGCGTGAGCGAGATCGTAATCATGACGAGTTGATCTCCGCGAGATGCGAGCCATCGGTTGCGGGCACAAGGGTCGTGAAGCGAACGACGACGTGCAAGGTGCCGCGTTTGCACTTGGGGCAGCAGCGATTGATTGCCGACTGTTGCGGAGGGGTAACGAGGTCAGTGCCTTGTGGAGCTACGGCCTTGAGATGGTGACGGCAAAGAGCCAGCGCCTGACGGCGATTGCGGTTGGCGAGCAGCCCGAAGTGGCGGATCTTGACGAAGCCACAAGGCAGAACGTGAAGCAGAAAGCGACGGATGAACTCAACCGCATCGAGGCTCATCACCTTGATGCGGTTGTTGTCTCTGGAGTCGCGCCATTGAAAACACACCTGCCCGTTGTTCAGGTCCAAGAGCCTGCCATTGGCGATGGCAACACGATGAGTGTAGCGTGCCAGGTACTTGAGCACATACTCCGGACCGCCGAAAGGTGCCTTGGCATAGGCGACCCATTTCTGATGGCGCAGGGTGGAGAGCATTGCGTGGAATGGGCCTGGCTTGGAGAACGCAGCTAGAATGCCTGGGAAGCGCAGTTGGTGGTTGTCGTAAGCGTGTTTCAGGAAGGCCAGCATCTTGCCCCGAAACATGCAGCTGAGCACCGGCGCCGGAAGGAAGTAGCGAGGCCGACAAGCGATCCAGCGTGATTGGTCGGGTGCCAGGCCGCCGGCCGGAACCAGGCAGTGCAGGTGGGGATGATGTTGCAGTTGCTGATTCCAGGTATGGAGTACGGCGAGAATGCCGATGCGAGCACCGAGGCGGTGTCGATCGGCGGCGATCTCCATCAGGGTCTCGGAGACAGCACGAAACAGCAGAGCGTAGATAAGACGCTGGTTTCTGAGTGCGAGTGCAGCCAGTTGCTTGGGCAGCGTGAAGACGACATGGCTGTAGGGCACGGGCAGCAGACTCGACGCCTGCTTCTGCAGCCAGCGATCGCGAGCGGTCGACTGGCACTTTGGGCAGTGGCGATCGCGGCATGAGTCGAAAGCCACGTACTCATAGGAGCAGCTGTCACAGCGTTCGAGATGACTGCCGAGTGCGGCAGTACGGCAGCGACCGATGGCTCCGAGCACCTTGCGTTGCTGGCGGGAGACAACATGGCCCCAGCGCTCGAGAAACTCTTGCTGGTGCGCGTGAAAGACATCGGCCACTTCGAGCCGATGCTCTCTCATTTTTTTTCGGCCTCGGCTGGGCGAGCTGGAAGCTCATCGAGCGGACTTACGGTGGAGTGCAGCCGGTGCTCGGAGACATGGAGGTAGCGCGCGGTCGTCTCCAGGTCGCAATGTCCGAGCAGCAGCTGAATGGTGCGCAGATCGGTTCCGCTGTCGAGCAGGTGAGAGGCAAAGGAATGGCGCATCACATGGGCGGAAAGCCGCTTGCCCATGCCCAGCTTCTTGCGCAACTGATGGCAGAAAGCGTTGACGGCGCTGGCGTACATCGGCCGGTCGGACCTCATTCCGGGAAAGAGCCAGTCCTTGGGCTTGCACTGGTTCCAGTAGGCACGAAGCCACTCCAGCAGCTTGGGCGAAAGCATCACCTGACGAGGATGCCCGCCCTTGCCTTCGCGAATGTTGATGATCATCCGCTTGCTGTCGATGTCGGTGACTTTCAGATCCAGGGCTTCCTGAATGCGCAGGCCAGCTCCGTAGAGCAGGCCCAGCAGGGCGCGATGCTTGAGGTTTCTGGTGATGTCGAGCAGTGCGGCGACTTCTTCACGGCTCCAGACCACGGGTAGTTTGCGGCGTATCTTGGGCTTGGTAACTTCGGTGTCGAACCAGCGTTGCTTGAGCGTACGGACGTACAGAAAGCGCAGTGCCGAGACGCGAACCTGGATGCTATGCCAGGCCAGCTTGCGCTCGTTCAGCAGGTAGAGCTGATAGATACGAACATGCTCGGGCCCAAGCTTGTCAGGGGACTGGTGAAAGTAGCGTGCGAAGTCGGCTACGCTTGCCGTATAGGTACGGATGGTTCGAGGAGTGAAATTACGCAGCCGTAGTTCTTCCAGCATGCGTTCGCGAAGTGCAGTCATGGATACCTCCTTCAAGGTATCCATCACTGTACTTACGCACCGTCCCTACAACACCTGCCGCGTCAGCGGCTTAGTCCAAATCGCCATTACACTCACAACCCCTGGAGCAAGCTGCCTTGAGAGATGTTTACCGGGCCAGTTTCTCGCTGGCCTTAACCCGGCGGGCGCGGTTGGATGGCGATCGGCGGGCCAGCGACTCCATGGAGATAAACGGCCGAGGGGTGGTGTAATGACACTCCTTAGCAGCTCTTCCGGGAGCGTCAAAGCACATGGAAAGCTGCGCTAAAGCGCTGCTCCACCCTGATACATGAGCCCATCACAGCGCGCCTGCTTTCTCCAGCGCACTTTTCATTCCGGCCCAGCTTTCGATGGTTGAGGCTTCGGGAGTGCCGGCGCCGCGCCAGTGAGTTTCGAGGCTCACGACGTGGTGATAGCCGTCGCGCTTGAGTGCTTTGTATTGACCCACCCAGTCGATCATGCCTTTGCCCATGGCGGCCCATTCGACTCCCTTGGCCGTTTTGATCGCGTCTTTGCAGTGGCAGTGACCAATGCGATTTTTTGGCAAAAGATTGTAGCCGTCGGGAAAGGGCGTCTCGCCAAACATGGCGGCATTGCCCGGGTCCCAGTTGAGCATGAAAGCCGGGGACGGCACGCCGCCGAGCACCTTGGCGGATTCGGCCCCGGTGGCGGTGTTGCAGGCGAATTCGTTTTCCAGAATGAGGATCAGATCGATCTTGCGCAACTTCTCCGCCGCCTGTTGCAGCTGGTCATTCATGGCTTTACGGTACGGGGCCTGGTCATCCAGACGCCAGAAGTCGAAGCAGCGGATGCGATCGGTGGAAAACTTCTTTGCCAGCTCTATCGCGCGATCGAGCACTTCGCCCTGCTGGTCGTAGGTAAAGTTTGCGTTGAATTGATCGTGTTCCGGGCTGAACTTCGATTTCGGCGCGCCGGCGAAGTCCACCTTGAAGAGCGGACTACCGATATCGGTGACACGCAAATTGTTCTTTTTCAGGATGCGTTGCGCCTCCCCGATTTCGTTGGCGTCGAGAGCGGCGACATTCTTGTTCCACATGCTGCGCAGTTCCATCCACTCCATCCCGAACTTTTGGGAAGCAATCTCGCAGGCGTGGCCGAAGTCCTGCGAAATCTCGTCGTTGATGACCGCAATCTTGAACGGCGACTTGCCGAGACGCGGAGTCGTGGAGGTGGAGGATGATTGAAAGGGAGAGGCTGAAAGATTGCTATTGGCGGCAGCCATTAGTCCCAGGCCGGCAATGAACTCGCGACGGGAAACATCTGATCGCATGGGTGTTCTCTCCTGTTTAGAAATTAGTCTTACCCGATGGCGTCGTCCTGAACGGCTTTCAGGCCGTGAGGGGTCTGGGTGAAGCGATTGCGCGTGGCCTGACTCTTCGCGGTTGCACGCCAGACTCTTCGGGACTTCAAGTTACTCAGGATGACGCCGGGAGGCGGATTTCTGTTCCCACTGAGCCACTCACCGGTTCTTACGCCCTTTGTTTCCGAGTCTTGACCCTCAGTAGGATTGCTTGATTTTCGATTTTAAGCCGTGCGCCAGCTTTTCAATCTGTTCCGCTTTTTTGACCGCGTCCAGCGACAGGACGCCCGGGTTCTTGTCCACATACTCTTTCAGTTCGGTGGAGAGCTGGAACAGTTTGTCAGTGTCCCGCTTGATTTCCTCTTGCAGCATTTCGTTGGCCTTTTGGGCCCGCTCTCTATCGATGTCCTCCTCGGTCCGTACCGGTATGTTCCCCGTGGTTGGGCCCTGGCGGACGGAGGGTGGAAGGTGAATCGTCTGGCCGGATGCGAGGCCGCCGGTTGCCCATATGAAGCAGAGACATAGCGGCAAAACTGTTTTGAGCATGACGAACCTCCAGCGCTGAGCGCGTTCTGACGTACTATACACCGCCGGACGGCTGGTATCTGGGCGGGGCCCAAGCGCCAGGCTATGAATCAGTGAACCGGTTCGAGAATCAATTTCTGGACTCGCCAGTTCAACAGCTCGGCGACAAAGAGTTCGTTTTCCGACGGGCACGCGATTTCGTGAATCCAGCCAAATTGTTTCAGCTGCTTGCCGGATTCACCAAGCACGCCCAGTATCTTTCCCTCCAGAGTGAGTTTGTAGATGCGGCCGGGATAGCCGTCCGAACTGTACAGCACCTGGTTCGGCGGAGGCGTGATGCATATGGCCCAGGGGGCGCCCGGCGCCATGGTCTGGTTGCCGATGGCGGGGAGTTGCGGCTTATTGCCGATGGCGGGGCGCGCGCTAGGATCGAAAGGCACATCGATCACGATCTGTCGCAGGAATTTTCCATCCCCGCCAAAGACCTGAATGCGGCGGTTGCCGCGGTCCGCGACATAGACATTTCCCTGGGCATCGACCGCGATGCTGTGCGGCGTGCTGAATTGTCCGGGCTGGTCGCCGGGCTCACCCCAGGACTTCAGCCAATTGCCGTCCTTGTCAATCTTGGCGACACGCGAATTAATGTAGCCATCACTGATGTAGGTGTTGCCGGCAGCGTCCCAGGCCATGTCGGTGACCTGGCGAAACATGCCGTCCACCGGCGGCAAGGGGGGCCGGGGATGCTTTAACGGCGCGGTACCCTCGTCAGAGGCTTCCTGCTTGCGCCCGAAGACCATGGCCACGCGGCCCTTTGGGTCAAACTTAATGACCATGTCTGAACCCTTGTCGGCGACCCAGATGTTGTCGTCCCGGTCGATCTTCACCGAGTGCGCGAATGACCAGGCATAGAGGTTGTGACCGATCTCGCGCAGAAAATAACCGCCGCCGTTAAATTCCAGAAGTTGCGCGGCACTGGCGCCATAGGCGGGGCCGGTGGTGCTGCCGCGCGAGAAAACGAAGATGTGTCCCTTGGAGTTGACCGCCACTCCGGCCACTTCGCCCAAATACAAATCGGGAGGCAGTTTGAGAAACCCGGGAACGGAATGATAAGGGATGTCGGGGACGCGCGCTGATTGGGCGAAGAGCGCACCCGGCACTGCGAGGGATAAAGCCAGAACCCATCGTCTCATAACGCTCCGGTACAGGCTCATACAGGTCAACCGCCATGAGCAGCGACAAATACTATGACCGCGCCGTCGGGATCGGTAACAGAAACATCGTGCCGGCTCTTTTGCACCTTGAGTCCACGGCTGCGCAACTCGCGCGCCGTCTCCCCGACGTTCGATACTGCAAACACCACGCGAGGCTTCGCGGTTGGAGTGTCGAGCTGGAGCTCCACTTTGTCGCCCGAATTTCCGGCAACATACATTTCGCTTCCCCTGGAGCCGGCACTTCTGAATCCAAGCTTTTGCGTATAGTACGAGCGCTCCACCGCCAAATCCCGGACCGGGGTTGTGGCCTCAATCATGTGCGTCGAAAGGCGGCTCGTCAGCAGATGCTGGCCGCGGCTCTGGGAGTGCAACGAATCCGGCATGTACTGGGTGTATTCCAGCAGCTGCTTGTCCGGGCCGTGCATGACAAACAACAGATTGCCGGCGCGGGCTTTCTTGGGCTCGGTGGTTTGCAGGCCTCGCTCCACGTAAGCCTTGTGCAGCGCCTCGATGTCAGCCACCTCGAAACAAGTGTGCAAGATACCGCCGGGTTGGGACCCGTTGCTGCGCGGAATCAGCTCGATAAACTGGCGGTCGTTGACCTTGACGTATGAGACCGAGACCTTGCCGTTGTCCGTGAATGAGAAAGCTTCCTCGTAACCCAGGGTTTTGTAAAATGCCTGCGACTTCCGCAGGTCGTTCACTCGCAGAGCCACGTGGGCAATACCGGCCAGGTCCATCGATTGCGCAGGCGCAGAGAGCGCAGAGAACAAGGCAAGAATGACGATCAGGCAAGTCCTGCCAACCTGAAAAGCTCGGTCCCTCACAGACATTTTCAATTGCTCCCGTGGGTCATCGCAAAAAAGCCTACACCAGCGCCACGCATGCTGGCTAGCTTCAGTCCATTGAGATTTTCTGAAGTCATTGTTCACAATTACCGTGATTGTCGGTCTCTCAAGATGCTCTGCTATGATGCCGACCGTTCCGGCGTGTGCTCCATTTCGTCACTACGGACCCATTATGACGATTCACATCGGCCTGATCGGCGGCGGGAACATCAGCGAGACCCACGCGCGTGCGGCGCGGGCCATCGCCGGAGTTGAAATCGCGGCGATCTACGGAACCAATGCGAAGAAAGTCGCGGCGCTTTGCCGGGAGCATGGCGGGAAGCCTTACCACGAATTTGACACTTTCCTGGCGCATCGCCCCATGAACATGGTCGCGATTGGCAGCCCGTCAGGTCTGCATGCCACTCAGGGCATCGCGGCGGCGCACCGCGGTCTTCATGTACTGACCGAGAAGCCTATCGACATCAGCGCGGAACGAGCGGATGCGTTGATCGAAGCAGCAGCACGCTCCGGCGTGAAACTTGGCGTCATGTTTCAGGACCGGGTGAAACCCGGAATCCGGGAATTCCGCGAATGCATCCGCACCAACGCTATCGGCAAACCTCTCCTCGCGGATGCGCGGGTCAAGTGGTACCGGCCTCCGGAGTATTACAGCGGCTCGCGCTGGCGCGGGACACTTGCGCTGGACGGCGGCGGTGCACTGATCAATCAGGCAATCCACACGGTCGATCTGTTGTTGTGGTTACTGGGAGATGTGGTCCGGGTGCGGGCGCGCACGGCAACACTACTCCACGCCATTGAGACCGAAGATACTGCGCTCGCCATTCTCGAATTTGCCAGCGGCGCGCTGGGGACTCTGGAAGCCACGACTGCGGCTTATCCCGGATATCCGCGGCGCGTGGAGATTACCGGGAGCGAGGGCACCGTCATCCTTGAACACGATCGGGTTGTCGCTGCGAACCTGCGCAACCCGCCACCCGGCGCCGTCGGCGGGATTGCCCCGGACGAAAACCAGAGCGCGTCCTCGGCAGTGGTCAGTGACGTTCGCGGACATCAGGCGTTGTTTGAGGATTTCCTTCACGCGATTGAGCACGACACAGTCCCGATCTGCGACGGGAACGAGGGACGACGAAGTATCGCGCTGGTCGAAGCCATCTATCGGGCGGCGCGCGACGGCACGGTCGTGGCGCTTTAGCAGCGCTGGGTCAGACGCAACCCAGCCGTCGGGCACAGTCCCGCAATGCTTCCTCTTCCCAGGCGGGACGTTTTGGGTTTTTGGGATGCACATGATCGGTCGGAATCTTCCCGGTCAAATGCAGAAACAACGCTGCGGAATGTTTGTAGGCCGGCACCGGTGGACGAAAAGCCACGTTGCCCAGGTACTGCAGATCATCTGAAAGCGCGTAGTACGCGGGATCTCCGTTCTCCCAGAGGCGGTCGCGTTCGGCGAATTTCTCCGGGGCGAAGCCGGCCAAGCCCAGCAGGTAGTCTGAACCGTATTCGATCATGTTGATGCCAAGATCGTTTCCCGTGTAGATGCGGAAGTCCGGGCGGTGCGCGTCGCGGAGAACGAGTCGCTGCAGCTCAATGAGGCGGTCAAGCGACGAATGCTTCATGCCCTTGATCTCGGGAATATCCATCAGACGGCGGACCGTCTCCTCATCAAAGATTTCGCCGTTGGGCGCGAACATGGTGCCCAATTCAAAAGCCAGCACGTTGGGATACCCCTTGCACGTGGCCTGATAAATCGCGGCTTTTTCCCTGGAAGCTAGACCATGCAGCCGCGCGCTCTGAAACACGATCGGAATGCCGCCGGCCTGCACGATGACATCCATCTGCTGCCGGTAGAGAGTGACGAGGTCGCCGGTCTGATTCTCAATATAGGCTCCGGCTACGAATGCAACGTTTTTGCCCAGGGCTTCAACCGTCCATCGCAGCACATCGCGCTTTTCCGTCTCACTCAGGTAGTTGACGTAGCCGGTGTCCATGTTGACCGCGTTCATCAGCCCGGCGCGATGAGTCGCCATCAAGTGCTGCTTGAACGATTCGACCGCTACTCTCCCGTCCGCCTCATACGGAAGCAGGGCCGCGGCAATTCCCTGGACTTTCCGGCCCAGCTGCCTTCGTTCGATCAGGGCTGCAATGTTCATTCTCACTTTCTCCGGACTTGGCTCTCGAGAGTGATGGCCGTGTCAGTGCTTTTTGGCGATGGTCAGTTGGGTCATCAGTTCAGAATCCTTGTAGAAGCTATCCAGCGGATAGCATCCAGAAGGCAATCCCTTGCGTGGCGCGGTAGTGCAATCGCTGAAGGTCCTGCAGATTCGCTTGCGCTCGATGCTGCGGCCTTCGGTCGCGTCCCAAAGCAGTTCGGGATAAGTCAGCACCATTCGTCCCAGCCCGACCATGTCCACCCAGCCTTCCCGCAGAGCAGCCTGAGCCACGTGCGGCAGGAAATCCTGCAAGTAGCTGTAACCGGTGCCGACCAGGATCAGGTTGGGAAATTGTTGTTTCAGGCTCCGTGTCGCTTCCATCTGGCGCGCCACGCTCAAGAGCGGGTCCTCGGGCGGCAAATATCCGTCCGAGGGCGGATAAAGCGCAGGCCGTTGCAGGTGCGGGTTGTAGTAGGGACTTCCCGCCGTAATATTCACCAGCCGAATCCCAAGCTGCTCGAGAAGAGATAGAAAACGAACCGGCTCGTCGAGGTCCGACCCCGTCGGATCCAGCGCGTTTACGCCGAATCCCCAGCGATACGGGATTGCGTTTTTGTGCGCTTCGGGAATTCCAGGCCCTGGCTTGCCATTCGCCGACTCTGCGGGATCGGGATGGAAGGGCACGCTGTCAATCGCAGAAAGGCGGACTGCGATCTTGAGTCCTGGAGCGACAGTGCGAATGCCTTGCACCGTTTCACGCAGGAAGCGGGTGCGATTCTCGAAACTTCCGCCGTAGCGGCCGGGGCGTGAATGAGCGCTGAGAAATTCGTGGCCCAGATAGCCGTGGCAATGCTTTATATCGACAAAGTCGAAGCCCAGCTTCCAGGCAAGCAGCGCGGCCTTGTGGAAGTTTTCAATGATGCCCTCAATGTCGGCGTCGGTCAGCAACGGGAAGTCCGCGGGCAAACCCAGGCGTCGATCGAGAAAAGGATGATGGTAGAGAATGCGCGGCTCGGGGCGGCCGTGGGCGTTGGGGCGGCTGTAGCGGCCGGAATCTGTGAGCTGCAGACCGACGAGCAGGCCGTCGTCGGAGCCGGTAGTCAGGCGATGCTCTTCAATCAATGCGGCCCGCAGACGGGACAAGCCTTCCTCGGTATGTGCGGCGGCCACGAGCTGATTGGGATTGGCACGCGCTTCGTGCGAGACGGCGACCGCTTCTCCGCCCCAAATCAATTTCGCCCCGCTGCGGCCGAAGCGCTGCCAGCGCCGGACCGTATGCTCCGAGGGGTTGCCGTCGAGCAAGCCGTCCCAGCCCTCCATGGGATGCACCACGATCCGGTTGCCGATCGTGATGTCGCCACGGACCAGGGGCTGGCGCAACGGCGATTCCGTTCCGGTCAGAAGTTCTTGATCACACGGGAGGGTCAAACCGAGCGATCGCAGATGCTGCTGAAATCCGGACACGTCCTTCACCGTGCCCAGGCGCAGAATGGGTCGAGTGCTCATGCGATTGTCTTTCTCTGTCGGGTAATCCCAATACAGCGGCAGCGCCCACGAGCGCGATCGCAACCAGCAGGAAACAGCTTTCCGAATAGCTTCCGGTCGCGTCACGCAGGCGCCCAGTGATCCACGGCGATACGGCCTCGGCAATACCGCCCGCGGTCAGGATCACTCCCAGAAGCCTGCCCAGGATCTGCATGCCGAAGATCTCCGCGGTCATCAACGGAATGATCATGTAATCGCCGCCCAGTCCCACCCCGAATACCGCTGCCGATGCATACATCGCCAGCCTGGTGCGCCCCAGGAACAGAAGTGGAATGCCGGACGCCACCAGCAAATAGGTCAGCAGCATCACGTACTTCTTGGAAAAACGGTCGGCCAGCCAGCCCATGAGC
Source organism: Terriglobia bacterium (assembly GCA_963752375.1). GTDB lineage: Bacteria > Acidobacteriota > Terriglobia > Terriglobales > Acidobacteriaceae > JAIQFF01. The sequence continues at coordinate 86,279 of CAVVYF010000012.1, forward strand.
AGGCGCCCTACGATACTAAACGACAGCACCAGCGACAGGACCCGCGCCGCGTCGCTCTGGGTGAAGTGCCGGTCGAGGCTCAGGAAGAGTTTGAGATTTTGCTGGGTACCGCTGACCGCCGCAATCGAGCACATGCTGCCGAAAGTAAGCAGGAAGAATGGAAGCGTTTTGAAGGCACGCATTACGTCAGCGGTACCGGGGACTTTGCGATCCGGCGTCGATCGCGGCGGCGCTTCCTTCACGAAAAACGCCAGCGGAAGTGAGACCACAATGATCAGCAACCCCAGCCATCGCAATGCCGCCTGCCAGCCGAAATGCTCGATCAGCGCGTGTGAGATCCAGGGTACGGTGGCGCCGCCGATTCCGATTCCCAGGTACGCAAAGCCCATGGCCTTGCCGCGCGACTTGTCGAACCAGCGCGATAGCAATACCTGGTTGGGCAGCGGGCCTCCACACACATAGCCCAGCGCGTTGAAGAAATAAAACAGATAAAACATGCCGAGAGTCGAGACCCAGCCCAGGCCGACCAGCGCTACTCCGGCCATCAGAATGCCGGCCATCATCACACGGCGCGGACCAAAGCGGTCGATGATCCAGCCGGCGATGAATCCGAAGACAGGTCCGACTACGAGTTTGCTCAGAGCGTTTCCGGAGGTCACTTGTGCCCGTGTCCATCCGAACTGCTGCACCATGAAGTCGTAGTAAAACGGCAATCCCCACAGCGCGAGGCCCACGATGCAGAACAAGACGACGAAGGCGGTGATGGCCACTTGCAGCGCGCCGGAATCGACAGCCCGCTCTGGATCGCCGGGGACTGCGGCTCCTCGGGGCTTCTGTTCTGCCTTCTCCAACAGCGGATTCGATCCCGTCGCTTACTCCACTTCGCTCCTCAGGCTGTGCACGAGCGGGGCGCTCACGCCTACATTAACTCAACTCTCACGGAAAACCTCTGCTATGATGCCGGGCGGATTTCACCATATCATTTGCCGAGGCGTACATGATGATCACGCGACGTGAAATGTGCATCCTTTTCCCTGGACTTTTGCCGGCTGCGGACGCAACGACTCTTTCGCCGAACTGATACTTCCTGCCTTCCGCGACCTTTCCCTACGGCAAACTGCCTGAGCAAACTCTTGGTAAAGCTGAAAGGCGCAGGGTCCTGAAGGGCAAACTGGCCACCGGAGAGGCCCTTGAGATTCACGAGACCACGTTGCCGCCGGGGGGCGCACCACATCCTCCTCACCATCACGTGCACTCCGAAATGTGGCTCGTTCGTGAAGGCACGGTGGAACTTACCGTCAACGGCGCAAGCTATCGCTTAGGCCCGGGCTCGGTGGGATTCGTGCATTCGAATGACGAGCATGGCATCAGGAATGCCGGCCCGAACCGGCCAGCTACTTCGTGGTCGCGATGGGCCCGGGGCGGACTCCTGATGCTTTCATTTCGCTGTGCTTCGACAGGAGAGTATAGGCCTAGAGGGAGATTCATTTTGTTCCATTCCGGCTGAAGGACCCATTCAGTTTTTACGAATTGACAGCATGGAAATGTGGTTCTTATAG
>CAVVYF010000013.1:0-110673 GCA_963752375.1 Terriglobia bacterium
CGAATCCGACGTACTACAACTCAGTCTTTACGCTGCAGGGCAATTCGGGTTCGGCGAGTTATGTGTTGGGCGACATTATTACCGACAACCTAGCGATGGGGGGTACGCCTACGATCAACATGGCGCTCAATCCCACGGCGGCATATAGCACATTGAAAGCTACCTTGCTCAGGTAAGCAAAGCGATCTTGAACAGTAAATTTCTCCCGCGGCAGGGACCGGTTAAAAGTCAATTGAGAGAGCGTACCCCCGATACGCAGCGAGGAACGCGAAGAATGATTGGCAACCGCTGGAGAAAATCTGGACGTGGCTCGCGCGAATCCGGCCAGGCGCTTGTGTTTATCGTGCTCGCCCTGGCGCTGGTGTTGTTGGGCGTCGGCGCCATTTGCGTGGACATGAGCAACCTGTGGTTCCATCGTCAGGCAGCGCAGAATGCCGCGGATTCCGCCTGTACCGCGGGCGCAATGGACTTGCTGGTGGATGCGCAGGGTTCACAGACGGGACATCAGGGGTTTGTCAACGGCACCGCCTTCAACTGTACTGCTGGTTCGACCGCTGCGCCCTGTCAGTACGCCGCCCGCAACGGCTACAACAGCAACAACGCGTCGCCCGGCAACCTGGTGAGTGTGAGTTTCCCCACATCTGTCACGGGCGTGCCCACTGCGGCCGTACCGCCGGCCGGCCTCGCTCCCAATGCATTCATCAGGGTCGATGTTACAGACAAAGTCCAAACCTTCTTCTCGGGGTCACTGAGCGGAACCCGGACTCAAACCGTTCGCTCCTTCGCAGTTTGCGGTCTGGTGTTGGCAGCCTCGCCGGTTCCTCTCCTGGTGCTTGATCCCAAGACCTCCGATGCGCCCACTCTCGACCTTCAGGGAAATCCGAACATAAACATTGTTGGCGGACCTCAAAGAAGTGTCCAGGTGAACTCAAGTGCGAACAATGCAGTCCATATTCAGGGAAGCGCAGTTCTCGATCTGAGTCTGGGCGGGCCCGGCGGAAACGGCAGTGACCTCGCCGTGTATGGTGGGCCGGCGACGCCACCGGGCGGGTTCAAAAAGGGTACGAACGGCCATTGGTATGCGCCCGCCGCGCCACTCGGAGACCCTTTCGCTCAGATTCCCGCGCCGGCGATACCCACCAACGGTCCTCTACCCAAAGACGGCGTCGCTGTGGGCAAAGTGAATGGATGTCCGGATACTGGCTGCCAGGAATATGCCCCAGGCTACTATCCGAATGGTATTGATGTTAAGCACGCCACGGCGATATTCGATCCCGGTATTTATTACGTCGTTGGAGGCATGAAGGCAGAATCCCTGTCATGTCTGCGGCCCAGTACCGCGGTCGGTGACGGGAGCGGCGGGACCTTATTCTACTTCGCCGACACAAACTCTCTGGACGTCGGATCAAATTCGGGGAAGTCCTGCCCGACCGGCGCGGGAAAGGATTTTACGACAACTACCGGTACGGGTTCGCTGCCGTTTGGCGCAAAATGTACCGGGGCATCAGCCCTGCCGGCCAACGTACCGGCCACCCTCACGGGTAGCGTTCTTCTGGGTCCGTGCCGGCGCCGACCGTGGGCACCCTCTGCGCTCCGAATTGCGCCATCAACTATGGCGATCCCCTGGGCACTGGCAATCCCATCGGCGAGCAACGAGGCATTCTGTTTTTTCAGAATCGTTCCAAGGGTGCGGCTGCGGATTTTTCCGGCGGCGGCCAGTTCCTGCTTTCTGGAGCTTTGTATCTTCATCAGTGCGTCACGGGCGGTTCTGATACCGGCTTGAATTGCAGCGCAACCAGCGCTTATAACACGACGGTTAACCTTGGGGGAAATTCAGGAGCGGGAACCATCGTCGGCCAGATCGTGGTCGATAAATTGAGCCTGGGAGGAACCTCCGGTATCACCATGGACCTGAATCCCACGGGGTCCTTCAGCCTCATGAAAGCTACACTACTCAGGTGATGCATTTGTTATCACCCAACTCGGTACAGCGGCAGCGTGACGGCGGATCGATCTCTGGCGATCCAAAGCCCCTCCATGTCTGCAACGGTACAAGGGCCTGATTAAGGATGAAACCACCGCAGTTGGACATTGAAAACCCCATCGAAGTTTCACTGATCAAGCTGATGCGGGCGGAGTCTGCGCCGCCTCCGCTTACTTTTCCTGAGGTCAGTCACGGACTGCCCATCCGCGGTTTCTTTCTTTCGGCAGTCGCACACGAGCTGGTAATCGTTGTCATTTTTCTCTTCTCGTTTACATTGAGCCGAACCCAACTGCCGGCGTCGCGCGTTTTCAACGAAACCATCAAGCTCAGCGATGCCAAAGGCGTGATCTACCTTCCCGTGCTGGGCGGTGGCGGCGAAGGCAGCGGCCACAAAGGCGGTTCGCCTGGAGTCTCGAGCAAGGAATCTTCTCCGGCGCCTTCGCGCAGCAGTAAGGGGATAGCTTTTCCCGGGCCGCAGCCGATTCTTTCTAACCCGCCGAATCCGACTAACCAGAGGCAGACGATCATTCAGCCCGCCAGGGAAAAGCCCAAGGTCCTGCAGGAGTTTGTGCCCCTGCCCAATATGGTGAAGGTGGCGAAACCGCATCTTCCGTTGCCTTCGGACCTGGTGAACGGCAAGCCTGAGCTGCCGGAATTTCATCCCGCGGTGCAAGCTCCAGTGCAACCGCCGCGCATCGCGCTGCCCGCAACGCCCCCGCCCGCTCCTATCCGTCCGGCGGCAGAGGCTCCGAAGCGTGCCGCGGGCGAAAAAGAGATTGCGCCGCCTAAGCTGAAGCCGGCGCAAACCCTCGGAGCCGACGAGCAGGCCCTGGTATCACTGAGTCCGACGCCGACCTTGCCGCAACAGGCGCCGAAGATTCCAGAGGGTGAAGCGCGCGGACAGTTTGCCGTTTCACCCAGCGCGAGCCTGACGCCGAGTCCAGCTCCCGGATCGAAGATCGAAAGCGCCGCTCCGTCGCCGGCGATCGGGCAAACTGGCGCGGCTGTCGGCGATGCTGCGGGCCATGCGGCACTGGGAACCGGAACCGGCGTGGGCAGCGTGGCGACCGGTGGCGGTGGCGGAATCGGAACTGGCGCGGGAGCCGAAACCGGTTCGGGCAAAGGCGGCTCCTCTACAGGGACGGCGCGCGGATCGGGCACAGGAGCAGGCATCGGCGCGGGACCGGGACCAACCTCGGCCAGCGGAACCGGAGCCGGAAGCGCGACAGGTCAAGGCGGCCTTCCCGGACTCACCATCCAGACAAGAAGTTATGGCGGGGCAGGCATCAGCGTCAACCATGGGGGCGCCGGTGGGGGTGGTGGGATCAGCGTGGACGTGCAGCGTACTCCGATCAAGCTGCCTCCGCAGACCGCCTATGGCATGACCATTTCCTCCACCGCGGAGAGCGGCGGCGGACTGCCTGACCTGGGAATCTTCGCCAATGAGAAGGTCTATACCGTTTTTCTCGACATGAGAGAGACCAGCAGCGATCACACACCGTCCTGGACATTACAGTATTCACGTCTGCGGTCGGCTGCGGAGAAAGCGGCACCCAGCTCGGACTCCGAAGGGATTTCACCCCCCTTCCCCCTGACCAAGGTATTGCCTCCACTGAATTCCGAGTTGATCAGGAAATATCTACGCAACGTGATTGTGGTTTACGCGGTGATGGACAGAGCAGGCAAGCTGCACAACCTGGCGGTAGCACAGACTCCGGACGCCCGCTTCACTCCTCCCATTCTTGCCGCTTTGAGTCACTGGACCTTTCAACCGGCCCAACTCAATGGCCAGCCCGTAGCACTCAAAGTTCTAATTGGGATTCCCTTGCTGCCGTAACCGACGGATCTCACTTGTCGTGCGGCTTTGTGACCGGCTCTTCCGTTTCGGGCACGAACATTTTCGCCATCAGGATGATGCCGGGAGCAGTCATGATGACAGCGTGAGCAGGTTCTTGACCTCAGCCCCATAAAGAATGTAAGCGCCCATGATGCCGCCGGAGACGTGGGCCATGCCCGCGGTCATGACTGTCATCAGTTCAGAACGAGTCAGCGATGGCAGGTAGGGGCGGATGGTAAGCGGCGCCTCCGTCGGCCCCATGAAGATGCTGGCGGCCACGTCGAGCGACTCCGCGCCGCTGGCGCCCATGCGAGGGCTTTGATCCGGCGCCAGAGTGAGTGATAGACCTAGGGTGGGAGGGGCTATTAAAGAAAACGAGCAATGAAACTCCATGCACCACGGGCGGAATACGAGTCGGGTAGAGCTTCCAGTATCTAGAATCGTAGGCTCCCTGGGCCGTGGAAGCGATTTCGTTCACAGCGATCTCAACCGGCTGAGTAAATCACCGGTGTCTTCGAGGAATTGACGTAACGCGCGCTGTGCTGCTTTCGCTTTTGCGGAGTACAAACCGTGTTTCCAATTTGCCAACCAGTCACAGGGTTACGAGCATTTCGCATTTCCGACCTACGTGTTTTCGTTCTTGCAAGAAACCGTCCGGGCACTCCTTGGCTACGGTCAACCGATTCCAGTCAGTCACAACGTCGACGCTCAATAGTGCCGGTGCGACCATTCCGATGGTCAGGAGCATTCCGGCACGAACCCAGCATTTGTCTCGTCGTTCAGCCTGACCTGTGGCGGCCACCGCGTCCGAACTTCCGTCACGGCGCTCTTGCCGCTGGTGCTTGGCGCCGTCTCCGGTTCGTCGTCATTTGACGCGAGTTTATGCAGATTGTCTCCGGTGTCATCGAGTGCTAGACTTTGTTTGGTTATACCTTGCACGATTCAGTTGGAGCCGCCGGGGAGCGTGATTTTGTGGTGTCCATGGTGTCCGTATACGACTGGGAAAGCCTGCTAAAGCAGGGGATCGCGCGCACGGATTGCGCTGGCGGCATCCATTGCAATGTGTTTATTATTAATGCCTTATAGGAACTTTCGGCGGTTTTGTAAGTGAGCGGGAGTAGTTCAGCGGTAGAACGCCAGCTTCCCAAGCTGGATGTCGCCGGTTCGATCCCGGTCTCCCGCTCCATTTGCAATTATCTTTTTTACTTTTTCGAGGTAATTTTCATGGCTGAACCTACTTATGAAGAACTTAAGGCGCGGCTGTCTGAACTGGAAAAGCAGGGGGCCCGGCGTACTGGCAGTCTGGAATTTCGGGTCAGCGAAAAGGGTGGGGTCAGCGTGTATGGCCTGGGGCGTTTTCCCGTGACCCTCTATTACGAACAGTGGACGCGTCTGCTCGAGGCTTCCGACAAACTTCGAGAATTTCTTGAAGAAAACAAATCCAAACTAAAGCTCAAAGGCAACTAAGAACCGGGAACTGAATACTGGCAACCGGGCCCTTTAAATTCAGTCTCTGACCCAAGACTGCGCAATCCATGCCCGCAGACGACATTCTTACACTGCCGCCGCCTCCGGCCGACGCACGTCTGGCTTACGGCTCCGACCCTAATCAGTTTGGAGAGCTGCGCCTGCCCAAAGGCCCCGGCCCTTTCCCCGTTGTGGTGAACATTCACGGCGGGTACTGGCGCGCAAAATACGACCTCAAGCATGCGGGACATCTCTGTGCCGCGCTCACCGCGAAGGGGCTGGCGACCTGGAATGTGGAGTATCGCCGGGTAGGGAATCCGGGAGGAGGGTGGCCGGGGACCTTCGAAGACGTACGCAGCGCCTACCGCTTCACCTCACAAATCGCGCAACGCTACCATCTGGATGTCTCGAAGTTGCTGGTGATGGGCCACTCTGCCGGAGGCCAACTGGCGCTCTGTCTGGCTGGGCACGAGCCCATGGTCAAGCGCGTGATTTCGCTCGCAGGCGTAGTGGATTTGCAGCAGGCCTGGGAACTTCATCTGAGCGACAACGCGGTGGTGGATTTTCTCGGTGGCGATCCCAGCCGCGTACCCGAGCACTACCGCGAAGCCGATCCCATGGAACTGAAAATTTCTTCCGCCACGCAATGGCTGATTCACGGCGCGGCTGACGACACGGTGCCCCCGTTCCTCAGCCGCAACTACACCGAGCAGAAGAAAAAGCGCGGCGAAAATGTACACTATCTGGAAATTTCCACGGCGGGACACTCGGATCTGATCGATCCCCGCTCCAACGCCTGGCCCAAGGTGGAGGGGACGGTGTTGCATTTGATCGAGACGTGAAGCAGTCGTCAGTCGTCAGTCTTCGGTCTTCAGCTGAAAACCAGACGTCAGGGCTCGGTCCTCCATCTCAGCGGTTATCTCGGGAATTGGCTGACGACCGACGACCGACGACTGCCTTACGCGCAGTTCCGCAAGACCAGCGCCGAGTTTTTCGATCCGAAGGCAATGCAGTTGCACACCGCGTGCTCGATCGCTTTTTTCCGTCCTACGTCGGGAACGTAGTCGAGATCGCATTCCGGGTCCCGTGTCTCCAGGTTGATGGTGGGTGGAATCTGACCGTTTTGCATGGCGACAATGGTGGCTGCCACGCCCGCCGCGCCGCAGGCGCCCTGGGGGTGCCCGATCTGCGATTTCAAAGCGGACATGGGCACGCCTCTCGCGTGTTCGCCCAGCACCAGCTTTAACGCCCGGGTCTCGATGCGGTCGTTCAATTGAGTTGATGTCCCGTGCAGATTCACGTAGTGCACATCGCTGGCCGCGATCCCCGCTTCTTTCATCGCCAGACCAATCGCCCGCGCCGGTTCCTCGCCGCATTCCTGCAAGCGCACGCGATGAAAGGCTTCGCAGGTCGAACCATAGCCGGCAATCTCTGCCAGCATCTTGGCTCCACGCGCGCGAGCGTGCTCGTATTCTTCCAGCACAAACATCCACGAACCTTCTGCCACCACAAAACCGTCGCGATCCACGGAAAAGGGCCGCGAGCCGCGCTCCGGCGCGTGGTTCCATGAATCGGTCAGAATTTTCATCAGAATGAATCCCTTGACAATGCCAAGGGAGATGGGAGCGTCGGCCCCTCCGCTCAAGACCAGATCGAGTCTTCCCGATTGAATTTGCCGCACCGAATATCCGAAACCGTCGGTGGATGAAGTGCAACCGGTGGTCACCACATGACTGGGGCCGCGCAACCCGAAGCGCACGCTGAGTTCGCTCGACAAAGTTCCCATCACCCCGGTGGGCACGCAGAACAGGCTCATCTGCTTGTACTGTTCGTGAAAAAATAGCCGGTACTGTTCTTCGGTAAATTCCTGAGATCCGCCGCCCGAGCCCAAAATCACGCCGAAGCGGCGCTTCTGTTCGAGGGGCAGGGAAGCGGTGTCGATGCCGGCGGTTCGCAAGGCCTCGGTCGCCGCCGCCAGGGCCAGCGGCAAGACCCGCGACACATGTTTTCGTTCCCGCTTTTCCACCCAGGCCAGCTCGTCGAAGTCCGGGACCTCGCCGGCGATCTGCACCTGGATTTCAGAGGGATCGAAACGGGTGATCCGCCGAATGCCGCTTCGCCCCTGCAGGATGGCATCTGAAAAGGCTGCGTTCCCCACGCCGTTGGGGCTCACTGCTCCCATGCCGGTGATCACTACGCGTCGCTTCACTCATCCCCCTCGATGGTCGGGTCTGGATCGTGCCCAAGAACTATATATTGGATGCGGCGTCGCGACCAGCCGTGTGCGGGTAGTGGCGCACTCCGATACCGCCCTTTTCCAAACTTTCATCCCGAACTGACTTCAGTCCCGAAGGACCCGGCGTGCATGGGCAGCAATGCATATGCAAAAGGGTGTATCTGCTTCACGCCAGATCCTTCACGGCCCGAAGGCCGTTCAGGATGACGCCTGTGGGTAAGGAGAAATTTCAAACTGAGCCACCACGCGTAGCCGGTTGAGGTCCGACGTCCCAGGGTCTGGCTTCAGTACGCTGTGCAGAATTGAAAGTGCATGGGATCGCGAGTTTTGCCGTTCCAGTCTCCTCCCCACTCAAATCCGGCAGCACGAAAGATTTCCACCAGCCGGGCATCCATGTTCCCGGCGGAGCCCTGCGCATTGGTTTGCGGATTGAGATCGATCGCGATGCCCCAACTGTGAGCCGAGAGTTTGCTTCCGGTGCGCTGGGGACGAAAAGCGAAACAGCCGCCGAAGCTCACAACCTTGGACTCAAGCGCGTCTTTCTGTATGGCGGCGAAGACCGAAGCATAAATGCCAGTCATCAGGCGGTGGCAGGTCATCTGAGTGATGACGCGCGCAGGGTCCCATGCCAGGCGCAAGGGGAAGGGTAAGCTCGTTTTGGCAAGGAAATCCGACTGCCAGCGCGGAGCAAGCTGCCCGCCCGCCCCGATATATTCGTAGATGTTTCCAAATGTGGCGATGATTTCATCGAGTCCATGCGGCGGTGTCAGGTTATGGCTCGACGCAGCATCAGTGTTTTCGAGCTGCGGATTGTTCACGGCGGCTCCTCTTTGGTCAGTTTGGAGTTCTCATCCGCGGTTGACGAGCCATCCGGGATAGCGATAAGCGGAAACTTCACTGAGTCGAAGAATCTGGATGGCAATGATGATTGCGCCTGGGAGATTCCTGGTGGCGGAAGAACCGATCACGCCGGCTTGTTTTCGGGTATAGGGGTCCTTCGACTGCGCCGCCTCTTCGCGAGCGAAGAGGCGGCTCCGCTCAGGATGACAAACGTGCTTAAAATGACGCTTCGCTCTGGATGACGCCTTGCCGATGCAATCCGGACTGACCCCCGACTCCCCGGCGCTTCAAGCTTTTCGACACTGCCCTCTGCCGTATAATTGCCGTTTCCAAACGGGGGAAGATTTGGCCTACGAAGATCTGCGGGATTGGATCGCGGCGCTGGAGCGCGCCGGCGAACTGAAGACCATCCACACCGAAGTGGATCCCGTTCTCGAGATTGCTGAAATCACCGACCGCGTGAGCAAAAATGCTGGCGCGGGCGTTTCCCCTGTGCAGCCCGGCGGGCCGGCTCTGCTTTTTAAAAACATCAAGGGCCATCCCGGAGCGCAGGTCCTGATCAATCAGTTCGGCTCCGCGCGCCGCATGAACCTGGCCCTGGGAGTTGACGCCCTCGACCAGGTGGCCGACCGCATTCGGGCATTCATGGACGTGAAATCTCCGCAGGGTTTTCTGGACAAAGTAAAGATGCTTCCCATGCTGGCTGAAATGGGGAAGTTTTTCCCCAGGAGCGTGGCCACGGGCCCGTGCAAGGAAGTGATCAAGCGGGAGAACTTCTCGCTGCTCGATTTCCCCATCCTGCAATGCTGGCCCAAAGACGCGGGCCGGTTTATCACGCTGCCCTGCGTGGTCTCCCGCGATCCGAAGACCGGCAAACGAAATGTCGGGATGTACCGGATGCAGATCTACGACGAGCGCACCACCGGCATGCACTGGCAGCGCCAGAAAGTGGGCGCGGAACATTACCGCGAGGCCCTGCGGGCAGCGGCGCAGGTTGAGGCGGGCGCGAGCGTGCCCGCTCGTGCCAGCGCCGCGGTCGATGTGATGGCCCGCACTTCCGGCGGGTCGGTGTTGATCGAGGGCGACCGCCCGCGCGGCAAAATGGAAGTTGCGGTCGCCATCGGCACCGATCCCGCGCTCACGTTTTCCGCGATTGTGCCCGCGCCGCCCGACGTGGAGGAATATCTCATCGCCGGCTTTCTCCGGCAGAAACCGGTTGAACTGGTCAAGTGCGAAACGGTCGATCTGGAAGTTCCCGCAGCTGCCGAGATTGTCCTCGAAGGACACGTGCACCTCGACGAACTCCGCACCGAGGGCCCCTTCGGCGACCATACGGGCTACTACTCGCTCGAAGATCTTTATCCGGTCTTTCACGTCTCCTGCATCACCCACCGCAAGAATCCGATCTATTCCACAACCATCGTGGGCAAGCCGCCCATGGAAGACGGATGGATGGGCAAGGCGGTCGAGCGCATCTTTCTTCCGCTGATGCGGCTGACCATTCCTGAGCTGGTGGACATCAACCTTCCCGTGGAAGGCGTCTTTCACAACCTGATGCTGGTGTCGATCCGCAAATCCTATCCAGGGCAGGCGCGCAAGGTGATGAACGCGATCTGGTCGCTGGGCCAGGCCATGTTCACGAAGTGCATCATTGTGGTGGATGAAGACGTGAACGTGCAGGACATCGGCGAAGTCACGCTCAAGGTGTTGAACCACATCGACCCGGAGCGCGACATCCAGTTCACGCTGGGCCCGGTCGATTCGCTGGACCATTCCTCGCGGCTGCCCAACTACGGCTCGAAGATGGGGATTGACGCTACCCGCAAGTGGCCAAGCGAAGGCTTCGCGCGGCCCTGGCCCGACGAAATCCTGATGGACGAAAAGACCAAGGCGCTGGTGGACAAGAAGTGGAAAGAGCTGGGCCTGGAATAGCCACGTAGGGGCGGACGCCTCGTCCGCCCCTACGTGGGCTCGGGACGCTCGCGCCCTGCATCAGGGTTCCGGGGCACGGGGTTCTGCTCTCATCAAATCCCAGGCTTCGCGATATCTTTCGTGGACGCCACCCTTTCTTTTGCTTCCCAAAGGGGCGAAGTAGAGACGGGTGCGAGCCGCGACCACCGCCACCGGGAGCACATACCAGGCATCCTCGGCGACGATGTAAATCACCAGAATGTCGATTTCTTCAGGCGTGTATGGCGCCTTTTTCTTGTCTGCAATGTTGCGGCATACATTGACCGAATACCTGGGCGCGCGCGCCACATACGTGGACTTCACCTGTACGCGCCAGAATCTTTTTCCGGTATCGAGGACAAAATCATACCGTTCGCTCTCCCCCCAGGGCTTGGCGACGCCGAATCCCAGGCCGGCGGCCTTGAGCATGAAGTGCATTTCGGCCAACTCTCCCCGCTGTTTATCGGTGCCTTTCTGTGGCTTACCTTTTTTGTCCCGCCCGGCGCGCTGCCCGGCGGGAACTTCCGCGCTGTTTTCCATGGCCCCAACTTAAAGAGGCGCAGCGATGGGCCCGCGCTTCTTTTCCGGAGAGCGCACATTTCAGGTGCGCCCGCCCGGCGTGGGTAGGGCACGCATTTCGGATGCGCCGGCGTTTTTTGAAATCGCGCCGACAACAGCCTTCGGCTGCTCACGGGAGGGGCTCCTGAAAGCCCGCTCCTTTCGAGCTGCAACCGTTTCGAGTTTTCCTGGGCAAAATTTAAGGCGACTGGGAAACCCGTGATCGCGTCCCCGCACTTGCCGCTGGCCGGCACGCCCGAACAAGAAAAGGCGCGAGCCAGGTGGCCCGCGCCTGATATTTACTTTCTAGGGCAATAATATACTTGACTGACTACGACTTTTCCTATAGTCTTGTGGACATGGAAATACCCAAGACACTTCAGGCAGCAATCCAGCACTTCGGCGATTACGAGAACTGCCGCAAGTTCATGGTCGCCGTTCGCTGGCTGGATGAGATCGTCCGCTGCCCGCGCTGCAATTCGGACAAAGTAACCTATCTGGCGAAGGCCCGCCTGTACCGCTGCTACGGCAGAACATCCCAAGCAGAAATTCTCGCTCAAGGTCGGCACCGTGTTTGAGGATTCGCCGATTGCCCTTGAGAAGTGGCTGCCCGCTGTGTGGCTTGTGGTGAACTGCAAAAACGGAATCAGCAGTTACGAACTCCACCGCGCTCTGGGAGTGACCCAGAAAAGCGCATGGTTCATGCTGCACCGGATTCGTTTGGCAATGCAGTCGAAATCATTCTCTAAGATCGGCGGGTCCGGCTCCGAAGTCGAAGTGGATGAAACCTTCATCGGCGGCAAAGCTCGAAATATGCACAAGTCCAAGAAGGTCGGAAAGGGATACCGGCATCGCGGCATCATCAACAAAACCGTCGTCATGGGATTGCTCGAACGCGGCGGTAGAATCGCCACCACCGTCGTGCAAAAGCGCGACGATGAAACCTTGCAAGGGAACATTAAGGCTTTCGTTGATCGTGGTTCATCCGTATATACCGACGAATGGAAATCGTATCTTGGCCTGAGTGACCACTACATTCATCAAGTCATCAACCATGCTGAGAAGTACGTTGACGGCAGAGTTCACACCAACGGTCTCGAAAACTTCTGGTCATTGCTCAAGCGCGGCCTTGCTGGAACCTACGTGAGCGTCGAGCCGTTTCACCTATTCCGCTACCTTGATGAGCAGATGTTTCGCTACAACAATCGCGGAACCAAAGACAATCGCTTGAACGATGCAGACAGGTTCCATCTAGCTATGACTCAGATCACAGGAAGGCGGCTCACTTTGGCGGAGGTGACTGGCAAGGTGGGAGAAACGCCTTTCTAATCCTTCGCGTGGGAAGCGCGGGAAGCGGAAGTCCTCTTAGGCTTCCGCGCCTTCGCTCTTTTCTCAGCGTCGAGTTTAGCTTTTATTTCCGAGTGCGGAACGGCTACAAGCTTCCGCATAAAATTCGTGAACTTGCCGAAATCGCCCGTTTCATTCTTGGCGGATTGAGTTGGCTTTTGCGGCACGTAGAGTCCTTCTAGAAAAGAAGGGTAGGTCTACGTGTGGCAAAAGTCAATCCGGCGCCGTTGGCTCGGAGCTGCTTGTTTTGTTCAGTGGAGCCGGGCGGAGATTTGTTGTCGTGGTAAATGCCATTCAGGCCTTCCTAGACGAAAGCGGCACCAATCCTGAAATCCCGGTGTTAAGTGTGGCCGGATGCTATGCGGAGCAAGATCAGTGGGCCGAGTTTAAACGTCTTTGGGCCCCATTTGCAGATGGTTTTCATGCGAAGAGCGGTACGCGATTATTCCAGTCCCTGACTGATGCGATGTGCGCGGCTCGAATAAATTCACTACTGGTAACAGTAAGCAAAGAGAAATTCAAGGCTTACGCAAACGCGCATGTCAAAACGGCGATTGGGAACGAGTATGCAACGTGCGCACTGCTTTGCGTGGCCCAAATTTGCGAATACAACGCGCCCAGAGCATCATCCTTCATTCTCGAATCTGGGCAGCCAAATGTCGATTTTGTTAAGCGAACCATCGAGATGATGATGGACGCTGGATACCCAGATTGGAGAATCTCCGCAGTCGCTTCGGTTAAGAAAAACGATTTCATCGAGCTTCACACCGCCGATTTTGTGAGCCACATCGCAAGCACCTATGACAAGCCATGGATGAAAATATTGTTCGATTTCAAACTGCTGAAGCACGCTCACCTGACGGAACAGAATCTCAAATACATATCCCCGCTAGCTACGCATACATTCCATACCGCAAAGACAATTCGAAAAGCACTCAAGAAAGCGAAATGATTGCACTCCGGTCAAGGCATCACTTTGCTGGGTAGTGACAAGGTTCCTTGTCACTACCCTTTGCTGCGATGCTCTGTCGTCGGGGTTATCCAACAACTTAGTCAGGCATATAATTCGTGTCGCCATGGCTGAATATTTTTGCAACGGCTACTACTGCGAGTGCGGGAAACTGGTGCCGGTCATGCATCGCGAGGTGTCTACGATGGCCGATCCGGGCGACAATCCCCACCATCAGCTAGGGGCCTTAATTCAGTGCCCACACTGTTCCGGAACCCGTTGGATAACTCATGAAGCGATGCTGGCTTTGCCCGAGAAATGGATTCAGCAAGAGTAGCCTCAGTGAACACCCAAAAGCGGCCATACGTGAACACCTGAAAAGCGGCCATACTTTCAGAAGAAACGTCCAGGACATTGACAGCAGCGGGAGGGTTAGTAGCTTCTCGCAACATGGCGAATGTCTTGAAGGACGAAAAGAAACAGCAAATCATAGCCTTGGGACGACTGGGATGGTCTCTGCGAAAGATCCAAGAGGCCACGCGAGTGCGTCGAGAGACCATCAGCGCCTATCTGCGCAGCGCAGGTCTGGAAATATGGCCGCCGGGAAGATGGAAACGCGAAGGTAAGGCAAAACCGGCCATACAAGTGATCACCGGCTCGGAGGCAGCAAAACCGGCCATTCCGGAGTCCGGCGGTCACCCCAACTTCAACCTCAACCCCAACCCCGAAAACCTTTCTACGAAGGGAAAAGCAACCGCAACTTCAAAACCGGCCATAACGGTGATCACCGACTTTGGCGTGGGGTTGAGCGGCAAGGAGCCAGAAAACTCGAAAGTCGTGGGTTCGGCGAGCACCTGTGAACCCTACCGGGAAATCATCGAGCTGGGTCTGAGTCGAGATCGCAATGCCATGGCAATCTGGCAAGATCTGGTCTCCGACTACGGATTCCGGGGTGGCTACCAAAGCGTTCGGCGCTTCGCTTACAAATTGCGTGGGGCCCAAGTACCGCCAGCGCGGGCGGTGATTTTCACCGTTCCAGGAGAAGAGGGTCAAGTCGATTATGGCAGCGGGCCGATGGTACGCGAAGCGAAGAGCGGCAAGTATCGACGCACCCGTTTGTTCGTGCTCACGCTGGGCTATAGTCGCAAAGCGGTACGGCTGCTGGTTTTCCGCTCCAGCACGCGCATCTGGGCCGAGCTCCACGAAAAGGCATTTCGTCGATTAGGCGGTGCTCCGCGCATCCTGGTGCTAGACAATCTTCGCGAAGGCGTAATCGTTCCCGACGTCTACGACGCCACACTCAATCCCCTCTATCGCGACGTGCTCGCTCATTACGGTGCGGTCGCCCTCCCCTGCCGGATCCAGGATCCAGATCGAAAAGGAAAAGTTGAGCGCAGCGTCGGACACGCCAAAAACACGCCGCTCAAGGGAAAACGCTTCGAGAGCTTGGAGGAAGGGCAAGCCTATCTGGATCGCTGGGAAACGAACTGGGCCGATACGCGCATCCATGGCACCACGAAGCGGCAAGTGGCCGCCATGTTCGCAGAAGAAAAACCAACCTTGCTCCCGCTGCCTGTGGAACCGTTCCGCTATTACCAGTACGGCGAACGGGTGGTGCATCTGGATGGCTGTGTCGAAGTCGAAGCCGCGTATTACGGTCTACCGCCAGGCTGGATCGGACGTGGGGTCAAAGTCCAATGGGATGAGCTCTACGTTCGTATCCTCGATCCCAAGAACGGGTTACTCCTGCGAGAACATGTACGTCAGAAACGGGGCTGGTACCGCATTCAGCCCGAGGACCACCTGCAGCGCATTCCCTTCCGAGTGGTGCAGTTGCTCGGCCGTGCCGGCCGAGTAGGCACCCATGTCGGTACACTTTGCAACCTTATCTATAGCCAGCAGGGCGAAGTGGGCGTGCGGCGCATCCTGGGCGTTCTCTCCTTCGCCAAAAAGTACGGCACCGCTGCCGTCGATGAAGCTTGCGCTGCCGCCCTCGAGATGGGCGTGCACGAATATCGTTTCGTGCGTCGCTACCTTGAGCGTCGTCCGCAAGCCCCGCTCAGTTTGCGCCAGGTCGATCCCTTGATCCGCGAACTGGTGCACTACCGTGATCTGATCCATACCAAAACCAAGGAGCAAAGTGAATGAATCTCATCGAGTTGAATCGTGCTTTACGACAACTGCGGCTGGGTGGAATCGCGGCGGTGCTCGAGATGCGTCTGCACCAGGCTCAGGTCGAATCCATGGCACCCATCGATCTGATCTCCTGCCTGGTCGCAGACGAACTCACCCGTCGTGGCGACCGTTTGCTGGAACGTCGGCGAAAGCAAGCTCAGTTTCGCGATCCGCAAAAAACCCTCCACAACTTCGACTTCAGCTTCAATCCCAAGATGAATCGCAGTCTGGTTTTCGATCTGGCGACCTCTGCCTTCATCGCCCGTCACGAAGACTCACTGTTGGTCGGTCCACCAGGCAGCGGCAAAAGCCATCTGGCACAGGCCATTGGCCAGGCCGCCATCCAACAAGGCTATCGTGTGCTCTACCGCGAGACCCATACCTTGCTCGAGGAACTCGCCGAAGCCTCGATCGACGGTACGCGCAAACAGCACATCGAGTCTCTGGTCACTGTACCTTTGCTGATCATCGATGACTTGGGCATGCGGAAATTATCCCTCACCGCCGCCGAGGAACTCCTGGAGATCATCATGCGACGCTATGAGCGTGCTAGCACAATGATTACTTCAAACCGACCCGTCGATGACTGGGGGAAACTGCTGGGCGATAGCGCGGCGGTTACCGCCATGCTCGATCGCCTGCTGCATCATGGCCACGTTCTGAAATGCGGCCCCCGCAGTTGGCGCACAAAAACAGGCTTGCCTCCGCAGCAGGCGGCAGGATAGAACAACCTATGTCTTGGACGGCTTCCAAAGTATGGCCGGTTTTGAACTGATCATGTATGGCCGCTTTTTAGGTGTTCACTGAGGGGTCATTTTGTCCCAACCGGAATACCCTTTCAGTCGTAAAGGCGTTGAAAATCACTTCGAGCACGGAACTGACTTCGGATTGCCGCGTGGTGCAAGAAGCAGCTTTAGTCAGTGAAGTATATTATTGCCCTTTCTAGTTATAGGATAGCAGTTTGAAGCGGGGGAATGGGACAGGGCGGGCCAAAGTATTGTGTCCAGCGAATGAAGGGGTTGAGGGGAAACGGGGTGGGGCGGGGGATTGACAGCTGGATGGCTGGTGCGCGGTTCAGTCGCGGTTTCGATCACCACCCTAAATTTCGCAATTAGGGATGGGCCGCGCCCCGACGACGACTTTGCAACTTCCCCACTCTAAATTTCGCGAAGGGCGCGAAATTTAGAATGGGGCACCGAGGAAATTTGAGATGGGGAACACGGCCTATTTCTTGCCGCAGGCGTCAATGTCGGGCTCGCGGGAAGTAAATTTGGTTTCCTTGATGTTGAAGTGCGGGGATTCGGCTGACACCAGGCCGATCTGGGCATCGGCTCCCGCCTGGGCGTAGAAATTCAGGTGCGTCATCGAGCAGGGAACGATGCTCAAGGGGCCGGAACCGGCATAATCGAACTCCGTGACCAGTTGAACGTAGGCTGCGCCTTCCAGCTTGAAAAAATCCTCTTGCGCTTTTTTAACCAGGCCACCCAGGCCGAATGGTCCCTTTTCGAGAAACTCGGCGGCCTTGTCCACCAGTTTGGCCGGCATGGCTTCCTTGATGGCTTCGATCACGCTGTCGGTGCCGAAGGAGATGGAAATCTTGGGCGCGTCCACGGCCAGGACCACGCCATGCGCCGCCAGAGACTCGGCCGTGGTCTTCTCCGGGGAGGGCTCAGCGTCCATGGTTCCCTTGGGAGTCGATTTTCCGCCGTGAATTTCCAATCCTCCCGTGCCGTTGTAGGTCAGGTCGAAACCGCCCGAGGCGGCGTCTTTCTTCCCGCCGAAGCCCGGCTTGAAGATGACGCCTTCGTCGATGCGAAAGAGCAGGGGGACGCCGTAAATATCGAAGACATCCTTGGCAAAGGGTGGCAGTTTGAGCCGCGCCTCACCGATACCTGTGTTTTCGCCTTCCGTCAGGGCGGCCCAGCTGACATGCAGTTTGCCCTCGAGGGGAGTGTTGTAAGCAAACTCGTCCATCTTTCCGCCGTGAATGACCGCATTGAACGCGGTGGCAATGTGGCTCACATCACCCTTTGCCTTGACGCTCGCACCGAATCCATGGAGCTTTTTGATGGCGGTGAGAGAGAGCGAGAATCCGTCACCCTCGGGTTCTCCTTCCACCTCGAACTGCCAGTCGTTGACCTCTCCTTTGGTGTGGAGACCGATCGAGGTTTTGTTTTCCTCTTCGTCGGCATGAACTACTTCGGGATGAGCAAACCATCCCTTGAGGTCGGCGAGGATGCCGCGGCTGCGAGGCTGGGAGAGATTCTGCGCACGCATGCGGCGGAAGTTGATGGGAGCTTTGAACTCAATGTGGCCGTCCTGGATGAAGTCAGTGAGGGCGGCGGGTTCGGTGAGCAGGTCGATCTCGGAGCCCTGCTTCTGCGTGGCCACGATGCGGCGCGCGCCGAGGTGCTCCATGAAGAGGACCTTGCCCTGGGTCAGGGTATCCAGACGCGGGTCGGAATCGTCGAAGATAAATATGCGCGCGTCCGGGCTCACACTGCGCAGGGCCTTTTGCACGGTGGGCAGATCGAGGCGGACAGTATTCCTGGTGTAGGTCGCCTGAAATACGGCGCCCGGCGGCGTGTAGAAGGGAGCGGGAGCAACCGTTGTGGCCGCGCCGCTGGAAGGCCCGCCGGTTGCGGAATTTCTCGAGCAGGAATTGCATGAACCCAACAGCAGGGAAAATCCGACCGTAAGCAGAACTTTGAACGACCTCAGCTCCCGTTTCATCGATCCCCTTTCGTGCTTTTCAGCAGATATTTCTGCTGTTCCTGCGTGAAGAACCAATTGGCACTCGTGGTTGCAGGCAAGCACAGCTAGATCATCGTCTGTGAGCGTGGGGAGTTCGATAGCTTTTGAGATTCCCCGACAGGGCCGGCTTCTGTCGCGATGTCTTCGGACAACGGTGGCGAAGCGCGTGCTCCGGCAGGTTGCGATGCGCTATAATTCGCACGCCCCTTATCTTCCATGCACGAAACTCTTACAGAGTTGGGGTCCAGGGAAAGCCGTTACGGCCTTGTGCGTTCAGTCGTGGGCTCTGGAGGGCCGGCTCACGCGGAAGGTGATTACCGCGTCGGACGACAAGCGGTTCCTGATCTCTGCTCCGAAGGAAGTTCCCGCCGGATAACCGACCTAGCAGCAGCCCGCACGGAGAAGCCTGCATGACGAATTTCTGCAACCACTGCGGCGCGTCGCTGGCTGCGACCGACAAATTTTGCATCAAGTGCGGTGCGCAGCGAAGCGTGGCGGCGGATGCGTCCACTCCACTGGTTTGCCGGCAGTGCGGCGGCGCCCTGCAGCCCAACGCAAAATTCTGCATTCTGTGCGGAACTCCGGCGGCAGCCGGGGCTTCCACTTTCACCAGCGGTCCCAGTTCGGTGAGTCCGGCTGCGGCCGCGCCGTCCACAGTCTCCGCTGCGCCGGCCACTGGCAAGCCCGGAAACCTGCTGGTCAAACTGCTGCTGGCGGCGCTGGGCGTGGTGCTGGTAATCGGGCTGGTGATTGCCCTGGGCGTGGTGTATGTCGGTTACCGCGTGAAGAAGAGAGTGGAGCAGGTGGAGCAATCGTATAAGCACAATCCCGCCGGGCATGCGGTTCAGCCATCCCGGAGCGGCGGCGCATCGACTCCACCGGGGACGCGATCCGCGCCTGCTCACCAGGGGCCGCCGCAGGTTACCGGGAGTGAAAGCGAGCGCACTGTGGGGGGCCCGGAGGCTGACCTTCTGGTGCGCACCGGGGACATCAACAATCTGGGCTTCGGGTGGCCGGAGGGATTCGATCCCTTTTCCGGCGAGTCCACGCCCATGCACCCTTATCCCTGGACTCCGCCTCCGCCATCTCCTCCGGGGACGGACCGCATTCTGTTCGGCTCGGGCGTCAGTGAAGGCGATCTCAATCATGAGCGCGATGGCTATAGCGGGATTCTCCAGCGCCATTACGCGCCCGATGCTCCGCCTTCTCAGGCGCGGCTGGATTCGATGCCCACGCCCATCACGCTCGCGGTAGGGGCGTTGCCGGCGAAGATTGACGCGGTGCTGTTGCAGATTTTCGTGGATGATTTCCAGGCGCCCACATTTCATTCGCGCTATCAAGCCAGCCTGAACGGCACCCGCATTCCGCAACTGGAAGAGGTGATTAACGCGCTGGACCAGACCGGGCCGATCGGCAAACTGATCAGCGTGCGACTGTTGCCGGAGTATTGGCCGCTGCTGCAATCGGGCACGGTCAAGCTCCTGATCGACGATCCCACCACCCACGTGCCCGACGGTTATGCCATCGATTTCGTGCGCATCCTGGTGAATCCCCACTCTTTTAAATATCAGGTTTCGCTGCAATGCTCGGTGGTGGATGCCGACAAGGGCACGCCAATTGCCGGCGCCACGGTAAGTTCCGCCGTAACCTCGGCCACCACCGACCAGGCCGGGCACTGTGCTTTGGAAGGTTTGCCCGCGGGCATGGTGGTGGCCAGTGCGAGCGCGCCGGGATACGACAGCAATAGCGTGTCGGTGGACCTGGTGGCCGGGCAGAGCGGCAGGGCTGATTTCCGCTTGCATGCGCATGAGGAGAGCACTGCGGCCCTGGAACGTTCGATCAAGGAAACCGGCACGGCGACCATCTACGGCATTCACTTCGACACCGGTTCGGCAAAGCTGAGACCGGATAGCGCGCCCGCCCTGGCCGCAATCCTCGGCCTGGTCAAGGACCATCCCGGATCGCGCTGGATCATTGCAGGACACACCGACAATCAGGGCAGGGCTGACAGCAATCAAAAACTCTCGGAAGCCCGGGCGGCATCCGTGGTCGCCTGGCTGAGCGCGCACGACGTCGCCACCAGCCAGCTCGAGCCGCAGGGCTTCGGCGCGAGCCGGCCCGTTGCCGACAACGCCACCGCAAACGGCAGAGCGCTCAACCGGCGCGTGGAAGTCGCGCCGGCAAAGTGAAACGGCGGAAGGCCGGTTTTGGCTTGAGTGGGGATGTACACTCGGCATTCCGAGACATATTTGATTGTGATCTCGACGCACTCCAGTTTTAGCGAGAACCCCACACATCGCAAAGCGAACGATGTATGGAGCACCCTGCGTATGAGGATCAGATTATGAGGATCAGATTATGAAGTCACGGTTGGCATTTCTGGTTATGGCCGTCCTGGCGGCCACAGGCGCGTGGGCGCAGATGAGCCAGCCGAAGCTCGGCGAGAACCCGATCAAGGTTTCCGACCACGTCTGGGCGATCATGGGTTTTCCTAACATCGCCATCGTGGTGGGCAGCCGCGCCACGCTGGTTGTCGATACCGGCCTGGGCCCGAAGAATGGAGCCACGGTCGCGCGGGTAGCGGCGAAGCTTGCGCCCAGCAATCAGAAGCTCTTCCTCACCACCACGCACTTCCATCCGGAGCACGCCGGCGGTGAGCCCGGCTTTCCTCCCGCCACCATTCTGATCCGCGACGCGGTGCAGCAGCAGGAAATGGAGAAGCACGGCCAGGAGATGATCGACATGTTCAGCCAGCGCTCGCCGCTGAATAAGGAGCTGCTGGCGGGGGTTGTGTTGCGATCGCCGGACGTGATTTTCGATCAGGAAGCGAAGATCGACCTGGGCGGGGTGACGGCCCGCCTGCTGTGGTTCGGCGGGGCCCACACCAAGGGTGATGAGCTGACCTTTGTCGAACCGGACCGAACTCTCGTTTCAGGCGACGTGGTGCAGAACCAGACCATGCCGAACATCTTCGGCGACGGCGGCACACCGGCGAGCTGGCTGGCCGTGCTGGAGAAGGTCGCCGCGCTCAACCCCGCACATGTCCTGCCCGACCATAGCGCTCCCGGCGACGGTTCGCTGGTGGCGGCGGAAGTTAATCTGATCTCCGGAATCCGCACGCGAGCGCTGGCGCTCAAGGGACAGGGTGTGTCCGCCGATGAGGCTGGGAAACAGATCAGCGCAGAACTTAAGACGCAGCATCCGGACTGGCCCAATACTAATGCCGCCGGATTCGTTAGAAGAGTTTATGCGGAAGGGCCGGGTGCGCCTCGATAAGAGCGAAAGTAGTGTCAAGGATTTCCATCACCAATGCTAAGTGTATCGGCCTGCGGAGAGTAATCGTGAACTCAACGGCTTCCGGTGGCGTCCAAACCCACACATCGCAAAGTACCGATGTGTGGGCACCCGGCCTATTTTCGGGATCGGTGATATTTTCGAACCTGCTGGTCCCGGATTCTGCGTATCATTTCGGCTGTGACGGCTTTCGCATTTGCCGGAACTGCCGCGTTGCCAACACCTAAGGACGTGATTCCGATATTTTCCTTCCGAGAATCTGAACTGTCTTCTTCAGGAATGAGTACATAGGCGTGTCCAAGAACTTCCACATCGCTTGGTGAAACACCAGGCGGTACTCCGATGCCTATGATTTCCCCGTCATCATTGATGGCCACGCCGTATACAAGCTGGAGACTGGAGTCGGAAGGAATCAGGGTGTTCAGATCCAGCATTAAGCCCTTGTCCCACAAAAATGCATGGGCAACCGAGAAATCGCAGGGGAATGGCAACGAAATTCCCACGACCTGATCTCTTGAATTCAAGCCCCATGCCCAACTGCATCCGTCGCCTGGTACGGTCCCTAGATCGTGGATGGCGAAGTTGCGCCAGAGGACCGCATGCAGCAGTTCGTCGTTTGTGTTCGTAGCTACGCCAACCACAGTTCCCCCCTGGTTGAGCATCGTAGGGATTGCGAATGTCCCTCCCAGAGTGCGCAGGTCTCTCATTTTCGGTTTTGTCGGCTCCCACATGAAAGCATGAGTGTCGATGTCTCCTTCCAGATTCGACGTGCCGATCACCTGATCTTTGTTATTCATGTCGGTGACCGCACCGAAAGTGCCTCCGAGGGTGCCGAGGTCCCGCATTTTTCTGCCATCCCACAAAAACGGATCAAGGGTGGGCATACCTGTGGTCGGATTCGGGATATTGTTTGTGAAAGAGAACCCGACCACATGACCGCCGTCATTGACAAACTGACCGAAGCTGTCGGGGCCACCCAGCGTACCCAAATCACGCATGACTCCCTTGTGCCAGAGAAATGCCCGCGACTGGGTTCCGCAGGGGCACGCGAGACCCCAAGAATCGGGGGTTGTGTTCAATGCGAATCCGGTGACTTGGCCGGCATTGTTCACGCCTATCCCGGCGCTTTGATTTCCATCCAGCGTACCAAGATTGATGATCTTGCTTCCTTTCCAAAGCACCGCGTTCCATTCCGGTACGTTCGTTAACGGATCAATGACACCATTCTGGGAGAGGCCAACCACCCAGCCGCGTTCGTTCATCCAGTATCCGTAGCTGCTGTTGGTGCCCGGCAGCGCGCCCAAGTCGTTCAGGACACCGTCCTTCCAGTTGAACGCGTGCTGCACAACACAATTGGGGCTAAAACAGTTGGGATAGTACGGGTCTGAAATTGATGTATCCGCACCGCCAGTTGCGCTACCCGCACTATTGATGACACCCCGCGCGTAGAACTGAACACCGCTGAGGGGCCCTCCAAAGGTGCCCAGGTCGATGAGCCGGTACTTATGATGTTTCGCGCGATCCCTGGACGGCTGCTCCTGTGCACTCGAGAAACTTCCCGAGGCAAGCAACAGAATGGATGCTGTAAAAATTCGGGCAGCGGAGGTTAGCTTCATATCACAGTTCTCCTTAGGCAAACTTGTTGGAGCGGCTGCGGTAAACGCTGGGAGAAGACCGCTGATCGCAAACTCTGGACGGAATTTGCATATCGCTGCAATGCCCTCAAAGTGACTTTTGTGTGACTTATACATACCGTGATCCAACATATTTCATTTTCATAGAGTTACGGCGATGGTAAACTCTTGTGTCGCGAGGCGGCGCAGATGTCCAGTCCCAGCCAATTCCGCGGCACGGTTTCGTTCGGCGAATTCGAGCTCGACCTTCAGACGGCGGAGCTTCGCAGCAACGGCAGCAAGACGGTCCTTCCCAGACAACCATTCCAAATACTCGTGACACTGCTTGGGCGGCCGGGTCAGTTGGTCGTTCGCGAGGAGCTGAGAAAGCAGCTCTGGCCTTCCGATACGTTTGTGGATTTTGACGTGAGCTTGAACAAGGCGGTAAACCGCTTGCGCGAGGCTTTGGGAGACTCGGCAGAGCATCCACATTTCATTGAAACGCTGCCCAGGAAGGGTTATCGCTTTATCGGCACAATCGGGAATCACGTTTGCCTCAGCAACGTGGATGCACTTGTCCCTAAAGAAACTGGACTTTTCCCGCCTTCGAGGCAAAGAGATACCAGCGAAGTCGCTCGACGGTTTGGCGTGCCTTATTGGGTCATATCCGTGATCGCGTTGGCGGTTTTGGCCGTGCTCGCTGTCCTGACGCGTCCTTTGAGGCACAGTGCTCCTGAGCTCCAGAATGTCCGTATCACGAAGATGACCGACAGCGGAGCTGCGACTGGCGTTGCCATTTCCCCCGATGCCCATTTCATCATCTATTCGCTCCGACATGGAGGGGGTGAGAGCCTTCACCTACGCCAGATTTCAACTCACAGCGATGTTGAGATCCTGCCCAGCGGCCCCGAATTCCACGGTCTTACATTTTCTCCCAACGGTGACTTTGTTCTCTTCGTCAGGTCGGACTTGAACAATCCGTACTTCAAGTATCTGTATTCAGTTCCAGTGTTAGGAGGACCAGTCCGAAAACTGATCGCAGATGTTGACTCGCCCGTCTCCTTTTCACCAAGTGGTGAACAGTTTGCATTTGAGCGAGCCGACCTTCGGCGTAACCTCATCGAGTTGAGGATCGCCAATTCTGACGGCAGCGACGAGCATGTGCTGGCAGCAATTCAGAATGGGGATGCAGGTCTCTTCCAGCCCGGTCCGAGTTGGTCGCGCGATGGTCGAGCTATTGTCTGCCCCTTTCGGATTCTCGGAAAAGAAATTCGATGGATGCTTGCGTCTGTTACCGTTCCAGGCGGGGCAGTGCGAGAGATCTATTCCGATACGGCTCCATTTGGCCGGCCGGTATGGTTCAATCGATGGAGTTTGATCATTCCGCGGTATGACGCACCTTACGAAAGGTGGCAACTTTGGACGATTTCCTTTCCGGAAGGGACTGCAAAGCGGTTTACCAATGATCTCACCGACTATGACGATCCGCTCGATATTTCCAGTGATGGAAAAAATGTAGCGGCAATAGCATCGACCGTTCTCTCGAACATTTGGGAAGTTCCCGCAGAGAACTGGGCGCTCGCCAAACAGGTCACGTCAGGGCAATTGCCCATGATTAGCGTAGCGGAAACCACGGATGGTCGCCTTTTGTCGTCCGGAGGAGACGGTCGGGTCTGGGCGATCAAAGCTGATGGTCAGCGTGAAACCCTTGGCAATTTGCACAATGTCGGATGGCTTCGCAAATGCGGGAATTTAGTCTTGTTCACATCGGTGGAGGGAAATGCCGTGACGCTCAACCGAGCAACTGCGGATGGTTCTCAGCCCCTGACTTTGTTCAGTGGTGACTTGGCGTACCCAGGCTGCTCGCCGGATGGCAAGTTTGCGTACTATGTGAACCGGCATCAGCCGCAGAAAGTTTGGAGAATCCCAATGGAGAGCGGCCCCCCGGAAGAAATCGCAGGTGGTATGGGAGAGGGAATCACCGGATGGTTGGACATTTCTCCGGATGGAAAGTTTCTCTCCTATACTTTCGACCTATACAATCCCCCTGGGTGGAAGTTAGCTGTGATTCCTGCGCGCGGAGGTTCTGCCCTACGCACATTTGACGTACCGGGGGGAACCAGCCGTGTGCGCTGGTCCCCGAATGGTAGTGGGTTGCAATACCTGGTAACCCAAAATGGAGCCACCAATGTCTGGGAACAAGCACTGGAAGGAGGAAAACCAAAGCAGCTGACCAAATTCACGTCTGGCCGGATTTTCGATTTCAGCTGGTCGTCGGACAACCGAAGATTGTTTTTGACACGCGGCGATGTGACCAGCGACGTGGTGCTGTTGAATAACCTGCGCTAGTGACGGCCGGGTGCCCCGCACATTTGCGTCCGACGGCATTTTCCGTCGAATCCCCACACTTCAGAAAACGCATGGGCCAACCGCCGAATGTGTGGGAGTCGGCGCCATCGGGCAGGAAACGAAATCCAAAGCAAGGTCGGGAGCACCGAAGATGAAAAAACTCCTTCTGTTCTTGTTGTTGCTGGCACACGGACTCCTGGCGCAAGAGCGACAGACAGACCCCACATGGCTGCATCGCTACGCTCCGGACCTCTCGGAGACCAAGGCGGGTCTTACCTCTCCTACTTGCCACTATCGAGCTATTTTCGGCGAGGGGGACAAAGAGAGCCGGTCCTTCCAAAGCGTAGCGCGCTTCGGCGAAGTTTCTTTGGATCCACATGGCGATTGCCAGACTGTACTTTACGACCGCCAGGAAGAGATCTATTTCGTCGTCGAAGGGGCGGGCATGCTGCACTACCAGGATCAGGTTCAGGCGTTGCGCAAGCATGACTTCACGTACCTGCCTCCAGGCGTGAAGCATTCGATCGCAAACCAGTCGGATGGGCCGCTGCGCGTGCTGGTGATGGGGTTCAAGATCCCGTCATCGATTGCAATCGGGGCGCCGATGCCACATCCGAGAGTCGCAAACCTGGAGGATGCCAGGGAGGAGACTGTCAGCGGTCATCCGAACTCAGTTCTGTACAAACTTCTGATCGGACTGCACACCGGAAAGCGAGACTTGATTGATGAGGCGTACGTGATGGACAGCTTTTTCTGGATGGACTTTGCGCCCGGCGGCACGAACTGGCCTCACCACCACCCGGCCGCGGAAGAAATCTATCTGGTAATGGACGGCCAGGGCGAAATCGTGGCCGGCGGCGGGACGGACGGCGTCGAAGGCCGCCATGCCGCCAAGGCAGGAGACGCCTACTACTTTCGTCCCAACTGCACGGTGGGCTTTTACAACCAGGACAAACCGGGCGCCAAGGCGTACATTCTGGCTGTTCGATCGCGCGTTCCACTGCATGAGGATGCAGAGTAGGTTTTTAGTCTCGGCGGTATAGAAATGGCGGGTGCAAGGACACACTTAAAGCCCGACGGGTTGATACTTAAGGGTTCGTGCACGTGACACGATTCTACCCGCCATTGGTGATGGGAGCGGACGCATCCACACATCGCAAACTGCGCGATGTGTGGGGCACCCGGCAGGTCCCTCCACTTCACAGATCATCGCTTTGCGATGATCTGTTCCGGTCGGGATGACAGAATTGAGAAGTTCGAAACATCTCCACTCAAGGCAAAATCGGGCTTGAGTGCGCCATCTGTCCTCTACCCGTTACCGAAGTCATTCAACCCTTGCCGCCCGGTTTCGTCGCGCTTTTCCCTTGCATCGTGGCCCTTCCCCTGTAATCGCGCGGCTTCTGCGGGCATCGAATCTCTGGCTTGCGGAATTTACCCGGAAGTCCTACGCACTAAAGTTACTGGTGCCGTAACCCGGTTACGTTGACAATTTGTGTCAACGCGATAGGCTGCAACTTCTCCCCTCGAAAAGCAGCCGAAGCCGCGCCGCATTCGGACACCGAAATTATCTGACGCACAGATAGGAGATCGAAGTATGTCTCAACGGCTGGGTGATCTTCTGGTCAAAGAGAAGGTCATCACCAGGGAGCAGTTGGAGCAGGCGACCAAGGTCCAGAAAGAGACCAACGTTCGCCTGGGCTCGGCTTTGGTGAAGCTGGGTTTCCTCACCGATGAGGACGTCACCAACTTTCTCTCCCGCCAGTACGGCGTGCCGGCCATCAATCTCTCCTACTTTGAAATTGATCCCTCAGTCGTAAAGCTGATTCCGTTCGAGACCGCGAAGCGCTACCAGATTCTGCCCCTGAGCCGGGTGGGCGCGTCGTTGACCATCGCCATGGTGGACCCGACCAACGTTTTCGCCATGGACGATATCAAGTTCATGACCGGCTTCAACATCGAGCCGGTGGTCGCGTCCGAGAGTTCGATCCTCGAGGGCATCGAGAAGGCTTACGGCACCACGCAGCAGGAAGATCTCGAACAGGTCATGCAATCGATGACCGAGATCGGCGAAGCTGACGTCGAGTTGCAGGCGGAAGAAACCGAGATGGAAGCGGCCGACCTGGAGCGGGCGGCTGACGAAGCTCCCATCGTGAAGCTGGTCAACCTGGTGTTGACCGACGCGGTGAAGCGGGGGGCCAGCGATATCCACATGGAGCCTTACGAAAAGGAATTCCGTGTGCGCTTCCGTATTGACGGCGTGCTGCAGAGCATCATGTCGCCGCCGCTGAAGTTGAAGGACGCCATCACCTCGCGCGTGAAGATCATGGCCAAGCTCGATATCAGCGAAAAGCGTTTGCCGCAGGATGGCCGCATCATGCTGAAGATGAGCCTGGGCGGACGCAAGAAGCAGCTTGATTTCCGCGTCAGCACGCTGCCTACGTTGTGGGGCGAGAAGATCGTGATGCGGCTGCTGGACAAAGAAAACCTGCGCCTCGACATGACCAAGCTCGGATTCGAGCAGGAATCGCTGACCAAGTTCGAGAAGGCCATTCTCAAGCCTTACGGCATGGTGCTGGTCACCGGGCCGACGGGATCGGGCAAGACCAACACTTTGTATTCATCCATCGCGCGCCTGAACACGCCTGACACCAACATCATGACTGCCGAGGATCCGGTCGAGTTTCAGCTGGCGGGAGTCAACCAGGTACAGATGAAGGAACAGATCGGGTTGAACTTCGCGGCGGCGCTGCGCGCTTTCCTGCGGCAGGACCCGAACATCATCCTGGTGGGCGAAATCCGCGACTTTGAAACTGCGGAAATTGCCATCAAGGCCGCCCTCACCGGCCACCTGGTGCTGTCCACGCTGCACACCAACGGCGCTCCGGAGACGATTACGCGCCTGATGAACATGGGTATTGAACCTTTTCTGGTGGCGACTTCTGTCCACCTGATTTGCGCGCAGAGACTGGTGCGCCGCATCTGCGTTGACTGCGCTGAAGTCATTGACATGCCGGTGCAGGCGCTGATCGAAGAGGGCTACACGCCTGAAGAAGCCAAGACGGTGAAGATCAAAAAAGGCAAGGGTTGCGGCACCTGCAACAACACCGGATACAAGGGCCGGACTGGTTTGTACGAAGTGATGGAAGTGGATGACGAGATCAAGGAACTGGTGCTGGTGGGCGCCTCGGCGCTGGAGTTGAAGAAAAAGGCGATTGAGCGCGGCATGATCACGCTGCGCCGCAGCGGGCTGATCAAGGTGGCCGCGGGCCAGACCACGCTGGAAGAAGTGGCACGCGAGACCATTCACTAGAGTTGGGCAAGATACGAGTTCAGGAAGGAAAGGGGAAATTATGTCGCTTTCGCTGAGTGATCTGTTGAAAAGGCTGCTGGAGATGGGGGGAAGCGACCTCCACATCACCACCAATTCACCGCCGCAGATTCGGGTGCACGGACACCTGGTGCCGCTCGATCTGCCGCAGATGACGCCGGCGGAGACCAAGCAGCTGGCCTACAGTGTGATGACCGATTCGCAGAAGCACCGCTTCGAAGAAAACCTCGAGCTGGACTTCTCCTTCGGCCTGAAGGGTCTGGCCCGTTTCCGCGCCAATACTTTTAACCAGCGCGGGGCCACATCGGCGGTCTTCCGGCTGATTCCGTTCGAGATCAAATCGTTCAACCAGCTGGGTCTTCCCGCCATTGTCACCAAGCTCTGCGACAAGCCGCGCGGGCTGGTGCTGGTGACGGGCCCGACCGGCTCGGGCAAGTCGACCACGCTGGCGGCCATGATTGACAAGATCAACAGCGAGCGGCATGACCACATCCTCACCATCGAGGACCCCATCGAATTCGTGCACATGAACAAGAACTGCGTGGTCAACCAGCGCGAGTTGCATGCTGACACCAAGAGTTTTGCCGACGCGTTGCGCGCCGCCCTCCGTGAAGACCCGGACGTGGTGCTGATCGGCGAAATGCGCGATCTCGAAACCATCGAGTCGGCGCTGCGGATTGCTGAAACCGGCCACCTTACGTTCGGCACGCTGCACACCAATTCGGCGTCATCGACCATCAACCGAATTATCGATGTGTTTCCGGCCCACCAGCAGCCCCAGATCCGGGCGCAGCTGTCGCTGGTGCTGGAAGGCATCATGTGTCAAAGCCTGCTGCCTACCGCAGACGGCAAGGGCCGGGCCATGTGTATGGAGATCATGGTGCCGAATGCCGCCATTCGCAACCTGATCCGCGAAGACAAGATCCACCAGATCTACTCTTCCATGCAGTCCGGCCAGGACAAGTTCGGAATGCAGACGTTTAACCAGGCGCTGGCGACGGCGTATTTCCAGAAAAAGATCACGCTGGAAGTGGCCATGGCGCGTTCCAGTAACACCGACGAGTTGCAGGAGATGATCAACCGGGGCGCAGGTCTGAATCGTAACCAGCCCCTGGCGAAGGGCGCCGCACCGAGCAAGCACTAAGCGGCGCCGGCAGGGATAGGGAGTGGCCGCTGCCTGCCGCCACGGCGGTAGGAGCGGGCGCGGAGAGAAAGCGGTCCTGAACGCCGGAACAACGGCGCGGGAAGAGCGAATTGCAGCGAGGAGAGGTTCACCATGCCAGTGTTCACATTTTCGGGAAAGAATGAGTCCGGTCACAAGGTCAGCGGCGAGCGGACAGCGGCCAACAAACAGGCGCTGACCAGCCAGCTGCGGCGCGAGCGCATCACGCCGGGACCCATCCGGGAAAAGGGCAAGGAATTTGCCATGCCGAGCCTGGGCATGAACAAGGTCAAGACCAAGGACATTGCCATTTTCTTCCGGCAGTTCTCGGTCATGATCGACGCCGGCCTGCCGCTGGTGCAGTGCCTGGAAATTCTGGCGGCCAACCAGGAGAACCCGGCGTTCCAGAAGACCCTGACGAGCGTGCGTACCACGGTCGAAGGCGGCGCCACCCTGGCCAACGCCATGAAGGGGCATGCCAAGATTTTCGACGATCTGACGACCAACATGATTGAAGCCGGCGAAACCGGCGGTATTCTCGACATCATCCTGCAGCGGCTGGCGATTTACATCGAGAAAGCGGTCAGGTTGCGGGCGGCGGTCAAGTCGGCTTTGATCTACCCAGTGTCCGTGGTCAGCCTGGCGTTCCTGATCGTGGGCGCGCTGCTGAAGTGGGTGGTCCCTATTTTTGCCAACCTGTTTGTGGGATTGGGTGTTGCCTTGCCGTTGCCCACCCGGATCGTGATGGGGTTGAGCGCCTTTGTGGGACAGTTCTGGTGGTTCTTTATCGTGGGAGTGATCGGCCTGGTGGTGGGCATGAAGCAGATTCGCAAGAATCCCAAGGGGCGCTACTACTTCGACTACTGCCTGCTCAAGCTGCCCATTCTGGGCACGCTGCTGCGCAAGATCGCAGTGGCCCGCTTTACCCGCACTCTGGGAACCCTGATTACTTCGGGCGTACCCATCCTGGAAGGTCTGAGCATTACGGCCCGGACCTCGGGCAACGCGGTGCTGGAAGAGGCTTTGATGAAAGTGCGTAAAGCCATCGAAGAGGGCCGCACCATCGTCGATCCGCTGCGGGAGTCGGGCGTATTTCCGAACATGGTAACTCAGATGATCGGCGTCGGCGAGGCCACGGGCGCCATGGATGCCATGCTGCAAAAGATCGCCGACTTCTACGAGGACGAAGTCGATTCCGCCACCAAGGACATGCTGGCCCTACTGGAACCAGTCATCATCGGACTGCTGGGAATCATGATCGGCGGCATTGTCATTTCGCTCTACATGCCGTTGTTCTCGATGATCGCCAAACTGGCGGGCTAGCGTCAGTCGTCAGTCGTCAGTCGTCGGTCGGCAGTCGTCAGATCTTTCTGATGACTGACGACTAGTACTCAGGGACACTGGCGGGCCAAGCACAAAGGGCAGTCATAAGTTATCAGTTGTCAGTTATCGGTTATCAGTTGTCAGTCGCCGGTGGTCGGCTCTTTCTGACGACTGACGACTGACGACCAGCACAGGGATACGGATCTCGCATGCAATCCATTTTCGATGAGCGGCTGTGGCTGGCCTGGCTGGTCAAGGTTCGCATCATTGTTCTGACCCTGCTGTTGGGAATCGAGCTGGCGATTGCCCGTCTAACCACGAATCCCTTTCCCCTGCGCCTGTTCATCGGCATCATGGTGCTGTGGTACGCGGTTTCAATCTTCTACCTGCTGCTGCTTTCTCTTTGGCAGGAGCGACGCATCCAGTCCCTGTTGCAAGTCATCACCGACCTGATCATGGTCACACTGGTGGTCTATGCCACCGGCGGCGTGGACAGTTCCCTGAACTTCTTTTATCCCCTGGTCATCACGGTGGCTTGTATCCTGTTGCCCCGGATCTGGGCCTACCTGACTGGGGCGCTGGCGTTCATCCTGTATGTGACGGTCCTTGAGCTGACGTACTTCGCGGTCATTCCTTCGTATTCGACTACGCATCCGGGACTGGGAGCGCTGCAGGCCATCATTTTTGTCAATCTGTTCGGCTACCTGGCGGTGGCCTATCTGGCGGGCCTGCTGGCGGCGAAGCTGCGGCAGGTGGACGTAAAGCTGAAGTACACCAGCGGAGCGCTGGAGGACCTGCAGGCGCTGCATGAAAATATCATTCAGTCCATCAGCGGAGGGCTGATCACGACCGGGCTCGATGGCTACATCACGCTGGCCAACGCGGCCGCGCAAAAGTTATTTGAGCGCTCGGAAAAAGAATTTCTGGGCCAGGCGGTGGGCCAGCTCTTTCTTGATCCGTTGCCAGCCGCGGATTCGGAACGCGCCCATGGGGAAGTGCGCTTTGTGGCGGCAAACGGCTTCTGCAAGACCCTGCGGGTAGTGGCGACGGTGCTGGCCGTCCCCGGCCGGAAGACGATTGGTTACGTTTATACGTTCGATGACCTGACCCAGATTCGGCGCCTGGAGCGGGACCTTCGCATTCAGGACCGGCTGGCAGCGGTGGGACGGTTGGCGGCGGCGATCGCGCACGAGATCCGCAATCCCCTGACTTCGATTGCCGGTTCCGTCAGCATGCTCTCCGGCATTGTTGACCTGAGCGAGGAACACCGCCAGCTGCTGCAGATTGTGACGCGGGAGTCGGAACGGCTGAACGGCATCATTACCGACTTTCTGGTTTACTCGCGCGGCAAGCAGTATCAATTCGCCACCGTCGATCTGCTGCCGCTGCTGGAAGACACGCTGACCCTGCTGGAGCACCGGCTGATGACCGAGAATGCAGGGATCCGGATCGAGCGGCAGTATGGCTGCGAACGGGCCTTCACCATCGCCGATGGCGACAAGATCAAGCAGGTGTTCTGGAATTTTTGCCAGAATGCAGTCCGCGCCATGAGTTCGGGTGGTGTGCTGAGGGTCTCGGTGGAGCAGGTTGGCGAAGACTGGCAATTCAATTTTGCCGACACTGGTCCCGGGATGAGCCGGCAGTTGGTGGAGAAAATCTTTGAGCCCTTCCAGTCGCAGTTCGAAGGCGGAACCGGGTTGGGCCTGGCGATCGTCTATCAGATTGTGCAGGCGCACGAGGGCAAGGTATGGGCGCGTTCCAAAATTGGAGAAGGCAGCGTCTTCGTTCTGCGCTTGCGCCGGGCGGCGGTGGCCGAGGAGGCATCCGCGAAAGTGCCGGTCGCGAAACCAAGACTCCTGCCCCAGGACGGAGAAGCGGTAGCGACGGCGACGGGCACGAGAGGTCGAGCGCATGGGTAACATTCTGGTGTGCGACGACGAGCGCTCGATCTGCGAAATGCTGGATATTGCCCTGCGCCGCGAAGGCCACAAGGTGGAGACGGTAAAGTCCGGAGAAGATGCCAAGAAGAAGCTCGACAGCGCTCTTTATGACGTGGTAGTCACCGACATCAAAATGCCAAATACCGATGGCATCGAAGTGCTGCGTTACGCGCACCAGGTCTCACCCGATTCCGCGGTGATTCTGATCACGGCGGTGGACGATTATGAAGATGCGGTGGAAGCGGTAAAAGCGGGCGGGGCCGCCGATTACATCCGCAAGTCTCCGGGCCTGGTGAACGAAATCAAGCTGGCCATCAACCGCGCCCTGGAGAAGATGTCGCTGAGCCGGCAGAACTTTGCCTTCAAACGGGATGCCGCCACCCGCAACTCGCTGGACAACATCGTGGGGGCCAGCCCCACCATGGAAAAGTTGAAACAGACCATTCGGACCGTGGCCTCCACGCAAAGTACGATATTGATCTATGGGGAGAGCGGCACGGGCAAAGAGCTGGTGGCGCGGGCGGTGCACGTTTGTTCGCCACGGGCCAGCGAGCCCTTCGTATCCATCAACTGCGGGGCCTTTCCCGAAACGTTGCTGGAGAGCGAGTTGTTCGGCTACGTAAAAGGCGCTTTTACCGGGGCCAACCAGAACAAGCGCGGCCTATTTGAGGTGGCGGACCAGGGCACGATCTTTCTTGACGAAATCAGCGAGATGACGCTGACCATGCAGGTCAAACTGCTGCGCGTGCTGCAGGAGCGCAGTGTGCGGCCGGTGGGCGGTACGACCGAGATTCCCATCGACGTCCGCGTGATTGCGGCCACCAACCGCGATCTGGACCGGCAGGTGGCCGAAAATACCTTTCGCGAAGACTTGTATTACCGCTTGAGCGTGATTCCGGTCTCGGTGCCGCCGCTGCGGGAGCGTCGCGAGGACATTCCGGTGCTGGTCAATCATTTCCTGAAGAAATATGCTCCGGCAGCCGGCAAGAGCATTTTGCGGGTGAATGCGCATTCGCTGGCAGCGCTCTCCGGTTATGACTGGCCGGGCAATGTGCGCCAGCTGGAAAACACCATCGAGCGGGCGGTGGCACTCGAAACCGGAGAAGAACTCAACGTCGAACTGCCCGCGGAGCGCTCCAAGACCAGGGCGGCGGCAGCCGGAGTCGGCGGAGCCGTTTCGATCTCAGCGGGCTCGGTTTTGCCCGAGGGCGTGGACATGGAGAAATACGTTGCCGACATCGAGCGCTCGCTATTGCTGGCGGCCCTGGCGCAATCGAACGGGGTGCAGACCCGGGCGGCAGAAGTGCTGAAGATTTCTTATCGCTCGTTCCGGCATCTGGCGAAGAAGTATGAGCTGTGAAGCTCGTTAGTCTTCTGGCTCACTAGTCGTTTGTCGTTGGCCTTCGAGTGTTTTGGGTGGCTAGACGACTATCGAAGCAAGGAGCTAAGGAGCTGCCTTTCTTCAGTTGCTGCTTCCATCCCAGGATTCTGGCTTTGTTGGCTTCGGCTTCGGCCTCGGGAATCATGCCTTTTTTCTGATAGAGGACAGAGAGGCTGGTATAGGCGAGCACGTCGTCGGGATCGAGTTCGGCGATGCGTTTTGCTACCGCGATGGCTTCATCCAGGCGGTTGAGGTCCTGAAGGGTGCGGGCCATGCCGTGCATGGCCTCGGTAAAGACCGGATCGGCGGCCAGGGAATGCTGGTACTCGGCCAGGGCGCGCTCCTGCTCACCTTCGGCGACCAGGTCGAGGGCGGCGTAGTAGTGGTCTTCGGCCTTCTGGCGGGCGTTGGCGGGCATGCAGCAGAAAGTTTAGCAGAGGCAGTCGTCAGTCGTCGGTCTTCAGTCGTCAGAAAAACCGGATTCTGCTCTGGACTGGCCAGCGGCGACGGCGAATGATTGCTGGGAGTACTTTGTTCTGGTGATCAGTTGTCAGTTCTCAGTTGTCAGTTCTCAGAAAAATCAGATTCTGCTGACGACTGAAGACCGACGACTGACGACTGGATAGGGTTATACTCGGACGTGCGCTACATGCTTCGATTTCTATGGAACGCGACTCGCGGACATCGCCTCAACCCGTGGCGTAGCCCCTATCTGCTGTGGCGGGTCGAGACCTATTGTGGAGTCAAGATGCAGCAGATCGGCTTCCTCGAATTCTGGGAGTTTATGTGGCGGGAGCGCAGCAACCTGTGGCGCTTTCTGAAATGGACGGGAGAGATCGAGCGCTACGTGCATCCCAAGCCGAAGCGCGCGTAGTGAGATTCGAAGTGAAAGTCAAAAGCCGCGGGCGAGGCGCCCGCGCCACACATTCAGCTTAGTTTCCGTTGCCGGCAGCGGCTGCGCCTTCGAGTGAAATCATCACTTCACTGCCTTTGCCGCTGCCGACGATTTTGGCCGCGGAGCCGCGATTGGTTGCGATCTCGAGGTAGCCCATGCTGCCCAGGATGCCGAAGACCTGGCCGGGTGAACCCTCGGAATAATTGGGGAGAATCTCCGTAATTTCGTGTTTTCCCACCAGCATCTTGAAGGGGGCTGGTTCGGAGGCGAAAAGCATGGGAGCGTCCTGGGGCGTGATGTTGGTGACGAGGTTGCCGAAGCGGTCCACTTTCAGGACCACGCCGCGCAGGGTGTTGCCGTTTACCGCCTTGGGCTTGGGCGGATTGAAGCGGACGAAGTCGGTAATCTCTTCACCGAATTTTTCCGAATCAACCCCCTTGGCCAGCCAGGCTGCGATGGGGGCAAAGATATCGCGGCCATGGAAGGTGTTGCTCACCGGTTGCAGGGAATAGTGTTCGGCGGTGACGTGGCGGATGTGCAGCCGCTCTTCCCGGGCATAGACCAGGGAGAGCACGCCGTTGTCGGGCGCAACAAAGTGGTGCCGATCGCTGGTCACCAGGATGGGGCGGCGCGCGGTTCCCACGCCCGGATCAACCACCACCAGATGCACCGTGCCCGAAGGGAAGTAGTTATAGGATTGCGCAATCATCAGCGCCCCATCGAGCACATCGAAGGCCTGCACGGAATGGCTGATGTCCACGATCTCAGCCTCGGGCGCAATGGCGAGAATGACGCCTTTGATCGTCCCCACAAAATGATCGTTGAGCCCAAAATCAGTAGTCAGCGTGATGATCGGACGATGCGCCAATTTCCCCTCGCTTGCAGACAGAGTTTTCCCCGGAAATGCCGAAAGTAACCTGTCAGGAGAGCAGAGTCAAGGAACGGAGGTAACTGGAAGGCAGTCGTCGGTCGTCAGTCTTCAATCGTCAGCAAGACGGAAGATCGGCACCTGGCGGATGAGATTTTTGACGACTGAAGACTGACGACTGACGACTCCTTACTGGATTTGAATGTCGCCCGATCCGGTTTCCACTTCGACGGGCACGCCTCCGCGACCGACGCGGCCGCGGACCTCTTTGCGTCCGATGGAGCCTTGCACGGTGAGCGGGTGATCGACCGAAATGGAGCCGGAACTGGTATGCGCGTCCAGATCGAAGGCGGCGTCGGAAGGCAGCTTGAGTTGCACTTCGCCGGAACCGGTGTGCACATTCCAGGCGCCGGTGGGGCTGCCCTCGGCCTGAATGTCGCCGCTGCCCGCCTTGGCCTCGAGGGGGCCCTGAACTCCGTGCAGTTCCATGCCTCCGGAGCCGGTATCCACCCGCACCGAACCGGGCGCGGTCTGGCGCAGAGTGATGTGTCCGCTGCCGGAGTCGGCCTCAAAGGCGCCGGCGATATCGCTGGCGTCAATCGATCCGCTTCCGGTTTTGGCGTGAACGTTGCCTTTCACGCGATTGAGATCGATATCGCCAGAGCCGGTTTCGGCCTGGACCCGGTCGCCGATGGCGGAAATTTTCAAGCCTCCGGAGCCGGCGCTGACCTCGAGCGGGCCGCGGATGCCATCCACCCGCTGGTCGCCCGAGCCGCTTTGGACCTTTAGATCGGTCTCCGCCGGCACCACCACCTCGTAGCTGATGGAAATGTTGTGCCGCAGTTCGGGGTCCTCGATGCGGCCGATGCGAATATCATTGCCATTCTGCTGGATAGGAGGATTGGCCTCAATCCGTTTGATCTTTTCCTCGGCATTTCCTCCATACCATTCGCCGGCCCGGATGTGTCCGGTCACCTGCACCTGACTCGAGCTGCCGGTGTGTACCTCGACGTTGCCTGATCCCGTGCTCAGGTCCATGTGCACCGGCCCGGTCACCTGCAGGGAACGCTGGAAAGAGCCTTCGGCTGCGGCCGCCGCCGGCAGCGCCGGAAGGCAAATCAGAATCGCGAGGGTGATGCCGGTGATGAACCGGCTGGGAAGGATGGAGGAAACAACGTTTCGGTGATTCATGGTTTTCTCCCGAAGAACTGAGTCAAGAGTTTCGAGCCGGGAATCTCACTCTTCGCAGCGAAAAGCTCAAACGCAAAGCCTACGCGATGAAGGCCGGGCGTCCCCGCCCGTCCTCCACTTCGCGAATCCTGGTCTTTTACTGCAACACGACCTGGTCGCCTTCTTTCAGGCCGCTGAGGAGCTCG
Source organism: Terriglobia bacterium (assembly GCA_963752375.1). Taxonomy (GTDB): domain Bacteria; phylum Acidobacteriota; class Terriglobia; order Terriglobales; family Acidobacteriaceae; genus JAIQFF01. The sequence goes on from CAVVYF010000013.1 coordinate 37,627, forward strand.
GTCTTGGCGCCGTTCGAGATGCCGATATTGACCGCAATCTTTTTCTTGCCGTCTTTGGCGCTGGGGTCCGGAATTTCAACCGACGCCTTCTTGTCCTTGTCGTAAATAATCGCGCCTTCGGGAATCTGGAGCACGTTCTTGTGTTCTTCCAGGATGATTTCCGCGTTGGCGGTCATCTCGGCCTTCAGTTCACCACCGGGGTTGTTGATGGAGACGCGTACTTCGAAAGTGGTGACGTTGTCTTTCTCCACGCCCATGGGTGAGATCTTGGTGACGACGCCGTTGAAGGTCTTGTCCTTGAAGGACTCCACCTTGATTCGTGCCGGCTGGCCGAGATAAACCTTGCCGATATCGCTCTCGTCCACTTTCCCTTTTACATAAACCGAGCTGGTGTCGCCCAGGGTCATGACCAGGGTGGCGGAGGACCCCAGGACGAGGATAGAACTCACCGCGTCGCCCATTTCCACGTCACGCGAGAGGACAACTCCGTCGATGGGAGAGACGATGTCGGTATAGCTCAGCTGTTCTTCAAGTTGCTTCAGGTTGGCCTGGTCTTGTCCCAGTTGTCCCCGGGCCTGGGCAATCTTGGCTTTCAGCACGGCGGCTTGCGCTTTCGCGACGTTCTGCTTGTTCAGGGCCAGTTCGTAGTTTTTCTGGGCATCCTCCAGGGCAGAGGTGGAAACCACACCTTCCTTGGCCATCCCGATGGCCCGATCGTAGGCGCGTTTGAGCAGAGGGACGTCGGGTCCCTCGGCGTCCACCTTGGCCCGCTCGTAGTCGGCCTGGGCACTGATCAGGCTGGCTTCGGCGGACTCGACGGCGGCGCGGGACTGTTCCACCTGGGCTTCAATTTCTACTTTATCCAATTGGGCCAGGAGCTGGCCTTTTTTGACTTTATCGCCGGCGTCCACCAGCAGCTTCTTGACGATCCCGCTGGCTTTGGATTTGACCTCGACCTTGGTGATGGGCGTGACTTTGCCGGTGGCGACCACGCTCTTGGCCAGGTCGCCCCTCTCGACCTTCTGCAGTTTTGAAGAGTCGATCTTGGTGCCGCCGCGGGTGGCGGCGATCAGCCCGCCGGCGATCAGGAGGACAAGTACGAGACCGATACCGCCATAAATCATCCGCTTGCGCCGCTTCTTGCTGCTGCCGTTGCCGTTCACGTCTGCCTCCTGAATCGATAATGCCTGCGTCTCTAGTGATTACGAACGAGATATGCTATTTGTTCCCTGGATTGTCGCGGCATCGTCGCCCGGGTCAACAAAAAGCTGGTTCGCCAAAAAGTGGCTCAACGCTGGGCTCAACAAAACACGATCTTACAGATTAGACACGCGAAGCCTCAAAATGGAAGCAGAGAACTTCCGGGAACCTGGAGACCGCTGCGGGGAATGACTCTCATTCTACAAGGCTTTAGCGCTCCCAAGCCATACCATACTCTTTGGAATGTTAGAATTAGCCCTTCATGATTGCCTACGTGCTGCTGCGGGTGTTCCTCATCCTGCTGCTGGTGGCGGCCAACGCATTCTTCGCTGCCGCGGAATTCTCCCTGGTGAGCGTGCGTGATACCCGGATTCAGCAACTGGTCGCGGCCCGGCGCATTGGGGCCCGCATTGTGCAGAAGCTGCACCGCAATCTGGACGAAGTGGTCAACGGCGTCCAATTGGGCGTCACTGTCGTCAGCCTGACTCTGGGCTGGGTAGGCGAGCCGCTGCTGGCGCAGATGATGCTCGGTCCGGTTCGGGACCTGCCACACGCCTCGGTTTACGCTCACGGGATTGCGATTGCCATTGCTTTCGCGCTGATCACATGCCTGCACGTTATTCTCGGTGAACTGGTCCCCAAATCGCTGGCCCTGCAACGTTCGGAGCAGGTGGCGTTGGCGGTGGCCGGGCCGATGGATGTTTTCCTCACGCTGACGCGGCCTTTGCTCTTCGTCATGAGCCGGTCGGCGGGTTGGGTGCTGCGCGCGCTGGGCTCACGCCGTATTCGGGAGGGGCCGGTGCACTCGCCGGACGAGCTGAAACTGATCGTGACCGCCAGCCGCCAGTTCGGGGAGATCCCGCCCTTTCAGGAAGAAATGATCCATCACGCGCTGGAGCTGGACAACATCACGGTGCGGGAAGTGATGGTACCGCGGCCGGCCATTTTCTCCCTGCCCGGCGATCTTACGATTTCCGATGCGCTGGCTCGCGTAGTCGAGGAGCAACATTCGCGGGTCCCGGTCTTCGATCCACAACGAGGCCCGGAGCATATCGTCGGCGTGCTTTACGCCAAAGACCTGATGCGCTGGACCCGCCTGCGGCTCACAACCACACCCGACCAACCGGCCGCCGGGCGGGTCGCGGCCATGAAAATCAGCCAGATTATGCACGACGTGCTGGTCGTGCCCGAAACCAAGGTCCTCACCGAACTACTGGAGGAATTCAAGGAGCGCAAACGCCACCTGGCAGTGGTGGTGGACGAGTTCGGTTCAACCGCCGGGGTGATCACCGTCGAAGACGTGCTGGAGCAGATCGTGGGCGAGATCGAAGACGAATTTGATATCGCCCCGGCCCAGCAGGCGCTGGTGGAAGGGGAGATTGCGGTCGTACTCGAAGGGTCGGTGGGTATCCGCGACCTGGAATCGCAGTATCAGCTTTCGCTTCCCCGCGACTCCGGCTTCGAGACCCTGGCCGGCTTCATCCTGGCCCGACTGCAGCGGATTCCGCGGCAAGGTGAGAGCTTCGAATATGAAGGCCACCGCTACACCGTGCAGGAGATTGAAGGCCACCGCATCGCCAAAGTGAAGATTGAAAAGCTGGAATCCCGACCCGTGACCCAGGCGGGAGACTGAGAGCCGGGAACTCAAAACTGGAAACCGGGTTTGAAAATAATCAATCTGACGCGCTTCAAGTAAAGAACTGGCTGTCATCGATCGGCGACTAACAGCAGAATGCCCCGATACTTCTCTCTCCGCGTGCTGTACACGCTGCCCGTGATCTGGCTGGTGGTCTCGCTGGTTTTCCTGCTGATTCACCTGGTGCCCGGCGATCCGATTCTGCAGATGCTGGGAGAAGGCGCTCCGGTAACGGATGTGCAGGCCGCCCGCCACGCCTATGGGCTCGACCTGCCCCTGGGCCGGCAATATCTGAATTATTGGGAGGGCGTGCTGAAGGGCGATCTGGGACCGTCGCTGCGTTTCAACCAGAGCGTTACCCGGCTGATTGCCCAGCGTTATCCTTATACTCTGGAGTTGACCCTGGCGGCGCTGCTGGTGGCGATTCTGCTTTCGGTCCCGGCGGGGGTGCGATCGGCGCAAAGGCGCAACCAGTGGGACGATCGCCTGCTCAGCGTAGTCAGCTTGTTCGGCCTGTCTTTCCCCAACTTCGCCCTGGGACCTATTCTGATTCTGCTTTTTGCCATCAAGCTGGGCTGGCTGCCGGTTTCAGGTTCGGGCGGCTTCGCGCACCTGGTGCTGCCCGCGATCACCATGGGCGGGGCGCTGGCTGCGATCCTGACCCGCATGGTGCGCACCTCCATGCTGGAAGAGTTGGGCCAGGACTATATCCGCACCGCCCGCGCCAAGGGATTGTCGGAACGCAAGGTGGTCTATGGCCATGCGCTGCGTAATGCCATGATCCCCGTGATCACGGTGCTGGGCCTGCAGTTCGGCGCGCTTCTGGCCGGCGCCATCGTGACCGAAACAATTTTCTCCTGGCCGGGAATCGGGCGGCTGACCATCCAGGCCATTTCCAATCGCGATTACTACCTGGTGCAGGGCTGCATCCTGGCGATTGGATTGACCTACGTGGCGGTGAATTTTCTCACGGATTTGCTGTACTCGGTGGCGAACCCGCGGATACGGCAATGAAAGCCAGATGAAGGGCCCTGCCGGTAGTGTGCTAATTTCCAGCGCTATTATGTCAAGAGAAACACGCTGTGACAAATTAGGACACCGGCTCCCTGTCGGACTTCTTTACTCGTATATACAAACTGCATATAATGTATATGCATGATTGAGGTGATGCATATGGCTGTAACCCTCACATCCATCCGGCTGGACACCGATCTGGCGGACGAGGCAGCGAGAGTTCTCGGCGTGAAGTCCCGCACAGAAGCTGTCCATGTCGCCCTGCGGGAGATTGTCGCTCTGAAGCGCTTCAAGGACTTGATGAAGAAGAACGCGGGGAAACTCTCCTTCGCAGGTCACATTGAGTGACCTGGTAATCTTCGACACCTCGGTCCTCGTCGATGACCTTCGCACCGGGCGCCATCAAGGACGAATCGAATCGGTTAGTGGCCTTATTCGAACGTGCTCCGTAGTCCTTGCGGAGTTGTGGCGTGGCGCCACCAAACCGGCGGAACGGGAATTTTTGCGGACACTGGCAAAGAATCATCCAGTCCTGACGCCCACGGAAAGGAACTGGCTGGAATCGGGCCAGATACTGGCCAGAATTCACCATGATCGCGGCTATGATGCAGGCAAGCTACGCGACTTGCACTTCGACGTCCTCATCGCGCTTACTGCACGGTCCTACGGCGCCCGCCTGATAACGTCCAACCGCGCCGATTTCGAAGTGATCGATCGTTACAGAAAGCTCCGACTTGAGATATGGTAGGTTCGTCGCAAGATAATTCTTATCACTGACCGGGCCATTTCAAATCGAGATTACTACCTGTTGCAGGGCTGTATTTGGCGATTGGGCCCACTTACGTTGGCGTGACTTTTCTGACGGACCTGCTGTACTCGGTGGCGAACCTGCGGATCAGAGAATGAAGCTGTCCGGCCGGGCGTACCGCCCGCCGCCGGGGCAGGATGCCCCCGAGCCAGCCGGCAAGATGCCGGCGCTACATTTCGAGTGACAAGTGTTAAGCTACAGGCTACACCGTTACCCGCAACCGGCGCTTGACGTTCCGCATCGACCCCGCGGAGCGGGAAATTTACGACATTGACCTGGAAGATTACCACTAGCAGAGTAACGGAGAAGACACTATGCCCATGAAGAACCCACCCCATCCGGGAAATTTCATTCGGACGGAAATCATTCAGCCCGCCGGTCTGTCGGTCACCGCGGCGGCTGGCGGCGCTCAAGGTCTCCCGACCTGCCCTATCCAGCTTGCTGAATGGTAAAGCCGACCTCTCGGGCGATATGGCGCTCCGTATTGAAAAGGCATTTGGCGTAAGAATGGACACACTCATGCGTATGCAGTCTTCCTACGACATCGCTCGAACTCGTCTGCGGGAGAAGCAAATCCGTGTCCGGCGGGTTCCGCACCTGGCTGGTATCCAGGCCGAAGGCATATTGAGCTTGTCCACGCTATCCATCTCGCTGCCGCGCGCCGCCCGCCGCAACCCGCTGGCGGCCACGGGAGCAGTGCTGGTGGTCATCTTTGTGATCTTCGCGCTGTTTGCGCCGTGGATTGCGCCCCAGGATCCTGCCTATATCGATCTGCCGACGCGCCTTTCGCCGCCTTCCTTCTCGCACTGGTGCGGCACCGATGAACTGGGGCGCGACATCTTTTCCCGCCTGATCTTCGGCTCGCGCATTTCCATGCTGGTGGGCACCTCCGTGGTCGCGCTCTCGCTTGCCCTCGGTCTGATCGTGGGATCGATCGCCGGCTATTACGGCGGTAACATCGACCGTTTTTTCAACGTGGTGGTGATGAACGCATTTCTTTCTTTTCCCGGAATTCTGCTGGCGATTGCTTTTGTGGCCTTCCGCGGTCCGGGAATCTTTAATCTGGTGCTGGCGCTCTCGCTGGGCGGATGGGTGGGCTACGCCCGCCTGGTGCGCGGACAGGTACTGGCGGCGCGCGAACGCGAATTTGTGGAAGCTGCGCGGGCGCTGGGCGCGAGCGATTTGCGCGTGATCGTTCGCCACATTCTTCCCAACATTATTCAGCCGGTGGTGGTGCAGGCTGCGATTGGCATGGCGGGCGCCATCCTGGCCGAGGCCACCATGAGTTTTCTGGGCCTGGGCGTGCCGCCGCCGACGGCCAGTTGGGGAGCGATGCTGAACGACGGCCGGGCTCACCTGTTCGACGCTCCGCACCTCGTGCTTTTTCCGGCACTGGCGGTGATGCTGGCGGTGCTCTCATTCAATTTCATTGGCGACGCGCTGCGCGACTTCCTCGATCCGCGCTCGCGTATCGAAGTTGGACTGTAGGTCGCGCAATCGCGCACGTCGCTTGCCAGAAATGACTCCCCAGCGAAAGCGATTCCGTGCTCAGTGCACTGACTTTAGTAACCCTGGAAAACACGCCGGGCCTAATGACTACGGCCTGTTTCGCGCAACATTCTCCCGGGCCCGGTGTTCAAAGTAGTGGCCCGAACGCAGGGCAAACTGAAGACCAAGGGAGCAAGGGGAGACGATATGACTATGCACGCCAAAGCCTTTATGTTGACTGTTGTTGTGGCGGGTCTGATGCTGCCGGTAACCGCGCAGACTGTTACTACCGCGCCGGCGCCGGGCACGATTCACCAGCGCAAGGAAAACCAGCAGGACCGGATCGCCCAGGGGGTCAAAAGCGGAAACTTGACCGCGGGGGAAACCGCCCACCTGGAACACCGCGAAGCCAGGATCAACAAGGAAGTCCACAACGAACGCGTCGCCAACGGCGGCAAGCTGACTGCGGCCGAGCGCCGGCAGGTCAACCGCCAGCAGAACCGTACCTCGCGGGCCATCTATCGCAAGAAGCACAACGCCCGGGTACAGTAAGCTTTATTTACGCGCAGTGAAACGCCTCCGGAAAACGGGGGCGTTTTTTTGCCTGGGTGGAGCGGACACTCCTGTCCGCTGCTTTTGGTTTGGTTGCGCAGGGGAGTGAAGCTGCCAAACTAAAACCGCCCAGCTGCTTCCGGCTGGTTTCGAACGTACCTTTCCGGGTGGTCCATCCAGCAAAGCAAAGTCAACGGCGACGGACAGGAGTGTCCGACCCACAGCTGCAAAATCTCCGCTGTAAGTCCAAGAAAAGGCCGTAAATCGAATTCTTGACTGACATTGCATATCGGGATATAAATATAGCGATTTGTGATATGACGCTGGCGGAGAAATTACGCTACCTGCGCGAAGTGGAAGGGTCGCTGCGCGGCCTGGCCCGTCCCATGACCCAGCAGGAGTTGGTGCGGGCGATCCGCAAGGAGCAGGGCAAGAGCATCAGCCAGTCGTATGTATCTCAAATCGAAGGCGGGGTGCGCCCCCACATGACTCAATCCACGCGAACCTTGCTGGCGAAATTCTTCAAGGTCCATCCTGGATTTCTGGTGGATGATCCCGAGGGCTATCACACCGAACTGGTGTCCGACCTGCGCACGACTGAAGGCAAACTCGATGTCTGGCTGCTGCAGGGTTCGGAACGCTTTGCCAGCGATCCCGAGGTGAGTGAAGTTCTGATCAAGGCGGCGCGGGAGAAGGACACGCGACGGTGCTTTCTGCTGCTGGGCGCGATTCTGGACACGCCGGGGCTGGCCGAGCGGCTGCTTGAGGCATTGCAGCCCGAACGCGGGGGAGGACGGAGACACAGCCAGGCAAGGAGGCGGCCATGACCTGGGCAGATTTTTATCTGATTTGTTTTGCGGTGGGATTTCTATTCAGCCTGGTGTCGCTGCTGGCTGGAGGCATGCGCTGGCACCTGCACCTGCCCCACTTTTCGCACGTGCATCCGGCAGGGCTTCATGTGGGACACAGCGCTCCCGCGGGGCACTCGACGACCCCTGCAGCGGGCGCGGTGGATTCTGGAAGCCACAGCCACGGCGTCCACGTCTCGCCCTTCAACTTCATCACCGCGACCGCTTTCCTGGCCTGGTTCGGCGGGGCCGGGTATTTGCTCACGCGCTTTTCCGGAGTGTGGTTCGTTACCGGGCTGGGTTTGTCCGTGGTCAGCGGGGTGGTGGGAGGCACGATTGTGTTTATCTTTCTCAGCCGCGTGCTGGTCTCACAGGAAGAGAGCATGGATCCCGCCGACTACGAAATGAGCGGTGTGCTGGGCAGGGTCTCGGTTTCCATCCGGGAAAGTGGCACGGGCGAAATCATCTACTCGCAGGCGGGCACGCGGCGCACCTGCGGGGCTCGCGGTGAAGACGGAGGCGCCATCGCCAAGGGAGCGGAAGTGATGGTGACGCGTTACGAGAAGGGAATCGCCTACGTGCGCCTGTGGGCGGAAGTATCAGGCGAGCGAGAGCAGATATAGCGAGCGTCCGCGCTCGTGCTGGGTTGGTAAGAAGTTGCAGCAGAGTTCGGCGTCCGACAAAACGCCAGGAGGATGAATGGACAGCAAGCTCTATCGTGCATTGACAGCGATGCTGTGGCTGGCGCTGCCATTGACGGCCTGGCAGTACGGGTCGGTCTGGGAGCAGTTGCCCAGCCGCATGGCCACTCACTTCGGAGGCACAGGCCAGCCCAACGGCTGGATGCCGCGCGAAACAGCGCTCATCTTCGCCCTGGTTGTGACCACGCTGCTGCTGGCGTCGCTGACCTGGGCGCTGACCCGGGTGCGCAAGCCGGATGTGCTGGCCTGGTCTTTGCTGGCTATGTTGTACGTCGTGATGGGCGCCCTGTTCAGCATCAACCGGGCGGTGTTGGATTTCAACCTCCACGGCCGCCCGCTCGACATTGTCCCTGCTCTGGCGGTGGTGTTCATCGCGGCGATCGCGGTATCGGCGATCGCTCTGGTGAGCAAGCGCGGCGTCGAACTGCCGCGCCATGCCGAGGTGGTCAAGGCCGAAGAAGTTCACGGCTCGCTGCTGTGGGCGTCGGTTTTTGCCCTGCTGACCGCGGTGGAAGTGGGCGTGATCGCCGTCATCCCGCTGGGCGGATTGCGCTGGGTCATGGCTCTGCCGGCTTTGCTTCTGCTGGCAGCAGCTGCGCTGGCCTGGGGCGGCTTTCACTATCGCTTTACCGGCCATGGCGTCGAGATCAGCACGCTGGGTTTTCGCCTGCGCTCGATCCCGCTCGAAAACATCAAGGCCTATGCGATTGCGCCCTGGAATCCGATGGGCGGATACGGCATTCGCGGCATTGGAGAACGCCGCGCCTACGTTTGGGGAAACACCGGGGTCCGAATGATGCTCTCTGACGGAGAAGTGTTTCTCGGCCATCGTGAGCCGGAAAGAATCATGCAGGACCTGAACTTGATCAGGCAAGGCCAGAAAGCTCGCGAAAATACATGAAGACAATTTCCTTCGTGTAGCTTCGTGCCCTTTGTGGTTGAAGCTTTTAGTTAGGGGCACCCGAAAGAGGAGGCAATATGTTCGGGATTTCACACATTTTCGAAATCTGGGTCTTCGTTGGCCTGGGAGTGATGGTCATTCTGTTCCTGATGAGCGGCATGGCCAGGCTCTATCGCAAAGCCGGCCCGCATGAGGCGCTGATCGTGTACGGGCTGGGCGGGACGCGGGTGGTGAAGGGGCACGGCACGCTGGTATTTCCGATGGTGCAGATCTGCCGCGAGCTCTCGCTTGAACTGATGTCGTTCGACGTGGCGCCGCAGCAGGACCTTTACACCAAGCAGGGTGTGGCGGTCACGGTCGAGGCCGTGGCGCAGATCAAGGTGAAGTCAGACATGGAGTCGATCCTGACCGCGTCGGAACAGTTCCTCACCAAGACCGACCAGGAGCGCGAAGGACTGATCCGCCTGGTGATGGAAGGGCATCTGCGCGGCATCATCGGACAGCTTACGGTGGAAGAAATCGTCAAGCAGCCGGAGATGGTCTCCGACCGCATGCGATCCACCTGCGCGGAAGACATGAACAAGATGGGGCTTGAGGTGATTTCGTTCACTATCAAGGAAGTGCGCGACAAGAACGAGTACATCACCAACATGGGCAAGCCGGATGTGGCGCGCATCAAGCGCGATGCCGACGTAGCCACGGCGGAAGCCGATCGCGACACCGCCATCAAGCGCGCGCTGGCGCAGCGCGAATCCGCGGTGGCCAGGGCGCAGGCCGATCAGGAGCGGGTGCTGGCGGAGACGCTCTCGCTCGCCAAGCAGGCGGAGGCGCAGCGCGACCTTGAAGTCAAGAAGGCGCAGTACGTGGAAGTCACCAAGCGGCAGCAGGCGCAGGCCGACAAGGCCTACGACATACAGACCAACATCATGCAACAGCAGGTCATCGCCGAGCAGGTCAAGGTGCAGCAGATCGAGAAAGAGCAGCAGGTCAAAGTGCAGGAAGCGGAAATCAACCGTCGCGAGAAGGAGCTGATTGCGACTGTGTTGAAAGGCGCGGAAATCGAGCGTCAGCGAATTGAGACTCTGGCGCTGGCCGAAAAGCAGCGGCTGATGTCGGAAGCGGATGGTCATGCGTCGGCGATTCGCGCCCAGGGCGAAGCCGAAGCCGAGATCATCTTCAAAAAGGGAGAGGCCGAAGCCAAGGCCATGAACGTGAAAGCCGAAGCCTACCAGGAGTACAACCAGGCGGCGGTGATCGACAAGCTGTTCACGGGCATGCCGGAAATTGTGCGGGCGCTGGCCAGTCCGCTGGCCAACGTGGACAAGATCACGATCGTGTCCACGGGCAACGGCGACGCCTCGGGGATGAACAAGATCACCGGCGACATCGCCAAGATGGCGGCGCAGGTGCCGGCGTTGTTTGAGACGTTGTCCGGAATGCCGATGGCGGAGCTGCTGGGCAAGGTCCGGCAGATCGGCGACAAGACGGCGCGACCCGATGCGCTGCCTTCGAACGGCGGAGCAGGGAAGTAATGCTTCGAGAAGCAGGACGGGCGGGGACGCCCGTCCTCCGCTGCTCTCGAAGCATGCGAAGTTGAGGAAAGAAACATGAAGAAACCGTCAATGCAAATTGTTCTGGGCATTGTTCTCGGCGCCGGCGTTGGCACCGCGTTAGGCGTCGCCGCCGGGCACGTTGCGGCATGGCTGGGAGTGGGCATCGCGATCGGAGTCGCAATCGGAGGCAACTTTCGCGGCACCAACTGCCCAGAGTGCGAGGAAGTTCACGAAAAGCACCAAGCCAGCAGCCAGCAGCCAGAAGCTAGAAGCTGATTCAAAAAGGAGTCCCATCATGGCATTACTAGAGCGAGTTTCCACACTACTCCGGGCCAATCTTAATGACCTGGTTGACAAGGCCGAGCATCCGGAAAAAATGATCAAGCAGGTCATCCTCGACATGCAGAACCAGCTGCTGCAGGTCAAGACGCAAGTGGCGATTGCCATCGCCGACCAGCACCTGCTGGAAAGAAAGCAAAAAGAAAATGAAGACAAAGTGGCGGAGTGGATGCGCAAGGCAGAACTTTCCGTGGACAAGAAGCAGGACGACCTGGCCCGGGCGGCACTGCAACGGGTGGAAAGCTATCGCGACTTGAGCGAAGGCTTTGCGGAACAGGTCACAGATCAGAGGGCACAGGTGGAGAACCTCAAAACCGCATTACGCCAGCTGGAGCGGAAACTGACTGAGGCGCAAGCCAAGGCCGACCTGCTGATCGCCCAGCATCGCCGGGCCCGCGCGGTAGGCAAAGCCAGCGACGCGAAAATGGCTGCGGGTAATGGAGCGAGCGCCAGCGCCTTCGACCGCATGAAGCGCAAGGTGGCGCACGCCGAAGCGCATAGCCAGGCGAAATCCGAAATCGCCGCCGACGATGTGGAAGAGCGCCTGGCCGCGCTCGAGAAAGAAGACCGCATTGAGCAGTTGCTGGCGGAGCTGAAGGTGAAGCGGGGAGCGTAGGCGGCCTTGACTTGAAGTCGCGCTGCGCGTGTTAAAGCATACGTTTCCCGTGGAGCACGGATGCGATGATCACTTCGCTCTGTTCCACCACGTAGATAATCCGGTAGCTGTACGCGATCAGTTCGCGGATGGTCGCGTCATCGAACTCCGGCAGTTTGCGCCCCGAAAACGGAAAGTCCGTGAGAGTTCTTGAAAGTCCAATGATCCGCCTGACTACGGCGCTGGCGTAAGAAGGAGAATCGGTAGCGATGTACGACGCGATTGCCTCAACATCAGCTATCGCTCGCGGAGACCAGACTACTCGGTGAGCCACTTGCTCAGTCGCTTTTCGGCTTCTTCCTGCCCGACCGTGCCCTGATGGCGCGCATCCTCCAGCCCGTGCCTCACCTTGTCCAAAACATAGAGGTGGTACTGGATGTCTTCAAGCGAGCAATTCTCTGGAAGTTTGTGAAGAAGGGATTCGACCTGTTGTTTAGCGTTGGCCATACTGTTCCTAGGATAGCATCGCGCCTGCCCTGTGTGCTCTCACATCCTAGGCGCTGGCCTTATCGATTAACGGCAACGTAGGTTCTTCCTCACCCTTCGTTGTTGCCGTTGCCGCATCCAGTTCGAGCTGTTCCTGCCCGCTGAGGGCTGTGACCCGTCCGCGGTAGGTTTTCAGGTGGCGTTGCGCGGTGTCGAAAGCTTCCTGGGCTTTGTTCAAATTCTTACCTACGGTTTCGAACTGGTTCTGGAAGTGGTCGAAGGACTTCTGCGCCTTGGCCAGTTCCAGGCGGCTCTTCTCGAAGCGGCTGGCAACCTCATACCATTTATGGACCAGCGCAATTGTCTGCAAGGTCATCAGCAGGGTGTTGGGCGAAACTGGGAACACGTGCTGCACATTGAGCCAGTCCGCCAGTTCGCGGTTGCGGATGGCTTCCATGTAAAGGGTTTCGCTGGGCAGGTACATCAGCGCGATGTCAGTGGTGCCGTGTTCGGGCTGGATGTAGGCCTTGATCCGCCGGGCCTCGGTCTTCATCACCCGCACAAACTCGTGCCTGGCATCCTCGATTTCTGACTCGACATTGCTTTCAAAGAGAGCCAGGACCTGTTCGCGGGGAAACTTGGCGTCGATAGGCAGGCGGCGATCGGGAAACTGGATGACCGCGTCGGCGCGTCCATTGCCATCGCCGGCGGAAGACTGCATTTCGAACATGTGGGCGGGAAGAAAGTCCGACAACAAGCGCTCCAGGCTGGCTTCGCCAAACTGGCCGCGCAGGTGCGGCAGCTTGAGCATGTTGTTGAGGTCGTTGATGGAATGTCCCAGCGCGCCGACCTCGCGCAACTGCTCCTCTGCCGCTTTCAAGTGCTGCTGTACTTTTTCGAACTGGGCAAAGCCTTCCTTGATGTTCTGGTCGAGCTTTAGTTGCACCTGGTCGGTGATGGCGAGGAGCTTGGCGTCCACGCGGTCGCGGATGGAATCGAGGCTCTGCGCCGTTTTCTGATTGAGGTTCTCGAATTCAACTTTGAGCTGCGATGTGGTCAGCGCCAGCGAGGTGGTCAGTTCGGTGCGCGCCTCGCGCAGATCGTGAGTCTGTTCCCGGCGTCCGCCGGTGAGCTGGGCTTCGACCGAATTGCGGATTTCGTTGAATCCCTGGGTCAGGCGGTCGGTCACGCCCTGGCGCAGGTCTCCCTTGGTGCTCTCGAGGCGGGTGGCCATATCGAGCGTGGCATCGTTGAACTTCTGGCTCAGAGATTCATGAAGCAAAGCGGTCTGCCGGGCAAGGTCTGTAATTTCAGCGGTTTGGGACGAGCCGGCCGTCCGGCGAAAGATGGCCGCGAGCAGTACCAGAAGTACAACGTTCACCACCAGCAGTATGCCTATCAGGAATGTCCCCATCGTAAGGTGCTCAGATTGATTTTAGGGTCTAGCGTGAGGGAAGCAAAGCGGAAGTTTGGTTTCGCATCCATTGGGCTGCGAGATCGCAGCTCCTATGATCCGGGCCCTGACAGCTTCTCTCGCGATTTTGCTGGCGACCAGCGTTGCGGGGCTCGAGGTCCGGGCAGCGCAGGCCACGGAACCGCCAGCCACGGCGGATGCTCAGCCCTCCGCCTACGATGACGCCGAGGCTGGACGCCTGCTCCTCGAAATGGCCAACCGGGAACGGGCCAAGGCCGGGCTTCCTGCGTTGCAGGCGGATGACGGATTGACCAAGGCAGCCCGGGCCCACGCCGCGGCCATGGCGGCGCAACAAAAACTTTCGCACCAGTTTTCCGGCGAACCCAGTCTGGTGCACCGCCTGGCAGCCAACACCAGGACCCATCTCGACGAATCTGGAGAAAACGTGGCGTTCGCGAACAGCGTGGATCAGGCGCAGGAGAGCCTGATGCATTCTCCACCCCACCGCGCGAACCTGTTGAACGCGGGATACAACGTGGCCGGGTTCAGCGTGGTGCGCAGAGGGTCGCTGCTCTATGTGACCCAGGATTTCGGACACAGCCTGCCCAGCCATTCCGATGCCGAGGCGGAGGTGCTGGTGGGAAGGAGCGTGGATCGCATGCGGGCCCAGGCTCACCTGCCCGGACTGCAGCGCATGGATGGCAAGGAAGCCGCGTCCATGGCTTGCGCCATGGCGGAAGCTGATTCGTTGCGCGCGCCGGGGCCCAAAGCGCGCGCGGTTTTGCGCTACACGACTTCTGAGCCGCAGGTCGTACCCGAAGATGCAGTCCGCGTGATCAAGGACCGGTCGCTTGGCGCTTTCGCCGCCGGCTCCTGCTACGCCCGTACACGAACCTACCCCACGGGGGTGTATTGGGTTGTTATTCTTTTTTTCTAGCTCGCGAAGCGTATCGATTTTGGCTTTTGTCCAGGCCTTCAAGGCTGGGGAAGGGCACGACTTCAGTCGTGCCGCCAGGCCATCGGATTTTATTGCGCTTTAGCGCCTGAGGTTGGCTTTTCGAATCCGGCTTTCGGATCTCCGCGATACAGTTCTCAAAGCACACCTCAGCGGCTGGAAGCCGCTAGTGAGTGAACTTGTTTGCGGCACGACTGAAGTCGTGCCCTTGTCTCGTTAAGTCCCGCCCTTTCCCGAAGGGCTGAAGTCGTTGTTCTCCCCGTGCCGTTAAGTCGTGTCTTTCCCCGCGCGACGGAAGTCTTGCCTCTCCCCGCGCGCCAAGGCTCCGAAGGCATCCGGAACGCGGCGCGCCGCGTATGCTAGTCTGCTGGCATCTAAAGAGTAAGAGTTTCTGTGGACAAGTCCTTACAAATTCGGGTTGGCACTGCCGGCTGGTCTTACAAAGACTGGGAAGGAATCTTCTATCCGCCGGGAATGCAGCACCGGAAGCAGCACCCGCTGGAAATACTGGCGCGCTGCTTTGACATGGTGGAGATCAACACTTCTTTCTACGGACACATCAAGCCGCATCTGGCGAAACTCTGGGTGCGAAAGGCGGAGGCGGTGAATCCGGATTTCATGTTCACCGCCAAACTGCATCGTTCTTTCACCCATAATCCGATGGCCGTGATGGAGCCCACTTCCGCCGCTTCCATCAGGCCCAATGATGAAGACGAGGCCCTGGCGCGCGAAGGACTGGAAGCGCTGGCGGGGGAAGGGAAGCTGGGCGCGCTGCTGATTCAGTTTCCGGTTTCGTTCAAGAACACGTCGCTGAACCGGGAATATCTGGAAAAGCTGCTGCGCCAGTTCATCGAATACCCGCGCGTGGTCGAAGTCCGCCACGACAGCTGGGAGAATCCCGACACCATCAACGATTTCATGCAGAAGAATGTCTCCTTCTGCAACATCGACCAGCCGCTGATCGGCCGCTCGCTGGTGCCGACGGAGCACGTGACTTCTCCGGTCGGTTATGTGCGTCTGCATGGACGAAATTATGATCAGTGGTTTGACGCCGACACCGGCGCCGACCGCTACAACTATCTTTATAGCGAGGCCGAGCTGTCGGGATGGAAAGACAAGATCGTTCGGATCGCGGGCAAGGCCGAAGTCACGTACGTGGTGACCAACAACCACTTCGAAGGGAAGGCGGGAGTCAATGCGCTGCAGCTGAAAAACATGATCACAGGAGAGCGCGTAAAGGCGCCGGAGCCGCTGCTGAAACATTATCCCGAGCTGACGAAGATCGCGGACCCGATATATGACGACAGGGCGAATCCGGATTTGCCGCTGCTGGCGTAATCAAGACCATTCAGGCCGGTAGCGCCGGCATCTGTCCCCACGTGTGCGTTAATCATTTTTAGATTTTGGCGGCGAGTTCTTCTTTGGCGGCGTAGTGCGATTCTACGTAGTCATCCAGGATCTGGATGAACTCGGCGACGATCTTGTCGCCTTTTAGCGTGGTGAAGAGGCGGCCATCGACGTAAACCGGCGCTTTGGGTTCTTCGAAGGTTCCGGGAAGCGAGATGCCGAGGCTGGCGTGTTTCGATTCGCCGGGGCCGTTTACCACGCAGCCCATGACGGCCACTTTCATTTCTTCGACGCCGGTGTAGCGTCCCTTCCAGACCGGCATCTGGTCGCGCAGGTAGGATTGAATCTGCTGCGCCATTTCCTGGAAGAAGGTGCTGGTGGTGCGGCCGCATCCCGGGCATGCGGTCACTTGCGGGGTGAAGCTGCGAATGCCGAGGGATTGCAGAATCTGCTGTCCCACGCGGACTTCTTCGGTGCGATCACCGCCGGGTGCGGGGGTGAGCGAAACCCGGATGGTGTCGCCAATGCCTTCCTGCAAGAGCACACCCAGGGCGGCGCTCGACGCCACGATGCCTTTGGCTCCCATGCCGGCTTCGGTGAGTCCGAGATGCAGGGGATAGTTGCAGCGTGCGGCCAGCGAGCGATAGACGTCGATCAGGTCCTGTACGCCGCTGACCTTGGCGCTGAGAATAATCTGGTCGGGGCGCAATCCGTATTTTTCCGCCAGGGCCGCTGAATTCAGCGCGCTCACCACCATGGCTTCCATAGTCACTTCACGCGCGTCTTTGGGCTCGGGCAGGAGGGAGTTCTCGTCCATCATGCGGGTGAGCAGCGCCTGGTCGAGTGATCCCCAGTTCACGCCGATGCGTACCGGCTTCTGGTTCTCGACTGCAACCTCGATCATGGTGCGGAAATTGTTGTCGTCCTTGCGTCCAATGCCGACGTTGCCGGGGTTGATGCGGTACTTGGCCAGAGCACGGGCGCACTCGGGATATTTCTTGAGCAGGATGTGTCCGTTGTAATGGAAGTCGCCGATGATCGGCACCTGCACGCCCTGTTTATCGAGCTGCTCGACGATAGGCGCCACGGCGGCGGCAGCCTCTTCGTTGTTGACTGTGACCCGTACCAGTTCTGATCCGGCCCGGGCCAAAGCGGCAACCTGCAGGACGGTGGAGGGAATGTCGGCAGTATCGGTGTTGGTCATTGACTGCACCACAACTGGTGCATCGCTGCCGATTCGCACGCCGCCGATCGAGCCGGTAACAGATTTTCTGCGCTGAATGTCTGCCATGGGGAAGCCTTATTTTAACACGGGGAGAGGAAGCTCTCAGTTGTCAGTTCTCAGTTGTCAGCGCTTAAGGGATGCAGAATGAGCGGATTGCGGCGGGGGTTTTACTTGTTCGGTTACCCAAGCACAGGTCCCTCCACTGCGCTCGCTGCGCTCCGCTCCGGTCGGGATGACAGAGTGTTTTTGCTGAGAGCTGACAGCTGAGAGCTGCTTTAAGGCATTCGTCCCATGACGCTGGGCAGCATCTTGGCTACGTCGTTATAGATGACCATGACCGCGAACAGGACCAGGAAGACGAAGGCGGCCTGGTAGATGCGTTCTTTGATGCGGAGGCTGATGTCGCGGCGGATGATGCTTTCGACGAACAGCAGGAGAATGACTCCGCCATCCATAATGGGGATGGGAAGAAGGTTAAAGATGCCCAGATTCAAGCTGATTCCCGCGGTGAGTTCCAAAAGGGGAGTCCAGCCTTTTTTGCTGGCGGCTTGCCCGGCAGCGCGTCCGATCCCGATGGGGCCCTCGATGGACTTGATCGAAATCTTGCGCTGAATCATTTTCTGGACCAGTTCAAGAATCAGGAGAGAGCCCTGCTTGTTCTGCTCGACCGAACGGCGGAAGGCTGCTGCGAAGGGCAGCGATGATACCTTCATGGGAGCGCTTCCGATGCCTACGCGGTAGCGTTCATCTCCGTGGATGTCGTCCAAAACCGGTTGCACGGTGAAGGTAAGGGGCTGGCCATCGCGCTTGACGGTGATCTCGATGGGCTTGCCCTGGGTACGCTTGAGGCTTTCGATCATGGCCGCGAGGCCGGCAATCGGCTTCCCGTCCACTGCGATAATCTCATCACCCAGCTTCATTCCAGCCTTTTCGGCGGGCATGCCCGGTTCCAGGTCGGTAATGGGAAAACTCGATTCTTTGGCCTCCCATCCTGCGGAACCCATCTGGTTGGGACCGTAGGCCTCGGGCACGATGGTCATGGGCAGGATCTGGCCACCCCTGGCGATGGTGACTTCAAGGGGCTGGTTGGGGCTCAACGCCTCGCGCGGGATGACCTGCTCCCAGGTGGGATTCTGGATGCCGTCGATGCGGATGATGCGATCCCCGATCTGGATTCCGGCCCGGGATGCGGGCGTGTCTGGCGCCACCCAGCCAATGATCGCGGGCTCATCGAGCACCGCAGGGTACTCGTAGCGCACCATGTAAACGCAGGTCAGCAGGCCCACGGCGAAGAGGATGTTCATGGCGGGCCCGGCCACGGCGATGAGGAAGCGGTGCCAGCGGGGATGGGACATGAATTCCCCGGGATCGCCGCTACGCTCATCCATCGGGTTTTCGCCACTCATCTTGACGTAGCCGCCCAACGGCAAAAGGTTGATGCGATAGTCGGTCTCGCCCCGGCGGAAGCCGAAGAGGCGCTTGCCGAAGCCGATGGCAAATTGCTCGACCCGGACCCCCAGGAGTTTGGCCACGGCGTAATGGCCGAACTCATGAATCAGGATCATGAAGCCCAGAATCACACCGACAGAGAGCACCGCGATTAAGAAGCCAGACATATATGAGATTTTCCTACTCCGCTTGCATTGCGGTGGAAACCGGTCGTGGGCCCTCCGGCCTTCCCCCCACCCGCTCGACTCTCTGCCGCGCCAACAGCCGGGCGCCCGAGTCTGCTTCCAATACCTGCTCTATAGATTCAAGTTGGCTCGCTTCCGTTGCAGAGAGAACTTCCCGTATCACTTCAGGAATGTGATTGAAGCCGATGCGGCCCTGCAGAAACGCCTCTACTGCCACCTCGTCGGCCGCGTTGAGTGCAACCGTTTTCGCGCCCCCGGCCTCGGCCGCTTCGTAGGCCAGAGCCAGACAAGGGAATTTTTCCACATCCGGAGGCAGGAATTCGAGATGTCGTAAGTCCATGACCGGGAAACGCATAGCCGACGGAATGCGATCCGGATAGGTCAACGCATACAGGATGGGCAGCCGCATATCGGTTACAGAAAACTGAGCAAGTATGCTGCCATCCACAAACTCGACCATGGAGTGAATAGTGGATTGCGGATGCACCATCACCTGCACCCGGCTGGGCGGCAAGTTGAACAAACGGCAAGCCTCGATGACCTCGAATCCCTTGTTCATCAGGGTGGCGGAGTCGATGGTGATGCGCTGGCCCATTTTCCACGTGGGGTGGTTCAGGGCCTGGTCCACCGAGATCGAAGAAAATTGCGACTTCGGTGTGTAAAGAAATGGTCCACCGGAGGCGGTCAGCCAGATGCGCTCGACCTCTTCCATCCGTCCGCCGCGCAGGCACTGGTGGACCGCATTGTGCTCGCTGTCGATGGGCAGGAGCGGCTTGCCCTGGCGGCGCGCCTCGGCGGTGATTAACTCTCCCGCTGCCACCAGGCATTCCTTGTTGGCCAACCCGACCGTTTTTCCCGACCGTACCGCTTCGTAGGTGGCTTTGAGTCCAGCGACGCCGACAATCGCGCTGACCACAAAATCCACCTCGGGATGAGTGGCCACCCGCACGGTCCCGGCCGGGCCATGCACGACTTCAACACTTTTTATTCCTGCTGTCTGCAGGCGGGAGCGCAGGATCTCGGCATCGACCGCGGTTGCAATCGAAATGAGTCTGGGCTTCCAGCGCCGGGCCTGCTCGAAGGCGGACTCCACATTGCGGCCTGCGGCCAGGGCAACCACCTGGAAGCGCTCGGGATAAGTTTCGACGACGCTGAGCGTACTGCACCCGATTGAGCCCGTGGAACCCAGGATGGCAATGCGTTTCATGAGCAGAAATTCAGGTGGGGCGCAGCCAGGGGGGTGGCCTACTGCATCACGCGCCAAGCCGCATAGTACCACAGCAGGGGAGCGGCAAAGAGCAGGGCATCAATTCTGTCAAGCATGCCGCCGTGACCGGGAAGGAGCGTGCCTGAATCCTTGATTCCCGCGCCCCGCTTGATCAGCGACTCCACCAGGTCACCCAGCTGCGCGGCAATATTAATCGCGGCGGAGAGCAGGATGATCGGCCACAACGGCGCTTTCTCGAGCGCGAACAAGCCGTCCTTTCTTTCAATCAGACGCGCATTCAGCAGCGCCGTGCTGATGGGCAGCGCGTAGTTGTAGAGCAACATGCCCACTCCAACGCTGGCGATCATCGAAGCCAGCGCTCCTTCCCAGGTTTTGTGGGGACTGATGCGGGGCGACATCAGGTGGCGTCCCAGCGAACGGCCGACAAAATAGGCAAAGATGTCTCCCGCCCAGACCAGCAGCAGCAGGTAAAGCAACAGGAATGCACCGGAGGCCTGTTCCCGAATCTGCACCAGGCAGCCCAGAGGCAGGGCAATGTAGGCGAAGGCAAATGCCGAGGTCATGGCGGCAGGAAATCCGGTGCTGAGATCGGCGCGCCTCATGGCGATGACCAGAAAGATGAAGGGCGCGATAGCGGCCACGAAGGCGGCGCTGCCGGCAAACACCGAGGTGGAGAGCAGGGGAGTAACGCGTCCGGGATTCAGCGCCAGGAAAAGGAAGAACAACCCGACAAAGATGTAGGTCGGCCAGTGCATGGGCCGGACCTTGTAGGCCTCTGAAATCTTCAGCAATTCCTGGATGGCCAGGAGGGCGACCAGGGCCGCGATCAGGGACACCACCGGCACCGGGGCCCGCAGCACCAGGAGCAGGACAATCGGGATCAGGACCAGCGCGGTGAGAACTCGTTTCAGTAGTTGCAAGCCGTTTCAGCTCCGGCCGGTCTTGGATGGGTGGGGATGAGAGCTGTGGGCAATCGGGTGGTCGGCCAGCCCGCCATAACGGCGCTCGCGTTTCTGGTACTCCGCGATGCCTTCCAGGAGTTGCAGGCCGCGAAACTCCGGCCACAAGGTCGGGGTGACGTAGATTTCAGCATAAGCCAGCTGCCACAGCAGGAAGTTGCTCAACCGCATCTCGCCGCTGGTGCGGACCACGAGGTCGGGATCAGGCAGGTGTCGCGTGTACAGGTTCTGCGACACCGCATCTTCGTCGATTTCGAGATGGTCGAGGCCGCCGTTGCGGGCGGCGGCGTCCACGATCGAGCGGAAGGCATCGACCAGTTCGGTGCGAGCGCTGTAATTGAGCGCCAGGGTCAGCACCATGCCGGTATTGCCCGCAGTTGCTTCCCGCGCCCATGCCATCTTTTCCTGCACCGAGGGCGGAAGCTCGTGCTGACGTCCGATGTATTCCAGGCGAATGTTGTTCTTGTTCAGGGTGGGGACTTCTGCCTTCAGATAGCGGCACAGCAAGCCCATCAGGAAGTCCACTTCGCTGCGTGGGCGCTTCTTCCAGTTCTCTTCGGAGAAGGCATACAAGGTCAGCCAGGGAATTCCGATGCGGGCAGCGGTCTCGACGGTGGAACGGACGGATGCGACTCCGGCGCGATGTCCGGCCATGCGCGGCAAGTGGCGGCGGCGCGCCCAGCGTCCGTTGCCGTCCATGATGATCGCGATGTGTTTCGGGAGCCGATCCGGATCAAGCCGTCGGTAAACTTCCGCTTCCTTGCGATCCAGCCCGGCAGGAATCGTCGCTTGCAAGCTAACCTCTGCTGTTTCAAGAAGCTAACACAGGGGCACGGTGGTTGCAATAAGGTGCCTGGATGGCGTGGAGTGGGTGTCCACGCCCGCCTCGTTCTAAGCCTCAGCAGCCAAGAGCATGAACCACCAAGGACACGAAGGTCCACGAAGGAAAACCGTAGAAGAAGACATTGAGATCGAAACCTTCGTGGACCTTCGTGTCCCCGGTGGTTCATGCTCTTGGAAGTTGACCTCGACACAAATTCTCGAGTACTGGACACCCGCCACGCCTTCGGATTATTCTCCCGCGCATGAACCGACGAACGTTTCTTCAAGCCACGGCCGCCGGCGCTGCCTCGCTTGCCCTCTCCCAAAAATCTTTTTCCGCGGACGCCAACCCTGACCTGGCCGCCATCCGGAAGGAGATCGAGAAGCGTCATGACGAATCGGTGCAGCGCCTGCAAGCGTGGATCCGCCAGCCTTCGATTGCCGCCGAGCACCGCGGCATGGATGAAGGCTGCGACCTCGCCATGCGCATGTTGAGCGAGGCTGGCTTCCGGGGAGCCACGAAGGTTTCCACCGATGGCCAGCCCGGCATCTTTGCCACGCTGGACGCGGGCGCGCCGCGCACCCTTGGGATCTACTTCATGTATGACGTCAAGCAGGTCGATCCTTCGGAATGGTCGTCGCCCCCCTTCGACGCGGCCATTGTCGATAAGCCCGGGCTGGGCAAGTGTGTGGTCGGGCGCGGTGCGGTGAACCAGAAAGGCCCGGAGGCTTCCTTCCTGGCCGCGGTGCACGCCATTCGCAACGCCGGCCGGAAGTTGCCCGTCAATCTGGTGTTTGTTGCCGAGGGAGAAGAAGAAATCGGTTCGCCGCACTTTCCGCAGATCGTGCGCCGGCCTGAGGTGCTGGCGGCGCTGCGCAAATGCCACGGGGTTTACATACCCGCCGCCGAGCAGGACCTTGACGGCAAAGTCACGATGACGCTGGGGGCCAAGGGAGTGATTGAAGTCGAACTGGTTTCGAGCGGCGAAAGATGGGGGCGAGGTCCACGAAAAGATGTTCACTCCAGCCTGAAAGCCATGATCGACAGCCCGGCATGGCACCTGGTGGAGGCGCTTTCTACGCTGGTTTCGTCCGATGGCAATACGCCGGCCATCGACGGATTTGCGGACAAGGCGCGTCCGCTCTCCGCCGCGGAGAAGAAAATGATCGCAGAGGCGGCCCGTCGCCTGGATGAGAAAGTATCCATGAAGCAGTACGGCGTCGAGCACTGGATACACGATGTGAACTATGTGGAGGCGCTCGAACTGCTGCAGTCACGGCCCACGGTGAACATCGAAGGGCTGGTGGGCGGCTATACCGGGCCGGGCGGCAAGACCATTCTTCCTCACCGCGCCGTGGCCAAGCTCGATCTGCGCCTGGTGCCGGACATGAAGTCCGACGAAGCGCTGGCTGCGCTCAAGGCCCATCTGGCCAAGCGCGGTTTCGGCGACATCGAAGTGAACATGACTGGAGGCTACGACCCTACCAGCACGTCGGCTGACGCGCCGCTGATCCGGGCCCAGGTTGCGGTCTATCGCAGCAAGGGAATCGATCCGATTGTTTTGCCGCGCAGCGCCGGATCGTGGCCGGGATATGTTTTTACCGGCGATCCGTTGCACCTGCCGGCGGGACATTTTGGAATGGGGCATGGCAGCGGCGCGCATGCGCCCGATGAGTATTTCGTGATCGAATCGACGAATCCGAAGGTGCAGGGAATCGACGGGGCAGTGCTCTCGCACGTGGAATATCTATACCAGATGGCGTCAATCTAGGTGCCTGTGTGGGGCGGGTCGGAGCCTGTCCTGAGCGAAGTCGAAGGGACCCGTCCGGCCGCGCGAAGCTTGGCTGGAGAGCCGAGGGCGGCTGTCCCCACGTGGTTTGTGGCCGGGATGGCCTTTCGCGGGCGAGTCGCCCGCGACCACACTACAATCACGAGACTACTGTGCTTCTTCTGGTATGACTTTCAGCTCCAGCCTTTCTGTCCAGCGCAGGACCGTCAACCCGCTGCTGACGCCCACCCGCGCGTCGGTCAGCAGGCGGTGCAAGTCATCGACGCCGGCGACGGGCTGGCCATCGAGCGCGACGATCACGTCACCTTCGCGCAATCCTGCCTTCTGTCCGGGACTGTCGGCAGTGACTGAAATCACGACTACGCCAGATTCCTGCGGCAGGTTGTAGAAACGCACCAGTCGGCGGTGCAAAGGCGTTGTCTGGGCCTCGACGCCGATATAGCTGCGGCGAATCCGGCCTTCGCGCAGCAGGCGTCCAGCCACGAACTTCGCGGTGTTGATTCCGATGGCGAAGCACAATCCCTGCGCGCCCATGATGGTCGCGGTATTGACGCCGACGACCTGGCCATCGGAGGTCACCAGCGGGCCTCCGGAATTGCCCGGGTTGAGCGAAGCGTCGGTCTGGATCACGTCGTCGATCATCCTTCCTGAATACGAGCGCAATGATCGTCCCAGAGCGCTGACCACGCCGGCCGTCACGGTGTACTGGAAGCCGTAGGGATTACCAATCGCAATCGCCAGCTGTCCCACGCGCAGCTTCTGGGAATCGCCCAGCGGCGCTACCACCAGGGCGGGTGCATCGTTGTTGGGGATATCCAGGCGAATGACCGCGAGGTCGGTTGCGGGATCGTCGCCGATGGTGCTGGCGGGAAAGCGGCGGCCGTCGGCGAAGGAGACCTGAATGCGCGTGGCTTCGTGCACCACGTGGCTGTTGGTGAGAATCAGGCCGTCGGGAGTGAATACGAAACCGGAGCCGCCGCCCTGCCGTTCGCGCGGCTCGCCGGAGCGGGCTGTGACCGCCTGGGCGACATCGATCTTGACCACCGAGGGGCTGAGTCTCTCCGCGGTGCCGACCACTGCCTGCGAGTAGGCATCGAGCAATGCGGCATCGTTCAGAGCGCCGCCGCTCGAGGTTTGTGGCACCGGCTCGGAATAATCTGCGACGGAGAAGGGAAGTGCTTCCTGGTTCATGTCTGCTAGATGAGAGAAAGTTGAGTCCGGATTCAGCCACCCCTTGTCATCCTGAGCGCAGGGATTGCTTTCGTTTACGAAAGCAATCCCGGAGTCGAAGGACCCCTACCCTGCGATGTGCTTCGTCAGTTCAATGTGCTGCGGCAATTCCTTGCCAGCAAGCGTTCGCGGTGGGGTAGGGGACCTTCGACTGCGTAAACGGATTCGTTCCGAATCGGTTTACTCCGCTTGCTTCCTGGTTCATGTCTGCTGGACGAGAGGAGGCTGAGCTCGGATTTACAGCTGTCATCCTGAGCGCAGAGTTTGCTTTCGTTCA
Source organism: Terriglobia bacterium (assembly GCA_963752375.1). GTDB lineage: Bacteria > Acidobacteriota > Terriglobia > Terriglobales > Acidobacteriaceae > JAIQFF01. Next base: position 62,629 of record CAVVYF010000013.1, read on the forward strand.
CGAAAGCAAGCGCGGAGTCGAAGGACCCCTACCCTGCGATCTGTGGTGTCAGCTCGATGCGCTACGGCAAATTTCCGGGCTGCACGACGATTGCAGAACTTTCCTGGAGGCGCTCGAGGTGGGGCAGGGGTCCTTCGACTGCGTAAACCGATTCGTTCCGAATCGGTTTACTCCGCTCAGGATGACAGGTTATGGCTTGGGGCGGAGGCGTGTGGCGGCGGTCTGCAGAATACAGGCCCGGGAGGCCTCTGCCAGCGATTGCTGCAGGGCTGCGCCCACTACGGAAAGTTCTTCCGGATTCATCAGCCGCTGCATTCCCTCGAATAGTTCGCGTTCTTCCTTGCGAATGTGGGACGCGAGTTTTTCCACCAGGACCTGCAATTCCGTCACATGCAATTTACGGGCGGCGGCGCGAGAGAAAAAATCACGCAGCAAAACGTGTCCGGTAACAAGTTCCATCACCAGGGGCTGCAGTTCTGAAAAGCGCGCGGCCACGGGAAACAACTCTTTTTCTTCGGCAGCGAAATGGAAGGCGATCTCCTGCTCAAACATCTGCTGGATTTCGGCCTGCCATGCCTCGAGATCGACCCCGCCGGCCTGAATGGCGCGATCCAGGCGCACACACAGCGCCAGGCAGTGCTGGTGCTGGTGGGAGAGAGGAATCAGGTTCTTGTCACGAAGCATGTTTATCCATTGTCTGCGCGGCGCGGGAACAGCGCAAGCACAAGCGCGCCGCGGCGGGTGACGCCCGTCACCTTGATAAAGCCCGTCAGTTTGATGAGAGGAACAGGCGGGGGGATTCAAGCGCCGGCGGTTACAACCTGGGAGGACACTTCCTTGACCGCAGGCCGCAGGGTCAGCCAGTCGGTGCGCACGCTGTCCCACTCCTGGATCAGGATCCCGTAGGACTCGAAGAACTGGCGGATCTGCGCTCGCTCCCAACCCACGGTTTCTTCGAGGATGGGTCCCAGAACGGCGAGGGCGTTGGTGCTGAGCACGGTCCGACGCGCGACCTGAGAGATGTGCTTGGCTTCTGACACAGCAATGGTGAATCCGTCGCGCATCTTGACGTGCAGCATCACGTTGATGTCGGAACTGCCATCGCCGGTATAGATGATGTGGTCCGGCCCGATCTGCAACTGCGCCTGCAGCTGGTCGAGGGCCGCGACTTTGCCATAGCCGGCGGTGGCGCGCACCAGGCTTTCGATCTCGCCAGCGGCGTTGTAAACAAATTCGGTACCGTAAATGTGGTCACGCGGAACGATCCCCTCGAGCGCCGACTGGATCACTTCCACCGGGGACGCGGAGATTACGTAGAAGTCGAAGTGATAGCCATCCACACCGTGCTTGAGCACCTGGTAAAGCAATTCGATATTTTCTTTCAGGCGGATGTTTTTGCCGACTTCGTACAGATGCTGCTTGCGTACTTTTTTGCGGAACTCGGGATCATGCAGCAGCAGGTAAGACAGCTCCGCCCCCTGCTGCACCAGGTTCAGTTTGGCCATGCCCTGCGCCTTACGTTCAAATTCCGCGGTCGGAATGCCGACCAGCTCACTCAGCACGTAGCCGGAATCGTCGAACGTAAGGGTCTGGTCAAAGTCGCTGGCAAAAAGGTAACGCTTTAAGGGTTTCTCACTCATATGCAGATTAGATTCCCCAGGGAGCCGGAACGGCCCATAAATAACATCGATGGGAAGGATTACCAAAGTGATGCGTTTGGGTTGCCGTAGGGGGATATGCCCCTGGCACGAGCGAGCACGCTCGCGCCTGCATTTTGTTCAGCGGCTCATCCGAAATTTCCCGCCCTGTCTCTCCAAAAAGCGGAGAGACGAGGACGGGGCACCCTTGGGGTTGCCTGAAGGAGTCTCTGGTGCCTTTACTAATCTGAGCGCACCATTGAGAATGGATAGATCGTCCCCTAAGCCTGGCACGAGCGGGGACGCTCGCGACCACACTTGGCAGGGCAACAGGAGCAGGTTTAACTATGGCAGCTACCGGAGAACTGATCCGCCTCATCAACTACGTGGACGACATCAACACCACCCTCCGCCGCATCAGCGCATCCATTCCGCTCATGGAAGCAGAGGAACGCAAGCGCCTCGCTGAAAATATCCGTTCCGCCAGTGCCAACCTGAATTCTGTCCTGGGACAACTGGAAAAGGGGCAGTAGTGGCCGAGGTCCAGACCATCGCCGTCATCGGCGCTGGCCGGGTGGGCCGAAGCATCGCGCAGGCGGCGGCGAGGGGCGGCTACCGCACGATTCTGGAAGACCTGTTGCCCAATGCCCTGCGCCGGGCGGAGACAGAAATCCGCCTGCAGCTTGACCGGGCGGTTGAATCCGGCAAGTTTTCCGCCGCCGAGGCCAATGCCGCATTCTCCCGTCTGGAATTTGCCGGCAGTGTCGAAGAGGCAGCACGCCCGGCCGATCTGGTGATCGAAGCCGTCCCGGAAGAACTGGAATCGAAGATCGAGATCTTCACCCTGCTGGATAAAATCTGCCGTCCCGCCACCATCCTGGCATCTCACACTTCCACGCTCAGCATTACCGAGATTTCCCACGTCACTTATCGTGCCCGGAATTGTGTGGGCATGCATTTTGTGGAACCGGTGGAGACCGAGAGCAGGCTGGAAATCATCCGCGGCCAGGAGACTGACGATGAAACGGTTGCCACGGTCGTGGAAGTGGGAAGGCGTATGGGCAAAGAAACCCTGGTATTGCAGGACCCCCGGGCTCGACCCCAGAGCCTGCCACTTGGCAGGTGACAATTGACAACATGGCAGTCTGCGGCTACTCTTTAATGATGGGCCATACTGGATTAAACCGGACGGCCGGCGGGTCTCGGCCGGGCTCGTCGCGCCGGTCGCAACGATTCCGGCTGCGCGGCAGCACGCTTGGCCTGACTGCGGCCACTCCCGGCGACCTGGTTCAACAACTGGAGCGAGGGTTTTCCTTCAAAACCCTGCAGACGCTTGAATCGCGCAGCGGTCTGGCCATGTCGCGCTTGGCGGAGATTATCGGAATTCCGGAGCGGACCCTGGCCCGGCGCAAGGTTTCACGAAAATTGACTCCGGAAGAATCGGAGCGGCTGCTTCGCATCTCCGCCGTATTCGAAGACGCAGTGGATCTATTTGAAGGCGATGTGGCCGCCGCCGTGAAGTGGCTGACCACTCCGCGCAAAGCGCTCGGCGATCGGACCGCCCTGGCTTACGCCCGGACTGAGCCGGGAGGCCGCGAGGTCGAAAACCTGATCGGACGGCTGGAGCACGGAATCTTCACGTGACCGTCGGTGCCTGGCGTATCACGAAACGAAAACACGCCCGGGATGCCTTTACCGGGGAGGGTGCGCGCGAGTTTGGCGGCCGCTGGAACAATCCTGGAACCGCCATGGTTTATACCGCCCAGTCACAATCTCTGGCGGCACTGGAGATGCTGGTTCATCTTGATTCCTCGGAGCTACTGGCAACGTACGTGTTGATCGGCGTGGAGTTCGACCAGGCACTGGTCAAGCCGGTTGACATTACAGTATTGCCCAGGCACTGGAGGGCAGATCCTCCACCGCCGGAAGTTCGGGCTGTCGGCGATGAGTGGATTCTTGCGGGAAGTTCAGCGGTACTGCAGGTGCCGAGTGCCGTGGTCCCGGGAGAAAGCAATTTCCTGCTCAATCCCGCGCATGGGGATTTTCCCAAGCTGCGTTTTGGCAAACCACTGGATTTTTACTTCGATCCTCGTTTGGCCGGCCACCGGTAAGCGGAAGTGTGGGGCGGACACTCTTGTCCGCCGCCTTTGAGGTTGTTTTTGACCTGGACTTCGGGTGTATGGCCGTGGTCGGATCCAGGTCAAAATCAAAACCAACTTCAAAGGCGTCGGACAGGAGTGTCCGACCCACACAACCTACCCACACCAACCAAAACCCTTTACTTGTTGATGTCCTGCTTGGCCTCGAGGCGCTTGACGAAGGCCTGTAACGGTTGCTTTTGGCCCTCTGGCGCGCCGGCCACGGCTGCGTTCATTTCTTTCGCCGCGTTGGCGAAGTCGCCCTGCGCGGAATACATGCGGGACAAGCCTACGTGCACCACCCACTGGTCAGGGTTCTTCTTTGCATTTTCGCGGTAGATGGCGAAGGCCTCATTTTGCTTGCCCCCGATTTGCAGCTGGCGGGCATAGCTGTGCATCTGGATGGCGTTGGCCATGGTGAGCGCCTTGGCACGCGCAGTTGCGGCCTCTTCTTTCCGGCCGAGGGCATCGAGGATTTGCGATCTGGTCATGAAGTTGTCATAGCGCGCTTCATTCTGAATCGATTTGTCGGAATAGGTCAGCGCCTCGTCGAGATCGATCTTTTCCTGCAGCAGGTAGTTGGCCGCATCGTCCCATCCCTGCCAGGTGTACTGGGCCAGGCCGCGCAGCTGGTTGTGCAGGTTCTGTGCCACGATTTCGTGGGTGTTGACGCCGACCTTGAAGGGAACCGCGACCTTTTCCCAGCGCAGCGTGACCACGGCGGAATCCGGGCCGACATCGTCAAAGTCGTAGGTCAGGGCTTCGTGAAACTCCGCGGTCTGGGGCTTGACCGTGACCCGCAGCGCGTCTTCCACCTGGTTGTAGGTGAAGCTGCCCCAGGAGGTGGAGTTTCTGGAAAAGATGACGGTCCACTCGTTCTCCCCGGGAATCATGTGCAGACCGTATGTCCCCGCGGGTAAGGGCTTGCCTTCGATGGTCACGGGATCGGTAAACTTTATGGTGGTGTTTTCGTTGGCCCCGGCACGCCACACCTGTCCGTAGGGAACGAGGCCGCCCCAGACTTTCCGCTTGTTCACCATGGGACGGTGATAGTTGATGGTGAGATCGGTGATTCCGATGCGTTGGGTGATCACGGCATGCTGGCTGGCGCGCGGCAGTTCCAGAACGAAGGACTGCGCCAGGCCGGATGACCCGAGGAGCAGCAATACTTCCAGGACAAACAGAGGACGCAAAAGCGGTTTGAGCACGGTGCAAACCTCCCCAATCTGAGTTGATTTGGTGGCGAAATCCGAAGCCGGCCCGGGACGAAAGCGAACGGTCGTTTAGACGCCTTGCCGCCAACCTGGTTAGCACTCCGCGCCTGTGGGCAGGATCTTGGAAAATGGGGCTATCCATTTGTCCCCGCAGCGGTCTAAAAGAAGCAGGACAAGCGCCAAATTGTGGGAACTTGCGGGGCGGCGATGGCGTAATAAACATTGCAGGTTGCGGGGGCCGTGCCCTGCGCCGACATCAACCAACCTTTCCCCGGCTGCAAAGGCGAGAACCTTTATGAACGTGCTCTTTGAGATTGTTCGCCAATCCCTCGCCACCCTGTGGGCGCACAAGCTGCGCTCATTCCTGACCATGTTCGGTATTGCCTGGGGTGTGGGCTCTCTGCTCCTGCTGGTGGGTTTGGGCGAAGGCTTTCGCAGCGGGCAGGTACGCAACCTGGCGAGCCTGGGCCAGGACATTATGTTTATTTTTCCGGGAAGAATCCCGGCGGTGGCGGGCAATCTCCAATCCGGCCAGACCTATCACTTTACGTACGACGATTATGTGGCCATCCGCAAGGAAGCCCGAACTTTGCGTGCTCTGTCGCCTGTAATCAACCGCGAGGACATCCGCGCGGTCAGCGACTACGGCTCGACCAACGGCCAGGTGTTTGGAGTGACTCCGGAATATAACCAGATTCGCACCGTGCCCATGGGAACCGGCCGCTGGTTTAACGACGAGGACAACACGGAGCGCCGCCGGGTGGCGGTGGTGGGTTGGGAGCTGCTGAAGAATGTTTTTCCCGGACGCCCTGCCGTGGGCGCAACCATGCTGCTGAACGGCATTCGCTTTGACGTGATTGGAGTGCTGGCCAAGGTAGGGAAAGACGGCAACAACGGGACCAATGCGCGCATCTTTGTGCCGGTCGAAACCATGCGTACTCTCTTTCCCCTGAAGCAGGAGAACTCGGAAGGCGCGCTTTCGTTCATCAATTACCGCCCTTTGGATAAAGCCGAGCACCTGCGATCCAAAGAGGAGATTCACCAGATCATTGCGCGCCGCCACGGTTTCGATCCCAAGCTGGAAGACGCCTTCGAAGACTGGGACACAATTGAAAACTCGCAGCGCGTGGGCAAGATATTTGACGCCATGGATTATTTCCTCGGAGTGGTGGGATTCGTGACGCTGGCGCTGGGCGCAATTGGCATTGTCAACATCATGCTGGTCTCGGTGGCCGAGCGTACCCGGGAGATTGGACTGCGCAAGGCGTTGGGCGCCACTTACAAGAATATCCTGACCCAGTTCTTCATCGAGGGAGCGTTCCTGACCCTCTTCAGCGGAGGAATCGGGCTGCTGATTTGCACGGTGTTTGTCACTCTGCTGGCTCAGTTGCCTGCGCCGCAGGGATTTGATACGCCGCGTATCGTGCCCATGTCGGCGGTGGCGGCCATCTTGTCGCTGGCCGTCGCCGGCGTCGTGGCTGGAATTTATCCTGCCCGAAAAGCGGCGCTGCTGGCCCCAGTCGAAGCCATGAGGCAGGAATAGTCATGCTGCACGAACTGGGAATCCAGGCCTATAGCGCGCTCCGCCATAACAAGCGGCGCAGCATCCTCACCATGCTGGGCATGGCCTGGGGCATTGCCACCGTGGTGCTGCTGCTCGCCTACGGCGCGGGTTTTGAGCGCGGCCTGTGGGCAGCCTTCCGCTCCTTCGGGACCAACCTCGTATTCGTGTTTCCGGGGCGCACTTCGCAGCAGGCGGGCGGCACCAAGGCCGGAAGCGAAGTCCGGCTCACCATCAAAGATCTCGATTACATTCGCGACGAAGTGCCTCTGCTCAAACGGCTCTCGCCGGAAGTATTCAAGCAGAGCACGGTGGCCTGGGGCACGCGCAGCGCCAGCTACGGAGTGAGTGGCGTGTATGCCAACTACGCTCGCATGCGGCGGATGGAATTCGCGGAAGGTGCGCCCTTCGGTGAAGCCGAGGACTTCACCCACGCCCGCGTCGCGTTTATGGGGGCCGACGCCAAGAAGAAACTTTTTTCCGGGCAGAATGCGATCGGCGAAAGCATCCGCGTGGACGGCATCTCGTACCAGATCGTGGGCGTACTGAAACATGTCATCAACAACAGCGACGACAACCTGAACGAGCACATCTACGTGCCCTTCAGCGCCATGAGCGATCTGAAAGACACCTACTATCTGAACTCGATTGTCATGGAATATGAGGGGGACAACGCCAAAGTGGTGAAGGCGCTGCGGAACTCGATGGCATTCCATCACAACTTCGATCCCAAAGACGAGCGCGCCGTTTTCGTGTTCGATGTCTTTTCCGACCTGCTCGACCTGCGCGTGATCACCACCGGCATCAAGATCATGCTCGGCTTCATCGGACTGCTGACGCTGGGGATCGGTGGCGTGGGGCTGATGAACATCATGCTGGTTTCGGTGACTCAGCGCACCCGGGAGATCGGCGTCGAAAAAGCCCTGGGCGCGCATCGCTGGCACATTCTTTTCCAGTTCCTCGCGGAAGCCATGGTCATCACGGCGCTGGGAGGATTGCTGGGCGTGGCGTTCGCCTACCTGGTTTCCTGGTCGGTTCCTTCGCTGACGCTGTGGAGCGCATTTCAGGAAGGCGCCGACGAAGGCGATATTCACCTGACCATCGATGCCGCCACCCTCATCTGGTCCACCGGCATTCTCAGCCTGGTGGGGATCGTCAGCGGCATGTTGCCCGCCATTAAAGCAGCGAAGCTTGATCCCATTGAAGCCCTGAGATACGAGTAAACCTGAGAACTGAGATCCAGGAACTGAGATCTGGGATCAGACCTCGGACCCCGGACCCCGGACCTCGGAATCCGAAACCAGAAATCCGACCTCAGGAACTGGAAAGCGGAAGTCAAAAGCGGCGGGCGAGGGCGCCCGCCCCACACAACCACAACACCCGTTAGAATCATTGGGTGACTGACGCGAACCTGCGGCTTGAACGGGTGCTGGCGCAACTGAAACTTTACGAGCATCCCCTGCTCGATTTTTCTGCGCGGGCCAAGGGCGAGGCGGTGGAAGTCCTCATCCAGTTCAGGAATCCGCCGGTGCCGGTGCATACTTACTACTTCGAACTTCATCCCCGGGACCTGGATCATCCTCAGTTCGAGTGGGGCTTCCAGCGGCAGCTTTATGACTGCCTGCACGACTACATCGTCGAGATGTTCATCCGCACGCCCCAGGACCGGGCGGAGCGCCAGCGAAAGGGCCTGTGAGCCTGCGCCAGATCATCGAACAGGAGATCGGTGAGCGCGGGCCCATCCCGTTTTCGCGTTATATGGAGTTGTGTCTGTACCATCCCGAGCTGGGCTACTATTCGCGGAATGCCGAGCAGTTCGGCAAGGCTGGGGATTTTTACACCTCGAGTGATGTGAACGCGGTTTATGGACGCCTTCTGGCGCGGCAGTTTGACGAGATGTGGCGGGCGCTGGACTCACCGCCGCAGATTGAAATCCTGGAACTCGGCCCGGGCCGCGGGTTGTTTGCGCTCGATGTGCTGACCTGGGCAGAGCAGAAGTTCCCCGCGTTTTTTCGCGCGCTGCATTACTCCCTTGCGGAACGTTCACCCAAACTACGGGCGCGACTTCGCGGCGTGCTCACCCGGTTTCTGGAGAGTGGGACGGCGTCTTCAGTGTCAGAAGGTGCCAACGAGGGCCTGCAGGTGCGCAAGCCCTGGTTCCCGGATGCAGCCGCCGGCTCGCCTGCCCTCCGGGCCCGCGACACTGCCGACAGTTTTTACTTACCGACAAAGGCGACAGGCGAGGGCACGACTTCATCCGTGCCAGACAATGCCATGGACGAGCGGGCTCTGGCCCCCGAGGTTCCCGTTATCGTCTTCGCCAATGAATTCTTCGACGCGATTCCGGTGGAGATCATCAGCGCCCAGGGAGCGCTCCGCATCTCGGCTGATGCCGGGCGATTCGTTGAAATGTGGGTCCCGCCTTCGCCTGAAGAATTGGAATTTCTCGACCGCTACGGGGTCCATCCCGAGGCGGGAGAACGAATCGAAGTGCCGCTACTCGCACACCGCTACATGGCGCGCCTGGCCGCATCAATGCGCAAGGGAATGATGGTCGTGGTGGATTATGGCTACACCCGCCCGGAGCAACTGGCCGGCCGCCACCGTGGAACCCTGATGGCATACCGGCAGCACTCCGCTGCTCCCAATCCTTACGCGGCTCCGGGTGAGCAGGATCTCACGGCGCACGTGAACTTTACCGCGCTTTCCGCAGTGGCTGAGGAAAATGGCATGCAGGTGCAACCGCTGCTGACCCAGGCGCAATTTCTGATGGGAATCGGAGAGGCGAATCAATTTGCGGATGCCTTCGAAGAATGCCGCCTGCCCCAGGAGCGCGCCAAGGTTGCTTTGCAGCTCAAGCACCTGGTGACGCCTGCAGGTATGGGGGAAAGTTTTCACGTCCTGGTAGCCTCCAAGGGCGTTGACGCGGAGCAGGTGGCGAATTTAAGCGGGATGTCTTTCGCCAAGACCAGACTGTAGTCATGAGCGGAAATTCTCGGGGTACAAGAATCTTTCATACCCCAGCATGGTGCCTGCAAGCAGGGCGGAACATCTATGAAGGAAGCGCGGGCCGAAGCGCAGCGGGGATTAGAGGATATCCAGATGGAAACTGAAGGCCGGCCGGCATCATGGAAAATCCTGTTTGCCTTTTCCATGATTTATTTCGTCTGGGGATCGACATTCCTGGCGATCCGGGTAGGTGTGCACGAAGTCCCTCCGTTCCTGCTGGCGGCCATGCGTTTTTTCACCGCGGGCCTGGTCATGTATGCCTGGCTGCGGCTGCGGGGCACACCGGCGCCGAGCCGGCGGGAGTGGATTGCGGCCGCCGCGCTGGGAGGGCTCATCTTCGTGGTCGATTACGGTTGCCTGTTCTGGGCCGAACAGCGCGTCCCCTCCGGAATTGCGGCGGTGGTGCTGGCGACCATTCCCGTGTTCATCACGTTGATGGAAATCGCCTTTCTCAGGACACAAAGGCTCACCATCCGCCTCGCGCTGGCGTTGCTCGTGGGTTTGTGCGGTGTGGCGGTGCTGATGAACCATTCTTTTTCCCTGGGCGAAGTGCCGGTCAACCGCGCCGGCGCCATCGCCTTGCTGGTGGCTGCGGTGACCTGGTCATTCGCCACGATTTTCACTCGCCGGTTTCCGCTTCCGGCATCGAAGCCGATGAGCGCGGCTGCCCAGATGCTCACCGGGGGAGCGCAACTATTCGTACTCACGGCGGTCTCGGGTGAGTTCAAAGGCTTCCGGATTCAGGCGGTGTCATGGAATGCCTGGTTCGCGCTGGTTTACCTGATTATCGCGGGCTCGATCATAGGCTTCACCGCTTATGTGTGGCTGCTGCACTGGGAGTCGCCGACGAAAGTAGGGACGTACGCCTACGTCAATCCGGTGGTCGCGGTAGCGTTGGGATATTTTCTGGGCGGGGAAGCAGTGGGGGCGCGCACGCTGCTGGGCACACTGCTGGTGCTGGTGAGCGTGGTGGCGATCACAACCATGAAGAAGGTCAAGGAGCAGGCCCATAGGTCAACCAGCGGCCAACTGATTGAGAACACGGGAGAACAACCTGTTTGAGATGTATATACGAGAGTATATACTTGAACACAGGCGGGTGAGTCCCATGCCAGCGATCCGGTCGCAACTCGTGAAGTGGGGTAACAGCCAGGCGGTTCGCATTCCTAAGGCTGTGATCAAGCAGGCGCGCCTGCAGGAGGGCGACGAACTCGAAATTCAGGTTCAGGAAGGGCGTATTACGATTGAATCGCTGCGCCCGAAGCTGACGCTGGAGTCCCTGGTCGCAGGCATCACGCGAAAGAATCGCCACCCAGAACAAGGCTGGTCCGGGCCGGTGGGTAAGGAAGTCTGGTAGTGGCCGCCTACGTTCCCGCTGCCGGGGACATTATCAAGATAGATTTCGATCCGCGAACCGGTCACGAACAAGGTGGTTGGCGCCCTGCACTTGTGCTCTCTCCCCGAACCTACAATGCAAAGACCGGACTTGCTGTTGTAGTTCCAATTACCAACCGGGAGAAAGGATACCCTTTCGAAGTCCCGCTTCCGGGCCAGATCCAGACCACGGGAGTGGTTCTCGCCGACGCGGTCAAGAGCATTGACTGGCGGGCACGCAGCGCCAAATACACCGACACTGCTCCGGCAGAAGTGATGAAGGCGGTGCAGGAGCGACTCCGTGCTCTGCTGGGCTTGGCCGAATCATAGTGTTCTAAGGCCGCGTCATCCGCTCCGGCTTCATCAACTGATCGAACTCTTCGCCGCTAAGATAACCAAGCTTCAATGCCGCTTCCCGCAGGCTGCTGTGTTCGACGTGGGCGGTGTGCGCAATTTTAGCGGCTTTGTCGTAGCCGATCTTTGGGGTCAGCGCGGTCACCAGCATGAGCGAGTTCTGGAGATTGGCGTCCACCTTGGCGCGATCGACTTCGATGCCTTTGATCATGTATTCGACGTATCCGTGGCAGGCGTCGGCGATCAGCGTGACCGAGTGCAGAAAGTTGTAAATCATCACCGGCTTGTAAACATTCAGCTCGAAGTTGCCTTGCGAGCCGGCGAAGCCGACGGCGGCAGTGGCGCCGTGGACCTGCACGCAGACCATGGTCATGGCTTCGCACTGCGTCGGGTTCACCTTGCCGGGCATGATCGACGAGCCGGGTTCGTTCTCCGGGATGATGAGTTCGCCCAGGCCGGAACGCGGGCCCGAAGCCAGCCAGCGAATATCGTTCGAAATCTTCATCAGCGAAGCCGCCAGGGTTTCGAGCGCGCCCTGGGCAAAGACCAGTTCGTCGTGCGCCGAAAGCGCCGCAAACTTGTTGGGATGAGAGCGGAAGGGAAGCCCGGTAAGCTCAGCGATCTTTTTTGCCGCGCGCTCGGCGAATTCCGGATGCGCGTTCAGGCCCGTGCCTACCGCGGTCCCGCCGATGGCGAGGTCGTAAAGCCCGTCGAGCGCCTGCTGCAGGCGCTTGATGTCCCGCTCCAGCAGGCTGGCCCAGCCGCCGAATTCCTGCCCGAAGGTAAGAGGGACTGCGTCCTGCAAATGGGTGCGGCCGATCTTGACGATATCCCTGAATTCTTTTGCTTTGGCCGCAATGGCGTCGTGCACCCTCTGGATGGCGGGAATCAGGGCGTTCTTCACCCGCTCCGCAGCCGCGATGTGCATGGCGGTGGGAAACGTATCGTTGGAGGACTGCGACATGTTGACGTCGTCGTTGGGATGAATGGGTTTTTTCGATCCCAGTTCGCCGCCCGCCAGTTCGATGGCGCGGTTGGCGATGACCTCGTTGACATTCATGTTGGTCTGGGTGCCGCTGCCGGTCTGCCAGATACGCAGGGGGAACTGGTCGTTGAGCTTGCCGGCGATGACTTCGTCGGCGGCCTGCGCGATCAGTTTGGCCTTGTCATATTTACCAACCACGGGAAGCTTGCCCAGGTCCTGGTTGACCAGCGCGCATGCCTTTTTCAGGATGCCGAAGGCGCGGACCAGTTCGGGTGGCATGGTGTCGCGGCCAATGTTGAAGTGCAGGAGGGAGCGCTGCGTCTGCGCGCCCCAATAGACGTGGGCGGGGACGTCGATCTTTCCCATGCTGTCGGATTCAGTACGCGTCTTCGGTTTCGCGGGCGCAGCCATGCTGGGTTCCTGATCAGTTCACCTGGATTGGAGTAACCGGGAATTATAGCGCGGACGAGCGGGCGCTATCGGATGCCGCCGCGATCGGTATGTGCCAGTTTCGTGGATTGAGAGACGGCAAGTGCAGAAACCACGAAGGACACGAAGTATCACGAAGGTTTTGTTTCCCGAGGGCTTCCTTCGTGTACCTTCGTGCCCTTAGTGGTTCATGGTCTCCAAACTGACCCACTGCGCGGCGATCCGTTCCATTCGGCTCCTTTGCGACCTGTGCGGTTAAAGATTTTGACCGCAGAGGTCGCGAAGAAAACCCGCAAAGGTCGCAAAGAACAACCTTGCGCTACTTTGTCCCAATCACCACGTTGAAGAATGTGGGCGGCAATGGGTGATTTTCAACCGAGCTGTAACCTGCGTTGCGCAGCATGCGTTGATGCTCGGAAAAGGTGTAGGCATCGCCGCCGGGAGTCGCCGCCAGCATGGTCAGGCTGAACTGCGCCGGAATCGGAGGGGAAACCCGGTCCTCGTTGGGAACAAATTCCAGAATGACCGCGCGGCCTCCTGGTTTGAGCGCGGCCCGGACCTTGGCCAGCAGCTTTTCACAGGTGGGCACATCAAAGTGATGGAGAAAATTTGTGATCATCACCAGGTCATAGTCCTTGCCGTACTCGACATCAAAAGCGCTGCCTGGAATGGTGTGGTAACGCGCGGAAACGCCGGCGGCCGCAGCATTCTCGCAGGCGACTCCGAGCACGTTGGGCCAATCCACGCCCCATACTTCCGCGTTGGGGTTGTGGCGAGCGAGGGTGATCTCGAACAATCCGTGGCCCACCGCCAGCCCGAGAACCTTCCACTGTTTTCCTTCATCCGCCTTCAGGAGTTTTGCAATCATTTCCGCCGGCATTTTCATCAAGGGTGCCATGCCGCGGGCGAAGTCCACCCACATGGGATGGTCCGGTTCGGTGCCGTCATGATTTACAACGGTGCCGCCTTTGCGAACTGCGGCCGCGAGTCCCTGAAATCCCTCGATCGCCTGCGGAGCCACCAGAAACTGGATGGCTCCGCCCACGTAAGCGGGCGATTTCCGGTCGAGAAAAACAGCCGAGTCCTGGGTAAGGCTGTAGCTGGCGTCTTTCCTGAGGAAACCCATGATCACCAGGGCATCACACAGAATGCGTGTGCCACGTTCCGCAGTCTGACAGCGATGGGCGATGGCCGCCGCCGTCTGGTTTCCCTCGCCGATGGCAGTAAAGATTTCCAGCTGAATGGCTGCCTTTAAGGCCTCGGTCCTATGAAAGGCGGTCACCGTTTCGAAGAACAGCTGCGGGGAAGGTGGTGTGCCTGCTTGAACTCCCGGCATGGTTGTCTCTCCTATGATCTGAATTTGTATTGCGACATTTTATAGCGAAAGACTTTGCTTGGGGATGGCCGGGCAGCGAGGATCCGTCCCGCATTGGCCGCATGCTAGAATCGTTACCTTTCAGGGACCCCGTGTGCATGCGTGGTCCGTATGGATTACCCGGCTGAGACCAGCAATTTGGCGACGAAACAAAGCTCCGGCGCGACCCAGCAGATTCCCGACACCCTTCCGCGCCCGCAGATGAAGGGCGAGCCCGACACGAGTGCCGATGTGATCGTGATCGGCGCCGGGCCGACCGGGCTGGCCTGCGCCATTGAGGCCCAGCGTGCCGGCTTCAAAGTCATGGCCATCGACAAGGGATGCGTGGTCAATTCCATTTTTCACTATCCCGCCAACATGTCGTTCTTCACCACGCCGGAGTTGCTGGAAATCGGAGATATTCCTTTCAGCACGGCCCGGCAGAAACCCACGCGCGAGGAAGCGCTCGAATACTACCGCAAGGTGACCGAGCACTATCATCTCGATATCAGGCAGTATCAGTGGGTGAAAACGGTCACCGGGAGCGATGACGATTTTCATATCACGGCCACGGACACTCTGGGCCGCATCTATGACTACCGGACTCGCAAATTGATTGTCTCAACCGGCTACTACGATCTGTCGAATCCGCTGAATATTCCCGGCGAAGACCTCTCCAAGGTTTTTCATTATTATCGCGAGCCGCATCCGTATTTTGATATGGATGTTCTAGTGATCGGCGGCAAGAACTCTGCTGCCATCTCAGCGCTTGACCTCTGGCGGCATGGAGCGCGCGTGACCCTGGTGCATCGCGGCGCCAAATTGCATAACCACGTCAAGTACTGGATTCTGCCGGACATCGAGAACCGCATCAAGAACAGCGAGATTGCTGCCTACTTCAGCAGTTCGGTGGTGGAAATCGGGGCTGACTATGTCGATCTGGACACGCCGCGAGGTCCGGTCCGCCTGAAAAATGATTTTGTCTTTGCCATGACGGGCTACCATCCCGATTACGATTTCCTGCGTTCGATGGGCATCGAACTGTCCGCCGACCAGTGCCGCCCGGTGTGCGATCCGCAGACCCTGGAGAGCAATGTCCCCGGCATCTATGTGGCGGGAGTGATCGTGGCCGGGTCAAGGACCAATGAGATCTTCATCGAAAATGGAAGGTTTCACGGCCGGCAGATCGCCGACGACCTGAAGCAGAAACTCTCGGGCAAGTAGGTGCTGTCCCAGGAAATAGATGGATTATCGAGGTGCCAGCGGCTCCGGTCGGGATGACAATATTGATTCTGCGACGTGCCGGACGGAGCACTAGACGAGCGTGACGACGTCTTCTCCCAACTGCTGATTGATCAATCGAGACACCAGGGCCTTGAGCCGCTCGCCGGTCCTGGACAATACAAAATCCTGTTCTGCCTCTGACCAGTCGAGCTTGAAGCTGGTGGCCAGCGCGGAAATCCAGATCTGCCGCACCGGGGCATTGGGAGAGATGACGAACTTGCTACGGTCATCGAAGGAAACATGCAGCGCGCCCGACTGGTCTTCGACTTCGATCTCGGAAGACTCCTCGGCCTGCATGAGCGCTTTTTTCAGGGATTCGAGGGCAGAGTCCGCCCGCTTGCGAAAATCGGTTTCATCGAGCATGCGTAGATTATAGTCGTTGGTCATTGGTCATTGGTCGTTGGCCAATTCTCGATCTGCAAACTGACAGTGACGGTCTTTCAGCCAACGACCAAAGACCAAAGACCAACGACCAACGACCAGCATGGACTTGCAACCCGAGCGCGCATCGACCTCGATCTCACTGTCCTCGTACCTCCGGCTGGTGCGTTACAACCGAAACTTCCGCCGGCTGTGGCTGGCGCAGATCGTCAGCGAGATCGGCGACTGGTTTTATACCCTCGCGATCTACAGTCTGCTGCTGCAACTGACCGGCCGGGCAAGTTCGGTCGCGCTAGCCCTGGTGCTGCAGGTGCTTCCCCAGACTTTTATTGGTCCGGCTGCCGGAGTCATCAACGATCGTGTGAGCCGGAAGCGAGTCATGATCGCCGCCGACCTGGCGCGGATGGTCATCGTTTTCGCCATGCTGCTGGTGCGCTCGCGATCCACCGTCTGGCTGGTCTATCCGTTGCTGTTGCTGGAGACGCTGATGGCCGCGTTCTTCGAGCCTGCCCGCACCTCGGTGATTCCGAATGTCGCTGCGCGGGAAGATGTGCTCGTTGCCAACACCCTTTCGTCGGCCACGTGGTCGGTGAATCTGCTGGTCGGTGCATCGGTTGGAGGAGTCGTGGCGGCGCTGTTTGGGCGCGATGCTGTATTCGTGCTCAACGCGCTGTCATTCCTGGTGTCCGCGATGCTCATTCGCGGGATGCGCTTTGCGGAACCGCATGCGCAGGCTGCGGCCCCGTTGCGCCTGCGCGATGCGATTGATCTCTCGCCGGTCATCGACGGCATCCGCTACGTTCGTCAGGATCGCCGATTGCTGGCGGCGGTCTGTGCCAAGGCCGGCGAGCTTATGATCGGCCCCAGTTGGGTGCTCTTCACGGTCATGGGCAACGGTTATTTCCATGTGCATGTGCGTGGCATCAATCCACAACGCACCGCCATGCTGGGCATGAGCCTGCTGCTGGGGGCGCGGGGGATTGGCGCGGTGATGGGTCCTCTGTTCTCCGCCCGCTGGGCGGGTCAATCCGGCCGGCGGCTTCAGCTGGGCATTCTGTTTGGCTATCTCATCATTGGGATGGGATATTTCGGCCTGGGCTGGTCGCCGAACATATGGGTGGCGTGCGGTTTCATTGTCCTGGCGCACTGCGGAGGATCAACCGTCTGGGTTTTTTCCACTACCATCCTGCAGTTGAATACCGAGGACCGTTTCCGCGGCCGCGTCTTCTCTGCTGATCTCGGTTTCTCCATGCTGACTATCGCGATTGGGGCTTACGTGTGCGGGATATTTCTCGATCGCGGGGTCTCGGCGCAGGTGGTAGCGTCAGCGACCGGAATTATCATGCTTTTGCCGGCGCTGCTGTGGGCATGGGCGATGAAGTCGGAGCGGGGACCAGGCAGGGACAGCCGCCCTCGGCTGTCCGGCTGAGCGAAGCTCAGCTAAGGATTCTCCGGGGCGGGGGCATTCCACACCTCTGCCGAGCTGCGCTCGGCCTGGACAGCCGAGGGCGGCTGTCCCCACGAGGGTTATTTTGAGAGTTGGTCGATCTTGGCGGCCATGATGAAGTCGCTTTTGGTCAGGCCATCGATCTTGTGGGTCCACAGAGTGATCTCTGCTTTCCCCCAGGCGAGCAGGATGTCGGGATGATGTCCCTGACTCTCCGCGATCTCTCCTACGCGGTTGACGAAGTCGAGTGCCTGCTTGAAATCCGGGAAGGTAAAGGCGCGGGTGAGGTGATGCTCATTCACTACCGTCCACTGCGGCACCTGTTGCTGGATGGCTCGCAGTTCCACTCCCTTGATGGGAGGGACGCCTCCGCGGCAGGGAACGCACTCCTGGCTGGCAAGATCTTCCGGCATGAGATGTTCTCCTTCTACTGTGGCGGGCGCATGTCCACCTGATTTAACGGACACTCGCGCACGCTCTGGGTGCAACTCTGGAACTGAAGGTCCTTGTCCATGCAGACCTCGAGGCTGACCAGTTCTCCCGCATGACAGGAAACACGAAACGCCGGCAGCGGAGCGTGGTTCGCATCGGCGAAATTCTTCTCCAGATCCGGCACGCTGAAGCGCTGCTCGTGGTCCAGTTTCGGATACGGCTCCGGGACGTGGACATTCCTGAAAGCCTGCTCGACCCTGGCGAAATACTCCTGCGCCGGAAGCCCGCTACAGGTGCCATGTTTCTGCCACTCATGCTGGATCAGGCCGCGGCTGGGCATGAAGTTGAGCATGTGATCGACAGTGGCGGCCGCGACCGGCGGAGCCGTCGAACACGACATCGGCGGCGCGCCGCTGTTGGCCTGCGGCCAGAGGCCATGCAGTACAAAGGCTGTGTGTCCGCCTGTTCTGCATTCGCTCGAATGGTCGGTGGGATGACCCGCGCAGTAGTTGGGCGCCCAGGAAAGCGAGAGGAGATAGTAGTCGAACTGGCTGGACCCTGCTTCGGAGTCGTGATGGCGATGGTGATGTTTGGCAAAGGCCGCGGGAGCGAGAGAAAGAATCAGGCAGAGCAAAGCGGCGATGATGAGACGCTTCATAGGGTCGTCGGAAACCGCTCCCACCTTTGCGCAGAAAGCGCGCAAAGATGGGGCACCCATGGTCGTGGCTCTTTAGAAGGGAATATCTTCGTCGCTAATGGGGCCTGATGCCGTTGCCGGCTCGGGCTCCGGAGTGCGCTGGTCGAAGTTGTTTCCTCCCGAGGCGCTGCGCGAACTTCCTGCGAAGTCTCCGCCACCGCCGGCTTCGCCGCGGCCGCCCAGCAGAACGAGATCGTTGACGACAATCTCAGTCATGTATTTCTTTTGCCCGGTCTGCTTGTCGTCCCAGGAGTGAGTGCGCAGGCTGCCCTCGATATACACCTTCGAGCCCTTTTTGAGATACTCGCCGGCAATTTCCGCGGTGCGCGCCCAGGCGGTGATGTTGTGCCACTCGGTGCGGTCCTGCCACTGACCTTCCTTGTCCTTGTAGCGATCGTTGGTGGCCAACGAGAACTTAGCCACCGGTGTACCGCTGGGCGTGGCCCTGAGCTCGGGGTCTTTGCCAAGATTGCCGATCAGGATGACTTTGTTGACGCTTTTACCTGCCATAAGTGCTGCTCCTTTTGCCCCTTCGCGTGGATACCAAACCGGGGAGCCTGAGAAAAAAGTGAATTCGAGGGGCTGGAACGCCACTATACCAGAATCCCGCCGGGGTGGTTGTGATGGATGAACATGGCCGGCGTCCGAGGGCCGACGTCTGCGTTTGGGGTATAATATTCGCCGATGCCGCAAGAACCGTTCAGGGGAATCGTCGGGATGGTGCCTGACGAATTCAAACACGAACCCAGGTCCAAGGGGCTGCTTACCGCGCGGAAAAAGAAGCCCAAAGAGCTGGCCGTGATCACAGAATGCTGTACCGGGTGTGCGGGTTCGCCGGCTTGCGTGGAATATTGTCCGGTGGAAGACTGCATGTTCTGGGTCCCGGATGAAGATAATTCTCCCTTCGGCCGCATTCAGGTGGACCCCATCCTCTGCATCGGCTGTAACAAGTGCACCAGCAAAGGGCCGGATGGCTCGTTCCTCGATGGCTGTCCCTGGGACGCAATCGTGATGGTGGACACGGCAGAGATCGAAAAAGAAGTCGGAGTCATGCCCTTCTAGCTGCCAACCGGGAACTAAAACCTGACAACTGAAGTCCCAACCAAGGTCCAGTCCAGTTCCTGAACATTTTTGCCACGGGGACTGAAGCCCCTCGAGAGGACGATTGACGCGGCGCTAAAGCGCCGCTCTTCCACTTGACGCGGGGCGAAGCCGCTCCACTCCCATAAAGCAAATCGAACCAGGAACCGCTGAGCTACTTCGCTCGCTCTTGTATCGCTTGCTCGGTTGCCAGGGCCTGTTGGCGGATGTGGTCGGGGACCTCTGGCAGGTCGCGCTCATAAGGCCGGATGGCGGGAAGGTCATCGGGGCGGCCGACGAGGTAGAGGGCGCGCAGAGCTTCCCAGACCTGTTCGGTTCCCGGATCGAGGACGGCGATGGGGTCGCCGGCCGCAACGGTTTGTCCAGTCCTGACGGATAGTTCGCGGAGCCGGCCGCTGATGGGCGACCGCACTTCGACGGTCTGGCCGCCCGATTCGAGCTTGGCTATGATCCCTCCCTGATGGATGGTTGTGCCCGGAGAGCTTGAGTCCGTGATCGCTCCCGCCTGGGGCGCGCTGACCTTCGCCGGTTGCAGCAGGGCCACGATCTGCGGCCTCCCGGTGGCGTCGCCGAAGCGGACCAGCGAGAGCGCGGCATTGCCCCGCACCATGACCGAGGGGTCATCCAGCATCTTCAGAAGGGCTTCGTGGAATCCTGCCTGGGCTGCGTCTTTGCTGCTTACATCCTGACCCATGACCCAGGCGTCGGTGTTGCGGACTTCTTCGATGGGATACGCGGCGAGGCGAACCAGGTCGGGATACCAGCGCGTGATGCCCGGGTCATGACGCGTCACGCGCTCGCCGATCTGCACCAGCGCGTGCTGGATGTGACGCGGCTTCTTGTCGTCCTGAAGATATTCGGCCAACTGTTTGTCCGAAAGCTGCCGCCCGAACCAGGTGTTCCACCAGAACAGAAACGGCATGAGCACGATCAGCCAGCCGGTGGCGAAAAAGAGCAGCCGGTTGCGAGTGGACATCCGAGGCTTGGGGGGCGGGTGGACAGTTTCGGTGGCCGGGGCTTGCTGGGCAGAATCTGGGAGAGCGGACATGCTTGGAATCCAGGGAAACTATATCAGAAGATGTGATGAGCGCCGCAGCCACGTAGCGCCAGCGTCTTGCCCTCGGCGCGGTGGGCGGGACGTCCACCGGACAGCCGCCGGGACGGCGGCGCTACAAAAAGCCAGGCACGACAATTTCCGAAGGCAAAATCTATCAATCCACTACATCGGCGTCCAGCACGCGCTCCTGCTCGAGATAGTGCGAAACGGCGTACTGCGCCAGAAGCGGCGTTTCCAGCCGGATTTCGGCGCCGATCCATTCACCTTTGGCGTGGGGCTGATCCGCGGGATGCTTGCAGGTTCCGCTCGATCCGAATTGGGGGCCGAATGATGCGCTCTGGATTTCGTCAAACTGGCGGAGGCTGCGCCAGGCCTCGTCGCCGACCGTGCCGGATACGTCGATCTTGAGTTTCACGATGGTCATGAAAGCATTTCACCACAGAGGACACGGAGGACACAGAGAATGCCGAACTGTTCTTTCCCGCATCTCTGTGTGACCGGTCAAGCCGCAAACAGGTGATACAACATCACGTAAATCACCACCCCGGTGACCGACACATAGAGCCAGAGCGGGAAAGTCCAGCGGGCAATCCTGCGATGCTTGTCGTAACGCGCTCGCAGGGCGCGGCTCAGCGTAATGATCACCAGGGGCACGATGGCGATCGCCAGTATGGTGTGTGAAATCAGGATGGTGAAATAAACCGGGCGCGACCAGCCTTGTCCCTGAAAATGCACCGAGCCCACGTGCCAGTGATAATACAAATAAGAGGTCAGGAAAAGCGCGGATGAAATCAGCGCGGTGATCATCACGGCGCGGTGCGCGGCCATGCGTCCACGCTTGATGTAGCTTCGTCCTACCAGCAGGAGCACGGCGCTGGTGCCGTTGAGCACGGCGTCGATCACCGGGTAGATGGCGTATTGTGCGGCGACCTGCATCATGCGGCGGGCTTGGTGGTGCGACGGCTCACCATGATGAACGAGAGGCCAAACATCAGCGCAGAGAACAGCACCAGCGTTGCCAGCGACGAGGCCAGAGGAAACTCGGTCAGGTTCCCGGGGTAGAGCAGGTCGCGCAACGACTCGACGCCATAGGTCAGCGGGTTGATTCTCACCAGCACCCGGATCCACTCGGAGGCACCCTTCAGCGGGAACAGCGCTCCTGACAGCAGCCACAGCGGGATGAGGAACAGGTTGATGATGGCGTGGAAGGCCTGGGTGGAATCCATGGACCAGGCGATGGTGAATCCCAGGGCGGTGAGAGCGAAAGAAACCAGGACGACGGTAAGCACCACCAGCAGGAAGCCGGTTACGCCCAGATGGATTCCGACCAGGGGAGCGAAGGCGAGGAAGATCAGGCCCTGAATCGCGGATAGCGTAGTCCCGCCCAGCACCTTGCCCAGCACAATCGCGGAACGCGGCACCGGCGCCACCAGCACGGAAAGGAGGAAGCCTTCTTTGCGGTCTTCGATCACCGACATCATGGTGAAGATCGAAGTAAACAATACGATCATGATCAGTGCGCCGGGATAAAAGTAATCCAGATAATGTTGTTGCCCGGCGGCGTCCCCCGATCGAAACGAACTGCCAAAGCCGGAGCCGATGACCACCCAGAACAGAAGGGGCGATGCGATTACGCCCACGACGCGGGCGCGCTGGCGGTAGAAGCGGACCAGTTCCCGCCACCACAAGGTGAAGGCCGGAAGCAGGACTCCGGTGGTGGGAGCGGCCTGCGCCGGAAGAGTTGCCGTCTGGGTGACCACGTCAGCTCGATTTCCGCGCCGGGGGCGCTTTCTTAACTGCGAATTTCTTGCGTGCTTCCAGATATACGTTCAGAAACAGGATGGCGGAAAGCGCCAGCATGATGATGCTCATGAAAAGCCCATCCACGGTGGTGATCGATCCGTGTTCAACCGTCCAGCCAATTCCGGCCAGCGGAATGAGTCCGAGGACAACCGAAAGCACCAGCATCATAGGCGATCTCCTTGTAGCGCCGGCGTCGCGCCGGCTGTCCGGCGGGCGTCCCGCCCGCCGCGTGAACGATGGCCATCGACCACAGGCGACGCTGAAATTCGTACGACTCTCCATTTGAGGCGGCGAGACGCCGCCTCGACAGCCGGCGAGACGCCGGCGCTACGATGGCGGCTCGGCATCTTCCGTCCAGAACTTGTGGCCGGTGCGGTGGATGAATACATCTTCCAGCGACGGCTTGCTTACGGAAATCGCTTCAATCTCGCCGGGAAACGCCTCGACCACGTCGGTGATGAAGCGGTGTCCGTTTTCCCGCTCCAGGCGGACCTGGCCTCCGAGCACCTGCGCTTTCAGGTTGAACCGCGCGCGTATCCGCTCCGCAAGGGATTCGACGTCCCGGGCATCGAGCAGAATGACGTCACCGCCGATTTCGTGCTTCAGCTCGGCGGGAGTTCCGAGCGCGACCAGCTTGCCTTCGTTCAGGATGGCGAGACGGTCGCAGCGCTCCGCCTCTTCCATCAGATGGGTGGTCACAATCACCGTGACTCTTTCTTCGTCCCGCAGGAGCTGGAGATACTGCCAGAGATCGCGGCGGGCGCCGGGGTCGAGGCCGGTGGTGGGTTCATCGAGCAGCAGTACCGAGGGATGATGCAGCAGTCCCTTGGCCAGTTCGAGCCGGCGCTGCATTCCGCCGGAAAAGGTCTCGGCTTTTTCGCGGGCGCGATCAGACAGCCCGATGATGGCCAGCATTTCCGCGATGCGGGCTTTCAGCGCCGCGCCCCGCAATCCGTAAAGATGGCCCTGGTGCCATAGATTTTCGGCGGCGGTCAATTTCAAATCGATGCTCTGGGCCTGGAACACGACCCCGATCTGGCGGCGCAACTGGGTGGGCTCTTTGGCTGCGTCGAAGCCCATGATGACCACCCGGCCTCCGCCTGCGACCATCAGGGTGGAGAGGATGCGGAACATGGTGGTCTTGCCGCTGCCGTTGGGCCCGAGCAATCCGAAGAGTTCGGCAGGGCGGACGTCGAAAGAAACGCCGTCTAGGGCAGTGCGTCCATCGTAGCGGTGGACGAGGTCCTGGACCGAGATGACGGCGGGTGCGGCAGGCGCAGCGTTATTTTGGGAGTCGAGCGCGGCGTAAACGGGGGCTTTGGAGACCACAGGGTATTTTATCTGGAACTGTCGAAGTGTGCTTGGTTTTGGGTTTTTCCGGTAGTGCCTCAGTTTGAATTTTCCCTTGTTTAGGGGCGTCATCCTGAGGGACTTCAGTTCCGAAGGATCTGGCGTGCATCGGCAGCAATGCCGGGGCAAAGGGTTTATCTGCTTCACGCCAGATCCTTCACGGCCGAAAGGCCGTTCAGGATGACGCCCCTGGACAAGGAGAAATTTCAAACTGAGGCGCTACCGTTTCTTCCTGGTGGCCGGCTTCGCTATGCTACCTGCAAATTCATAAACCACGAAGGACACTAAGGATCACGAAGACATCTCTGCGCAAACTTATTCATGGCCCATTCCTCTTCGACCGGCGAAACCAGCTCACTTTGGGTTGAGCATCATCAGGGCGAACAGCAGGGGCAGGTAGAAGACGGTTGCCTGCAGGAGTTGCCGGGCCTGCTGCATGGAGCGGGCATTGCCGGTGGCTAATTTCGAAGTGGCCAGCCGGCGGCCGACGTAGAAAAGCGCAATTCCGAGTATCATCGCGCCCGCAAAATATAGCCTTCCGGACATGCCCAGGAAAGCAGGCAGCAGGCTGATGGGAATCAGGGCCAGGGAGTAAAGCAGGATCTGGCGTCCGGTGGATTTTCCGTCCGGCTCCACCACTGGCAGCATGCGGATCCCGCCATCCTCATAGTCCTGACGATAGAGCCAGGCGATGGAATAAAAGTGAGGGAACTGCCAGAAGAAGACGATGGCAAACATCACCAGCGCTCCCCATTCCAGCTGGCCGCGAGCCGCCGTCCAGCCCAGCACGCCCGGCATGGCCCCGGGGAAAGCGCCGACAAACGTGCAAATCGGGCTGACCTTTTTCAGCGGAGTGTACGCCCCTAGATAGACGGCGGAGGTGCCCAGGGCGAGCCAGGCAGTCAGGGGATTCAGGGCCAAGCCCAGATAGAGCGCGCCGCCGAGCGTCATCAGCGCGCCCACCAGGGTGGCGTGCAGCAGGCTGAAGCGTCCAGCCGGGATGGGACGCTGCGCGGTGCGGCGCATGCGGCCATCGCTTTCCCACTCCATCACTTCGTTCAGGGCCGCGGTCCCGCCGGAAACCAGGCCGATCCCCAGCAACGCGTGAAACAGCCCCCAGGAAAGGGAAGAGACGCCGGACTTCAAAGCTCCGAAGTAGTAGCCGCACCACGCGGTCATGATAATCAGCGAAGTTACGCGCAGCTTGGTCAGTTCGGCATAGTCGCGAGCCAGGGTCATGGCGCTGCCGCGCGCGACCACCAGAGGTTGTGTTGCCGTGCTCATGCGGCCACCTGCTTCCGTTCGCGACTGGAGATGCGCGCTTCTGCTGCCGGGACGTGCCGCCACACCTGCGCTGCCAGCACCACTGTCGTTCCCAGGAGCAGGGCCCCGACGGCCACATGCGCGACGGTAGAGACTACCATGGGAAGCTCGGGCTGCACCGCGTCCTGTCCCCAGGCCACGCGAGTGAGGAAGGCGACAAAACCCAGGCACAGCTGAGCGATCAGCAGGGCGAGCACGGTGACGGCGGGGCGACGCACCGCGTCCAGCCCGGAATATCGCGACAGGGCGCGAACGGAAGTCCAGGTCAGCACGATGGCCACCGTCACAGCATTCAGCACGTGCGGCCACCAACTCAGGCCGTGATGACGAAACATCGCGCCCAGAATCAATTGCACATAAAGGACGAAAATCGAGAACAGAACCAGGGCGAACAGGCTAGGGCGCTGGTGATCGATCTCTAACCGGGGAGTTTCTTCCACCCAATTCTGGCCGGTGAACAGGGCGATCAGAATGACTACGCAGAAAAATGTCTGGGCCAGCGCGGCGTGGGCCGAAGAAACCGCCGGGGGTAAATAGTAGAGCACCGTGATCCCGCCCAGAATTCCCTGCGCGATGACCAGGCCCAGCGCGGTCAGGCCGAGATATTTCATCCAGCGGCGAGGATCGGCGCGCCATGTCCAGACCGCGAGGATGATGCTGAGAAATCCCACAAACTGGGCGATCATGCGGTGGGTGTGCTCAAACTTCACGCCGCCGACCAGATGCGGGATCTTGTACAGCGAACCAAACGACGTAGGCCAATCGGGCACAGACAGGCCGGCATCATTGCTGGTGACCAGCGCGCCGGCAATGATGAGAAAAAATGTCACCACCGCTACAAAGACGGCGAAGCGGTGATGGGCCCGGTTGTATGGTGTGGCAACAGCTTTCAGAAGCGGCTCCTGGAAGGTTTAGGTAGCGCCGCCTTCCGGCGGCTGTCCGGTGGGCGTCCCGCCCACCGTGGGAGGGCAAGATGCCCTCCCGACAGCCGGCAAGATGCCGGCGCTACTTCACAGCGACTTACTGTTTGAAGCTCTGATCGACGGTTTTGCTGTCTTTGGCGGCCAGGGTGACTTTCTGGGTCTGCTCGCCCATCTTTTCCTGCACGAAAGCCAGCGTGTAATCGCCCGGCGGCAGGCCCTTGATTTCATATTTGCCGTCTTCGCCGGTGACCGCGTAAAAGGGCGTCTTCACCACGTTGACGTACATTTTCATCCAGGGATGCTGGTTGCACTTTACCGGCAGCATGATTTCTTCGCGGGCAAAATTCTTTTCAATCGCGGCTGCCTTCGGGGGCTGGGATTCGTTCCACTCGCGATTGTCTTTCGGAGTGGGATGGATGTTGTGGGTGGTTTCGTCGTCGTTACGAATCTCGATGTTCTGCCCGGTCATCACGCCCAACACGTGCGGATGATAGCGGCAGCCCTTCTGGTCAATGGTGACCGAATCTTTGGGGACGTCGAAGGTGCGGTCGCCCAAACCATCTTTCACGTAGACGAAAGACGTTGGCCAGCTTGCCGTCGTTGACCACGACGGTCTCGGCCATATTGTTGCCCTTGCAGGCTGCGTCCTGGCTCATATCAATTTTCGCCGCCTTGGGAGCTGCTCCGCCGAAAGTGACGGTGCCGCTCACGCTGGCCGCCGTAGCTGGATCGATCGGCGTCGCGGTGGCCGACGGCTTCATTTCAGAACTCGGCGAGGTGGTTTGTTCCTCGTTGGTGTTTTCCTTCTTACTGCAGCCCGCCAGCAAACCCAGCAGGCCAAGCAGGAACATTGCCGCCCATAGTTTTTTATTCATTATGTCGCCCTTTCCTCAGGTGTAGGTCTTAGAAGCGTCGTTGGTCTTTGGTCGTTGGTCGTTGGCTAAAATCGATGCCCATGGATGGAGGCCAATGACCCAGGGCCAACGACCAACGACCAAAGACGATGTTTCAAAACACAACATTCTACCGCGAACCTCCGCTGCTTGCTGCGCCGGAGCGAAGCGCGGCCTGTTTCTGCCTGCTCCGCGGCTGCACCGAAGCCTGGCGGTGTCCCATGGATGCCGCTACTCGCCGCTGTTCTTCCGGCGTGAGCTGGAAAATGTAGTCCACCAGAAGTTTGCTGTGGTCTTTGTCGTATCCCTGGAACGACGGCGGCGTCGGACCGGCGAAGACCCAGTGATTGTTTTCCCGCTTGAACAGCCCCGAGGGCATGGCTGTGCCCGGACTGATGGCCTGGGGATCCAAAATCCAGCGCTCGGCCCAATCCGGCTTCAGGCGTTCTTTCGCCAGCAGGAAGTTGGGAGCGGTGGCGATTTTGTCATGCTGCGGATCGCCGGTGGCGTGGCACTTCAGGCAAGGCGCGGCCGTGCTCGAGAACAGGCTGCGCGCCATGTCGGTTTCCTTCGTGCTCAGCACCGGAACCTGTTCTGGAATGTAGGGCATGGGCTGGTGCGACAGGGCCTGGAAGAAACGCACCAGCTTGCGCAGTTCGTCATTGGAGAAGGAGAACGTCGGCATGCGTACTTGCAGATATGGCCGCACGCCATTCCGGTTGGTGTCGGTGGTGCTCAGCGCCGGATTGGAAAGGAATTTCCGCAGCCACTCGGGATCGACGCGAGCGCCTTCGGTCAGCAACTTCGGAGGCAACTGCTCCTGAATGTCCTGATAGTGCTTCATGCCCATCAGGACCGTGCTCTGATCGGGCGTGAACTGGTGGCAGCCCACGCAGTTGTACTTGCGGACAATCCACCAGCCATCCTGAATATCCTTGCGGGCATCGCCGGGCTTGTATTGATAGCTGTCGGGCAGGGAACTCTCTTCGCTGCCCAGCAGGAATGTGGTGAGGTCCTGAATCTCCAGCTTGGAGAGATGCAGGTTGGGCATGCGCAGGGCTTCGGTCTCGGACTTGACCTTGCCCTTGTCATAAACATTCGGTTCGGCGAGTTTGTGCTCGAAGAAGCCCTTGTGGTCATACCACGGCCCCTTGGCCGGTCCTTCGGGCAGGCGCGCCAGGTCTTCGGGATCGGTGATCGGTTCAGCGTTCTTGCCACCGCGTTCCGCTATGTTGGTGAAGAGAGCAAAATCGAGACGCTCGATGGGCTTGCTGCCTTCGTATGTCAGTTCGGTGCCGATGCGGCCTTCATCCTCGAAGCCCGAGATCTCGTGGCAGCCGGCGCAGCCGTAGTGGCGAATCCAGGTTTTGCCTTCTTCCTTCAGTTCGGGATCGTCCATGTAAGAAGCCTCGGCGTACGCCGAAGGCTCCTCTTTTTTCTCCGTCATGAGGTAGGAGGCGATATCCTGCGCGTCCTCTTCGCTCAGGCGAAGGCTGGGCATCACCGTCATGTTCTGCACCTGCAGTTCGTGGCCGTCGTTGGGGCACTGGCTGTGCTGCAGGTCAAACTGGTAGGGCAGACCTTTTTTTGCGTAGTCCTCGGGGCCGATGTCCTTCTTCTCGTACGGACAATAAGGACGGGTGCGCTCCCGCGCATTGTGAATCCAGCGCACCAGGTAATCGTAGTTGGCCTTCTCGCCCACCCGGCTCAGGTTGGCGGCAAAGGTTCCGCCCTGCATCTGATCGCCTTCCCCGATGGAGTGGCAGGCCAGGCAGCCGCGGGTCTCGAACAGTTGTTTGCCGTGCTCGGCGTTTCCGGGTTTTTGCTTGGGGAGAGCGTCTTTAAAGCCCGATTGCCAGAGATAAGCCGAAATGGTCTGGATCTGATGATCGGTCAGACGGAAGTTCGGCATCTTGGTGGTGGGCCGGAAATCGGTCGGCTTCTTCAGCCAGACGGGAATCCAGTTGCGGTTCAGCTTGAGCCGGACATCTTTCAGGTTCGGCCCGATCTTCTTCATGTCCTGCATCAGGCTGTGGGTCTGGAAATCAAGCTGCTGGATGCGGCCGTCGATCTTGCTGTTAGCCACCCTGAGCGCCACCGCCTCCTGGTTCAGGCGGTTGGCTTCTTCGTTGCTGGAAGCCGCGTCGGCCTGCTTCATCAGGTCGGCAGAGGTTTTCGAATTGTCGATCTTCTGCTGGTCAAACAGCTTCATCTGCTGCGCGATCGAGGTCAGGTCTTCCGGTTCCTTGTCGTAGCCTTCGTAGCGATGGCAGCCCATGCAGCCGCGCTGCCGGAAAAGGAATTTGCCATTGGAGATGTGCGCGCCGACATCACCCACGGCCAGATGCATATCGGCGGCGTGGCAGGTCTGGCAGCCGGCTTCCGCATTCTGTTTGGGAAACAGCGGCCACAACCAGTGCTCGTAGTTGCCATGCGCTTTTTCGACGCTGGTGGTCGCCCGGCCATTGCCCTGGTGGCAAGGAGAGCAGCCGAACTTGTCGGGATCGTGGGTCTTGAGCAATTCCGGCTCGGGATGGCTGGTGAAGGCCTGAGCATACTCATCCGGACGCTTCTCGCCCTTGAGCATCATGACCGCGGAAGTGACCCGGATCGGCTCGCGCGCGTTCATGTGGCAGGATTCGCAACGGTCCACGATATTGGCTTCGGGCACGTTGATCTGGACGATTTTGGGGTCCCAATCCTCAGCCTTCTTTTTCAGACCGTCAATCTGCGTGGGCGTGAGGTCCACCATGTGGTCTGTAATGTAGGCCGAGGTCTGGTTGCTGGCCTCGGTGACCGGCTTCAGCACTTCACCCAGTTCGGCGCTGACCTTGGTGCGCTCCGCCTTGAGCGAGTTGTAAGTCTCCTCCAGTTCCTGGAAATTGAATTGCTGCCGGTGGCCGTCGGGAAATTCGACTGTCGCCTTCCTCTTTTTGTAATCGTCAATGTCCTCCTGCTTGCTCTTTTTGCCGGAGGCGCTGGTTTCGGTTTCGAGTTCGTAGGTGAGCGCGTTGACGTAGGCGCGGCGATCGGTGAAGACGTTCTGCACCGCGAGAATCTTTGCGCTCAGATCGGAAATCTGTTTTTGCAGCTCGTCCCGGCGGGGCTTGGCGGTTTCGTAGGCGTCCTTGTAGGCCTTTTCCAGTTGCTGGTACTGAGAGTCCTGCTCAACTTCCTTTTCCGACTTCGCCGACTCTGACCGTGCGGTGTTGAGGAAGGCGGTATAGCGGTCTTTCCATTCGTGCTGAAAAGTTTTCCAGGGACGCTGCCCGAAAGACTCGTCCCAGAAGGCCCAGAACAGCGTCACCATGAGGATCATCATGGCGATGACGTAATACGCCGCGTACGACTTGGTTACAATCGGGTCCTTCTCGGGGACAGGTGGCACCTAGATCCTCCAAAGGTCGTCAGTCGTCAGTCGTCGGTCATCAGTCGTCAGCAACAAGATCAAGAACCGTCGGTTGGCTGAGGACCGACGACTGACGACCGACGACTGCCTCACACGTTAAACCACGGCGTTATCCACACGTACTTGATATGCCAGGCCAGGCGCAGGAGCATTTTTGCCGGCAGGGCCACCATGCTGAGCACGAAAAACATCATGATGGAATACTGCAGCAGGCTCATGCGCTTGTAATCCTTCGGGTTGTAGCGGCGGAACAGGGCGTGCATGATGAATCCGCCTATGGCATAGAAGCCGCCCACCACGACGCCGCCGAAAATCGCTTTACCCAGGTTCGAAGTAATCCCAAACAAGTCGGGCAGATCGCGGTTCACTTCATAAATCAGGCGGTTGTGGTCCCAGGTCTGGCCCGGCCAGAACCATTGCCATCCGGGGCCGCGGATGAACGTCCCGATAATGATCATCGAGACCCACAGGATGATGAAGCCGAACAGGAATGTGCCGATGGAAAATTTGCGCTGCTTCCAGGTGTAGTAGCCGCTGCCCAGCGGGTTGGTGTCGATATAGGGAATCGCCATCAGGCCGACGATGATCAACGTGGGCATGACCACGCCCGCGATCCAGGGATCGAAGTACACCAGCATTTCCTGCAGGCCCAGAAAGTACCAGGGGGCCTTGGCCGGATTCATGGTCAGGTTGGGATTGGCGGGCTCTTCCAGCGGGGCATTCAAAGTGATCGACCACACCATAAGAATGATGGTGACGATCATGGCGGCCAGAAATTCCACGCGCAGCAGGAAGGGCCAGACGTGGATCTCCTTCTGCCAGCCGGGCCGGAAGGGCCAGCTCTTGCGATGGTGGGTCTTGGCCATCGCCGGATTGGTTTCCAGTTCGCCGATCAGGTCATCGTTGGCCTTGGCCTGCTTCCACGCCAGATAAATATAGAAGACGAGCAGTGGAATCAGCCCGACGATGGGCACGTTGTCAGGCGCCGAACATATTTCCCAAAGTTGCCGCCAATCCATAAGAACTCCCGAGCCTGTGTGGGGACGGGTCTCTGACCCGTCCTAGTCGAGCGAAGCTCGACAAGTTCTTGCCGGCCCACAAATCTAGCCGAGCCTTGCTCGGCATGGACGGGTCAGAGACCCGTCCCTACACGATCACGTCTTATTTCTTCGGTTCCTTTACTTCTGAAGCCAGCATGACTGGCGCCGGCCCCGAAATTCCGCCGTCTTTACGTACCCGCCAGAAGTGCACAATCATCAGCACCGAAGCCACAATCGGAATCCCGATGCAATGCCAGATGTAGGAACGCAGCAGCGCGTTCGCGTCCACGATCGATCCGCCCAGCAGTCCAAAGCGCACATCGTTGTAAGGCGTCATGCGCAAGGCCGCGCCGAAGGGGCCCTCGTGGCCGAGCAGGGGAGTGGCCCGCGCCATGTTGGTCCCTACCGTGACTGCCCAGAAGCCCAGCTGATCGTCCGGAAGAAGGTAGCCGGTGAAAGAGAGCAGCAGCGTGAATACCAGCAGCAGCACGCCGATGTTCCAGTTAAATTCACGCGGCTTTTTGTACGATCCCGTGAGAAACACCCGGAACATGTGCAGCCAGACCGCAATCACCATCAAGTGCGCGGCCCAGCGATGCATGTTGCGCAACAGCTTGCCGAAGGGAACGTCGTGTTCGAGATAAAGGACGTCGCGGAAGGCCTGCACCTTGCTGGGGTGGTAGTAAAACATCAGCATCACACCCGTGAGCGTGAGCACGATAAAGAGGTAGAAGGTGATGCCACCCATGCCCCAGGTGTAGCTGTAACGCACAGAATCACGGTTGATCTTGGCGGGATGCAGATGCAGGAAGACGTTGGACAGCACGCCCAGAGCGCGGTTGCGCGGCGTGTCGTCATGCTTGTGGCGGAAGATCGAGGTATAGACCTGGGTCTTGGTCGGATCTTTCAGACCCTCGATCTGCTCCTTGGCCTTGGCCGGCATGTCGGTCTTGAGCGACTGGACGTCTTCCTTGATGCCAGCCTTGACCTTATCCAGCAGGCCAACCTGCTTCCCGTTTTTTCCGTTCTCTTCAGGCATGTAAACCTCGTCTCATCTCACGTAGGGGCGTTTGCCCCCACCTGCCCGGTCGAGCGAAGCTCGACTTGGTTCTAAGTCGGCAGATACGCTCCCGGATCGTTGAAGTGGGTGGGCTGTCCCTTGGGCCACTGATAGAGCTTGGAAACATCCACCAGAATCTGACCATCGGGCGCGATCTCCACCTTGGCCCGGTCCATGGGACGCGGCGCCGGCCCCTCGAAGTTAATTCCTTCGCTGTCGTACCCGCTGCCGTGGCAGGGGCATTTGAACTTGTTCTCCGCCGGCTTCCAGTCAGGAGTGCAACCCAGGTGAGTGCAGCGGGCGTAAATCACGAAAATGCGGTCGGGCGTGCGATCCACCCAGATGCGGAATTTCTGCTGAAATTTGGTGTCCACGCCCAAACCGAAGTCGGCGGGATAGCCGATCTTGAATGAAGTCGCAGGCTCGAACAGAGTGCGCGGCAGAAAGAAGCGGAAGAAAGCGATGAACCACGCGGTCATGAACGCCGCGAATGCGGCCCAGGCAAAACTCCTGCGTCCGCGGTTGATATCGTTGTCTTCGGGTCCGACCGAGGCCACGCCCGCAGATGCGGCGGCCCGCGAAGTTCCCACGGCGGGCGTGCCCACGTAGGTGTTCGAACCTTCGCCACGGCCAACGGTCGCTGCAGCTGAGGGTGGACC
This sequence comes from Terriglobia bacterium, assembly GCA_963752375.1. Classification (GTDB taxonomy): domain Bacteria; phylum Acidobacteriota; class Terriglobia; order Terriglobales; family Acidobacteriaceae; genus JAIQFF01. The sequence goes on from CAVVYF010000013.1 coordinate 95,543, forward strand.
GGTAGCGGGGCGAGCAGCGGCGGCTGGTTTTGCCGTGACGGCCACTGGGGCGGGCGCAGGTGCTTCCGCGGCGGCCGGCTCTCCCAGCAGGGCGGCCACTTCCGCATCGGTCAGGGCAGGCAAACTCTTGCGGCCACGGCGCGCCTGCTCGGCAGCGATGGTGGACTTGCTCCACTTCTTTCCTTCCGCCACCCACTTGGCCACTTCGGCGCTGATGGGGCCGCCCGGCGCCTTTGCGGCGGGGGCTGCTGCGGCGGATGTTGGAGCGGCGGCGGCTGGCGCGCTGGCCTCCACTGGTTCGCCCAGCAGGGCAGACATCTCCGCATTATTCAGCGGCGGCAGGCCCTTGCGGCCGCGGCGCGCCTGCTCGGCGGCAATGGTGGACTTGCTCCACTTGTTTCCTTGAGCCACCCATTTGGCGACTTCTTCGCTGATGCCTCCCGCCGCTGCGGCCGGAGCTGCGGAGCTGGCGCGGGCGCTGCAACTTGAGCCGGAGGTGGGCTGGCTGGCGCGGATGGGGCGGGCACGCCGCCCTCCTCCCACGACATGGGCTGGCCAGCCCTGAGCGCCTCGATGTCGGCCTCGGTCAGAAGCGGCAGGCCCTTGCGCTGGCGATAGGCCTGCTCCATGCCGATCACGGAGTTGTTGAGTGCCGGTCGAGGCAAGGGCGGTAGGTGCCCGAGAATTCCCGTCTTGGACTCGTCTGCCATCCGTTCCTTTACTCCTTAATGACCGCTACGCTCCACCAACCCACGATCCACGTAGGCCCGGACGCCCTCGTCCGGGCGGGCGAGCGTAGCTCGCCAAAGCTTGACCCAGCGAATCGTAACCACCGAACCCTGTCCACTCGAACCCTAATCCCGAGAGCCTGACTCCTCAACCCCTGCGGAGCTTTGCGCCGCCGGGCGGGTGAGGGCACCCGCCCCTACGTGGGGGGCGGTTAGTCGGCTGCGACCAGGCTCTCTTCATGCTGCGCCTGATCGGCCGCAATCGCGTTTTTTACCAAAGCCGCCAGGGCCGCGATGAACGCCGGCGAATCATTCAAGCCTGACGTCATCTCAAACTGCTGGATGCCGAGCGCGGCGGCTTCCTTGCGCGCCTCGTGGTCGATCTCGCCCAGCGTCTCCACATGGTCGGAGACAAAGGCGATGGGCACCACACAAACTTCGCGCACCCGCTCTGCCGCGATGTCACGAATGGTACGGTGCAGCGAGGGCTGCAGCCACTTGCTGGCGCCGACCTTGCTCTGGTAGCAGAGCCGGTGGCGATGGCGCCATCCGCCGCGCTGCATCACCAGTTCGACCGTCTCTTCTATTTGACGCTGATAGGGATCGCCCTTTTCGATGACCGACAGAGGCACGCTATGGGCGCTGAATACGATCTCCGGGCAGCCAGATTCGGGGAAGCGGGCCAGCGCTTCGTCAATCTTCTCGACCAGTGAATCCAGGTAGAGGGGATGGCGGTAGTACGCCTCGACGGTCTGGGTCGGGACGTCGTCACGAAAGAGGCGGCGCCATTCGTTGAGGCTGCTCCCGGTCGTGGTGCTCGAATACTGGGGATAGAGTGGCAGGAGCACGACTTCGTCGCAATTCGCCGCGCGCAATTGTTCGACTGCTTCAGCCGTGAAGGGATGCCAGTAGCGCATGGCCACGAAACAGTGGGCGTCGATGCCATCGGCCCTGAGTTGTTGCTGGAGCGCATCGGCCTGCTGCTCGGTGAAGCGCCGGATGGGCGAGGCTCCTCCGATGGCGGCATAGTGGTGCTGCACTTTCTTGGCACGCGTGGCGGAAATCAATCTCGCCAGGGGCTTGCGTCCCAGGCGGGCAAAAGGGAAATCAATGATATCGGGGTCGCAAAAGAGATTAAAAAGGAAGGGCTCAATCGCTTGCGGCGCGTCAGGGCCGCCGAGCTGAAAGAGAACTATTCCTAGACGCCGTCTTGGGTTAGCCATCCCCCGGGGTTCCTTGAAGAAGGAGGATGTTACTCAAAATGCGTGGGCCGCGTCAACGAAGAGTTACGGCTGGTAGTGGGTCGCTTTCATGAGATGGCGCGGCAAGAGCATAAACCACGAAGGACACGAAGGATCACGAAGGCCTGGTTTCCAGGGTTTCCTTCGTGTACCTTCGTGCCCTTCGTGGTTCATGGTTTCCAAAGTGACCCAGTTACTGTTATGGCTGGTGGTGACCCACTCTCAGCGGAATGCCCGTCCCCAAAAGTGTGACTTTGAAATTCTGAGAAGATGCGGGCGCGGACAAGGCGATGGCCGCAATGAGGAGCCAGACGGCTTTCGGCCGGAGAGCTTTGCCGGGGTCCATAAAATTTACGCGTGAGAAGATTCGGCTTGCCTGGGAACGTGCGTGCTGGTTGCCATGAACTGAATAATGGAGTCTGCGAACTCCGAGGTCCCGGCTTTACCGCCCACGTCGCGAGTGCGTTTGTCTTCGGTGCGATAGACCTTTTCCAGGCCATCGTGAATCATGTCGGCTGCGTGGTGTTCACCGAGGTGGCGCAGCATCAACTGCGCGGAACGGATGACCGCAGTCGGGTTGGCCAGGTTCTTGCCTGCAATGTCAGGCGCCGACCCGTGCACCGCTTCGAAGATGGCGCAGCTGTCGCCCAGGTTGGCGCTGGGCACGAACCCCAGCCCGCCGACGAAAGCCGCACAAAGATCGGAAATGATGTCGCCGTAAAGATTTTCCATGACCAGCACGTCGTATTGATAAGGATTCATCACCAGCTGCATGCAGGTGTTGTCCACGATGTGCTCGCCGTAGGTGATCTCGGGATATTCCTTGGCCACGTCGCGGCAGCAGCGCAGGAACAGGCCATCCGAGAGCTTCATGATGTTGGCTTTGTGGATGGCGTGAATCTTCTTGCGCTGGTTTTTGCGGGAATATTCAAAGGCGAAGCGGGCGATGCGGGTGGAGGCCTTTTCGGTGATGATCTTCAGGCTCTCGACCACGCCCGGGCACCACTTCATGCTCGATTCCGGAATAAAGGCTCTCGGTATTTTCCCGCACGATGATGAGATCGACGCCGGGATAGCGGGTCGGAATATGGGGAAGGTTCTGAATGGGCCGGAAGTTGGCGTAGAGCTCGAACTTCTTGCGCAGGGCAACGTTGATACTGGCAAAGCCTCCGCCCACGGGCGTGGTCACGGGCCCTTTCAGTCCCACCCGGGTGCGTTCGATGGATTCGATCAGTTCCTTGGGAATATATTCGTTGTACTTGGCAAAGGCCTCGGCGCCCACCTGAAAGATTTCCCAATCGAACTTCACCCCGGTGGCCTCCAGAATGCGCACCGTGGCCTGCATGACCTCGGGGCCGATGCCGTCGCCGGGAATGAGTGTGACCTTGTAAGCCATATTGATCTATGTAACGCCGGCGTCCAGCCGGCTGCCGTGGGAGCGTCTCACCCGCACTGCAGAAGTCCAAACCTCGAGGGCAAGATGCCCTCGGGACAGCCGGCAAGATGCCGGCGCTACTTAACTCTTCACCGCGCCTTTGCTGCGTGCTTCCGGTGCTTCCTTGGTCTTTAACAGATCTTTCAACTCGGCCATGAACTCCTGGACGTCTTTGAAGTCCAGATAGACCGAGGCGAAACGGACGTACGCTACTTTGTCATAGCGGCGCAGGCGGTTCATGATCAGCTCGCCTACTTCGCTGGTCTTGCGCTCGCGCTCCGGCGACTCGATGACGAAGCCTTCCGCTTCATTCACAATCTGTTCCAGCCGGCTGATGGGGACGGGTCGCTTCTCGCACGCCCTCAGCAGGCCGTTCAGCACTTTCTGGCGGTCAAATTTTTCGCGGCGGCCGTCCTTCTTGACCACCATGTAGGGGATTTCGTCGATCCGCTCGTAGGTGGTAAAGCGCTTGCCGCATTTCAGACACTCGCGGCGGCGGCGGATGGAATCGGCTTCCTTGCTCTCGCGCGAGTCCACCACTTTGTCATTTTCAAAGCCACAGAAAGGGCACTTCATGTCAGACGGGAGTCTTCGCTTGCAATTGTAACAGGGGGAGTAAGACGGTACCCACGTAGGCCCGGACGCCCTCCTTCGACTTCGCTCAGGACCCGGGCAGGCGAGCGCAGCTCGCCGAGGTTTTCAGGTTGAGCCAGGAAGAAACCAACCGGGCCTTGCCCGGCCGGGCGAGTGAGGGCACCCGCCCCTACGCAGGCTCAGCCGGCAGGAGGCGAAGCCGGCGCTTCCACTTCGTCTTCCTTCTGGTGACTTTCCTTGGAGAGCTTGCGCAACGACAGTCGTTCCCGGTGGGCAAGCAGCAGGCCTAGCGGAACTACCGCTACAAACGTCACCAGCCAGAGCATGATCCCGCAACTGGCTGCCAATTCCCTGGGCACGTCGAAGATATGTTCCAGGGCCGCGATGGTGGCGAGTTGCGAGCCGCCTCCGACGCCGGGCAGCTGAATCACCGAGCCCACCATGCTGGATCCCATGAGCAGAAGGACCTGGCTTTGGGGAATCTCCAGGGCTTCGGCGTGATAGGCGTGGGTCACTTCTTTATAGGCGACCGCGATGGTGGCCCACATGACCAGCGAAACCACTGCCAGCATCACGAATGACCAGGCGTCGTGGATGGTGTCGCAGGCCGCCGCGAAATTCTCGAATTCGCATGGCCACCCGGTGGCCCAGGTTGGCCGCAACATGAGCAAACTTGCGCTCGACCCAGTTGGCCAGCGCCTCTCCGACCCGGCTTACCACGATGGCGCCCACCGTCAGCCCGATCGATAATGCCAGGAAAGAGAGCCCGGCCTTTTGGAAGATACCGTTATAGGGAAGTCGTTTCGGCGCGATGGCGAAGAACGAGGCCGAAACCAGCAGGATGGTGAAAGCTCCAATGTCGAAGATGCGCTCTACCGCCCAGACCGCCAACTGGGAGGAAAAGGTCAGGTCTTCGCGGCGTGCGATCAGATAGGGGCGGATGAGTTCTCCGGGGCGCCCCAGCAGCGCCAGACCGGTAAAACCAATCAGGGTAGGCGCAACCAGCTTCCAGGATGAAGCCTGGGGGCGCACCGGACGCAGAAAAATCTTCCAGCGCAGCGCACGCAATCCGTATCCCAGATAGATCAGGGCGACGGCATGGAAGAGGTGGTAGATGTGCGGGGGCTTGCCCAGGTTCCCGCTTTCCCTCCAAAAGGTGTCCCAATCGAAGTGGCGCCAGGTCCGAAATTGCATGTAAACCAGGACCGCGAACACGACGAACGCCAGCGTGTATAGGAGAATGCGTTTTCTATCCATGTTGAAGGGAAGGACCCAACGGCTGGCGCGGCGCCAAGCACGGCACTGACCCAGGCGAATGACCCAAAGCAACCGCTACAAGGTAAATGACGCTGGGGCGCGGGTCAACGCATCGGGGCCTGAGGAGTGAGTACAAGGCTGTGGAGCCGGATAGTTCAGCGCGAGGCCTGGGAGGCAAGATCGGCAGGGAGGGCGGCCTGCCGGGCAGTCGCAGCCTGGGGGGAAAGGGCCTTCTGCTTACGAGTGTTTTTCGTGGCCGCCGAAGCCGCTTTGCGTTGGGCGATCTTCTTGCGATTGTAGTCGCGAACGATGCGGGCCACGTAGGCCTGGGTTTCACGATAAGGCGGCACACCGCCATACTGTTGCACTCGCAGCGGTCCGGCATTGTAAGCGGCCAGGGCCTTGATCACGTCGAAGTGATAGCGCTGCAGCAGTTCGGTCAGATAGCGAGTACCGCCTTCCACATTCGCGCTGGGATCGAAGGCATTGGATACTCCCAGCTTCGAGGCGGTCCCGGGCATCAGTTGCATGAGGCCTCGGGCGCCCTTGGGTGAAACGGCCCGAGGATTGAATCCGCTCTCGGCATGGATCACGCTGCTGATGAAATCAGGGTCGATGTGATGCCGGTCGCTGATGGTATTGATGACTTCATTGAGATCCTGCGGCTTCAGGCTCTGCGGTTTGGCCATTCTGGCCGGCACCACGACGGTCGCGGCGGTTGGAGTACTGGCCGATACAGGGGCCGGAGACAGGTCCTTCTCAAAGCGCTCGATCTGGTTAGTCGCAATATCGATGTAGCCTCTGTCGCCGCCAAGATAGAGGCGGGTGGCTGCGCCCACGGTTTCGCGGCGCTCGTGGCGGATGGAAAAGCCGTTACGCAGGATGGCCAGGTCAGCGCCAAGGGCGGGCAGGGTCAGGAGGAGAACTCCCAGCAGGATCCCGATTTTTTTCGCTGGCCTCATATTGTTGTTCACTACGAAAAGCCCAGCACCTGATCTATCGCCGCTGCGACCCCGTTCTGATCATTCGGCAGGGTCACCTTCCAGCCCTCGCGGCGCAAGTCCGGGGCTGCATTTCCCATGATAAACGGCACCCCCGCGAAGGCAAGCATTTCTATGTCGTTGTAGTTGTCACCAATGGCCATGACCTCTTCCCGGGGGATGCCGCGGTAAGCGGCCCATCGCTCCAGGGCGTGACCCTTGGAGCATCCCTGGTTGAGCACGTCCACGATGGAAAGATCGCGGACCCCGTACTCGGTCCGAAGCACGGTAATGTCGTGGTCAAGGTTACTGGCTGCCAGGGCCGCCAATGCCAGCTGCATACGCGCGATGGGCCCGCAGAACATGGCTTGCACCGGATCGCTGGTCAGCGCGTCCTCGATGGGGATGACGAAGTTAATGTATTGCAGGTTCTTTTCCAGCCAGCGTTGAATGCTCACATTCAATTCATTCATGTGCTCGAGCACAATCGCACCCTTGGCTTCGATATCGAAGGTCAGGACCGTGTTTCCGCGAAATTCCTGCATACTGGCGCAGAGGCGGCGGCAGGTCTGGACGGGAAGCATATCGCGATGAAAGGTTTCGCCGGCCAGCGAGCGCGTGATGGCGCCGTTTGAGCTGATCACCCACAAGTCGAATCCCAGCTGCTGCACGATCGGGAGGGCAAAAGTGTGGCGGCGTCCCGTGACTACCACTACTTCCACTCCGGCGGCGTGGGCGCGGCGCAAGGCCGCCATATCCGCCGCGGAGATTTGAAATTCAGGGTTCAGCAGAGTGCCGTCGATATCGACACCCAGAAGGCGGATGGGAAGTTTCACCGGGACGATTTTAGCAGCCACGTGGTTCATCTATACTGCTACTTCCCCATGGGGTCACTCTTCTTTTTCGCGTTTTCGTGGTGGGGCATTCTGCTGCAGGCGTTCGCGATTATTCACTTCATCCGGCGCCGGCCAGATACGTTCTGGCTATTTGTCATCCTCATCGGGGGGTGGCTTGGGGCGCTGGTGTACATCGCGGTCGAGGCGGTCCCCGACGCGGGTCTTCTGCGCCAGTCGTTCAAGGTCTTTCCGCGGCGCAAGCGCATCCGCGAACTGGAGGCGGCCATCCTGGACAACCCCTCCGCTGGAAATTATGAAGAGCTGGGTGACCTCTACCTCGAGGAAGGGCATTATGCCAGGTCGCGGGAGGCTTACGACAAGTCAATCTCTACCCGTACAGACTCTCCCGATCCCTTCTACCGCCGGAGCGTGGCGGCCATCATGATGGGCGATTTCGCGGCCGCGCTGCCCGACCTGGAGCGCGTGGTCTCGAGCGATTCCACCTACGATTTTCATCGCGCCGCCGGATTACTGGCCCACGCCTACGCCAACACCGGCCAGCCGGAAAAAGCCGAAGCCCTCTTCCGGCAAGTGGTTAAAATTTCCACCTCTTCCGAAACCTATTACAACTACGCGTGCTTTCTCGCCTCCCAGCAACGCCATGCCGAGGCCCGGGAGTGGGCCCGGCAAATACTGGCAAAGAAGCCCACCATGCCAGGATATTTGCGCCGCCGAGAACGGCCATGGTTCCGCAAAGCCAACACTTTATTACTGCGCCTGCCCTCGAACTGAGAACTGACAACCAAAAACTGACATCTGAAAATAGAAAACCACAAGGTAGAGGGTGACGCGAAACCGTCCCCGCGAATGCTAAACTTCCCATCGTGTCCCGTATTGCCTATCTGGAATGCACCAAATGTGGTGCACATGCCAGCGCCGACCAGCCGCAAACGATCTGTCCGAAGGATGGGGGCGTCCTGTACGTCCGCTATGACCTTAAGAACTTAAAGAATAACTTTAACCCTGCGGTGCTGGCTGCACGTCCGGCAACCATGTGGCGCTATGCCGAGGTGCTGCCGGACGCTCCTCCGGTTTCGCTGGGCGAGGGCTTTACGCCCATGCTGCCCAGCCGGGAATTCGCCAATGTCTTCATCAAGGAAGAGGGCCTGAACCCGACCGGCTCCTTCAAGGCGCGCGGCATGTCAGTGGCGGTCACCATGGCGAAAGCCTACGGACTGACAAAACTGGCGGCACCTTCGGCCGGAAATGCCGCCAGCGCCCTTGCCGCTTACGCCGCCGCCGCCGGTAGCGAGGCCCACATCTTCATGCCTCGCGACGTGCCCCTGGCCAACCGGGTGGAATGCGAAAGCTATGGCGCCAGGGTCACGCTGGTGGACGGCCTGATCAGCGACTGCGCCCGCCTGGTGGCCGAGCGAAAAGACAAAGAGGGATGGTTCGATGTTTCTACCTTGAAGGAACCCTTCCGGCTCGAAGGCAAAAAGACCATGGGATACGAAGTAGCCGAGCAACTGGGCTGGAAGCTGCCGCAGGGCATCATTTATCCCACCGGCGGAGGGGTCGGCCTGATCGGGATGTGGAAGGCCTTTGAGGAAATGGAAGCGCTGGGCTGGATTGGATCGGGACGCCCGAAGATGGTGGCCGTGCAATCATCCGGGTGCGCGCCCATTGTTAAAGCGTGGGAGGAAGGCAGGTCCAGCGCCGATTTCTGGGCAGATGCGGCGACGCTGGCCGCCGGACTTCGCGTCCCCAAAGCCTATGGCGATTACCTTATTCTGGAGATATTGAAAGACAGCGGCGGCATAGCCGTGGCGGCAACTGACGCGGAAATCATGGACGCATTTCATCACTGGGCCCGCGTGGAAGGAATATTTGCCGCGCCGGAGGGTGCGGCTTCGCTGGCGGCTTATCGCACACTGCGGGCCCGAGGTTTCTTCTCTGCCGAAGACCAGGTCGTCCTCTTCAACACCGGTTCTGGTCTGAAGTATCTCGATGTAATCGAGAAGCGGAAAAAGAGCGGGACGCCGGCGGCACGGCAAATCGGCGGCATCATCGGGCCGTATTGAACCCCCGTTTTCGGCGCCGTGCTACATTTCCCACAGCGCGTCTCTAGATCATGGAACAGCGACTCATCCTCATTAACCTGCTGATCAAGCTGGGGGTGGCGGCCTCGGCGGCCAGCATCCTGGGGCGTTCGGTGGAGTTCAAGTCGCTGCTCTTCCGCGATGAACGAAACTGGAAGCAGAAAATTTATTTGGTGCTGTGGATCGGCGTTCCGCTGGCCCTGGGGGTCTGGATCCGCTTCGGCGCGAGGAGTTTTGCCGCGGGCGATCTGTCATTCGAAACCACAGTGCTTCTGGGCGTGATCGGCGGGCGGCTTACCGGCACGCTGGGCGGGGTCCTGCTGGCCCTTCCCGCACTCTGGCATGGAGAATGGGCGACCCTGCCGTTCAATGTGCTGTGCGGCTTTGTGGCTGGGCAATTGCGTATCATCGCGCCCAATCGCGAGGACATCTGGTCGTTTTCCCCGTTTGTGGACCTCAGCATTTATCGCTGGATCCGGCGCAACCTGCCGACACCGCACCCCTTCGAATGGCAGACCATGTTTTTCGTCACCATCGTGGGGCTGCGCTTCGTGCAAACCGAGCTTTCGCGGTTTGCCCCGGGCCGCACCTTCAGCCTGGAGAGTCCGACCTGGTGGGTGGAACTTCTGATCTACGCCACGTCGGTCACGGTCATCGGAACAGAACTGAAAATATGGAACAGCGTGCGCATTCAGATCAAGCTGGAGGAGCAGGAACGCCTGCTGCTGCACTCCCGCATGGAGGCGCTGCAGAACCAGATCAATCCGCACTTCCTCTTTAATACGCTGAACTCGGTCTCCTCGCTGGTGCGCTTCGATCCCGATACCGCGCGCCAGCTGATCATCAAGCTGGCCAACATCCTGCGCCGCCTGCTCAACAGCAGCGACGCCTTTGTGCCCTTACGTGAGGAAGTGGAATTCATCGACGACTATCTGGATATTGAAGTGGTCCGCTTCGGCCGCGACAAGCTGCGGGTGGTGAAGGAACTGGAGGCTTCGTCGCTCGATACCATGGTTCCCAGCATGCTGTTGCAGCCCCTGGTGGAGAACTCGATCAAGCACGGCCTTTCGTCTAAGATCGACGGCGGCAGCATTTACCTGCGCAGCCGGCTCACGGATTCGCACCTGATCGTCGAAGTGGAGGACGACGGAGTGGGCATGGGCTCAGCCAATCTGATCGAGCGACCGACCGGACTGGGCGGGACCGGTATTGGGATGGCCAACGTGGCGGAGCGCTTGAAAGTGCTTTACGGCGACACTGCCCGCATGACCATCGACAGCCGCGAAGGGAAGGGAACTCTGGTTCGGCTGCGCCTGCCGGTGCTGCACGGATCGGGCGCGATCCCGGAAGCCTTCTACGAAGCGCGTTCCAGCACGCGCCGGTAAAACTCTTCATATTGGGGAATGATGCGGCTGGCACAGAAGCGCGATTGCGCCACCGCCCGGCTGGCTTTCGCCATCTTCCGCAACGAGGTTTCGTCGCTCAGCAATTCGATGGCATAGCGCGCCATGGTGTCCACGTCGCCGACGTCGGCCAGGTAACCGCTCTTGCCGTGCTCGATCAATTCCGGGATGCCGCCCACGCGAGTGGCGATGGGCACAGCCTCGCAGGCCATGCCTTCCAGAGCGGCCAGCCCGAATGATTCCAGTTCGCTGGGCAGGAGCAGGATGTCGGCCAAAGCCAGCTTTTCCTGCACCTGGTCCTGCTTGCCCAGAAAAATTACGTCGTTGTGAATGCCTTTCTGCACTGCCAGCCATTCGGCGCGGGAGCGGTCGGGACCGTCTCCGATCATCAGCAGCTTGGAAGGGACCTGCTTGCGCACCCGGTCAAAGATTTCGATGCAGTCGGTCACGCGCTTTACTGGACGAAAATTCGACAGATGCAGCAGCAGGCGCTCGCCCTTCGGCGCGTACTCCTGTTTCAGTTCGGAAGCCTCTTCACCTCTGCAATACACGTCACAGTTAACGAAGTTGTAAATGACCTCGATGTGATTCTTGATATCGAACTCGCGCAGGGTGCGCTCCCGCAGGTATTGGGAGATGGCGGTGACACCGTCGCTCTGCTCGATGGCGAAGCGGGTAATGGGAAGGTAAGAGCGGTCGAGGCCCACCAGCGTGATGTCGGTGCCGTGGAGCGTAGTGACGAAGGGAAGCTTGCGTCCGCGCGGCTTGGCGGCCATCATCTGGCGCGCCAGCAACGCACTCACCGAATGCGGAATCGCATAGTGCACATGCAGCAGATCAAGGTCGTAAAGCTCGGCCACTTCCGCCATGCGCGAGGCCAGGGCCAGATCGTATGGCGGATATTCGAAGAGCGGGTAGCGGGAGACTTCGACTTCGTGATAGTGAATGTTGGGATGCGGACCGCTCAGCCGAATGGGCTGGGCGTAGGAGATGAAATGAACTTCGTGGTCGCGCTCCGCCAGCTCGAGTCCGAGCTCGGTCGCGACCACGCCGCTGCCTCCGTAGGTGGGATAGCAGGTAATGCCGATTTTCATGCCTGTCCCTTCCGGATCGGCGCTCTGGCCCTGCCCATTCGATGGCAGGCGGGCAGCCGGGATTCAGTTTTTGGCTGTAGTTCTTTTGCGAGAGGAGGGACTTAGCCCGCGCCCTGGGCGTTTCCGGAGGTCTCGCCCTCTGCCGCCATGGCCTCAACTTGTTGTTGCAGGCGATCCTGGGTAGCTTCGTCGAGGCCTGTGAATTCAATTCCCATGCCGACTCCGCCATCACAGGAGCGGACCACCGCCGGGGTGCTCACTCGTTGAGCATCCACCCACAAGGTGATGCTCAAGACCTTACCGATCGGGAGCGGCAGCATGGTCTCGATATAACAGCCACGACCGCTTATGTCCGCTGATCTGGTTCTCATGTGCGAGCCCACGCCGTCGGGGTCGCGCATTTCAATGGGAAAGGGAACCTTGTGGCGCGGAAATTTCCGTTTGTTATCGCTGGACGGTGCGACGGGAGACGCGGGCTCTGGGGCCTGCGCGCTCGATTGCATTTCGTTTTCCCAGGGGCAGGGCTGCCCCTCGAGCAGGTTCACTCCTACTTCGATTCTCTGCGCCTGTCCGGCATCGACCACCCATATGACCTTGCACCGAGCTTTCTTCTCGCCGACCTGGACTGCGATCACGTCTCCCGGCTTCAACTGAGTTTCCAGGCCGGAGAGCTTGGCCCCATGTTGACTGATGTTGCGGGCCTGGGCGTGGTTGAGGAAAGGACGACCGTCCGTTCCCATGCCAAACACTCGGATCGGCAACTCTACCTTCAGCCGGGGCTCTAGTTTTTCAGACATGCGGGTTGATTCCCACTGCAATGCCAAAAAAGGCTCACAAACCGCTAGCATTTAATCATATATCGGCACTTTTGGCCCTTTCGATATGTGAGTCTGTATTCCGCCCGGGTCTGGCGGCTGCCGGCAAGGATTATTCCGCAGGGGCGAGTTCCCGGAAAGAGATGACTTCAACCCCGTTTGCCGCCAGCAGATCGCGCGTTGACGGGGAGGTTAGAATGCGCAGCTCCTGTTCGCGGGAATCCCGCAACCGGGTTCGAATCCCCTGCAGGGCAGCGTCGTTATAGCCCGGATGGCAGACCAGTTCCCAGGTTCCTTCCGGAAGCTTCTCCACCATCAAGCGCAGCAACCGTGCACTGAGCGCGCCGGTGGCCACGATGGCCAGGGTACCGTCCGGCGTTGCGATTCCGGCTTGGTGCACGGCTTCGCGAAACTGCCGGGCCAGACTTCGCAGCAGGCCCACTTCTGTCCACCTTCTCCATAGACTGGGCGAGGCTGCCAGCTGTGAGCCCTGGATACGCTCGAAGGGATTCCGAATTGCCCGGACGCCGCAACTCTTTGCCGCCCGCAAAAGAGGCCGCAGCACGCGCGGGAAAAGGTGGGTGTGTTTGTGCGAGTCGAGGTGAGTGACGGGAATGCCGGAGGCTTGCAACTTACGAATCTGGGCGGTGGCTTCGGCTTCGATTTCATCGGCCGCCAGGCGGCCCAGCAGGGCGAGTGTCCCAAACCTGGTGATGCCCTCGCGGAAGCGCGGACCTGCGGCGCTGTTGCCGTTGCGGTCCAGCAGGCTGGGAACCTGCGTCTGGGGAAGCAGGGGAGCGCCGTCCACCAGAACGACGTGGCATCCCACTCCCAGTCGAGGCGTGGATTGTGCCAGACTCACCGCCTGCGCGAATTCCGGACCGTTGGCCATTAACGTCGCCGAACTTACGACGCCGCTTTCGTGGGCCTCGACGATGGCACGATTCACGCCCGCGGTGAGACCAAAATCGTCAGCGTTGATGATCAGGCGGCGCACCGCGCCAGTCTAGCAGGGATGTGCGGAAGGACGCCCGCAGCGCCGAGGGAAAAAAGACACGCGGGGACAGCCGCCCCCGGCTGTCCGGCGGAGCGAAGCTCCGCTAATTTGTTTCGCCAGTGGTCGAGTGAAGCTACCAGTAAGAACCGGTCGAGCTGCGCTCGACTGGACACCCGAGGGCGGCTGTCCCCACGTGTTAGAACTCTCCAGAGAGGCCGAAGGGATGCCGGCGCTACTTTCCCTTCTCCGGCGATTTCTTCGCGGCCCTGACCTTTGCCCATCGCGCTTTTTGCGCCCGGCGGATGGCGGCGCGTCCCTTGGCGCTCAAGGGCCGGCGCGTTCTTTTCTTTGCCGCTCCACCGTTGCTGTAAACGCCGGCAAACGCGGCCAGCGCCGCATTCAATCCGGCTAGTTGTTGTTGTACCCGAGCTCGCTCTTTCTTTAACTGCCCGACAATCTTTGACAAGTCCGTCATTGCAGTAAGATTCCCCCTGAGGTCGATTGTAGCAGTGCGTTAGAAACGGCCGCCGGGCCTGCACCTTGGATGCCGGGTCTTCGGGCGGGATGCATCAGTGATAGGATTTTGCCTCGAGGCGAAAACGCAGACCAATCATGAAACTCTATCGCACAACTTCCGGATACGTCGTAGAAGAACACGAGCGCTTTTATTTGCCGGAGAAAGACCGCGGGGGCGTCGAGCCCTGGGAATTACTGACTACGAAAGAGGATTTGCATGAGTACGTTCAGCGCCAGATCCAGAATGGAGGCTGGACTGAAGGAGCACGCCCCGCCCTTCACGACCTGCAGGCTCCCATCGGTAATCAGGAAGTGTGGGCCGCCGGCGTCACTTACTATCGCAGCCGGGAAGCGCGCATGCAGGAGTCGAAGTCGGCGGGAGGCGGCGATTTTTACGATCGCGTCTATGATGCCGAGCGCCCTGAACTTTTCTTTAAGGCCACGCCGCATCGCGTAGTCGGTCCCAACGGAAAAGTGGCCATCCGCGCCGACTCATCCTGGTCGGTTCCCGAGCCTGAGCTGGCCCTTCTGATATCTCCGAAAGGGAAGATTACCGGCTACACCATTGGAAACGACATGAGCTCCCGCAGTATTGAAGGAGAAAACCCGCTCTATCTGCCGCAGGCCAAAGTGTATGACCGAAGCTGCGCCCTGGGCCCGTGCATACTGGTTGCACCCGATCCGCTGCCGTCGGCCACGGAAATCAGCCTGGAGATTGTGCGCGCAGGCAGGAGCGAGTTTGCCGCCACCACGACGCTCGCCAGTATGAAACGCGATCCTCTGTCGCTGGTGGAATACCTCTACCGGAGTGACCGCTTTCCCGCCGGCTGCTTTCTGCTCACCGGCACCGGGATCGTGCCTCCGGACTCGTTCACGCTCGCGCCGGGTGACGAGATTCGCATCGCCATCACCGGCATCGGGACACTGGTCAATGCCGTGGACTGATCGGTGGGCGGATCATCGCAGGGAGATTTCTTGGTAAGATAGCCGCACTGCTCCACAATCTGCTGACCGCCAGGTCGGTCTGATTGTGGGTACGCGGGTGAAAACAGGATGGGCGGTTAGCTCAGCTGGTTAGAGCGCCTGCCTTACAAGCAGGAGGTCGCAGGTTCGAATCCTGCACTGCCCACCAT
>CAVVYF010000014.1:0-237624 GCA_963752375.1 Terriglobia bacterium
CCGCGTTGAAGCTTGCGCCCAACCAGAGCGAACTGCACCTGGCGCTGGCCGACAGCCTGTTCGGTCTGCATCGCTACCAGGAAGCTATCGATGAACTGCAGGTGGCGGAGAAGCTGACCCGGCAACAGCGCGACTTACGCCCTGCTGGCGCGCTCCTACGCTCACCTGGGCGACCGGGAGCAGACGCTGCGATACGTGGGAATGGCGGAGCAAGGCGGGCAAAGCGATGTGTTTGTTTCAACGGGCGAGGCCCTGAGTATTATCGGCGAGCGTGACAGCGCCATGCAGCGTTTCGAAAAGGCGCTGGTGGCGCCGGGAAGCGACCGACTGAGCGTGCGCCTGGCCATCGGGAAGCTCATGGCCCAGGACGGCGAGTGGGATGACGCGCAGCGGCAGGTGGCGTTGGGTCTGATGGAAGTTCGGGGAGGGCAGGCGCCCCCGCCTTCGGGCAGGCAATGGCTGCAGGCCGCCGATGTATTTCTGGCCATGCATGAATTCGAACTGGCGCAATCCTTTTTTGAACGCGCGCTGGCGGCGGGTGCGCCGGGGAGCTTCGGTGCGAATCGGTCTGGCCAACAGTTACCTGGCACGCGGTGACACCCCGCGGGCCGAAGCCCAGCTCATCCAGATCGACCGCGCCAACCAGAGCAATGACGAAGAGCAGTCTTACGATTATCTTCTGGCCAAGGCCAACGTGTACCGGCAGCAGCATCATGACACGCAGGCGCTCACCGCCTTCGCGCAGGCTGCCGACGCCGCGGGAGAAGATGATGCCGCGCAAAGGGAAATGCTTGAAGTCGGAGGCACGGAAGGGCTGAGAATCACTCCGAAAATCAGCCTCCAGTCGAACTTTTCCATCGCTCCGATCTTTGAAGACACCACGATTTACGTTCTGGACTCGAAGCTGGGAGTGACCAGTACCGGCTCGAATTCATCCCTGCTGCCGCCTCCGCGCTCTTCGCTGGAGACGCAGTGGACCGGGGCCTATCGCCTGCACCTCAACAATCTGCCCGACGCCACGGGATTCTTCCAGGTACGTAACAGTCGCGGCGAAATCTAAGCTCAGCGTCAACCAGATCGTCAACCGCGACACCACGGACTACTCCTTCAACTTCGGATTGAGCCCCTCTTTCCGCTTGGGCGACAACATCTTCACGTTCAACACCGGGGTGCAGGAAACCGTCAGGCGTGATGCGCCATTTCCAAGGGACATGAACCAGAACCTTTTCCGGCAGTTCATGTACATGTCCACCAGTTCGTTTTTCAATCTGGTCGCGGTGAATGGATTTGCCATCCGCGAAGCCGGACCTTTTTACGGAACGCGACCTGCGGTCCCGCGACCTGGGGGCGCAACTGAACTTCCGCATCGGCCGGCCCTGGGGAAGGACCGCTCTGCTGACCGGGTACGGGGTCCGCGACCTGCAATTTTCGCCCACCATAAAAGAGTTCTTCTTCACCTCGTCCTATGTGGGAGTGGAACGCAAGGTCACCGACAATCTCACGGTGAAAGTCCTGGCCGAGCACCTGCGGGCCTGGCGCGTCGAAGGCAACCAATACGCGATTGCCCAAGCGCTGCGCCCGGCGGCAAAACTGGAATATTCGCCCACCCGCAACTGGAGCGTGGAAGGATCGTTCGCGTACTCCCGCAACATGGGCTTTCACGTTTACGACGCAGTCCAGAGTTCCTTTCGCGGTTTCTTATGGCATGCCGGTAGGACGCGCCTTCCAAGGAGGGAGGGAACGAAGTTCTGCTGCGCTATCCGATTCGTTTCTCCTTCGGCTTGCAGCAGCAGAGCTTTCTCGATTTCAGCGGAGGGAAGAACCAGCAGTTCAGACCTTTTGTGCGCATCACGTTATTTTGATTTTTGAGAGTACGTTTTTTTGAGACCGAGCCCCCATGAGAATCTGTTTGGTTGCGACTTTTCCCCCGAGCGGCCGCCAGTTGAATGAGTACGCCTTTCACATCGCGCGCGAACTGCAGCGCAATCCCACGATCGATCTGACCATCCTGGCGGATGAACTGAGCGACTACCAATTTGCCACCGACCAGAACGGCGAGCCTCTAAGCTCCAGACCGCAGGCCGAACTGCCGGGCTTCAACGTAATCCGCTGGAAATTCAACGACCTGGCGACGCCGGTCCGCCTTCTGAGGACGATACGGAAACTGAAACCCGATGTGGTCTGGTTCAACCTGGTGTTTTCGACCTTCGCCACTCAGGACCGTCCCGTGGCCGCATTTGCGGGCCTGTGGTCTCCGGCGCTGGCGCGAGCGCTCGGCTTCCGCACCCATGTAACGCTGCATCACATTATCGAGCACGTCGATTTTGCCAGCGCCGGCGTCCGCCAGGAAAGATTGTTTCGCCTGGGCAGCGACATGGCTACCCGGGTACTGCTGATGGCCCACTCGGTTTCGGTTTTGCTCTCGGGATACCAGCGGACGCTGATTGAGAAGTACTCGGCGCGGAATGTGCTGCTGGGCACGCACGGAGTTTTCGAGCCGCGCCCGATTCCGCCCGACTTCTCGCTGCGCGGCAATCCCGACCAGCGCATTCTAGCCATCGGACACTGGGGGACATACAAGCGTCTGGAAACCCTGATGGAAGCCTTTCCGCGCGTCCTGCAGCAGGTCCCGGAAGCCCGCCTGATCGTTGCCGGAGCCAACCACCACACCAAGCCCGGTTACTGGGAGAGGATCAGGGAACAGCAGCGGGGAAACCCGCGCATCGAATTCCGCGGTTATGTGGCGGAAGACGATATTCCGGAACTCTATCGAACCACCAGCATTGTGGTCATCCCCTACGATTCGGCGACCGGATCCAGCGGTCCGGCACGCCAGGCTTGCGAGTACGGAGTGCCCATCGTGTGCGCCGACCTGGCCGATTTTCGCCGCATGGCGGTTGACGAAGACATGGCCATCAGCTTCTACAAAGCCGGCGATCCGGGTGATCTCGCGGACAAACTGGTCGCGATCCTGCAGTCTCCCGAACAACAGCGGCAACTGGCCCACCACAATTTCTCCGCGGCCATGCGGATGACCATGCCCAGCGTGGTTCGCCACTACCTGCGCTGGTTCGAATTGTCGCGGCACCGCCAGACCATGAGCGGCTTCGTCAAGTTTCCGCTATTGCAATCGCGGCGGCGCCTGCGGCACGTGGCATCTTCCAGGCCCTCGTGGAGTTGGACTTTGCATCCCTCGTCTCTGGTGGATGATGAGGCAGCCCAGAATCTGACGGAAGGCGCGGCGGTCACTGGTGATCCTGACCTCGCGGACACACCTAATTCTGACCTGACCGGGAGCGAGTAGACACTCGCTTTGCCCAGGCTCTTTCCGACGGTTGGGGATGATCTTTTAATTAATCAGTTGTCAGTTATTGGTTTTCAGTTCTCAGTTACTTTGGCGGTATCGCTGGAGCATTGGTAGGCGTGGAGGGCTCGTCCACCGGTGTCCCGTCGCGGCGCTTGAGCTCGATCGGACCCGTCTCCCGCCGGCGGGCCGCGCTCTGTTCCCCGATTTTGACACCCACGCTTTGGTTGCTGTCGTCCGCGACCTGGAATAATTTCAGACCTTCGGCGGACTGCCGGGTAGCCAGGCCGACGCGGTCCTTGGCGTTCTGCGCCATGCGGGCTTTCTCGTAAAAGACTTGCGCGGTCTCCAGGTCGCCATCCATTTCGGCCAGATAGCCCAGGTTATTAAGGGTGAATGCGCTGTTGGGATCAAGTTGGTAGGCTTGCAGGAAGGCCTTGCCGGCAGCTTGCCGGTCGTTACGGTTCAGGGCAGCGACGCCATGCAGATTAAGCAAGCCCGCCCGCTCCTCCGGGCCGCCCACGGTTTCCATGCGCTGGTTCAAGCGTTTCGCAGTCTCTGCCGCCATCTCGCTGATCGGCTTGCCGCGCCAGGCCCCGCTCTGGGAGACAATCACTATTTCCTCGGAGTGCAAGTCGGCCGCCGCCGTGTAATATTTCAAGGCTCCTGCGAAATCGCCCTGCGCCTCTTTCGCTACTCCCAGATTATTCAGGGTAAAAGGATTCTTCTGATCCAGCTTCAGGGCTCGGCGTAAAACCAGCTCGGCCTCGGGGGCGCGTCCTTCCGACAGAAGCCGCAGCGCGGCTACGTTCGAGCGGTTGACTTCCATGGGGACATCATTGGCATTGCTCAGGGCGCTGAGGAAGGTTTGCCCTTCCATATGCGGCGAACTGGCCTTGTCAACGATCGCATCGGTTCCCAGCTGCGCCGCCAGGGTATAGAAATTCCGCGCCTGGTCGGCCCGGCCTTCCAGCTCGGAAATATAGCCCATATTGTTGAGGGTAAAGGGATCATCGGGGTCGAAAAGGTAGGCCCGGTAAAACAGCGACTTCGCCTTCTCCAGCTTGTTCTTGCGTATGGCCTCAACCCCCTCGCGGTTCAGGCGCTGGACCGGGGTCAGCTTGCTGCGCTTGGGGATGTAAATCTTCAAGTCGCCGGCTCGGGCCGCTTGCGCACCCCAAACCGCCCCTATGCAACAGATGACCAGCCATCTCTTCCAAGCCATTGGGAACCTTTCCTCGTTGGGGCTTTCGCCGGTATTGAGATGCTTCAGGAGCCGCGGCGTTGTTTCCCCCCCGAAAAAATTAGTCTCCCGGAAGCTACCCGCCGCCCCCGGAGAGCATCGAAACAGAGCTCTCAGTACGGGTTCCAAACGGGCAGGTTCAAGACCAGATATGAGACGACTTCTTGCGCTATTGCTGTTTTCCGGAGTGGCCTGGGCGCAGGGGCCTTCGACCGCGTCCTCGATGGCGGTGATTGGGCCGAACCGGGACGTATCGCTTCCGGCCAAGCCTTCGCCGGACAGCGACCGCATGTGGCTTGAACTGCTGCCGCAGCCACGCGGACAGACCACGCTGGTCGGCGGCACAGTCCGGCTTCTGGACCCGGTTCGCGACCAGGTGACAGTCCGCGTTTTTGGCGGTCGCGACATGGTCGTCCTTTTCGACGACCGCACCCACTTTTTTCGCGACGGCGTGGCTTCCACTCCGGGCGACCTGCAAATCGGTGAACGAGTTTACCTGGATACGGCCATGGCCGGGTCCGGCATATTTGCCCGCAGCGTCCGCATCCTGACCCAGAGCGCGAAGGGACAGAGCAACGGTCAACTGCAGAGTTATGACGCTGCCAGCGGCGAACTGGTCCTGCGCGACGTGCTCGCCCCTGAGCCCGCGAATTTCCGGCTGGCCCCGGACGCCACCATTCTGCGCGAGGGTAAACCCGCTTCCGCCTCTGACCTGCGACCCGGCTCCCTGGTAAGTCTGAAGTTCAGTCCTTCGGCAAAAGGTCCGGGGCTGGTGCGGGAGATTTCCATTCTGGCGGGGCCGGGAGGCAAATTCGTATTCGCCGGACGGGTTTCGCATCTTGACCTGCATATCGGTCTTCTGGTGCTGGTGGATCCGCGCGATTCTAAAAGCTATGACATCCGCTTCGATCCGGCGACGAGCGGAGTGGAAGACCGTCTTCACGAAGGCGGCGACGTGACTGTGACCACGACTTTCGACGGCGCGAACTACACGGCTGATTCGATCGTGATCAACTCCGCCCCGGCCAACTAAGAGTGTAGCGCCGGCGTCCCGCCGGCTGTCCGGAGGGCGTCCCGCCCTCCGTTTCGCAAATGCAATCCCAAAAGCGGGTAAAGGCGAGGCGTTCGAAGCCCGCCCATCGGGCCGGCAGGATGCCGGCGCTACGCTATACGCCTGATCCAAAAACTTGAAGGCCACACCCGGTCGCCATCGCTGGTGGGCAGGTACCGGCGCGCCCCCTTGGGCATATCCCTGTAGCTGTGTTCCCAGCGCGGAAAGTTTGCCAGCAAGACTTCCGGATGATAGTGCTGCATCGCGCTGCTGCCCCACAACACCTCAAAGCGGGAATTGAAAGTGAGGAAGGCCTGCAACAGGTATTGTTCCGACCAGAAACAGAAGTTGGAGAGCACGGCATCGCGGGGATAATCGGAAGGCAGGAAGATATCGTGCACATGCACGATGACCCCGGGCTGCAGCCGGGGAAGGATTTCCAGATACTCGCGCACCACGTCGCTGCCCACGCTGACTACGTGGCTGGAATCCAGGAACAGAATGTCTCCTTCCTGTAAAGAAAGGAACAGGTCCATATCGACATCCTGGATGCGGGAGGGAATAAGGTTGGTGATTGCGTGTAAGCCGGGGCTGGGAAAGGGTTCTATCGTGACCAACTCGCCCTGGACGTCATCGACGGAATGGTTGGCCCGCAAGGCGGCGGCTAGAATTCGGGTGCTGAAACCGCCACCGACCTCGACGATCCGCGAGGGCTTCAGGGCGCGAACGATGGAATACGCCATTTCAGCATCGACCGTTTCAAACAGGCCGTTGTTGTAGTGATATTCAGTGGGGCCCGCCGCGCGATCGGGAAAGGACCACTCATGCCGATAGCCCGCGGCCAGTTCCCCGGCCCACCTCACCTGCCTCCCCAGGTCCAGGTCGAAGCCCGCGGGCAATGAAGCGGCGGCCCAGGCACGCGTTTCCAGGTCGCGGATGTCGGGCACCGGCCAGTAGAAATGGTTGGGAGTAACGCTGACCCCAAGGCGCTGCAGGACTCGAAAGCCGGAGACCATTGCTCTTGAGACCAGAGCCCTCTCCCGCAGCCTTCTGAGCAGCTGGCTTACCTTCTCTCCCGCATGAGAAGGCTCCTTGCCCGAACCTTTTGGGGTGGGGTTAAGAGGCCGGAGGGGCAGACGAATTCGGGTGGTCCCGCCCTGCGGCAGCTCCGATCCACGCGTAATGCTGTTCACGGTTACCTTCCTGGCCTGTCACGGGCGCCTGAGGCGGGAGCTCCCGGCTTTCGAATGCGGTTTTAGATGTCGAATCCGGGCAAGAGATGCTTTGGGGGATATTTAAATCTTTCAAACGGGGGGGCGTGGCTCAAAAAACAGGGCGAAAAGTATCCAAAAAAGAAGCAGATTCGGCCAACCGTATTCCGGAGAGGGACATCGAACCCCCGTTGCCAGTGCCCCCGGGGCGGGGTAAAGCGAAAATGCTCAACCAGATAAGGAAGGATTCCCTGAAAGGGGCCGGGGCTTCGGCGCATCAAGGCCGGGCTGCGCGCGATACCCGGGGGCCGCTGCCATCGTTCTTTATTATCGGGCCTCCCCGGACGGGAACCAGCTGGCTGCATGAAGTCCTGGGCAGGCACACACTCCTGCCTTCTCCCACCAAAGAGACGCGCTTCTTCGACAACCACTTTGATCGGGGATTTGAGTGGTATCGCGCCCATTTTCCGACCTCGACAGAGGAGCGGCTGGTGGGTGAGGTTGCGCCCACATATTTTGCCTCGGCCCAGGCGCGGGAACGGATAGCGGAAGTCATCCCCGCGGCGAAGGTGGTTTGCATCTTTCGCGACCCGGTGGAGCGGGTGGTTTCGCTGTACCGGCTGAAGCGGGCGTATGGGATGATTCCGTGGAGCTTCGAGGAGGCGATTGTCCGCGATTCAGAGCTTATGGAATCGGGTAAGTACGGCGTCAATCTCAAAGCCTGGCGGCGCACCCTGGGCGCCGATCAGGTCCTGGCTACGGTTTACGATGACCTGCGGGACGAACCGCAAGCGTATCTCGACAGCGTGACCGACTTCATCGGCATTCCACGATTCGAACTGGCTCCGTCGCAGATCGGGCGCGTCTTCACCTCGGAGACCATGACCCACCCGCGGAATTACTATCGAACCCGCAGCGCCACCGCGATGGCGGAATGGCTGAAGCTCCGCCAACTCGATACCGTGGTGGCGGCAGTCAAGAGATCGCCGCTGCTTAAATTGGTCCTGGGCGGCGGCCCTCCCTTCACGAAATTGCCCCGCGACCTCTCGCTTAAACTCTACGAACATTTCCGGCCCGAGGTGGAGGAACTGGAAAGCCTGCTCAACCGTGACTTTTCGGCGTGGAAGATGTCCTCGATGGAGACCTCGCAAAGCCGCTGAGGTACTGTCCCGCAGTGTGGCTCAGGTCAATACCGTAGTTGTGTACGGTGAAGTACAGCACCTAGGGTATTGTGCATCTCGCCCGATGCGGTAGCCTGAAGATTGAGACGGTGACGGTGATGGCCGCAAGAATTCTCGTGGTTGACGATACGCAGGCCATCCGGCGCTCGGTGCGCCTGCGTATCGAAAATGAAACCGATTGGGAAATCTGCGGAGAGGCCGAAAACGGAAAGCAGGCGGTTGAGCGAGTTGAAGAACTCCAGCCCGATGTGGTGCTGCTGGACCTCTCGATGCCGGTGATGAACGGACTCGATGCGGCCCGGCGAATCAAGGCCATCGCGCCCCACACTCACATTTTAATGTTCACCCTTCACAACTATCCCCAGTTACTGGACGAGGCGCGTAAGGCGGGGGTTGACGAAGTGGTCTCGAAGGCAGATGCGGCGGGTCCTAACCTTCTGCGCGCTCTGCGTTCCCTGCTGGCGGCCTGAGCGCTACTTCTTTCCCCTGCGATTTGTGGATCGACCATGACGCCGCTTCAGACCTGAGAACTCTCAGACCGTTCATGGCATCGGCGAGGGCCTGGTTTTCCTCCCCGGTGCCATCAGGGTCCAGGGCGCACTCGCGCCTTCTATTCAGGATAGCGGACTCCGCAACCTGAATGCGCTCTTCCATTTTCGACCAGTCGGTTTCAAGCAAAGCAGCCTTGTAGGGTTCGTGCCATGGATAGGTGGACATGTTAGACCTCGGTCTCGGAGTGAATCGGCCTGCCAGATTCCCGCGGCGCCTCAGGGCCCGGAACTGTCGGTCTTCCAGACGTACAAGTTCTTTTCATCGGCAAGGGTCTCGATCGGCAACCCCTCCGAGGCAGCGGCGCGGTGGACCGCCGAACGAAGGTTCGCCAGTCCAATCCCGCCCACATCGGCAAAGGGTATTTTCATGGCCGAGCCCCCGGGCAGGGTCTTCAACTCAGCCAGAATGCCCTCGACCAGGTCGTGGTGCTTTCCACGTCTGCCTTTCTTGATGCCCGCAACCTCCACCCGCCGGTATTTCAGGGGTGTCGGGGCCTTGCTCCTGGTTCCCTCGCTCATCGCGTTGCGCCTTCCCCATATGATACAAGCATGATTCTTATACGATAGCTATACGTATATTATACCGACGTTCTACCGTCAAGCACTTTTTGCAATGCGGCTGCTCAGCGTTCCGCCGCTTACCAACGGAGATAGACGAATGCCGTATTCTCACCTTTCTTTAGTGGGAGGCCTATGCTGGGAGTGGAAGATCCACAGGGATGATGGAGGTCCATAGATGCTGAAACACACCACGGGCACCCCGCTATCGCGACGCCGGCCGAAGAGTCTGAAAGACCTTTTGCCCCACGCAGTCATCGTGACTGACCCCGAGGTGCTGGCGCGGCTCAAGGCCGAGGCCGCGAAGCAGAAACGAATAAGCAAGGGCAACGGCGCCAGAAATGGGTTTGGGGTCTAACGCCGCTCCGGGCTGCGCCGATTTCTGGAGTCAGGGAAGCAACAGAGCTTCCCGATCCCATTGGGAAAATTCTTCCGGCAATATCCAGCGCTCGACATAAGTGAAGGGGCCGATTCTCCGGCCCCTGTCTCAGTCCGGCAACGTCCATTTTCACACTCTATTTCACATGGATGGTCTTACCGTCGGCGTCGAGCGTGCCATTGATACGCACCTTCTTGCCTTCGTGGGGCTTGACCAGGTCCTGCCGGTCAACGTCAAAGGAAGTCCCGCTGGCATCCTGCAGCACGTACTTGTCGCCGGCTTTCACGATCGTGCCGGCGAAGGTCTGCACTTGAGCCTGCTGCGATTGAGCCTGGGAATCAGGCGCCGTCTGCCGCGCGGGCGGCTGCGCGGGGGATTGCGGATCCGCGGCCTGTTGCGCGTTGAGTTGAACTCCGGACAAGCCCAGGCCCAGCAGCAGACCCAGTGAACATAGTGAGTAAGAGCGTTTGGTCATAAGATTCTCCCGAGAGATTTTTTGCTTCTACGGTTGAAGGGAAGCATCTCGCATGCCAAAGCTCGTTCCATTCTGGCCACGGACGACCTGAATCATTCAGCGCTGCGTTCTCAGGGAGTTAACCGGGCACAAGATCGCGCACGTATTTCACCTGCCCGGCGCTCAGCACGAAACCTAAGGGGACTACTGTAGGGATTGGCATTCAACCCCGAGAGCGGATCGAGCAAACTTTTCCCGGTAGGAAAAACCTGCATGGCCCCAGCCGTGCACCGCGGTCTAATCAAAACTCGGTAATCGACTGTATTGCGATCCAGTCGCGGCAGGAAGAAACTCGTTACATCCTGACTCTGGAGTTCGCTATGCCGCACCTGACGTTGCAGGAAGTCATCGATCGCATTAACCGGAATTATCCTTCCACAAAAGAGTCGCGCGCCGCCGAAAATCGCCGCCAGGAGCAGAAGCATCGTCCTGAGTTTTATGTTCCGCGCATCACGCGGCGTCTGGTCGGCCTGATGTTTGGCGCATTCTCATCCTAAGGTCACGACTTTCAACCGTATCACGCACGAGAGAGGCAGCAGCGTGAGCCGGAGAAAGTTTTCAGCCATCTGAGCACAGGTTTGGATGGTGACCGCATCCAAGGCACGGAATCAAATTTTTTGTATTGGAGCAATCATGGCGAACCAGGAATTAAGAGACCTGTATATCGACGAACTGAAAGACTTGTACAGCGCTGAAAATCAGCTGGTGAAAGCGCTTCCCAAACTGGCCAAGGCCGCCTCCTCGGACGATCTGCGCGCGGGCTTTGAGGAGCACCTGCAACAGACCAAGGGCCATGTCGAGCGTCTCGAAGAGATATTCGAGATGCTCGGTGAGAGTCCGAAGGGCAAGAAGTGCGCAGGCATGGAAGGCCTGGTCGAGGAGGGCTCCGAAGTCATAAAGGAGGACTTTGAGGGAGCACTCATGGATGCCGCCCTGATCGGGGCTGCGCAGCGAGTCGAACACTATGAGATCGCCGCGTACGGCACGGTGCGGGCTTTTGCCGAAACCCTGGGCGAGAGCGACCACGTTTCCCTGCTGGAAGCGACCCTGGCGGAGGAAAAAGAAACGGACGACAAACTCACCGAACTGGCCGGGGAGATTAACCAGGAGGCGCTCAACAGAGATCGCATGCAACCGGATCGCGCCGAGGCGCCGGGTAAAAAGCGCGTCAGGCGCATCGCGTAACTCCGCCCGAACCCAAACTCCGGCCCGCTGCCAAAACTGAGGTCTGCGGGCCGGGTTTTCATTTCCTTAGCTTCAGATCGGAGGAGACTTCATGATGACACCGGAAAAATTGGAAAAGTGCGCCCACGTGCCCTGCCTTTGCGTGCCCGCCCAGGGAGAGAAGTATTGCAGTGAGTTGTGCAAAGAGGCGGGAGCGGACGAAAGCGAAATCGCCTGCGATTGCGGCCATCCGGCGTGCGCGGAGTAACAACCCTGAGCAGGTCGCGGAGAACGTCCGCACCCAGGCTGGCGGTGGTTTAGCCGATCACCCCTGCCCCAAATGTTCCCGGCCGTTCGAAGAGTGCTTGGGCGTGGTGGCGGTGACGTCGGCCTCGATGGTGACATCAACCTGGGCGCCGGGCTTCAGCGCGACCTGCTTGCCATTTTCGTCCTCCAAGGTATTCTCCACGCGAATCTCACGATAGAGATGGTCGGCGCCTTCGATGCCGATTTGCGCTTTCTCCGGTTCGCTGGGATGCGCAGAGGGGATGATTTTTTCCACTGTGCCAGGCAGTGTGACTGATGGCTTCTCAGCCTCCAGTGCTTCGTTGTTTTGCGTCATTTTAGTCAAGCAGCTCCCTTTCCCTGGAGATGAACGTAGATGCCGTGTTCCAAGTCCCGGATTCTACTACGTGACGGCTTGGCCTTTTTGCGATGGTCTTTCCATGGCAGATTGGATGGCAGATTCGCTCATCGGGTTTGCGGGCACACTGTACACGACCAGTTCCCCGCCACCCATACAGTATCGACTGTATTGACGGCATAACGCCCGTGCATCGATAAATGGAGTGCTCATTAATCGTGATTTCTAAGTTTGAATGGGTCGCTTGGAAGGCAGGCGCCCAGGGCCCCGCGCATTTACTGCAGAAGCTGAATCAACGGAACTCGCGCCAGTCAATTTCGACGAACAGGGAGCTACGTTATGAATCGCCTGCGCATTCTGGTGGCTGACGATCACGAAATTGTACGTCGCGGCCTGGTTGCTCTCATCAAGGGACATCCCGACTGGGAAGTCTGCGCCGAAGCGGACAATGGCCGGCAAGCGGTCGAAAGGGCCAAAGAGTCGAGGCCGGACATTGCCATTCTGGATATTGGCATGCCCGTGCTCAATGGTCTCGAGGCCACGCGCCAGATCCTGCGCGAACATCCTGCCACCCGGATCCTGATCCTGACCATCACCGACACGGACCAGGCGGTGCAGACCGTGCTGGATGCAGGCGCGCGCGGCTTCCTTCTGAAATCGGATGCGGCCCGGGACCTGGTCACGGCCGTGGAAGCCCTGCAACACAACAAAACATTTTTTACCGCCCGGGTGGCGGAACTGGTGCTGTCCGGCTTCCTCAACAAGAGCCCGCGTTCCTCGACCGGCCCAACTCTGCCGGGACTTACAGCTCGCGAGCGCGAAGTGGTGCAACTGCTGGCCGAGGGAAAGTCAACCAAGGAAGTGGCCTGTCATCTCAATTTGAGCGTGAAGACGGCAGAGACCCACCGCAGTAATATCATGCGGAAGCTTGGACTGCACTCGGTGAGCGAGTTGGTTCTCTACGCGGTGCGGAACAGCATCGTGCAGGTTGCGGTCGGCCCCGCTTCTTCGCCGTCCAGCGGAGTTCCTGCCGCAGCCGAGCTTACCCCTTCGACGCCCTGATTCCGAAAAGAAGATTGCCGCAACCCAAAGACCTTCGAGCGGAGTCTCGCGCTGCCGTGCGAGCGGGTTGAAAGCCTACCGTCGAAGCCTGCGGTGAAGCCGCACTGTGAAAAGGACGGCGTGGAAGAGAACGGCTTACGGCGGTTGCGGAGGAAGTCGGCGAGGGCGAGGAAAGCTCACCGCAGGCGCTGAAGCGCGAACCAACCTGGACGACTTAGCGCGGCCCGACTTAAGACTGGCCCTTCCCGAAGGCTGGTTGAAATAGCATTCTTCAGCAGCCTCTTACGGCGGTGCGAAACGCATCGCAAGCGGGCCGCTTCAGCCGCTGTAGCAAAGACCGGGCCGCTCGTCGCCTTTTTCTCCTTCCTCTTTAATATGCCTAATATGCCAGGCCCTAAGAGATTTGCGTGCCGGAAAACTTCGCTTCGATTCCCCCCAGCCAAAATCGACCACGCAAGGCCTGAACGAGGCCGATGCTGCTAGAGTATGGATCGTCAGTTGCGGAAGCGCATGCAGTCCGGTGACTGCCACGGTCTTCAAAACCGTCGGGCGGCGGGTCACCCCGTCGCCGGTGTGTTCGACTCGCACACGCTTCCGCCAATTTCTGTTCATTCACAAGGGGGCTGTGCTGGATGGGAGCCGGTCATCTACTCAAAACTTCTGCCGGGCGTGCCCGAGCGAAACCGGTGATCTTACCGCCGAGGGTCGGACCCGGCGCTACTGCGGCTGCCGGTTGCCGGCGGCTGCCATGGCGGCCCTGATCTTCCGCTCGACAGCGTCGCTCAGATAGCCGCAGTCCAGGCGCATAAAAACTGAAGTGTAGGGGATGGTGGCTGAGCTCTTGATGAACAAGATTCGGAATGTCTTCCCGGCTTCGTCAATTCTGGTCATCGCTTCAGCGTGCGGAATACTCGAGACCTGGTTCTTTGGAAAGAGGGCGGCGATTTGCCTTCTCAACTCCGATACTCCCGGGTAGTCGCTCTCATCGATGAACTGAAGTTCCTGGTCCTGAAAGACGGTGGCGCGCACATGGCGTGTGGAAGAAATTGCCCCGGCCACATATTTCACTACGGCTGGCAGATCTTCATTGACCACGATCGTTTCGATTCCCGGCGCGGCATAGGCCGGGAAGGCTGAGTCTGTGACGGCAATCCAGTTCCGATGACCGTAAAGTGGAAGCCGGTTCTGGACGATGCCCTTCCAGTCCGAAGAGGGGCCACTGGTTTGCCCTGGTGAGAACGATGAGCTGACGAGCAAGTTTCCGTTGGAGTGGCCAGGCGGTTGCTGAAAAAGTCGTCGAGGGCGCGGAAAGCTCACCGCAGGCCCTGAAGCGCGAACCAATCTGGACGACTTAGTGGCCCGACTGAAGTCAGGCCCTTTTCGAAACCTGGTTGAATAGCGTTTTTCCGCAGCCTCCTCGGCGGCTGCTCCCACCTTGCCCAAAGGCAAGTCCGTTGCCATCCAGTCAAAATCGGTTGAGGGCGAGGGGCTTTACAGGAAGGGAAGAAACTCGACGAGCCGGGAAAAAGTTAACTCACGCCAACCGTTTGATCGTATGACTGTTTCCGTCGTGTTGCCGGGGCTCGCTCGCGGGGAGGGGCCGCGGAGTGCCGCACCTTCAACTCGGTGGACAATACCACTCTCTTCGTGCGCTGCTTCGAGCCATCGATTCGCTCCAGCAAGAGACGGGCGGCGGTGGCGCCAAGTTGATAGCCAGGCTGGTGCACTGTGGTCAGTGCCGGATCGGTGAACTCGGCGAAATCCAGGTCATCGAAGCCGACGATCGACAAATCATCGGGACACGCCAGGTTCAACTCGCGAGCCGCCAAAAACACTCCCAGAGCCATCAAATCGTTGCAGGCAAAGATGGCCGTAGGCCGGGGCACCATCCGGAGCAGACGCATGGCCGCCTGATGCCCGCTGCGGCGGTCGAAACGCGCCTCCTGAATGTATTCCGGTGCAATGGGCACGCGTGCTTCGGCGAGGGCGCGCCGAAAGCCTTTTAGTCGCTCGACGGCGTTGGTCAGATGAAAGGGCCCGGTAATCACCGCAAGGTGCCGGTGGCCCATGCGCAACAGGTGCTGGGTGGCCGCATACGACCCCTCTTCATTGGCCACCACAACCACATCTCCATTCCAGCCAGCAGGACGGCGATCAATGCAAACCACCGGGGGACCTGAACTGGCCACCGACCGCAGCAGAGTTGTAATGTGACTTTCCGCCGCTGGAATCACCAGCAATCCGGCCGGACGATAGGCCCGCAAATCATTGAGGTACGAGATCTCTTTCTTGGGGTCGTTATCGGTGTTGCAGAGCACGACGCGGTAGGAACGCTTGTACGCGACATCTTCCACGCCTCGCACCACGGCAGGAAAAAACGGGTTGGTCACATCGGGGATAATCATCCCCAGCATGCTGGTTTGATTGCGGCGGAGACCACGACCCAGTTGGCTCGGGTGGTATCCCAGACTCCGGATGGCTTCGAGGACCCTCAGCCGCAGTTTGTCGCGCACGTTTGCGGTGCCGTTAATGACGTGCGACACGGTGCCGATCGAAACATCGGCCCGTTCGGCGATCTGCCGCATTGTGGTGGGAACGCTCATGTTAAAGCTTATAACTATAACAGGGTGCAGGTTCGCCTGATCTGATGCGCCCCGGACAGACCTCAAAACATGAAAGCTGTTCAGGAAGCGCGAGTGCGATCTCTTCGCGGTCGGGCGATGCCGGGCGCGAGGCGCTGCGCTTGGACAAGAACACCACTCATGACCAGAAATGAAACGTCTCAAGATTCGTGGTTTGAGCTAGTCCGCATCCTGGGCGCAACGAAAACCCAGACCTCCTGATCGATCCATACTCGGCGCCATCATCAGAAGTTTGCTTTGCTGGTTGAGTTTGTAGGCCTGGGGGAAGTACCGGGCGGCCGGGTGGCGGCAATCGGAACGATGTGTTGCGGCAACACCGTCCACTCATGGGAGTAGGTGGCGAGCGCTTTCGCACTTAATTCCTTCATCTTCGACATCAACTTCTGATTTGGCTGAGAGAAGAGTCGCGAGTTCCACCCGGGTCACCACCGGCGTAAGGCCAGTCCTGAGCAAAGATCGAGGCGCTGGAGAGTAGAAGAATGGCGATAGTCCGGAGAACAAGAGTCATGCTATCCATTGCTTTGCGGAATCCGATTCAGATGTTGGTCACAGCGGGAGCACCCGGCTTAACCGTGGCCTTCCAATCCAGGTTCTGGTTTGGGTGCGGCTGGCCAAGACCATCTTTTCAAGTGACAGTTCACCTTCGATCATTTGGATTTGGACAGATCGCTTATCGAGTGTAATCGTGCAAACACCAGAGGCTGCTGAGAAGAAAGTCTTAAACGGAAGAACTTTCAGCTGCGGACCAAACCAGAGCGTCTTCTGCACTGCGGAGTAACGGAAACCGGAGAGCGCGCCAAGCAGCGCGTAGCGGGCCATCGCCCGGGCATAGTAATTGCCGCATTCATATTCATTCCAGGGATTGCGGACCCTGCCGTCGTAGCGGCTGCGCAGGGCTTTGACGATGGTCAGTCCCTCTTTGACAAATCCTTCTGCGATAAGGTGCGAGGCCACCTGGTATTCAATACCCGTCCAGACTTCGTCGGAATAGACAAAAGGCAGCGTGGGCGACTCATGGACCACGGACCCGCCACGGCAGCGCGATTCTTGGTTTTTCCTGAACTGGTATAAAATCGTTGTTACCTGATCTCGACACCGGTCGCGGCGTCCGAAGTATGTGAGGCTTTTCCTGGGTTTGGAATGCAAAGGCAAGGGCCTGTGAACACGCGAGTATCAAAACGGACGCAAACCCAACTGGCATTTGGCGCGGCGGTAATTCTGCTGGTGGTCAGCGCCGTGGCCGCCTACGCTTCGGTGGCCCGGCTTCGCCTCGCGGAACACTGGGTCGGGCACACCCGCGATGTCCAGAGCGCTCTGGCGGAGCTGAACAACATCAGTGCGCGGGCGGGACGGGCGCGCACCCAGTATGTCGATACCGGCGACAACAGCTTTTTCGAGGACTATCAATCGGCGGCTGCCGAGATTCCACCGAAAGTGCAGTTGATCGAACGCCTGGTGGGTGACAATCCCGAGCAATCGGAGCCCCTGACGCGCCTGAAAAGCGTGACGAGCCACCGGTTGGGTGTGCTGAACCGCTCCGTCCAGTTGAAGCTCAGCGGTTCTCAGGATGTGCAGGAACAGACGCGACTGCGGCAGGAACTGCTCGAGGTCTCGACCGAAGCCGACACGCTGCTGCAGCAGATGCAGAACAACGAACAACTCCTTCTGGATAAGCGCACGGCGCACTCCGACCGGTTGTTCCGGATTACCACCTACATCCTGTCCGCTGCCTTCATCGTGGCGCTGGCGCTGTTTTTCGTCCACTATCGCATGTTGAACGCGGAGTTGGAGGCGAGGGAGCAGGCCGAAGCGTCCTTGCGCGCTCTGAGTGTGCGCCTGTTGGAGCTGCAGGACCAGGAACGAAGGAAATTCTCCCGCGAGCTGCACGACAGCCTGGGGCAGTACCTGGTGGGAGCCAAGATGAACCTGACCATGCTGGGCAACTCGGTGCCGGCCAATGCCCTGATTGGGGAATGCATCAAGCTGCTGGATCAGGCCATGACCGAGACGCGTACGATTTCTCATTTGCTGCATCCCCCATTGCTGGACGAGGCCGGCTTTGCGTCCGCGGCGCGCTGGTACGTGGAAGGCTTCGCCAAGCGCAGCGGCATTCAGACGAGCCTGGAAATGCCGGAGGACATGGGCCGCCTGTCCGGTCCCCTCGAGCTTGCTCTCTTCCGGGTTCTGCAGGAGAGTCTGACCAATGTTCACCGCCATTCCCAGAGCCGCAAGGCGGAGGTTTCCGTGGTGGCGTCGAACGGTCAGGTCGTGCTCCAGGTGAGAGATTATGGCAAGGGCGTTCCCCCCGACGTTCTCGACCGCTTTCGTCATAAACGCGCTCACGGTGGAGTGGGGCTGGCCGGGATGCGGGAACGAATCAACGAACTGGGAGGGCGGCTGGACATGAATTCGGACAGCCGGGGCACCCGCGTGGTGGCCACGATGCCGCGCCTGGAGCGCAAAGGCTCCGCCGACGAATTTGCCGCAGATTGATCCAGTGTGTGGGTCGGACACTCCTGTCGGCAGGGGTCAGGATCGTGATATGACAGGGCAAATGCATAAACCACGAAGGACACGAAGTAGCACGAAGGCTTTGTTTTCCGGGGTTTCCTTCGTACCCTTCGTGGTTTATTTCTCCAATCTGACCCGCTACACTCCTGAGCGGAGTCGAAGGGAGTGTCCGACCCACATGTTCATAGTTTCTTGCTGAGGTCGCTGGACATGCCGCCGGCTGCGGGCACGTAGCATTTCGTGGTGTAGTCCATCACCATGCGATTGGCATTGAAGCGCCAGCCCAGGGTGCGGATGGTGCGCTTCATGCGTTTGATCCAGCCGCGGGGCAGGCCGTCGCGATCGCGATCATAGTAAAGAGGAATCACTTCTTCGCGCAGCACGCGGTAGAGGTCTTCGCCATCGCGGCTGTCGTGAATGCTCATGTCGGCGTGAGTTCTGCCGGTGCCGATGGCGAATCCATTCAGACCGTCATAGGCTTCCGCCCACCAGCCATCGAGAACCGACAAGTTAAGGCCGCCGTTCAAGACCACTTTCTGACCACTCGTGCCCGATGCTTCCAGCGGCCGCCGCGGATTGTTCAGCCAGACATCGACACCCTGGACGAAATGCCGTCCGACGTTCATGTCATAGTCTTCGACGAAGACGAACTTGTCGGCAAATTCCAGGTGACGCATCAGTTTGGCGATCTGCTGCAGCATCTTCTTGCCGGGTTCGTCGCGGGGATGCGCCTTGCCGGCAAAAATGAATTGCACGGGACGCTTGGGGTCGTTCACCATGGAGGTAAGCTTCTGGATGTCGGCCAGAATCAGGTCGGCACGTTTGTAGGTTGCGAAGCGGCGCGCAAACCCGATGGTCAGGGCATCGGGACTGAGCACGCGGCCCAGGCGCAGCAGCATTTCGGGAGACTCGTCGCGGCGCTCGGCCTGCTCGACCACGCGGTGGCGCACAAAATCCAGCAGCCGGGATTTCAGGTGAAGATGGGTTTCCCATAGTTCGCCATCGTCCACGTTTTCAATTCCCTCCCAGATCGCGGGGTCGGCGTTGTTCTGCTGCCAGCCCGTACCCAGATGGCGGTCATAAAGACGGAACATTTGCGGCGCCAGCCAGGAAGGAACGTGCACGCCGTTGGTAATGTGGCCAATGGGAACTTCATCTTCAGGCTTGCCGGGATAGAGACCGGTCCACATATGGCGGGAGACTTCGCCGTGCAAAGCGGAAACCGCGTTGGCGCGGCGGGCCAGCCGAAGGCCGAGGACGGTCATGCAGAAATCTTCATTGCGGTCGCCGGGATTCTCCCGTCCCAGTTCCATAAGCTTCTCGTGAGAGATGCCCAGGGCATCGCACATGGGACCCAGATGCTCCTCCATCAACTCGGCGTAAAAACGGTCATGGCCGGCGGGCACGGGGGTATGAGTGGTGAAAACGGTTTCGCGGGAAACCCGGCGGACCGCATGATCGAAGCCAATGCCCTCGCTCTGCATGCGGTCACGAATGGCTTCCAGAACGGCGAACCCGCTGTGGCCTTCGTTCAGGTGCAGGACACCGGGCGTGATGCCCATGGCCCGGAGGGCGCGGAAACCACCGATGCCGAGCAGCAGTTCCTGGCGGATGCGGATGCGCGAGTCTCCTCCATAGAGACGCGAGGTGAGTTCGCGGTCTTCGGGATGATTGCCCTCGATGTTGGAATCGAGCAGGAGCAAATCGCAGCGTCCCACTTTCATGCGCCAGACTTTGGCGCGCAGGGCGGTGCCGCGGGTCTCGACCTGGACGGTCACGGGTTCGCCGTTCGGTCCGATGGCGGCTTCCATGGGCAGCTGATTGATATCGGTCTGGATGTACTCCTCCTGCTGCCAGCCGGCGCGATCGAGGCGCTGCCGGAAATATCCCTGGCCATAAAACAGTCCGATGGCCACCAGCGGGATTCCCAGGTCGGAGGCGCTCTTCACGTGATCGCCGGCCAGCACGCCCAGCCCGCCGGAGTACTCCGGGATGGAAACGTGCAAGCCGAATTCGGCGGAGAAATAGGCCACCGGACGAGGCCGCAGAATGCCGGCGTGACGGGCACCCCAAGTCCGGTCAGCGGCAAGATATTCACGCTGGCGGCGATAGGCGTAGTTGATGCGGCTGTGCAGCACCAGTTCGCGAGCGCGGCGTTCCATCTCGGGCAGCGGAATCTCCGAAAGCAAGGCGACGGGATTGTGATTGAGTTGGCGCCAGCGCACCGGGTCGAGGTCGCGAAACAACCCGCTGGTGTCATGGTCCCAGGACCACCACAAGTTGCGCGCCAGGGTCCACAACCGTTCCTGAGCGGGCGCGATAAAGCGGTCGAGGGTACGGGCCTCGCTCACCACCGATCCCACCTGGGCCGCGGCCTCGCTCAGCATGCGGGCTTCATCATCGCGAAACACGCGGGGCGCAATGGTCTGAACCACCAGCACTCCCTGCAGCACGCCACGATCAATCAAGGGAACACCCAGGAATGACTGGTATTCATCCTCACCGGCTTCACTGAAATACTTGAAGCGGGGATGGTTTTTTACCTGCTCGACTGCCACCGGCCCGACGCGTTCCGCGACCAGGCCGGCCAAACCTTCATGCAGTCCCATGCGCAGAGTACCAATACATTGGGGACGAAGTCCCACCGTGGCGGCCAGCACCAGATTGGCCCGGTCGGGCTCCAGCAGGTAAGCGGAACAGACATCGGTCTGAAAGCGTTTCGCGATCAAGGCGACAACGTTCATCAGCGTTTCGGCGGAGTTGCCGCCCTCGGCGGCGAGGTTGCCGATTTCCTCGAGGGTCAGGACGTAATTGTCATCGCGCAGGGGAGCGGGTTGGCTCATGTTTTGGACGATCTCGTCGTTGGCAGTCAATTTAGGATTCATGGCGCAATGGTTCGCGCATCCCATTAGTGTAACTGCTGGAAGATGACGCGACTAGTTTACGGTTGGGCTCCTGCGGCCACCGCTCTACTACGATGTCGATTTTATCGGCAAAAACCTCTCTGAACGACAGCCAGGACCGCATCCCTTCCGGAGTGGACCACGCCGGAACCGGGTGTCGTTTTGGTTCGGAATCCAATTCAGGCTTTGTTCTGCAACACATTAGACGCTGGGCGCAAACCAGTCCAATCGAATTTCTCAATTGGATCGATTCTGGTCGTGGCGGGAGCGGATTCGAGGCGATGACGGAATTAGAAAAGAGTCAGCGTGTACTCGAAGGGTGGGGGCCGGAAGGTAGTGGCTGAGTTTGAAATTTCTTCTTACCCACAGGCGTCATCCTGAACGGCCTTCTGGCCGGGAAGGATCTGGCGTGAAGCAGATTCACTCTTTTACCCTGCGTTGCGGCGGATGCACGCCAGATCCCTTCGACTTCGCTCAGGGCAGGCTCTTCGGGACTGAAGTCCCTCTGGATGACGCCGCCGGAAAGGGGACGGTTTTCAAATTGAGCCACTACCGGCCGGAACGTGAGCTTCGCCCCTTCTACAGTAAATGCTGTAGGTACGAATTGCGCGGTATGGCGGACGGCCACGCGGCGGTGGTTTACGCAAACCACAGAAAAGACATGTCAATGGCTTTGGCAAAGTAACTGCTACAGCGTTTGGTGAAACTTCCAAGGAGGACGCGCATGACTGAAACGTCTGACCACGATTGGAAGCAACTGGCGGAGGCTGCCCGCGACGAGCAAGACCCGAAGAAGTTGATGAATCTCGTCGATCGACTGAACCGCGCGCTGGAGGAGCACGTGAAAGATTTGTATCCGCGCGCCGAGGAAGCAGCCAACTAGCGCAGTTTCCCTTTTTCTCAAAAATAAACTTTGAGTTGCCCCGTCTGACTCCTGTCTGAAAACCGCGAGGTGGCGCAACCGGATCTGCCGGCGTTGAAGCCGCTAAAGAAGCTCCCTTGCATGTAGAATCCCACACGTGGCACCGGCGTGCAGCAGGCGCTGGTGTCGGCGCGTACAACCGCGACGCGTTCCGGTGCTCGAAAATCAGAACTCGGAGAAAATGATAATGGGGGAGTGCGAAGGCAAGGTGGCGCTGGTGACCGGCGGGACCTCCGGCATAGGACGCGAGACTGCGGTCCTGTTCGCCAGGAAAGGCGCCCGCGTGGTGGTCGCCGGACGGCGTGAGACGGAAGGAAACGCTACGGTGGACCTGATCCGCCGCGCCGGGGGCGAAGGAACCTTTATCCGGGCAGACGTATCGCGGGCATCCGAAGTCGAAGCCCTGGTCGAAAAAACTGTCGCGGCATTTGGCGGCCTTGACTATGCTTTCAACAACGCCGGCATCGAGGGCCATTGGGTCCCCATCGTGGAGCAGACCGAGGAAGAATGGGACCGGACCATTGACATCAATCTCAAAGGCACATGGCTCTGCCTGAAATATGAACTACGGCAGATGCTGAAACAGGGCCGCGGCGGCGCGATCGTCAACAACTCTTCCATCGCCGGTTTCATTGGGAGCCAGGGCACCGCCATTTACTCCGCCAGCAAACACGGCGTGTTGGGGCTGACCAAGGCGGCCGCGATGGAGGTGGGGAGAAATGGGATCAGGGTCAACGCGGTTTGCCCGGCGGCCATCGAGACCGCAATGGCCGACCGTCTGTTCGGAGCGCCTGAGGTCAAGAAGAAGTCGCTGACCTTTTATCCCATGAACCGATTTGGCGAATCCAGCGAAGTGGCCGAGGCCGTGGTGTGGATGTGTTCCAGCGCGGCCAGTTTCATGACCGGACAAAGCCTGGTTCTGGATGGAGGCTTTCTCGCGGGTCCGAATGTGCCGCCGGAATAGACGAGGCAAGACAAATATTCCCGAGGACAAATCTTATGATCAAGAGTATGAGAATGATCAGGCGCAATTGCAGTGTGCTCTTGCCTCTGTTGTCTGCAATCCTGGCGTTCGCGGTCCCGGCGGGAGCGCAAACGCCGGCGAAGCCCTCAGATATTCTGGTGATTGACGCCTCGGCGCCAGCGCATCCCTTCCCTCATTTCTGGGAGCACATGTTCGGCTCGGGCCGGGCCAACCTGACGCTGCGCGAAAGCTACCGCAATGATTTGCGCGAGGTAAAGAAAATCACCGACGTGGAATACATCCGCTTCCACGCCATTTTTCTCGACGACATGGGCGTGTACGACGAGGACAGCGCGGGCCGTCCGATCTACAACTTCTCCTATGTAGACCAGGCGTACGACGGTCTGCTGCAGAATGGCGTGCGCCCTTTTGTGGAGCTGAGTTTCATGCCCAGGAAACTGGCCGCGAAGGATGCGCCTCATGCGTTCTGGTACAAGCAGAATGTTGCGCCTCCGAAAGATTGGGCCAAATGGGATGACCTGATCTACCAGTTCACGAAGCATCTGGTGGACCGCTATGGCCTGGATGAAGTTGCCAAGTGGTATTTCGAAGTCTGGAACGAACCCAATATCGATTTCTGGGCGGGCGACCCGAAGCAGCCGACTTATTTCGAGCTTTACGATCACAGCGCGGCGGCCGTCAAACGGGTGAGCGCGCGCTTACGCGTGGGCGGTCCGGCTACGGCGCAGGCGGCGTGGGCTGACGCCTTCATTCAGCACTGTGTCGAGAAACACGTTCCGGTGGATTTCGTGTCCACGCACGTGTACGGAAACGACAGTGCGAAAGATGTGTTTGGCACCAATGAAGACATCCCTCGCGACCGCATGGTGTGCCGGGCAGTGAAGAAGGTGCACGATCAGATCAAAGCTTCGGCCCTTCCCAGCCTTCCCTTGATCTGGAGCGAGTTCAATGCCAGCTACAAGAATGAGCCGGAGATTACCGACTCCATCTATATGGGTCCATGGATGGCGGACACCATACGGCAATGCGACGGGCTGGTGGACGAGATGTCGTACTGGAGTTTCTCCGACGTTTTCGAGGAACAGGGCGTGGTGAAAAAACCCTTTTACGGCGGCTATGGATTGATCGCTGCCGGAGGAATCCCCAAGCCGGCATTTGCGGCATTCGAGCTTCTGCACCAATTGGGAAATAAACGCCTCGCTCTCGATTCCGATTCTGCCCTGGCGACTCGCGCCGCGGACGGTTCTCTGGTGGTCGCGGTATGGAATCTTGTTGCACCCGAACAAACGGGCGCACCCAGGACCGTGGCGCTGCGATTTAAAAATCTGAGCGGGGCGCGCCATGCATCTATTTCGCGAGTCGATCGCGAGCATGGCGACCCGCACCCCGCCTACGAAAAGATGGGCTCGCCGGTTTATCCCACCCAGGCGGAGCTCGAGAAGCTGCGCAACTCGGTCCAGCTGGGAGCGCCGGAGGTCAAGGAAATCAAAGGTGGGGAGCTGAGCCTGACGCTGCCGGTGAATGGTTTGGCAGTGATTGCGATCAAGTAGATACAGTGTGGGTTGTGTAGCGCCGGCACCCTGCCGGCCCGATGGGCGGGCTTTGCCCACCGGGTTTTGTGGATTAAGACTCACCAGTGGAGGGCGGAGCGCCCTCCGGACAGCCGGCGGGATGCCGGCGCTACCAGAGTCAAAATCAAAGGCGGCGGGCGGGGGCGTCCACCCCACACTAACCTACTCATAACTCTATGAAGTGACAAACCTTACGGGCTCCTCTGGCATCTACATGTCACGCCGGTTTTCGGTATAGCTTCTAGAAACCTCCAAACTTGGTTAGGATTCATGCATGGCGGAGCAGCAGAGTTTCCTGAGCAGCTGGCAGGAGCGGCTTACAGCGCTCCGTAATACCCCGCCGGTGCTCAAGATCGTGTGGAAATCCGGACCCGGAGTGGTGGTGTTTGGTCTGGTGGCCCGCCTCTTCGCCTCGTTACTTCCGCTGGCGCTGCTCTGGATTCCAAAGCTCATCGTTGACGAGATCGTGCATCCGAAGTTCGCGGCGCATGTGATGTCTCCCCGATTGTGGTGGCTGGTGGCGAGTGAATTCGGCCTCGCCGTCCTGGGCGGCGTTCTCGCCCGCGCCATCGATTATTCCGATTCGCTGCTGGCGGACAAATACACCCGTTACGTAAGCATTCAGGTGATGAAACACGCCGCCGAACTTGACCTGATCGCCTACGAGGACCCGGTGTTTTACGACCGGCTGGAGCGGGCACGAGTACAAGCCACCGACCGGCTGGGCATGATTCAGCAAATCGGACGGCTGATCCAGTTGGTGATTACGACCGTGACGCTGTCGGTCACGATCATGGTTTACTCGCCCTGGTTGATGCTGCTGCTGATTGCGGGAGTGCTTCCTGCATTCCTGGGTGAAAGCCATTTTGCTTTTCTGGGATACGCCAAGAATTTTCGCCAGACTCCGGTGCGGCGCCAATTGGATTATCTGCGCCAGGTTGGTGGCAGCAAAGAAGCCGCCAAGGAACTCAAGCTATTCGGACTCAGCCAGTTCCTCACCAAACGCTTCACCAAACTCTCCGACGGAATTTACGAAGAGAACGTCGCCCTGTCACGGCGGAAGCTGATTGCCGGAGCTTTCCTTTCCGTGATCGCCTTCGCGGGCTACTACTCGGCTTATGTGTTCGTAATCTGGCGAACGGTCACGGGAGCTTACAGCATCGGACTTTGGTACCTGCTGTCGGGCGCGATTTTGCAGGCCAGCAGCAACATTCAGCAGATTTTCTCCACCCTTTCCGGCATCGCCGACCAGGCCCTTTTCCTGACCGACCTGCTGGCGTTTTTTGATATGCA
The DNA here is from genome assembly GCA_963752375.1 of Terriglobia bacterium. Lineage (GTDB taxonomy): Bacteria > Acidobacteriota > Terriglobia > Terriglobales > Acidobacteriaceae > JAIQFF01. Next base: position 25,689 of record CAVVYF010000014.1, read on the forward strand.
GCCGACGATCCAGTCGAAGCCTGATGCCCTGCCCGCGCCGCGCCCGATTGTCCGCGGATTTGAATTCCGTAATGTTTCATTTCGGTATCCCGGCGGTTCGCGCCTGGTGCTGAACGGCTTGAACTTCCATCTGCATCCGCGCGAACGGGTTGCGCTGATCGGAGAGAACGGTGAAGGCAAGACCACGATTGTGAAGCTGATTACGCGGCTTTACGATCCCACCGAGGGCCAGGTGCTGCTCGACGGCGTGGACCTGAAAGAGTATCGTCTGGAAGACCTGTATCGTGAGATTGGCGTTATCTTTCAAGACTTTATGCGCTATGAAATGACGGCGCGTGAAAACATCGCGGTGGGCCGGATTGAGGAAATCGACGACCTGAAAATGCTTGAAGATGCCGCCCGGAAGAGCCTGGCCGACGCGGTGATTGGAAAACTTTCCGGCGGGTACGATCAGATGCTGGGGCGACGCTTCGAAACCGGCGTCGATCTATCCGGCGGCGAGTGGCAGAAAGTCGCGCTGGCGCGCGCCTACTTGCGGGATGCGCAACTTCTGGTTCTTGACGAACCCACGGCCGCGCTCGACGCCCGCAGCGAGTTCGAGGTTTTCCAGCGCTTTGCCGAACTCACGGCGGGAAAAATGGCGCTCTTTATTTCGCACCGATTTTCCACCGTGCGCATGGCCGACCGCATCGTAGTCCTCGAAAACGGAAAGATTGCAGAAGAAGGAAGTCACGAACAACTGGCGCAACTGGGCGGCCGGTACAAGGAGATGTTCGAAATGCAGGCCGCAAGTTATCGCTAGCAAGGGCGAGCTATAGAATTCACCAGCCATGCCTCCAGACACCCATATCGAGATGTTGAGCGCCGAAGCCGAGCGCTTGCCTGAGCCATCCAAGGAAGCCGGCCCTAACCTGGAAGTTTTGGGGGCGGCGGCGGCGGACCTGGGGCGACGGATGGTGTGGCTTCCGGGCACGCATTCGTCGCGCTTTTTCAACGAGCGCTACCGCGCGCTCCGCAGTGCCATCAGACCCGTGCTGCGGGCATTTCAGGGCTCGTTGCCGCAGAGCGCCGTGGGCGATGATTTTCGCTGGCTGAACGACAACCTGCGCCTTGTCCACGCCGACCTTCGGGGTACGAAAGACGGCTTCAAGCTGGTGCGGAAGCTGCCTCACGTCCGCACTCCCGATGCTGCGATTACTCCGCGGGTGGTTGCGCTGGCTGCGGGATATCTGGCCACCACCAGCTATGAGTTCAGCGTGAATTCGCTGGTGGCCTATGTGCAGGCTTTCCAGCAGAGCACGGTGCTGCGGCTGTTGGAGCTCTGGGCGCTGGTTCCGGCCCTGAAGCTGGTTTTGCTCGAAGAAATTGCGGCCCGCGGATCTAAAGTGGCGGCGGACACGGCGGGCTCCTACGGGGCCGGGATTTGTGTGCGCAGCCTGCGCGATATCGGCCAGACTTCGTGGAAGGAAGTGCTCGAACCGCTGGTGCTGTTCGATCGCATCCTGCGCCAGGACCCGACCGGCGCCTATGCGCGCATGGATTTTGAGAGCCGCGATCTGTACCGCACGGAAGTCGCCAACATCGCCGAGCACTCCGATTTACCCGAGGGCGATGTCGCCACCGCAGCGCTCGCCCTGGCGCGTTCCGCGCACCAGGAAGCGCACGCCAGCCCGCGCCTGACCGCCCGCCTTGGGCACATTGGCTACTACCTTCTCGCCGAAGGCGCCGCTTCTCTTCATGGCAGAGTGGGCTTTCAGCCTCCTCTGGGCCAGCGTATTGGATCTTTCCTGCGCCGGCATCCGGATGAGTTCTATCTGCCGGCCACCGAGGTGCTCACCCTCGCCCTCATGTCGGCGATCGTGCTGCTGCTGACCAACACCTATACTTCTCTCGAACTCATCCTCTTCTCCATGCTGGTGCTGCTCCTGCCCTCCTCGCAGAGCGCCATTCAACTGGTGAATTACCTCATCACTTCCCTGCTGGAACCGAGGATCCTGCCCAAGCTCGATTTCTTTGCCGGAGTTCCCGACGACTGCAAAACGCTGGTGGCCATTCCCAGCCTGCTGTTTAACCCGGAACAGGTCCGCCGCCTGTGCGAGGACCTGGAAGTGCGCTTCCTGGGCAATCACGATCCCAACATTCACTTTGCGTTGCTCACCGACCTGCCGGATTCGCCGGAACCCTCGCCGGAAGACGATCCGCTGATTCAATACTGCGCGCAGCTGGTGAACGAGCTCAACGAAAAATACGCCAGCCAGGCTTCGGGATCGTTTCTTCTTTTCCATCGCCACCGGGTTTACAACCCGCGAGAACGCGTGTGGATGGGTTGGGAGCGCAAGCGCGGCAAGCTGATGGACCTGAACAAGCTGCTGCGCAACGAACACGATAGTTTTCCGGTGAAGATTGGCGACCTCTCGATCCTGCCGCAGATTCGTTTCGTCATCACGCTGGATGCGGACACGGAATTGCCGCGCGGCTCGGCCGATCGCATGATTGGGGCGATGGCCCATCCGTTGAACCAGGCGATTATCGATCCGGAAAAGAACGTCGTGGTTGCCGGCTATGGCATCCTGCAGCCGCGGGTGGGAGTGAGCGTGCAAAGCGCTTCGCGCTCCCGGCTGGCCAGCCTCTATTCCGGAGAGACGGGCTTCGATATCTATACCCGCGCGATTTCGGACGTGTATCAGGATCTGTACGGGGAAGGCATTTTCGCGGGCAAGGGAATCTACGAAGTGGACACGGTGCACCGGGTGCTCGACCGGCGCTTTCCGCGCAATGCCCTGCTCAGCCATGACCTGATCGAAGGCGCCTACGCGCGCGCCGGCTTGGCCAGCGACATTGAAATCATCGAAGATTATCCCTCGCACTACAGCGCCTACAATCGCCGCAAACACCGCTGGCTGCGGGGCGACTGGCAGATCACGGGCTGGCTGCTGTCGCGGGTGCCGGATGAGTCGGGACGCAAAGTCCCGAATCCCATCTCGCTGGTTTCGCAGTGGAAGATTCTGGACAACCTGCGCCGCAGCCTGGTGGAGCCGGCAACTTTCCTGCTGCTGGTGTTCGGCTGGCTGATACTGCCCGGCAACCCGCTCTACTGGACTCTGGCGACCCTGGGCATCCTGTTTGTGCCCGCGTGGTTTCAGTTTTTGTTCAACCTGGTGCGGGCCGCCATTGAACGCAAGTCCCAGGTGGTCAAGGACGCCCGGACCGCACTGCTTACGGCCAACGCCAGCATGTTTTTTACGCTGTCGTTTCTTCCTCACCAGATGCTGCTGTCACTTGATGCCGTGGTGCGGACCCTGGTCCGGCGACTGGTGACGCGGCGGCGACTGCTGGAATGGGAGACCGCGGCGGAAACCGAATTCAGCACCCGCAAGCGCACCCCGGTGGATATCTATCTGGACTGGATGCCCGCGCTGGCGCTGGCTTTAGGCGCGCTGGTTTTCTTTACCCGGCGCCACGCTTTTTTTGCCGCGCTTCCCATCCTGTTGCTCTGGGGCTGCAGCAAATGGATTTCAATGTGGCTCAATCTGCCTTCGCGGGCCCTGCGCAGCGAAACTTCCGACAAGGACGAATTGTTTCTGGAGCGGACCGCGCTTCGCACCTGGCGGTATTTCGCCGAGTTCAGCACGGAAGAGCACAACTGGCTGGTTCCCGACAATGTGCAGGAAGAACCTCCTGCCATTGCGGCACGCATTTCGCCCACCAACCTGGGCTTTCTTCTAAATGCCCGCCAGGCAGCTTGCGAGTTTGGATTTCTCACCGTTCCTGAATTCGCCGAACAGACCCTGCGGACGCTGGCCACGATGGCGAAACTTTCGCGCTCCCATGGGCACCTGCTCAACTGGTACGACACGCGCACCCTCGAACCTCTTCGGCCCCGGTTCGTTTCCGCCGTGGATAGCGGCAACCTGGTGGCGTCGTTGTGGACGTTGCAGCAAGGCTGTCTGGATTTTTTGCAGCGCCCTTTGCTGGAGAAACAACTGGCCGAAGGTCTGGCCGATCATCTGCGCATCCTGGTCGAAAGTCATGCCTTCCCCCAGAAGCGCTTCAGAGCGTTTCAGGAACAGGTCAGGAAGAGAAGCTGGCTGCAGCGTCTGCTCGCGCCTTCGGAAGAAGGACTGCTGGAAAGCGACCTGGAAACGGTGAACCCCAAGTACGAGTCGGAGGTGCGCTGGTTCGCGGCGGAGTCTCTGTCCCGGGTGAGAAATCTGAGGAAAGCAGTCCAGGTCTATGCGCCGTGGATGCTGCCGGAGTTTGTTCCGTTGTGGAAAGACGCCACGCTGGAATTCAAATTCGACTCAGAGAGCCTGACCATCGCGCGCTTGCCGGAAGTGGTGGACCGGCTGACGGTGCGTCTGCAGTTCGCTCTCGATCATGCCAACGGCTCGGGCGAGCGCAAGGCGCTCTACCAGCGATTGCAGGCCATGCTGCCGGAAGCGCGCGAGCGGGCGCTTTCCCTGATTGAGGATCTCAGGCGAATCGCCGATGAATCCGGAAAATTCGCCGACGAGATGGACTTCCGCTTCCTGCTCGATCCGCAGCGCAAGTTGCTGTCGCTCGGCTTCGATGTGGAGACGGGGAAACTCCCGCCCGCCTGCTACGACTTGCTGGCGTCGGAGGCGCGCATCGCGGTATTCGTCGCCATCGCCAAGGAAGATATTCCCCAGGACGTCTGGTTTCTGCTGGGCCGGGCCCACACTCGCGAACATGGACTTCCGGTCCTGCTCTCCTGGACCGGGACCATGTTCGAGTATCTGATGCCGGTGCTGTGGATGCGGACCTACCCCAACACGCTGCTCGACAACTCGCGGATTTCCGCGGTCCGCCTGCAGCAGATCTATGCCGCGGAAAAGGGAGTGCCCTGGGGCATTTCGGAATCGGCCTACGCAAAAAGAGATGAGGCGGGAAATTATCAGTATCAGGCTTTCGGCCTGCCCGATATTTCACTCCATCAGGGCGAGGCCAACATGCTGGTCATCTCTCCCTATTCCACCTTCCTTGCGCTGCACGTGGACGCCTCCGCCGCGTTGCGCAACCTGCGCCGAATGGAAGGCGACGACTGGCTGGGTCCCTACGGATTCTATGAGGCCGCCGATTACAGCACCGCTTCGGGCCGCCGCAACTGGCGCCATCGCCACGAAGTAGTGCGCTGCTGGATGGCACACCACCAGGGCATGACTCTGCTGGCCCTGGTCAACTTCCTGCACGATGGCGTGGCCCAGCGCTGGTTTCACAACGACCGGCGAGTACAGGCGACGGAACTTCTTCTGCATGAAAGACCAGCGACCAACGTGAAGTCGTTACGCAAACTGTACGGCGCGGCGGCGTGATGCACGCGTAGGGCGGATGCCATCATCCGCCCAGCGGAGCGAAGCTCCGCTCCCGGCGAGCCTTGCTCGCCCGCCCGGACGAGGGCGTCCGGGCCTACGTAGTTTGAGAGCTGATGAACTATGAAGAAGTGGTAGGAGTCTGGTATTCATCCGCCATGCCGGATTCCGGCAGCTCAAGCCCCCAGTTTTCACCGACGGAACCCAGGCCTTCCAAACCGACCTGATACTCGCTTGTCCCCTCCATCGGTTTTACCCAGACCACGCGGAATTGGATCCTGCGTTGCCGGTATTGCAAGGTGAGCTTGTCGCCGGTTTTCAAGGCATGGTGAATCGCGCCCAACCGGGCCCCGTTGGGGGTGATGTCCAGCGTGTGTGCCAGCTCGTTCACCGGATTGTTGGCCGAATCCTTCCCCGAGATGCGCACGGGCAAGACCATTTTGATCCGCTTGTGTCGTCGATTCCCTTTTCCCAAAAAGCCCCCAGTACGGTCATCTAAATGATCTACTTATCGGCAAAGTGGCGGCCGCACTTTAGGGGCCACCTCGCGGCCCGATGACCAAAGTGAGGCCCATGCAGAATCAGACGTTTAGCGGCGTTCGTTGGTCATAATTGGGGCCGCATCGCAGGCGATTGACGCTCTGAATCAACCGGTTGACAGTTTTTGTCACTCGACTCTTCCGCGCGAGAACCCCGATCGCTTTGGAAGCGACTACTGTGAGCATGAAACTGGCGACTGAGAACCTGGTCTCCTTCGTCCTTGCTTGCACTTCCGATCCATCTCTCGCCGACGGCACATCAAGTCCGCAAGTCGGGGAGAACAAAAATCGTTTTCGCCAGATCGGAGGCGAGGGTTTCGGCACGATAGTAGCGACTGAGGATTCCGTCCTTCCAGGTCAGAAGGTCGGGATTGTTCCGGGCGAACTCCTCCCAGCCCAGTTTGTTGCCTCGCGCCATGCGCTCGTGGATAAGAAAAACGTACGCCCAGGTTACCGTCGCATGGTAGAGCTGCGGCTTGCCATGGACCTCGGCGAATTTCCGCAAGGCCCTGGAAAATGCCTGCAGGGCCTCCAGCACAGGGTATTCCGTCAGATATAAAAAAGCCGCCCGAACGTGCTCGCGATGATGAAAGTGTTCATTCGAAAGCGTGCCATCTTTAAATCGTTCTATCAGTTCCCGGTCTGTCATTTGCGCACCGGCGAACGCGCGCGCTTCGCCTCCTTCAGGCGGTGGCTGGCGCTGGAGTCCAGATCGAGGCTATAGAACTTCTTCAACTCCCTGATCTGGTCAAGCGACGCCTGGCCAAACGGGGTCTTGCCATCGAAGGCGTGCAACACAATTCCCTCCAGCAGATCGCCCAGCGTCAGGTCGTGATACTCGGCGAAGGCCTTGAGCACCTTGAGCAGACGCCTTTCCATCCGGACTCCGGTCTGCACCCTCTGGACCAGAAATCCTTCCCCGGTTTTCATGGTACCAATGTACCACGGTACATAATCGGCAGGCAAATGTCGGTGGCGTGATGGCGTTCGCGCGACAGCTCAATAAATTTCTCTTATCTCCTCCATAAATTAATGTTTTTAAAAGTATTTGTGATAGGGGCGAAAAGAATTATGCATTGGACTCTCACAGCCGCAGGGCGGTACTGTGCACCACGCTGGTTACGGGGATGTGCCGTGGTTCACACCACAAATGGCTAGGGGAGAAAGAGAGTCGTCTAGATGAATAGTGCCTTCCGTTGGAGGGTTTTGGTTCTGGCTGTAAGTCTTGGAATTATTTGCGGCTCCGCGAATCGGGCTTGGGCTCAGACTGAGTCCGACCTTGCCGGCCGTATCGACTCTTTGGAAAAACAACTGGCCGACCTGCGCACTCAGATGGAGGCGCAAAAAGCTGCAGCTGCCGCGCCTGCTCCTGCCGAGGCCGCGGTGGCTACACCGGCTCCGGCCGCCACTCCCGCACCCACCGGACTTGCCGGTCTGCTGGGGCCAACCACGCTGAGCGGGTTCGTGGATGTGTACTACGGTTACAACTCAAACCAGCCCATCGGCCGCACCACGGCCTTTCGCAACTTTGATATCAACTCGGGCCAGTTCGGACTGAACATGATCGAACTGGTAGCCGACAAGGCGCCCGATGCCACGGCCAGCCGGCTGGGGTATCACGTCGCGCTGGGCTTCGGACAGGCGGTAAACGCGGTGAACGGGACCGAGCTTGGCTTCGATCAATACCTCAAGGAAGGATATCTGGAATATCTGGCGCCCGTGGGCAAGGGCTTGCAGATCAATGTCGGAAAGTTCGTGACTCCAGCCGGCGGAGAAGTGATCGAGACCAAGGACAACTGGAACTACTCGCGCGGCCTGTTGTTCGCGCTGGCCATTCCGTACTTTCATTTCGGCACCAGCGCCAAGTATGCGTTCAATTCCAAGTTTGCGCTGACCGGATACCTGGTGAACGGCTGGAACAACAGCATCGACAACAACAGCGGCAAGACCACCGGCTTCAGCGCGGCATGGACTCCCAACAGCAAGTTCAGCCTGGTTCAGAACTATCTGGTGGGTCCCGAACAAACCAACGACAACTCGGATTTCCGACATTTGTTTGACACGGTGGCAACATACTCGCCCAACAGCAAACTATCTTTCATGGCGAACTATGACTACGGTCAAGATCACGTGCCTAGTGGCTTGCCTTCGATCAGTTCGGCTTCCGTCCACTGGAGCGGCATTGCCGGGTACATCAAGTACGCGCCCAACGACAAGTGGGCCGTCGCCACTCGCGGCGAGTACTTCAGCGACAACGGCGGCACGCAGACGGGAACGCCGCAGAAGCTGAGCGAATTCACACTCACGCTGCAACGCATGCTGGCCAGCAAGCTCATGACCCGGCTGGAATTCCGGCGTGACATGTCGGACCAGAATGTTTTCCCAGACCACATCTCGGGACTCAAGGATTCGCAGAACACGGTGACCCTGGGCATGGTCTATGCCTTTAGCAGCGCGGATGCCAAGTAGTCGGGAGGCTATCGAGTTGAAGCAAGTGCAGCTTTACCTGGGGAGTGAAAGCCAGTGCTTCCCGGAATCCGGCGGCAGCGATGCCGCTCTTATGTGGGTACACGGCTTGGGTTCAACTCAAACCACCCCTAGTACCAGCACCCAAGCCGTGCCCGCGCCAAGGTTGAGTTCGAGGAAGGCAGGCGGTTTTACAGGACGCGAGGTTGCCTTTTATGGATGGAGCCAACGGACGGGGTAGCAAGCGTCCCAAGCTTGCCCCGGTTCAAATACTCGACGTAAGGAGCAAAAGAATGGCGGCGAATGCAAAGCAGGGAACGTATTTGAGCACTACGTTGATCGGCTTCACTTCCTTTGTGGCGGGTTTACACAGTGGAGGCGGGCTGGGCATCGTCTTTGCCATCGTAGGGGCGGGTTTGCTGTTTGCCTCTGCGGCCGGCTTCTACAAGATCAAAGCTGTATAGATCAAAACAAGAGGGGAACCCCATGAAGCTCGTTGGAGTTTTGCTGGCAGTTTTCGGATGGTTGCTTCCGGTTGTAGGTCTGGGGATGACTTCGTCCAACGGGGCGAGGCTAGTTCTCTGCATTGTGGGAATTGCCATCACACTCACGGCAATTCTCAAGCTGCTGATCAATTCCCACGAGAAGGAAGCCGTGTGGAAGCAGTAGCCGGGCAGGATGGCTTGCGGCAAGGTTTAGAGACCGGGAACGCGGCGACCGGCATAGGCCCGCGTTCAACCTCACGAGGAGATACGCAATGACACGTTGCACATGGTTGAAACCATGTTTGTGGGCGGCGATTGTAGCGCTGCTCGTATGTGGACTACCGGCCTGGGCCCAGGGTCAAACCGCTGCGCCCAGCGCTCCAGCAGCTGCCACCACGCCGCCGCCACTTGCGGTGGACGCGCCCTTACCGGTCAGTGGCCCCAGCGCCGACGATCAGGCCGCGGGGGATCCCAGCGGAACTAAAACGGGAACTGCCAACGATGTGGTTCACGCCGATCCAGCGAAACCTCTCACCCTGGTGGACCTGGTCAATCAGGCGGGACAAAATCGCATCGCGATCAATTTTGTCTGGACCCTGGTCACCGGCTTCCTGGTCATGTTCATGCAGGCCGGCTTTGCCATGGTAGAGACCGGACTGTGCCGCGCCAAAAACGGCAACCACACGATGATGATGAACTTCATGGTTTACGGTTTCGGCCTGTTCGCCTACTGGGTGTGCGGCTTCGCCATCCAGATGGGCGGAGCTGCCGGAGTCTCCATGCTGGGAGGCGCCAACCCGCTGAGTCACGAATTCACGATTCATCTACTGGGACAGGACTGGGGTCTGTGGGGCACCAAGGGCTTCTTCCTGGCCGGCGCAACTTACGATGTGGGGGTCATGGTCCTGTTTCTGTTCCAGATGGTCTTCATGGACACGGCGTTGACCATCGTGACCGGCGGAGCCGCTGAAAGATGGAAGTACGTGGCTTTCGCAATCTCCTCCGTGGTCCTGGGCGCCGTTACTTATCCCCTCTTCGCGAACTGGGCATGGGGCGGCGGATGGCTTTCGAAGTTGGGCGCAAACTACGGATTGGGCGCGGGCTACGCCGATTTTGCCGGATCGGGGGTGGTGCACGCCGTCGGCGGCCTCACTGCCCTGGCTCTGTCGATGATCATCGGGCCTCGCATCGGCAAGTACAACCGCGACGGCTCCTCGAACGCCATGCCCGGGCACGACATGGTCATCGTACTGACCGGTTGCTTCATCCTGGCATTCGGCTGGTTTGGATTTAACCCGGGCAGCACGCTGGGCGCTTCGGGCGCGTTGCGCATCAGCACCATTGCGGTGGACACGATGCTGGCAGGGTGCACCGGATCTTTCGGCGCTCTCCTCTATATGTGGATCAAGTACGGAAAGCCGGACGCCTCGATGTCGGGTAACGGGCTGCTGGCCGGACTGGTCGCCATCACCGCTCCCAGCGGCTATGTCAACACCATGGGCGCGGTCATCATCGGGTTCGCGGCCGGCTTGCTGGTCTGCTTCAGCGTTGAGTTCATCGACCGCATCTTGCGCGTGGATGATCCTGTCGGCGCTATTTCGGTTCACGGGACCTGCGGCCTGTGGGGTGTGATTTCCGTCGGTCTCTTTGCCGACGGGACCAACGGCGTGAAGGGATTGTTTTACGGAGATCCCACGCAACTGGTCGCCCAATTAATCGGAGTGGGTACATTGCTGGGTTTCGTTTTCACCTTCTCCTACGTGGTGAACATGGGGATCCACGCGATTGTCGGGCAGCGGGCTTCCGCAGCCGATGAACTTGAGGGCCTGGACATCCCCGAAATGGGTGCCCTGTGCTATCCCGAGTTTGTACTTAAACCAGACACAAGCCATGGCGGCGCATCAGCGAACGTCAGTGCCGGCCTGCAAGTCGCGCGGGAGACCGCATAATGACCAATGCCTTTCCGGTTAACGGGGAGTTGGGCGGACAAGCTCTTACCTGGCAATGTCCGCCCGCGCTCGACCTCCCCAGAGAAGCTGTGGAGTGCTTCCAGCACGGAGTGGAACTGCTTGAACTGGGTGATCCGGAGGGAGCGCTGGTCGCGCTCTCCCGGAGCACCGAAGTGGCTCCTGGCTTTGGAGAGGCCCACGTTTTTCTGGGCCTCGCCAATGCCCTGAGTAACAAGATTTACCCGGCAATCGATCATCTCGAACTAGCCGCACAACTACAGCCTGACAGTTTCGCGGCCCACTACACGCTGGCGCAGCTCAACTTCAAACTGCGCATTCCGCAGAAGGGCTATGCCGCCGCGGAACAGGCATTGCGTTGCGTGAGCACGCTGGAGCAACGCAAGATGCTGACCCAATTGCTCAAGGAAGAACGCGCTCGCGAGCGCAATGGAATTGCACGGCCCTGGTTTAACAAACCGTACAGTAAACCCGGATTGTTCCTCGCGGGGAGTGGCCTGGCGGCGGTCATCGGAGCGCTTCTGCTGCATATTCGCTGGTAAAACGGGAGGAGTCACACATGCTTGACACGCTGCTCGAAATCCTGAAGAAACAACGGATGGCCTGGTCGTGGGCTGTGATCATTGGCCTCTTCCTGATCGTTGCGGGGCACGCGCCGATTGTGCCGGTAATTGCGGGATGCCTGTTGGCGGTGGGGTTCTCCGTCTTACGCGCCTGGCCCCACCGGATGGGGAAATCCCCCGTTCGGGGAGCTTAGAAATCTTCGTGGTGCAACTCGGACAATGAAAACCCTGATGTCACGCGCGGACGCGATCGAAGGGGTAGTGGACGAAGCCGTGAATCCGGAGATCATGGGCCGTCATCCCATGGAGCATGCGGCCATGACTTCGAGTGCCAGACTCCCTTCCGACCCGAGCGGAAGCATCGCGCCGGAGCCTCCGGCGGTGGTGATGCTCTCGGGACGAAATTTCATGTTCGGCTGCGCAGTGGTTGCCGGCATGGTCCTGCTGGTGGGCCGGGTCGCGGTCCTTCCCACGTGGATGCTGGCGGCGGAAGTACTGGCCACCATCCTGGGATTGTTTCTGTTCGGCTCCTTCAAATATCAGATTCACAAGAACGCCCTCACGTACGGCATGTTGCTGATCGTAGTCTCCACCTTCTGCGGCCTGCAGACTTCGGAGTGGCACCTGGAGATTGCTCAGCGCGGCTGGTGGTACTGGACGCAACACCATCTGCTTTCCTTCCACGGACTGGATGACCTGGTCCACGCGGACACCATGCTGTTTATCCTGGGCCTGACATTTTTTGTCTCGGTCATTGCCCAGACCCGGCTGCTGGAAGGTCTGACGTTCTCCCTGCTGCGGCGCAACCAGGGCAAGATCCTCTCCACGGTGATCGCGGTAACGGCCGTTGTGGCCCTAGCCTCGGGCGTACTCGACGGGGTTTCGATGATCGGTTTGACCATCCGGACCCTGGTCATCATTCTGCTTCTCGCGGCGGCGCCGATTGCCGACATCCGCCACGCGGTCATGGTTTGCACCACCGTGACTACCGTCTGCGGCATCTGGCTGGCCTACGGTGAACCGCCAAACCTCATTATGAAGGCGAACCTGTATCCTCGCCTGGGAAACGCCTTCTTCCTTATCTATTGCGCGCCCATCGCGATTGCCTGCTACCTGGTTGTCGCCCGGCATGTTCGGAAGCGATTGCGCGGTCGCCAAGTCGATCTCGACACCATGGATGTGATCGACGCCAACGCCGAGGACGTGCGATTTCTGCAGGCCACTCGCCATAGCGAGGTGGTCACCCCGGTTGAACTCATAGAAGACAACGCCGCGGAACTGGGCGGCCGCGCCGAACTTGTATTGCAGCGCTTGCGAGGCGGCGATTCGCTGGGCCTCGCGCTGGTGCGGGAACGTGTGCCTGAGGCCGTCCGCAAAAGGCTGCTGGGCCATCTGGTGAGCGAAGACCTGGCAGACGCACTCGATCGTCATTACATTCTCGACGCTGCCGGAGATCACGAAGGGGCCCTTGCGGCGGAGAGAACGGTCGATGAAACGCTCGCCTCCCTGGCCCACGTTCGCCGGCGCGCGCAGAAGATCGGGGCGCTTGCCCTGCTGCCCTTTGTGGGCTTCCTGGTGCTGCACGGCTTCCACCACGAAACACCGCTCTTCCTGGCGTCTTTCGCCGGTTTCGCGGTTGCGGTACTTGGCATTGCCACGATTCCGAAGATGCGCGCTCTTGCGCTGCGCGATGCCCGGCACGAATACGCCGAGTACTACTTTCTCTTTCCCCTGTTTCTATCGATCACGCTTCTGACCAACGCGGGATTCTTCAGCCAGCTGCAGGCCCTGATCCATTACGGGATCGAGACTCTGGGCCGGGCCCACGTGGCGTTCGCGCAATTTATCGGCTGCACGTTTCTCTCGGCCATTCTCGATAACAACATTGTGGCTGATTTCGCTTCGCACGGCCTGCACAATCTCGAGACCGCAACTTTGCATCTGTTCGCCATGGCGCAGATCGCCGGCTACGCGCTGGGCGGGTGCTGGACGCACATCGGGTCGGCGCAGTCCGTTGTGGCCTATGCCTTCATCCAGCGCGATGTGGACGCAAATTACACGCCGGTCCAGTGGATCAAGGAGATGACCCCGGTCATCGTGGAAATGCTGGGAGTGATCGCGGTAATTCTCTATGCGGAAAGCGCTTTCCTGAATTGGCTGCACTGAAATCGCTTTTCGATGTTGCTGCACGAGAGTTTGATGGAGTCTATAATTCGCCTGACCTGAGGATAAACACAATGACGAAACTTGAAGCGATTATTCAGCCGTCCAGATTCGAGGCCGTCAAGGGAGTTCTGACGGAGCTGGGGGTTGAGGGCATGACGATCTCTGACGTGCGCGGGCACGGCAGACAGAAGGGTCACACCGAGGTCTATCGTGGCCGGGAATACACCGTCGATCTCGTGCCCAAGATCAAAATCGAAATGGTGCTGGCCGACAACCTGGTCAACGCCGCCGTCGATGCCATCGTGCAAAGCGCGGGGACTGGGAAGATTGGGGACGGAAAGATTTTTCTCTCCAAAGTGGACGAAGCCATCAGGATTCGGAACCACGAGCGCGGAGTGGCGGCACTTTAACGCACCATCACGTCAGGCCACCGGAGTCGGATGCCAGTGCTGGCGAATAGCGCGATATCGCAGGACGCATATCAGGCCGAGTCGGAAAAGATACGCGGGAGATTCGAACGCTCGCACGACGGACAAGCTGCCGTCCGCGAGCGTTCGGACCTGACTGATTCTCTGATTGGGGAGTTGTGGAATCAGATTTCCCCAGGCTCGCCTGACAGGATTTGTGTTGCTGCCCTCGGCGGCTACGGCCGTCGTGCGCTGTTTCCCTGTTCCGACGTTGATGTCCTGTTCCTGCACGAATCGGCGCTGAGCGAAGACGCGCAGAAGCGCGTGATCCCGCGAACTTCCCAGGCGCTGTGGGACCTCCACCTCCGCGTGAGCCCCACCACCCGCTCCCTGGCGGAGTGCGGCAAGCTGCACCGCGACAATCTCGAATTCAACATTTCTCTTTTGGACTGCCGCTACCTCGGCGGCGATGCGGAGTTGTTTGAAAAGCTTCGCTCCCAGGTGATTCCGAAGATGGTGGCGCGCGAGGCGCTGGAATTGCAGCAGCGGCTCATCGATCTGACGTCCGCCCGCCACACCAAATACGGCCACACCATTTTTCACCTGGAACCCAATATCAAGGAATGTCCGGGCGGACTGCGGGATTATCAGGTGGCATGTTGGCTGAGCCTGATTTCCGAATTGGAGAAAACGGGCGCGTGGCCCGCGCCGGAGAATTTGCTGCCCAGCGCCCTGCGCGCAGAGTGTGGCGCAGCCCTGGATTTTCTTTCGGCGGTGCGTTGCTTTCTGCACTATCGCCAGGGCCGGGACCTGAACAACCTGACCTACGAACTTCAGTCTGAAGCGGCTGCGGCGGGAATCGGGCTGCCGGGCGGTACGCCGGCCACGGCGGCAGTGTGGATGCGAACTTACTTCCGCCACGTGCGCTCGATTTACAGGCTGACGGTGCTCTTCGATGAAGTGCCGCCCGGACGCTCCGGCCTGTACCGGCTCTTCGAAAATCGCAAGTCGCGCCTGTCGAACGCAGACTTCTCCGTGGTGGAAGGCCGCGTCTTTTTGCGCCAGCTCTCCTCGGTAAAGGACCCGACCATCCTTCTTGGACTTTTCGAATTCGTTGGCCGGCATGGCCTGAAGCTGACTGCCGAAACCGAGCGCTGCGTCGAGGCGGCCCTGCCCAGCCTGCAGGAGTGGGCGCAGGATTCTCCCGAGGTATGGTCGTACTTCCGGCGAATCCTGGTGTCGCCGCATGCCGGCGCCGCCTTGCGTGCCATGCACCGCCTGGGCGTGCTGGTACTGCTCTTTCCCGAGTTTCAGGCGGTCGATTCGCTGGTGATTCGCGACTATTACCACCGCTATACGGTCGATGAACATTCCCTGGTCGCGATCGAGAATATTCACGCGCTGCGAACTCCCGACAGCGAAATAGAACGCCGCTTCCGCGACATTCTGGACGGACTCGAACGTCCCGACTTGCTTTTTCTGGCGCTGCTGTTTCACGACGTCGGCAAGGGCATGCCCTCGGATGACCACGTGGCCGCAAGCCTGCAGGCCTCAGCCAGCGTGCTGGAGCGGCTGCGGCTGGAGGATGTGGAGCGCGAGACCGTGGTCTTTCTGATCGCGAACCATTTGCGCATGTCGGCGACTACTCGGCGCCAGGACATCTTCGATGTCAACGTGGTGACGGAATTCAGTGAGTGCGTGGGCACCACGGAACGACTGAAGATGCTGACGCTGCTTACCTACACCGACGTTAAGTCCGTCAACCCGGAAGCTCTGACTCCGTGGAAAGCTGAAATGTTGTGGCAGCTCTATGCGGCTGCATTCAACCACCTCAGCCGGAGCGTGGACGATCAGCGACTGACTTCGAGCGCGACCAACAGCGAACGCATCAAGGAAGTTATCGCCGCCGCGGGCGAGCCTGACTCAAAACACATCATCTCTTTTCTGGAAGGTTTTCCCAAACGTTATCTGCTGATGCACACACCCGCCGAGATCGTCGCTCACTGCCAGATGTACGATCGCCTCAAGGTGAACGATGAGGAGCCGCAGATTGAAGTGCTCCGCCGCGACGGCTACTTTGAACTTGTTTTGTTGACGCTGGACTGCCCCGGCCTCTTTTCGCACGTAGTGGGCACGCTGTCATCCTGGGGCATGAATATTCTGAAGGCCGAGGCCTTTGCCAACAAGGCGGGCGTGGTGCTCGACACCTTTCGCTTCTCTGACCGGTTCCGGACACTTGAACTCAATCCTTCCGAAATAAGCCGCCTGAAACGGAAACTCGCTGAGGCGGTCTCGGGAGAGATTAACGTGGTCGATCTCATGGAGACGAAGTTCAAGCCGGGAGTGCAGAACCCGAAAGTGAAAATTGAAACCAGCGTCCAGACTGACAACACCTGTTCGCAACACAGCACCCTGATCGAGATCATTGCCCAGGACCGTCCCGGACTGTTATACGACATCAGCTCGACTATGGCTGAACTGGGCTGCAATATCGAAGTCGCAATCATCGATACGCAGGGCCAAACCGCGACGGACGTGTTTCATGTGACCTGCGCCGGCGCCAAACTGGATCCGGGACATCAGGAAAAAGTACGGGCTGCGCTCCTCGAGCAACTGTAGATCACCGGAAACCACGCAGGGACGGATGCCCTCATCCGTCCGGTCGAGCACGGCTCGACAGTTTACTTTCTTGAGTGACAAACTGAAGATGAAAGAGCTAGCGGAGCTTCGCTCCGCCGGACCGATGAGGGCATCCGTCCCTACGTGATTTGTAGCAGGTATCTGTTCAGCGCGTCCTGCCAGTCGGGCATGGCAATGCCACGTTTCTGCAGGCTTTCAGGGGACAGCACAGAATATTTCGGGCGTTCGGCGGGACGTACGAACTTGTCACTTGTGGTCTCGCGCACAACTGTCTTCAGGCCCGCTTGCCCAACGATTTCGCGGGCAAATTCGTACCACGAGCACTCACCGTGATTGGTAACGTGCACGACGCCGCTCGCCCCGTGGCGGCACAACTGAATGATGGCGCGGGCCAGGTCGATCGAGTAGGTCGGCGATCCGCGCTGGTCGCCAACCACTTCCAACTCCGGCCGGCTGGCGGCCAATTTCAGAATGGTGTCGGGGAAGCACTTCCCTCCCGGGCCAAAGAGCCATGAGGTCCGAACGATGCAGCACTCCGGCAGAATCTCCGCCAGTTGCACTTCCGCCTCAGCCTTGGAGTGGCCGTACACGCTGCGCGGCGAGCGCTGGTCATTGGTTTCGTAGGGGGTGGTTTTGGTTCCATCGAACACATAGTCTGTGCTGAGAAACAGCAGGCGGGCGCCACGCTCCTTCGCCACTCGCGCCACGTTGACCGCGCCGCGGCAATTCACCTCGAAAGCCAGGTCACGGTTGCTTTCGCAGCCGTCCACATCGGTGTAGGCCGCCGCCAGGACGATCCAATCGGGGCGAGCGCGTTGGACCAGAGTCGATACCTGTTTCTCGTCCCGTATATCGCCGTCCGCGGAACTGAGTCCGGTGACCTCGTCATCTTTCCACTCACGCACCAGCGCTTTGCCCAGCAGGCCGGTGGCGCCGAAGATAGTAATTCGCATGCGGTCAGTTCTCGATTTCGCTGAGGTCGTAGCCGTTCTACGAGTATTGCGTGGCGATCCACTTCCGGTAGCCGCCGCTGGTGACGTCTTTCACCCATTCCTCATTTTGCAAATACCATTCGACGGTCTTGCGCATGCCGGTCTCGAAGCTTTCGCGCGGCTTCCATCCCAAGTCGCGCTCGATTTTGCGCGCGTCGATGGCATAGCGGCGATCGTGGCCGGGACGGTCCTTCACGAACGAGATCAACTTTCGATGCGGCACGGCGGGATCGCCGGGACACGACTGGTCCAGGATGGTACAGATGGTTTCCACGACCTCGATGTTTTTTTTCTCGCTCCCCCCGCCGATGTTGTAGGTTTCTCCCACCGTCCCTTTAGCCAGCACGGTGCGCACCGCCTCGCAGTGATCAGCAACGAAAATCCAGTCGCGCACATTCTGTCCGTCGCCGTACACCGGCAAAGGCTTGCCGGCCCGGGCGTTCAGGATCACGAGCGGAATTAATTTTTCCGGAAACTGGTAAGGCCCGTAGTTATTGGAGCAATTCGTGGTGAGAGTTGGAAGGCCGTAGGTGTGATGGTAAGCACGCACCAGGTGGTCCGAACCGGCCTTGGACGCGGAGTACGGACTATTGGGCGCGTACGGCGTAGTCTCGCGGAATGGTGGATCGTCCGGGCCCAGTGATCCATACACTTCGTCGGTAGAGACGTGAAGGAAGCGGAAGGCCTCGCGGTCCTGCGCTTTCAACCCTTCGCAATACGACCGCGCTTCCTCCAGCAGACAGAATGTTCCGAAAACATTGGTGCGGACGAAGTCATCGGGCCCATGAATCGAACGATCCACATGACTCTCGGCGGCGAAGTGCACCACGGCGCGGGGCTGGTGGAGCTTGAACAATTGGCGCACAAGTTCGCGGTCGCACACATCTCCCAGGGTAAAGGAATAGCGCGGATCGGAAGAAACCTGGAGCAGGTTGCGCGGATTGCCGGCGTAGGTCAACTTGTCCAGGTTGATGACGGGAGTTCCTTCCAGCTTGAGCCATTGCAGGATGAAGTTGGAACCGATGAAGCCCGACCCTCCGGTCACCAGAATCGTTTTTTCCATGGGAACAGGTCCCGCCGAATTCAATCGGCGGCGCCGCTCTGATTGTAATCAAGAAAGACGACGGCCCCATTGTGAAACGTTATTCACACGAGCGCGGGACCTGCGGTGGTGGCCAGCGAAGGGTTGGCGGCGAGTCTGATATATGCGCTCTTCCGGGAAGGCGTCATGCTGAGCTTGCAAAGCGTCGGGCGTGGAGCGCCTGCGCGGCATGGGCAAGTGGCGGGTAGCCCACGCTTCGTTTTCTGAAGGGTGGGGACTCGACGGAAAGTGCCGCCGGCGGGTAGCCCAGGTTCTTGACCTCGCTGGCGCAAAAAACATAGTGGGTGCCTCGTCCTTTGCGCACTTTGCAAAGGGCGGGAATCTGGAACGCATGCGTGACCGGGTTGCAGAGCCACAAAAGTTGTCTCGGCAGCATCGTTACCCGCCCTTGCAAAAAACGCAAGGACGGGGCACCCTCACCATAGATGGCGCACACAGACATCATCCAACGGTGGGGCACCGGCCCTTCCTGTCCCCGAGTTTTACGTACTGTCCTGCTTTAAGGCGCGCTTCAGGAAATCGAAAATTGATCAACGCGAACACAAATACATATCCGAGCAGCGTGACGGCGCTGCCCTCCGGTCCCGCAGTTCCACCAGTCATCCATTTCGAGCCTTGGAACGATGGGTTCAACACGTGCCCAGCAACGGTGATGCCACTGTCAGGGACTCCGTACAGGAAGCTCTGAGCCCAATCCCAGGCGGCATGCATGCCAATGGCGAACCATAAATTGCCGGTACGTTGCAGCGTCAAAGCCAGCAGAAGTCCCACGATGACAAGACTCACCGAACCCAACCAGTTCTCTCCAGCGTTGACGAGAAGGTGAAGACCCCCAAAGAGGACAGCCAACACCGCCGCTGCCGGCCAAAAGCCAATCCCGCGCGTCAGCGCAAACAGAGAGTATCCGCTGAAGGCAAACCCCTCGGCCACGCCTACCATTGCAAAAAACAGCGCCCAGAGTACCGCGAATGCCGGAATCTTTGCCGGCGCAAGGC
Source organism: Terriglobia bacterium (assembly GCA_963752375.1). Lineage (GTDB taxonomy): Bacteria > Acidobacteriota > Terriglobia > Terriglobales > Acidobacteriaceae > JAIQFF01. Next base: position 45,341 of record CAVVYF010000014.1, read on the forward strand.
CAAGCGAACCAAAATAGAAATTGCCCGTCGTCCTCAGCACCAGTAGCGTACAGCTCATCAAAGCCAAGCCCCAAAGGAGTCCTTCCAAGAATCGCGCACCGAATGCGCCGCGGACGGGAAGTCCGTAATCAGCAAAGCTACGTCTCTCGAATCGCGCAAAGATGGCGCTCGTAAAAAGCACTGCAAATAAGAAGATGGCTTCGTTCAATAACCCCCGACCAGGGGTTAAGACGTTCGTGGCTTGATGCGGCAAACCTAAGAATGCTCGAATCGCACGAATTACCATGACCAAAAAGTAGATAAGAGAAGCAAGGAGTGAGTAAAACAGCAGCACTCTCCATCCGGACCGCACTCCATTCGAACCGTTGAAGACACTCTTGAGTAATGAGCCCTTAGGCGAATTCCCGGTCGGGGTTGAGGTCTGCTGAAGAGCCGGGGTTGGAGGGATTTGGCTTTCCATCTGGGCAACGATCGGCACATTATAGCGCCCTTGTGTCTGCCGCCGCGTGGAAACGAATTCCTGCTGGAAATGCGGGGACATCCCTGATAAGTAAAAGTCAAGGCGCCCACGCTTCGTTTCCTGAAGGGTGGGGATTCGACGGAGAATGCCGCCGGCGGGTACGCTAGGTTCTTGACTTCGCCGGCGCAAAAAACATAGGGGGTGCCCCTCGCACTTTGCAAAGGGCGGGAATCTATGAGCCACGCGTGACCGGGTTGCAGAGCCACAAAAGTTGTCTCGGCCGCATCGTTACCCGCCCTTGCAAAAAACGCAGGACGGGGCACCCTCACCATAGATGGCGCGCACAGACATCACCCAACGGTGGGGAACCCGGCTGCACATCTGCGACTGGCCAGCGCTGGCGTGCACGCCAGCTCCTTCGGGACTGGAAGTCCCTCAGGATGACGCCGTCCCGAGGGAACTGCCTTAACCCAATCCCCCATCGATCCGCGAGGCAACCTACGCTGCGCGACGACGATAGCTAACTGCCCGCGCCGGTCGGGCGGGTTTGGGCAAATTCCCCGAAGCCAGTTCCAGGTAACGGCTTTCAATCTCTCGCGCCACTCGGCCCCACAGATAGTGCTCCCAGACTCTTTCCCGGGCCCTGGCGGCGGCAGCCTGCCGGATTTCGGGCTCGGAGATCAGCAAGCGCAACATACGTTCGAGGTCGTTACGATCGCCATGCCGAAAGGTGAAGCCTGCATCCTCGACGACTTCGCAGTTTTCAGGAACATCGCTGGCCAGCACGCAGACGCCCGCTCCCATGGCATCGAGCAGGGCGAGGGAGAGGCCTTCCATATCGGAGGGCAACACAAAGAGCATGGCGTTGGTGAGTAACTCATCCAGGGCTTCGCCCGACACCCAGTCCATAACGCGGACCCGATCGCTCTGGTGCCGGCGCAGGCGCTTCACGTACGCGTCCGAATGGCTTGATCCGCCGGCGAGTACAAGTTTTACCGGAGTGTCGATCTGTTCATAAGCCTGAACCAGCAGGTCGCAGTTCTTCTCCGGAGAAAAGCGGCCGAGGAACAGAATGTAGTCCCCGGAGTCGAGACCCCATTGGCGCAGCTTCCCGCCCGCGCGCCGCTGGCGCAAGGAAGTCCCGTTGGGCACGTACTCGGGCTCCGCTCCATGGTGCGAGCGATAATGCTCCTGCAGGGTCCGCGACACAACCATGGTCAAGTCGGGCATTTTGACGGCTGCGCGTTCCCCCAGACGAAGAATGGCGGAGGCGATCCGTCCCCACTTTCGCCGCTGCCAATCCAGACCCTGCACCGTGACCACCGTCTTCTTTCCGAACCAGCGGGGCAGGAAAGAAAATAGTGCCGGGCCGAGGCACTGATAGTGCACGATGTCGCTGTCACTGAACAGCGCATGGATGGTGCTGAGAAAAGTGTGTACCAGGGTTTCCAGGTGCTTCGAGCGAATGGTGGGGAGGCGAACCAGCCGCATCCCGTGGTGCGACGCTTGCGCGGGACTGAAGTAAGTCCGGCAGCACACGGTGACGTCGTGACCCATTTCGGCCAGGCGCTGGCCAATTTCCTCGTAGTAGGTTTCTACTCCGCTGTATTTTGAAATCACGCCGCGGCCGCCGATGAATGCGACTCGCAACGCCGGTTTGGCCACCGACTTGAGCCCACGGCCGTCCGTTTTCTTTGGTTGTGGCGCTAATTGCTCATACAAGTGGGTCATGGCGCGATAGTGGCTCTCGGGTGAATGCTGGCCGGCCACCAGGGCGCGTCCGGCGGCGCCCATCTGCGCGGCCAGTTCGGGCCGATCGATCAGGAACGAGATCGCCGCCGTCAGTTGGGCCACGTCGCCTGCCCGGAACAGGAGGCCGGTTTCCCCCTCATGCACCAGTTCCCTTCTCGACCCCAGGTCCGAGGCTATGACCGGGCGTCCCCCCGCGTAGGATTCCAGAATGGTTTTGCCGAGGGTCTCGTAAGCCCGCGAAGGCAGGACGGTGAAGCGAGAGGCGGAGATGAGCTGGTTGATTTCGAGGTCCCGCGACTCGGCCCAGGAATTCGATGTTTGCCAGACCCAGGTCTGCCGCCAGCCGCTCCAGTTCCGGCCGCTGCGGTCCTTCGCCTGCGATCAGCAGGCGGACATTGGGAAGTTGTTGCATGGCGCGCAGAAGATCGGTGAGTCCTTTTTCCGCTGAAAGGCGGCCGAAATAGAGGATGGGAGCGTCCGGCGATGCGCCGGCCAGCGTCTGCGCCGGCAGGTTCTGGAAGTGCGGGAGGACGTCAATTTTGCCTGCGTCCCAGCCGTTTTCCACCAGCTTGGTCTTTACAAAACGGCTGGGCACGAGAAAGCGGTCCACGCAGCTCTCATAACTTCGCAGCCATTTGTGCAAGTACGCCTCGGCCGCCAGCAGCAGCGCGGCGCCGGGGGGTCCCGCATAGCATCCTTCCGTGACGACATGCCAGAACTTTCCTCCATGGCAGCGTTCACAGGCTTGGCCCTGCGCCACCATGTTGTAGCTGGGGCAGAGCAGCTTGAAATCGTTCAGGTGATAGACCACGGGAACGCCGAGGGCTTTGAGTTCCCACAGGATTGAGGGTGAAAGATGGTGGTAGATGTTGCGCAGGTGGGCCACGTCGGGCCGAAAGGCCTTTACCATGTCGCGCAATTTGTGGCGCGCCTGGCGCGAGTAGAGCGCGTGCGCCGCCTGCCGGGCGCCGCCTAGCGGACCGGACCTGGCGGCTTTGAAATCGATGGCGGGAACGAAGTGCTGGTCGTACCTGGTCGGCTCGCCGCGCGGGTCGGCCATCGAGAACAGCGCGGCCTCGTGTCCGTGCGCCCGCATCAGTTCCATGAGTTCGAAGAGGTAAACCTCGGTCCCGCTGAAGGCAAAGTTATATTTGTTGCAGTACAGGATTCTCATGGAGGTCTTGCCTTACCTTTCTGGTGATGCGGAAGACCATCAGGTCAGCCAGGGCGGCCAGGTTTTTCTCCCGGTCGAAGTGCTCCAGGACGTGTTGACGGGCAGCGCGGCGCAAGCGGGGCAGCGCCGAGGGTGAATTGCGAATGATCTCGATCTGGGCGACGAAGTTGTCCAGCGAACCGGCCTGGTACAGGAAGCCGGTCTCGCCGTGCCTGACCAGTTCGGGGATCCCGGTGATCGCGGGCGCGAGGACAGTCTTGCTGTGCGCCATCGCTTCCATCAGGACCAGCGGAATGCCCTCGCTTCGGCTAGTGAGTACGACCAGGTCGCACAACCGGTAGCAGGCGTCGAGTTCCTGCCGGCAAAGATGGCCCAGAAGTTTTACCTGGGCTTCGAGCCCGAGGTTTCGAATCAGGTGCTCGAGCCAGGGGCGCTGCGGTCCTTCACCCGCGATCAGGCAAAGAAAATCGGTGCCGCAGCTCTTCAGTTCGTAGCAGGCGTGTAACAGAAAGGCATGATCTTTCACCGGGTGCAGCCTGCCCACCGCCAGCATGGTCAGGCGGGGCAGTTCCCGGTCGGGGCGCGAAACTGCAGTGACGGTGCAAGGCAAACTTACTCCCAGCCGTCGAACCATGATTTTCGCCGGCTCGACGTCGGGATAGCGCTCCAGAACGAAGTTGCGGTTGAACTCTGAAACCGTCACGCAGAAAGCGCAGTGTTTCAGCTTGGTGTCCAGATAGGCGCCGTGCAAGAGCAGATCGGAACCGTGAAGGGTCAGGCTGTAGTCGATGTGGAGCAGGCAGGCCGCCACCATGGCAATCCAGGAGGCGAAATATCCGTGGTGCACATGGATGTGCTTCACTCCGCGTCCCTGCAGCTGCAGCGCGTAGCAGGCGCCGAGCAAAGTGTGGAGCAGCGCGCGCGCCCGCCTTGCCGGGGGGTCGCTTCCTTGCGCCAGCACGCGAAAAAGAATGTCCACCGGCAGAAGGCACCGGCGCAGGCAGAGGCCGCATCAACCGGTTGGGGTAAGTTGTCATGGGACTTGAGTGGGTATCGGACAAAGCTCTGCTACTTGAGTCCCATTCAGTTTGGCTGCCTGTTTTCCACAAAATGACTTCAATGCTTTCGAACGGTAAAGCGAATTACATGACCCGGATGCCGTTGCCCAAGGCGCCGGAAATCCGGGTCCTTATCGATGATTCAAGAGGGTGCCCCACCCTCGTCTCTCCGTCTTATGGAGAGACAGGGTGGGGGCGTCACTGAATCCTCGTCACCCGCCCGCGCTGACTCGATTCATCCCTACAGCCTCCGGTAAATTCCTTCCGGAATCGGAAATGTTCGCCCACTCAAAACCGATCCCAACAGTCGCGCGTTGGTAGCCTGCAGCACCTGGACTGCCCTCTGGGCCGCGGCCCGCCGGGTCGAATTCGCCTCCAGCACCAGAACGACTCCGTCGCACAGGTAGCCCAGCAATGCGGCATCGCTGCACAGCGCGGCGGGGGGACCGTGAACGATGGTGTAGTCAAATTCGAGGCGCAGTTCCCTCAGTCTTCCGGGTAACCATTCCACCGAGAGCCCGGCTTCGTTCTCACCCATGAATACTTCGCGGTTCACACGCCACAAGTGGCTCGAGACGCGCTGCGCAGTGTCGCGCAGGGGCCTGAACCCGGCCGGACGAAACCCCGGCCCCGGAGTTCCATAGCCGTCGTTTTCGTCCCAAGATTGGAGATGGGCTTCGACCAGCGCCACATTTCCGGGAATCTGGGCCGCCAGCACTTGCCCGACCCGCAAACAGATTCCGGCCACATCGCCATCCTCGACGGCAGAGAAGACGACTTGCCGGGCGGGTTTGGGCCATCCCGGAAGAAAAACCTGCCGCACCAGGCTGCGGATCTGTTCTTCGCCGAAGCGATCGGGGTTCCACGCAATCGACTCGCGTCCCGCGGACGTCTGCGGCTGGGGTGCTTCCGTCTCGAAAATGTCGCCCGCCAGTGCGTGTTCCAGCAGATCCGGCCGTGTGCTCATTCATCTCTCCTTATTGACCACTCATCGTTCACCACTTATCGAGGCAGTGATGCGAGGACCGGTATGCCCAGATAGGCGACGACTTCGTCCGGCGTCCTGAAACCCGGCGTCAGATAGTCGGCGGTAAAGGCCACGCCCGTGCTCAGCGTGCTTCCGAACATTATGCCGATCAGGCCGAACGCCCACCCTGCCCGGGCCGGCAGCGCCGGGACCCTCGGTTCTTCGGCAATGGCGACGTTCAGAATTCCTCCCTGGTCGAGCGCGTCCTCGATCCTCGCCTCTTCGCGCTTGTTCACGTACAGGAGGTATTTCTCCTCCGCGGCTTTCAATTCCGCCAGCAACTCGCCCTGCCGCAGGGCATTCCCGCCGAGCCGCTGCGCGACTTCACGATAGCCCGCGACCTGGACTCGCACCGCTTGTCCATGGGCCTCGAGCGTGCCCAGTTCCACCTGCGCCTTGATCAGTTCGGACTTGGCCCATTCATGATTGGGCTCCTGGTTGGTAGTCTCGTCGCGCAACGGCGAATGCTCTTCGCCCAGGATACTGCTCTGGGTCTCCGCGATTTGCTGATCGATTTCCTGCACCAGCCGGTACGAGGGCTGGAATTTGGTGAGCAGCTCGGTCCGCTTCAGCTGCAATTCCAGGAGCTTCGACTTCATTTTTTCCGTCAATTGCGGGTTGTCGGAGTTCCGAATCACGGTCAAGGTGCGTTCCGGCAGCGACTTTAGCTTGGCTTCCGGGTCCCGGATGCGCTGCCGGGTCTCGACGATCGTCACCTGGGTCTGGCGGTCATTGGATTCGGCGTCGCTGAGTTTCTGCAACGCCATATCGCGCTCCTGCGCTGCCGAAACCACTCCCTGATCGCTGCCGAAATCCATCAGGCGAAACTCTGCATCCAGTAACCCGCGCCGGGACAGGGCGACCTGCTGTTCGAAGAATTCGTACTCTCCCGAAGGACGCCGCACCCGCTGCTGTCTTTCCAGATAGGCGTGCGCCAGGGAATGCAGGATCGCCGCCGCTTGTGCGGGATCCGAGGAAGAGTACGCCACCTGGATGATGTTGGTCTTTCGTATGGGCACGACCGTCAGCCGGCGCTTCATCCGCCGCACCGAGCGGGCCAGCCGGACTTCGTCGCTGCCGCCAAGGTAACGCTCGTACCAGGGGGGCGCCGGTCCGGAAGCCTGTACCACGGTGCGCAGAATTTCGTCGTCGCGCAGCAGTTCTACTTGTGAATTCAATTCTTCTTCCGTGACCTCGTCGCGCTGAAACATGGGCGATGGAGTGGGCGCGGGTGTGACCAGGGGGTCCACTCGTCCCCGCCGCACCAGCACGTTCATGTGGGCCTGGTAGGAGGGCGCCAGCACGCCGTATCCCAGGACCGCCAGGAAGATCGCCATAAAAGAGACCAGGGCCAGCCGGCGCAGCCGGAAGAGCACCGCCAGCAGGTCGCGCATCGTGGGAGAGATGGCGGGTACGGGCTTGCGAATGATCGTGAGTTCTTCCGCCATGCGGAGTTCTCCGGCCCAGTGGCCTGCTATCTACAGGTTGTTGGTATCGGGCAGCGGCTGAGTCCGCTTGAGGGCACGGTAAGCCCGAGAGGCTTGTTGCAATTCGATCTTCTAGAGGTGTTACTTTCCGCGCCTCTTCTTTAAAATTGGGTTGGATTTACGTATGTGCTGAGACTGGAAGTCGGCAAGTAACGCCGGATCTTCGAAATCGTGTTCTGCGGGACATATAACAAATCCCCCGCCCGCAGATGGAAATCCTCAGCCAGGTTATGCTCCTTGAACATCTGTTTTACGTTCAGGATTCGGGCCTCGGTCCGCTCCCCGGAAATCCTGCGGAACAACACCACCTGGGAGTGCTTGGCCTGCTCGGTGAACCCTCCGGCCAGGGCGACGCCTTCGGTTACGGTCGCGTCGCCGCGCAATTCGTACTTTCCCGGATGAGCCACGGCCCCGGTGGCGATGAAATACGGCTTCTCGAAATCCTTAAGAGTGATTGTGACTTCCGGATCGTGCAGCGTCGTGAGATAAGCCTGATGGACCGCGCTGCGCAACTCGGCCACGGTGAGGCCTTCCGCATACAGCTCATCCGTGTCACGAAGGGCGATGAAGCCATCCGGCTGCACACTGACGGTCTGGTCGAATTCGGAGACGAAATTGAACTTGATCTCGATCACGTCGCTGTTTCGTATCCGGTAGGGCGGACGGCGGTTCCCCATCTCGTCTGGACTCGATGCACCGTCCGCAATTCCGGATTTCGTGGCCTCCGCCGCCCCTCGGCTGGTGCTTGTCACTTTCGTCTGCTCCTGAGCCACGGCGGCCATCGAACCTGCCTGCACGGCGAAACCAGCCAGCACAACCACCGTACAGATGAGAACTCGTTTCATTTTCTCTTTCTCTCTGAGCTTCCGCCGCCTCGGGTGGCGGCAACTTTGGTATTGGCAAATTATGCCGGTGGACAAAAAGCGGCAAGACATGGGAAGTGTCGTCCACCAAGGTAGGCATGCCGCGGCGACGCGCCCGACAACGTAGCGCCGGCATCTTGCCGGCTATCCCGAGGGCGTCTCGCCCTCGCGGGTGTGAGAGCGGGACGCCCTCACGACAGCCGTCGGGACGGCGGCGCTACAAAACCCAGGCCGTCCTCTTTGGTAGTACCCACGAAAGTAGGCTTGCGCCGGGGAGGCAGCCGGCAAAGAGGCAGCCGAGACTCAAGAGCGCTATCTATCTGTAATCAAAACATGGAGTTACGACGAACCCGGGCGGGCGGCACGGGCCCGCGCCGATTTCTCTCTGACTTGTCCACAGGTCATATGACCATTTGCGATGTTGACATGTCACAGAACATCTCCCGGTCAATCCTGTAGGCTGGCACCAATTTAGTCAGCACGGGATTGGATCGGAGGAAACAGACTGCGCGCCGAAAGGATTTGTGACATCAAAATCAGTTGGAACTTCGACTTCGATTGGAGTGCTGGTCGCCGACTCTAATCAGATGCAATGCCAGCTTCTGGTCAGCGCCCTTCGCCGGCGTCCCGAGCTCCAGGTCACTTCATGCATTCTTGATCCGGACGTCATCCTGCACACGATCGATTCCCTGCCGGTACAGGTCGCCGTGCTTAATGCGGACAGCCCCCGGGATGGCTGGCCGGACATGACAGTCATCCGCCGGATGCACCTGGCCCATCCGGAGGTGGCAAAAATCATTCTGCTCGACAGCTATGATCGCGAGGTCGTGGTCAATGCATTTCGCTCCGGGGCCCGCGGCCTCTTTTGTTTTTCCCAATACCCTTTTCGGCTGCTCTGCAAGTGCATCCAGAGCGTGCATCAGGGACAGGTGTGGGCCAACAGCGAGCAGATGCAGTACCTGGTCGAGGCCCTGAGCCAGGTGCCTTCGCTGCACATGGTCAATTCGCGGGGAATCCGCCTGCTGACGCCGCGTGAAGAGCAGGTGGTGGCCCTGGTGGCGGACGGCCTGAGCAACCGCGAGGTAGCGCGTGAACTCTGCCTCAGCGAGCACACCATCAAGAAGTATCTGTTCCGCATCTTCGACAAGCTGGGTATTTCGAGCCGCGTGGAACTGGTGTTGTACGCGCTCAGTCACGGGGGTCCGCGTCAAGCGGAATGGGTGGCTGGTTTCGGCGCCTGACGGGGGCAACTCCCAGGAGGCTACCGGGTCTCCGGCATCTTCTTGCAGACGATGACGGTGTGCCCGGTCTTGGAGTCGATCCGCGTCGTCACCGGCACACAGCGGCACGAGACCGTATTTGCGTTCTCCCGCTTGGTCACGACGCAATGCTCGATCACCTCCGCAGTGGGCGGCGGCATCTGGCTGCGCACCGGAGGCGGTGGCGGCGGTTGAGCCGGCGCGACCGTCTTCTTCTTGGCGGAGCAGCCAACTAACAACACAAGCAGGATGAGCCAGAGGTTCCTCATGAATCAATTCGCCCACTATAAAGCACAGCCTTTCCCGTGGATATACACTCGAGGGTGCGGATATCTCGACGAACCACGTGGGGACAGGCCTGAGCCTCCCTCTTGATACGCAAAAACCCTCGCCCAAGCCGAGCTTGAATCGGGGCACCCTCTGGAATTTGAGAGGAGAGAGGACCTACATCAGCGCGTACAGGAAGCCATCTGTGCTGCCCACGTAGATCACGTTGTTCACCACTACTGGTGACGACAGGATCGCGCCCAGACTCATCATCTTCTGGACGCCGATCACCATGCTGTCATAGAAATTGTCGGCGAATGCGGCTTCGTACCTGGGGGTTCCGTCCGGCTTGGTGAGCGCTGGGCCATTCTGCCGCGAAGCCTCGGTCTCAAATGTCCACGCGGTTTTCTGGCCGGCGAGATCGATGGCGATGAGTTTCCCCTGATGCGATCCGATGTAGAGAATGCCGCCGGCGAGGGCGGGCGAGGAGAACAGTGGCCAGCCGCCGAACTTCAGAGAGAAGATTGGTGTCCCGGCTTTGGCATCCAGGGCATAAACCGTGCCCGTATCTGACGTCGCAAAGTAAACCTTGCCATCCTGCACGGCCGGCGAAGTGATGACCCACGAGCCTTTGTTATTGAAGGCCCATTTTTTCTCGCCTGTACGGGCGTCCAAGGCATAGAAGTTCGAATCGCGGCAGCCAAAATAGACGGAGCCGTCCATGACGGCCGCGGAGGATTGGATGCCGACCTGGTTGTAAATATTGTGGTCTTCGCCGGTCTTGAAGCGCCATTTTTCCTTCCCGCTGGCGGCATCGAGGGCATAGAAGTAGCTGTCCCAGCTGCCGATGAACAAGGTTCCGTCGGCGATTGCCGGAGAGGCGTGGACGACATCGCCGGTGTGAACTCTCCACTTCAGCGCTCCGGTTTCTGCATCCAGCGCGTAAACGTTGCCGTCGCCGCTTCCGAAATACACGGCCCCGCCCCACAACGCGGGAGACGATAAGTAAAAATCGAAGGGGTCGGGCATGGTTTCCGCGGCCGGTTCAGATCCGTGCAGATGCTTGCCTGCGAAGCGCCTTTCACCCTCGGTCTGAAACTTCCATTTCAGCTTTCCGCTGGCGGCATCGACCGCGTAAAACCTGCCACTATAGCTGCCGAAATAAACGACGCCGTTCTCGACCGCGGGCGACGATGTCACCCGCACGCCAGTGAAGATTTTCCATTTTTGGGTGCCGGATGCGAGATCGACCGCGTACAGGTTCCCGTCCGTACTCCCCACGAAGACCATGCCATCGGCCACCGCGGGCGACGAGATCACCTGGCCGTCAGTGTGAAACTTCCACTTGACCTGGCTGAATTTTGGAACACCACTGGCGTTATAAACGCCGGTGTGGGCCAGGTCCCCGCGGAACATAGCAGAGTTCTGGGCGAGGGCGGTGAGGCAGAGCAGGAAGGTGGCGAGCATAGAACGGCGAACGATTTTCATCCGGAATAGACGCGGCAGGCTGGATAAAGTCACTATTACAGGGAGCGTGGGGACAGCCTTGTAGCGCCGGCGTCGCTACAAGAGCCGTCCCCATGCAACCTGTGCAAGAAAAAAGGGAAGCCGAAGCTTCCCTGTTGATACGTGAAAGACCCCGCCCAAGCGAAGCTTGGACGAGGCACCCTCTAGACTATAGCGCTGCGCACACCGACTTTACTTCAGTGTAGAGCTCTAGCACATCGTGGCCCATTTCGCGGCCCCAGCCCGATTGCTTGTAGCCGCCAAAGGGGAGTGCGGCGTCGAACACGTTGTAGCAGTTGATCCACACCGTACCGGCGCGCAGTTGCGAAGCCAGGCGGTGCGCCTTGCCGATATCGCGCGTCCAGATGCCTGCCGCCAGCCCGTACACGGTGTTGTTGGCCTGCTTGAGGACGTCATCGTAGTCGGTGAAAGGAATTGCCGAAACCACCGGACCGAAAATTTCCTCGCGCACGACTTTCATGTTTTCGTTGGTGTTGACCAGCACCGTGGGTTCGACAAAGTATCCCTTGTCACCGTGCCGCCCGCCTCCGACCGTGGCCTTGGCGCCTTCGGAGCGTCCGGATTCGAGGAAGCCGCAAACCCGGTTGAGCTGCTCTTCCGAGACCAGAGGCCCCATATCGCTCGACTCTTCCCATCCCGGGCCGACTTTGATCTTTTTTGCCTTCGCCGAAACGCCTTCGACCACTTCGTCGAAAATGCTTTTCTCCACATACAGACGGGAGCCGGCGCAGCAACATTGTCCGTGATTAAAGAAGATGGCGCTGGCCGAGCCCGAGATCGCCGTCTTCAGGTCTCCGTCGTTGAAAACGACGTTGGGAGATTTCCCGCCCAACTCCAGGGACACTTTCTTCAAGTTCCCAGCCGCCGCCTGAAGAATGAGCTTGCCCACTTCCGTGGAGCCGGTGAAGGCGACTTTATCGACGTCCGGATGGGCGGCCAGGGCAGCGCCGGCGGTTTCGCCGTAGCCCGGGACGATGTTCACGACTCCGTCAGGTATTCCAGCCTCCTGCACCAACTCGCCGAGGCGCAGGCAGGAAAGCGGAGTCTGCTCCGCCGGCTTGATCACTACGCAGCATCCCGTAGCCAGGGCCGGTCCCAGCTTCCAGGCCGCCATCAGCAAAGGGAAATTCCAGGGAATGATCTGGCCCACCACGCCCACCGGCTGGCGCAGAGTGTAAGCCAGGAATTTGGAGCCGGCGGAAATGGGGATGGTGTTGCCTTCAATCTTGGTCGCCCAACCTGCCATGTAGCGAAACAGGTCAACGGCCAGCGGGACGTCTGCTACGCGAGCCACCTTCAGAGGCTTACCATTGTCGAGCATTTCCAGTTCGGCGAATTCTTCCAGGTTTTGCTCCAACAAATCTCCCAGCTTCCAGATCAGGCGTCCGCGCTCGGAGGGCGTCATCTTTGACCAGGGGCCGGTTTCGAATGCGGCGCGCGCTGCCTTGACGGCGCGGTCGATGTCCTCACGGTCCCCCTCGGCTGCGCGGGCCAGTACCTCGCCCGTGGCCGGATTGTAGGTGGGAAAGGTCTTGCCCGAGGCGGCTTCCACCCACTGTCCGTTAATCAGCATCTTGCGGTTCTTGGAGATATAACTTGTGACTTTGTCGTCCATTTGAACGCTGGATAGTACGGTTGCCATAAATTCCCTCCTCTTAGTTGCGAATTCTTACGATGGCGTGCGTCGAAGTGCCGCCCCGCACGGGCGATAGCAGAGTGCCTCCCACTTTATCGATAAAGGACCGATCTCGGACGGCCTGAAAGAACAAAAGACGGACACCCGGCCAATTCACCGGCGCATTCACCGCCGATTGTAGCTCATTCCGATGTAACGGTGGTGGTGCATCGGTTTTGCATTGGGCAAAACTGTGTCTACAATGGGCTTTCGCTGCGGAATGAAAATGAAGAACCTCGGCTACAGTTCGCGCCGTTGGACTGTGATCGCCTCCGGACTGCTGTGCGGGGCGCTGGCCCTGGTCGTGCTGTTCACCAACCGGGGCGCGTTCTTCAGCCCGCTGGCGGTGGTGGTGATGGGCGCGGTCGGATTGGCGGCCGTCCTGCTGCAGCTCCGCTTGCAGAATAAGGAACAGGCGCAATCCTCCAGTTCGCCCTCCTGGCTGAATGTCCTGGGCATTCTTTTCGCCCTGGCGGCGTTCTTTGTCGATCTGTTCCACGTCAATTCACAGGTGACAGAAGCGCTGGCCCTGGGCGCGGTGGCCAGCTTCGGCGTCAGCGGCGTAATTATCCTGCGCAGTTTCCGCAAACGCGCCACTTCCAAATGAGCCGGGGAAAATGATTCCCGGCATGCCCATTCTGCTGCCCGACCAGTTCAACGCCGCTACCTACTTTGTCGATCGCCATATTCAGGAAGGCCGGGGAGAAAAAATTGCCATCGAAGCGGGAGATTCCCGGGTCAGCTATCGCCAGCTTGGCGAGAGCGTAAACCGTTTCGGAAACACTCTGCGCCAGCTCGGGGTGCGGATCGAGGAACGCGTCTTCCTGCTTCTGCTCGACACTCCCGAGTTCGCGATCAGCTTTTTTGGAGCCATCAAGATCGGGGCGGTCCCAGTTCCGGTCAACACGCTGCTCAAGACCTCCGACTATCACTACATCCTGAACAATTCGCGGGCGCGGGTGGCGGTGGTGAGCGAATCTCTTTATCCCCGGATGGAGGCGTGGGAGAAGCTGCGATATCTCGAACACGTCATCGTCGTGGGCGAGGCGCCAACCACCCATGTAGCAAAGGACACGCATCGTTTCTCCGAGCTGATCGAGCAGAGCTCGGCGCAACTTGAAGCCGAGCCCACCAGCAAAGACGATGCCGCCTTCTGGCTCTATTCGTCCGGTTCGACCGGGTTTCCCAAGGCCTGCGTCCATCTGCAGCATGACATGGTGGTCTGTGCCGAACGCTATGCCAAGGGCATTCTCGGCATGACTGAAAATGATCGCTGCTTCAGCGTAGCCAAGCTCTTCTTCGCCTACGGCCTGGGCAATGCGCTGTATTTTCCGCTGGCGGTGGGCGCTACCAGCATCCTGTGGCCGGGACCGCCCAAGCCCCAGCAGGTGTTCGAAATCATCGAGCGCCACCGCCCGACATTATTTTTTTCGGTGCCGTCGAACTACGCGGCGCTGCTGGCCCACAAAAAAGACCACGTGGGGACAGCCGCCCCCGGCTGTCCAGGGGCGCCCAGCGCGCCCGACTTCGATCTTTCTTCAATCCGCTCCGGCATATCCGCCGGCGAGGCCCTGCCCGCCGCGCTCTTCCATCGCTTCAAGGAGCGCTTCGGCGTGGATATCCTTGACGCCATCGGCTCCACCGAAGTCCTGCATATGTTCATCGCCAACCGCCCGGGTGCGGTCCGCCCCGGCTCCAGCGGGCAGATCATTCCCGGCTACGAGGCCAGGATCGTGGACGAAAACGACGAGCCTGCAAAGCCGGGCGACATCGGCAACCTGCTGATCCACTCCGATTCCACCTGCTCCCACTACTGGAACCAGCACGAGAAATCCAAGACCACCATCGAGGGCCACTGGATTCGCACCGGCGACAGGTATTCCCAGGACGCCGACGGATATTTCTGGTACGCCGGACGCTCCGACGACATGCTGAAATGCAGCGGAGTATGGGTCAGCCCCGTCGAGATCGAGGGCGTTCTGGTCGAACACCCCGCCGTTCAGGAAGCAGCGGTGGTTGGCCGTGAAGATCGCGACCAGCTGCCGAAACCCGCGGCCTACGTAGTGCTGAAAAGTGGCGCCCGGGGCGCGCCCGAACTCGCCCGCGAACTGCAGGAGTTCGTGGTGAGGCGCCTGCCCGTCTTCAAACGCCCGCGCTGGGTTGAATTTGTGGAGGAACTGCCCAGGACCGCCACCGGCAAATTGCAGAGGTACAAGCTGCGGGAAATCAGTAAATGAGCGTCAAACGCGTACAATCCCGTTCCGGATGTCATCCCAGAGCTCTTCCGAGAATGAACTGGATTCCGATTGCCTGGACTTTCCGCGCAGGGACGCATCGCGTGGGCCTGGCCGGGTTCGACTCTTCGCGCTTATGTCAGGTTGCGGAGATCGCCTGATTTGCAATACGGATTGGATGGTCTCCAACAGGTAGCAGAGCCCATCGGCCTTGGCCACCAGCGCATCCACTGACTTCAGGCTGTCCACGGGCAATTCCAGGTGGTCAGCCACCATGACGATGGGCAACTGCGGCTTCACCTGCTTGATCTCATCCGCCACAACCGCACCGTCAAGCAGGCCCAGGTAATACTCGATGACCACTGCATCCACCGGGTTCAGCATCAGGACCCGCAAACCATCGCTTCCATTGGTGGCAGTGATCAACTCGTACCCATTGCCTCTTAACGGGCTCAGTTGGCTTGGATCGCGGTGAATGCACAGTAGCGTGCCATTGGCGGCCATACTCTTTTTGTATAAGCGAGAGCACTCCGCCATGCTGTTCACAATTGCTCACATCGGAACAAAGAATCAGGAAGAAAGGCCCCATCGGGAGGCCGCGCCCGGAAACATGCCATCAGTCCCAGTTGAGGAATTGCCTGGTAGAGGGTCAGGTTCGTGATCGACACGCCAAGGGCATAAACCACGAAGGACACGAAGTATCACGAAGGCTCTGTGTTCCCGGTTTTCCTTCGTGTACCTTCGTGTCCTTCGTGGTTCATGGCCTTCCAAACCTATTTCCTTCGCTCGACTTGCCCAGTATTCGTATAATTCCAGTGCGTATGATGAAGGCAGCAGTGCAGATTGGCCTATGGCGACGCGGCACGTAGAACCCAGCATCGACGAGTACCTTCGCAAGAGACTGATGCCGGTCGAGGGTGCGATCCCGCAGCTGGAAGGAATCGATATGTACGGCAACTCGATTCCTGCCAGCACCGTGGGCGGCGATATCTTCGAGTACATCAATTTTCAGCAGCGTTACAACATCGATGCGCGCATCGCGCGGGCGATCAAGTTGTCGCAAGAGTATCTGGAGCCGCTGCCGGAAGGCCAGACTCCACGAAACTCGGTCGATGCCCATGTGCGGTGGCTCAAGTCCCGCCCCGGGTACAAAGCCTCAGTCGCCGCCGAATACCGCAGGGCGAAGAGTTCCGAGCAAGTAAGAATCTCTGAAGACCTGCGGGAACTCTACACCACGGCGGGAGTTCTGCTGGTGGATGCGCAGGGGCACGGAATCATCTCGGCCAAGATCGCTTCCACCGTACACGACACGTTTCATGCTTTCATGCTTTCGGAGCTCGACCACAGCGGGAAAACTACTCCGGGCTTCTTCGAGAAAATTAACCTCAGACTGGCGCAGTCCGTCACCGCCCGCAATGCTTTGGGACGCGATCCCAATGACAGTCCGCGCGAAATCGCCACCATGCTGTACGGCGAGATACGCCCCAGCGGGCATTTTCGCTTTGTCAATTTCGGACATCCCCCGCCGCTGGTGTTTTCCGCCGAATACGACAGGTTCATGGAGATTGACGATGCCCGCATGGCGCAGTTCCTGGCGCTCGGACTGGAGATTCCCGAAGACCATCCCGACCGGAACAAATACCAGTCGATGGCGCTCCGGCCCCGGCAGATAAACTCCTCGGACGTCGCGGAGATCACGCTCATGAGCCCGGGCGACATGCTCTTTCTCTACACCGACGGGGTGTATGACGGCAGCGATGAGGAGGAGCGGCGACAGATTGAGCAGGTGATCCGCGCCCACAAAGGTGAGCCTGCGAGGGCAATCTGTAACGCGATCCTGGAACATGCGGTCAAACAGGACCAGGCCCTGCAGGAACAGGACGAAAACGACCGCATCGACGACAAGACCGTGTTCATCATTAAGCGGGGATAAAACGGGCAACTCTCCGGCGCTAGCTTCTTTGCACTCTTTCCACGCTGTCATCCCGAGCGGAGTCGAGGGACCTGGTATCCGCCGGAATCACGCTGAATTGTGTGTGCCGCGGGAAAGTCCTCCCCGCGCGGCAGGCCACAGCGGATCTTTCCCCGCCGCTTCCCTATTTCCTCGCTCTGATCTCTCCACGCTGTCATCCCGAGCGGAGTCGAGGGACCTGCTGTCCGCCGGAATCACGCTGAATTGTGCGCGCCGCGGGAAAGTCCTCCCCGCGCGGCAAGCAAACAGCGGATCTTTCGACTCCGGGGAGGAACTCGCAAGCGAGTTCCTCCCCTCCGCTCAAGATGACAGGTTTATGGATGAGAGAGGCGGGCTTTAGCCTGAGTGCTTCTACTTCTTCACCTGTATTCCCAACTCCTTCAGCTGCGCTTCGCTCACCGGAGTGGGCGCATCGACCATCAGATCGACCGCGCGGGCCGTTTTGGGGAACGGAATCACCTCGCGCAGGCTGTCCGCGCCGGCCAGGATCATGACGATGCGATCCAGCCCGAGCGCAATGCCGCCGTGCGGCGGCGTGCCGTATTCCAGCGCCTCAAGGAAGAATCCGAAGCGCGAGCGCGCCTCTTCTTCCGTCATCCCCAACGCCCGGAATATCTTGCTCTGAATGTCCTGACGATGAATACGGATCGAGCCCGAACCCAACTCAGTGCCGTTCAACACCACGTCATAAGCCAGGGCGCGGATTTCTCCCAGCGCAGACTTGGGATCGCTGGTCGTGTCGAAGCTGGTTTCGAGCTTGGCCATGTCCTCGTCGTGCAGTGACGTGAAGGGATGATGCGCAGCATTCCATCGACCAGACTCGCGGTCCCATTCGAACATGGGGAAGTCGGTCACCCATAAGAATCGATAATCCTTTGCCGGGTCGCCGGTCTTGGCAAAAGCGCCATGCCTGGCGGCGTACTTCTGTGCGAGATCGAGCCGGAGTTGTCCGCAGGTCTGGTAAAACTGGTTCATGCTCTGCTTCGACTCCGCCTTGCGCACCGCCAGCACCCACAAATCTCTCGCCTCAACCCCTGCGGCCTTGACAACCGGATCGAGCGAATTGGGATAGTCCCGGGCAAAACGGTTGGGATCGCTCATCAAACTGACGTATGAACTGCCCTGCGCATGCGCAAACGCGCCGTAAGTCCCGATGGTCCGGCGTTCGGTGCCGGAAATTTCTCCGGCTTTCGGAATTCGAATCAGCAGAGAAGTAAAATCCGGGCTGACCTTGAAGGCCGCCGCGAATTTCTCCCGCTCCTCGGGCGTGAATACGGAGCGTACGTCCGTCATCGCGGGCAGCCGCAGGTCTGGCTTGTCGCTGCCGTAAAGGCGCATGGCCTGGTCATAACTCATGCGCGGGAACGGCGTCTTGATTTCGTGTCCGGCGGCTTTGAAGGCGGCGGTGAGAAAGCCTTCCACCACCTCCCATACGCGCTCCGGCTGGGGATACGACATCTCCAGATCGATCTGGGTAAATTCCGGCTGGCGGTCGGCGCGCAAGTCCTCGTCGCGAAAGCAGCGCACAATCTGAAAATACTTGTCGAAGCCCGAGATCATCAGAATCTGCTTGAACATCTGCGGCGACTGCGGCAGAGCATAGAAACTCCCCGGCTGCACCCGGCTGGGCACCAGGTAGTCGCGCGCGCCTTCGGGCGTCGAGCGGGTCATGAAGGGAGTCTCAATTTCGAAAAATCCCTGCGCGGAAAGATAGTCGCGAATGGCCAGCGCAACTTTATGCCGCAGCTCGATGTTGTACTGCATGGCATCGCGCCGCAGATCGATATAACGATACTTGAGGCGCATTTCCTCGTTGGGCAAAACGGTTTCGCTGGGCAGGAAGGGCGGCTGTTTCGATTCGTTGAGGATGCGCAGCTCTTCCGCAATCAGCTCCACCTCGCCGGTGGCGATGTTCTTGTTTATGGTGTCGGGGACGCGCTGCTTCGCCGTGCCCACCACGGCGATGACGTATTCGTTGCGCAGGGCTTCGGCTTTCTGATGGATCGCCGGATCGCGCTCCTTGTTGAACACCACCTGGGTAACGCCGCTGCGGTCGCGAATATCAATAAAGATCAGGTTGCCCAGATCGCGCCGCCGGTTCACCCAGCCCATGAGCACTGCCTTTTTGCCGGAATCTGCCGGACGCAAAGCGCCGCACATATGGGTACGCTGTAGATCGCCAAGAAAATCGAGCAAGTTGTGCCCTTCAGTAACGAATGGAGTTGTAAACCGAATGAAAGATTATAAATGTAGGCGCGAGCGTCCCGCTCGTGCGGCCTGACCGGAGACCTGCCCTTCGATTCTGGCAGTGCGGCTCAGTCAATCGGCCGCGCCGCCGTGGCCTGCTGGAATTTCAACCGCCACTGGTCATTCTGCTTTACCCAGAGATCGGAGATGTGCTGATAGCGCGGCGCCATGCCGGGGGCATCGCCCTCGGGCATGTGAATGATGCAGTCGTAGGTCACCACCGCGACCTCATCGTTGACCGGCAACACGCGCAGGTTGTAGGTGTAATAGTCTTTCAGCTCACCCTCACTCGCGCTGCCCACAATTTCTTCCTTGTCATGCAGCTTGCCTTCACTGCCGACGAAGACAAAGTCATCGGTCAACGTTCGTTTCAGGAAGTCCACGTTCCTGTTCTTTTGAGCCTCAGGGACCGCATTGGTGTTGGTGATCAGCGTTTGCTCCAGCGGGCTGAGAGGCCTGGACGCGCTCCCCGGACCCTGCGCAAATCCGGTCAGAGAGAAAGAAATGCAGAGCAGACAGGCGATAAAAGCTGGGTTCCTCATTAGTCCTCCGTCAGCAAAAACTTTCCGCAACTTCGGCAACGCCACGGTTTGAGCCTCGTTCCTATACCCGCGTCATCCTGAGGGACTTCAGTCCCGAAGGACCTGGCGTGCACAGCGCCGGCGCTGGCCCAAGCCGCGCACGTGCTTCACGCCAGATGCTTCGCAAGCTCAGCATGACGCCTGAGTAAAGACAGTACCTTCAAATTGAGTCAACTTCCGCTACTTGGCCTGGATCTTTCCCGCCAGCTCCGCGCGCGGCACGGAAACCTGCTCGCCGGTTTCCAGATTCTTGAGCGCGAACGAACCGGCTTTGACTTCATTTTCGCCCACGATCAGGGCAAAGCGTACGCCCAGCTTGTCGGCGGTCTCGAATGATTTTTTCAGCCGGAAATTCTCGTCCCCCAATTCAACCACCAGGTCGTGACGTCTCAATTCCCGCGCCAGGCGCGCCGCCTCGCGGTCCATGCCGGCGCCCAGGGGCGCGATATAGACATCGGGCTTGCGCTGTACCGCTTCGGCCGACTCCTGTAGAGCCAGCACCAGCCGGTCTTCCCCAATGGCAAAACCGATTCCGGGAGCGCTGGGGCCGCCGAGAGACTCGGAAAGCCCATCGTAGCGCCCGCCGCCGAGAATCGCGTTCTGCGCCCCCAAAGCGCCGTGCGTGAACTCAAAGGCCGTCCGGGTGTAGTAGTCGAGGCCGCGTACTAACCGGTCGTTTTCCTGAAACTCGACCCCGACGGCATTCAGAATGCTTTTGACCTCGTCGAAATGCTTGCGGCAGGCGTCGTCGAGGAACGCGCTGATGCGCGGCAGCTTTTCGATAATGGGCTGGTCTTCGGGAACTTTGCAATCGAACACGCGCAACGGATTGGTGACCGCGCGGCGTTTGCAATCCTCGCACATGCCGCCCACGACTGGCTCCAGCGCCTTGCGCAGGGCCTCGTTGTAGGCGGCTCGGTCATTCGCGCATCCCACCGAATTCAGTTGCAGCGTCCAGTCTCTGATGCCAAGGCGGTCGAGCAGAGTGGCCAGCAACTCCAGCACCTCGGCATCGCGCGCTGGAGACTCGCTGCCCGCGCTGGCCGGCCCGATGACCTCCGCCCCAATCTGGTAGAACTGGCGATATCGCCCTTTTTGCGGCCGCTCCCTCCGAAACTGCGGGCCGATGTAATAGAGCTTGTTCAGCCCGCGGTCCCAAAGTTTGTGTTCGATGTAGGCTCGCACCACGCTGGCGGTGTTTTCGGGACGCAGAGTAAGCGACTGTCCTTTATCACTCTGGGCCCTCCCGCGGTCTTCCCAGGTGTACATTTCCTTCGCGACCACATCGGTTTCCTCGCCTACTCCACGGGCAAAGAGTTCGGTCGATTCGAAAATCGGGGTGCGTATTTCGTGAAAGTTGTAGGCGCGGAAGACATCGCGCACCGCGGCTTCGACAAAATTCCACAATGCCGTCTCCGGCGGCAGAAGGTCGCGCGTTCCTCGAACTGCTTTGATCATGAAAGTCGCTTCGGCTGCTGGCCCCATCCTCCTGCTTCTGGAGTATGGGATCTCGGTTATCAGTTTCAAGTTCCCGGTTCTCAGCAGAATACCTTAAACCGGCGATGATTCACGCCGCGAAGTCTTCATCGTGCGGTACGGGCATGGGCGGCGGCACACGGTCCGTCACTTCAGCGAGCGCGGACAGCTTTTCCGCCAGCGCGCGGGTCAATGATCCTGTTGGATAACGCCAGCGGAAATTTCCCTCGGAGACACTGGGCGTGTTGAGCCGGGCTTCGCTGCCGAGCCCCAGCACATCCTGCAGCGGGACCACCGCCAGGTTCGCGACTGACTCCTGTGCCAGGCGGATGAAAGCCCAGTGAATGCCATCTTCGCAGGGTCCGACGTACGATTGAATCGCTCGACGCTCGGTCTCTGACACGCCCGACTTCCACCAGCCCAGGGTTGTGTCGTTGTCGTGCGTACCGGTATAGACGACGCGGTCCGAGGTGAGGCGATGCGGCAGATACACATGGGCCCCGGCGTCGGCAAAACCAAACTGCAGCACGGATGTTCCCGGAATCTGGTGACGCTCGCGCAGGGCGTGCACCGCGGGCGTGATGTGGCCCAGGTCTTCGGCGAAAAAAGGCAGCCCGCCCAGCACGTCACGAAGTTTGTTGAAGATCTCGTCCTTGGGACCGTCCACCCAGCGGCCGTTTACGGCGGTAGCATCGTCAGCCGGAATCTCCCAGAACTGATCGAAACCGCGGAAGTGATCGAGACGGATGTAGTCGCAAGTCTGGGTGCCCCAGCGCAGGCGGTCGATCCACCAATCGTAGCCTCGCTTCCGGATCGCGTCCCAGTCATAAAGAGGAGTGCCCCAGCGCTGGCCGGTGGCGCTGAAGGCGTCGGGCGGAACTCCGGAAACCGCTTCCGGTTCGAGATCGTCTTTCAGGCGAAAAAGATCGCTGTGCGCCCACACGTCTGCACTGTCATAGGCCACAAAAATAGCAATATCGCCCACCACCCGAATGGAGCGTTGGGCGCAGTAACGACGCAGGGCCCGCCACTGTTCGTAGAAGAAGAACTGAATCGCGCGGCGCAGGTCCATCCCGGCGTTCAGCTCTTTTCGGGCTGTGGCTAAGGCCGCAGCCTCACGGCGAGCCAGGGGGCGCGGCCACTCCTTCCAGCATCGCCGGTGGTTGCGTTCACGCAACGCGTCGAAAAGGACAAAGTCGTCCAGCCACCAGGCATTCCCCGCACAAAAGCGCTCAAAGCGAGTGCGGGCATTGCCCCCGGCGTTCTTCAGGAAGGTGCGGGCAGCCTGCTCAAGCATTGGCGACTTACGCTGAAAAACCGCTTCGTAGTCGATGGCGCCAGCTTCGCGGGGAAGGCCGGCCAGATCGGATGAACCAAGCCACCCACGCTCGACGAGGCGTTCCAGGCTGATCAGCAAAGGATTGCCGGCAAACGCGGAGGTCGAAGAGTAGGGAGAGTTCCCGGTGGCGGGCGGCCCCAGCGGCAGCACCTGCCACAGACCTTGCCGCGCGGATGCCAGAAAGTCGGCAAACTCGTAGGCGGCCGGACCGAAATCACCAATACCACCGCGCGATGGGAAGGATGTCGGATGCAGCAGGATGCCGGTGGCGCGGGGGAATGACGTCATCTGAACTCTCCCGATGCTACCAGCAAATCATGGAAGCGTTGGGTGTCCGCGCTTTACTCTCCCTGTTCCCCGCCCTGGGCGCGGGTCAGGCTCTTCATCTCGTCGGCATTGATCTGGATCTTGCCCGATTTTTCCATCTGGGCCCGCAGGTTGGTGAGGAACAGGCCAAACATTTCCTGCTGCTTGTTCTGGATCAAGGCATCGCGGACCTGGTCTTTCTTGGCCTCAAAATCCTGGGTGGTCGGCTCCTGGCGGTCCAGAATTGACAACACCACGCCGGTGGTGCCGTTGCTAACGGGACCACTGATCTCGCCCGGCTTCATGCTGAACGCCACCGAGGCAGCGCCCGACATGGATCCAATGTCCGGAACCTGCCCGTCCGGCAGCACGAAGTCGCTGGTCTTGATGGCTGCGCCAGCTTCTTTCGCGGCCTTCTTCAGATCATGTTCGGCTTTGGCGCGATCCGCCAGTTCCTGGGTTTTCTGAGTAAGCAGGGCGGCCACGCGTTCGTTCCTGAATTCGTCTTCGACGCGGCTGCGAATCTCTTCGAAGGTTGGAGTTGCCGGCGGCTTGATCGCCACTACCTGGAACACCGCGTAGCCCTGCGCCGTCTCCACCTGGTCGGGCGGGGCCTTTTCTGCCTGGCCAAACACCGCGCTCATGAACTGTGGCGAGCTGCCAATGCCGGGCAGACTGTCGGTACGGCTCACAAAGTCGGTGCTGATAAGGTTAAGTCCCTTGGCAGCGGCAGCTTTATCCAGGCCCGCACTGCGCGCCTGCGCCAGCAACGCATTCACCTGATTGGTGGCAGCCTGTGCGGCCTTCTGCTGCTTGATGGCCTCTGCAATCTGGTCCTTGACCTCGTCCAGCGGCTTCACATGGGCGGCCTGCTTGTCATCGACCCGGATTATGTGGAAGCCGTAGCTGCTCTGCACCAGGCCGCTGGTCGCGCCCTTGGGCAGGGAGAACGCGGTTTGCTCGAATTCCGGAACGGTGCGGCCCCGGCCAATCCAGCCCAGCGACCCGCCGTTCTTGCCGCTACCCGGATCTTCAGAATATTTTTTGGCCAGGTCGGCGAAATTTCCGCCCGCCTTCAGCTGCTTGAGGACATCTTCCGCTTTCTTGCGCGCCTCCTCCACCCCTTTGGGGTCAACTTTTCCATCCGGACCGGGGAGAGGAGTCTTGATAAGAATATGGCTTACATTGACTTGCTCGGGTACCCGGTATTCGTCGCGATGCTGGTCGTAGTAGGCCTGCAGATCTTCCCGAGAGACGTTCACTCCCGCCTCGATCTTGGCTGTGTCGAGGACCACATACTGGACTTTGCGCTTTTCCGGAATCGAATTGTTGTAGGTGGCCTTGTTGCGCTCGTAGAAAGCCTTCAACTCAGCTTCGCTGGGCTTGATCTGTTTCGTCAGATCGTCTTTGCGGAGCACGGCGTACTCGAACTTGACTTTGGTGTTTTCCTTCTCAAACTCCCGGTGAACATCGCTGTCGGTGACCAGGGCGCTGCCCGCGATCAGGTTGCGCAGCTTGCCCAGCAGGATATCGTCCTTCGCGCCCTGCTCGAAGGCGGGAACGCTGAGGTCAGCGTTTTGCAGAATGTTTTCGTACTGCTGCTGGCCCACAAATTTTCCGCCGGGAAAGAATGTGGCCGAATAGCGCCCGTGCTGCAATTCGTCGCGCAGTTCTTCATCGGTGACGCGCAGGCCCAGCCGTTCGGCTTCGGCGACCAGGGCCCTGCGGCTGATCAGGTTCTGGGCGGCGCGCTCGGCAAAGTAAGGCAGCAACATGGCGCTCTGCTCGCCGCCGCGGGGAAACTGCTGGCGCAGCATCTGCCGCGCTTCGCGCTGCACCTCGAGGGTGGTCACCGGCTCGCCGGCCACTTTGGCCACCACGCCCTGTCCGGGGCCGCCCAGGCCGATGCTGTCGCCGATGCCGCCCGGGATCAGTGTGATCGCCATGGCGGCGCAAATCACCGTCAGCAATCCGCCAAGAACCACTTTCTTGATCGGGCCAGGGGTCTGCAGAAATCGAATCATTTTCTTCTCACTCCAAAGTTTGAGGCGGAAGCTAAATTATAGACTAATGGCGCGACCCACGTAGGGGCGGACGCCCTGGTCCGCCCAGCCGAGCGAAGCTCGGCAGAGCTGTACGCAATCTGCTGGCAAAAAAGCCTGACGAGCTCCCCTCGTCCGCCCGGACGGGGCGTCCCGGCCTACGCGGGCAACGGTCAGGCCATCCGCTCCTGCTAAAATCAGCCATTGAAACGTATTAATAGTACGTGTTATTAACCTAGAGCCGATTGCGGCATAATGAAGCGCGATCTTAAAAATCACTCCTCCGACAAAAAGGACCTCTTGATGAAGATGAACAAGAGCAGCCTGTTGTGCATCGCGGTGCTGTCTTTCTCCGGCTTTATGGTGGCGCAGAATTCCAGCCAGCCCGACGCGACCCTCCGGCTTCGCGACGGCTGGGCCCTGCAGTCCTCCTGCAAGGTGGAGCAGAAGGGCGAGACGCTTTCCACTCCGGCCTTTCGTCCCAAGGATTGGTACGAAGTATCCGTCCCTACCACGGTGGTCGCGGCATTGGTAAAGCACAAGGTCTATCCCGATCCGTTTTTCGGGACCAATCTGCGAACTTTTCCCGGGGTCACGTATCCCATCGGCGCGAATTTTTCCAATATCCCGATGCAACCGGACAGCCCTTTCATCGTCCCCTGGTGGTATCGCAAGGAATTCGTGCTGCCCGCAAGCTTCAAGGGCAAAAGCATCTGGCTGAACTTCGGCGGGATCAACTACCGCGCCAACATCTTCCTCAATGGCAAGCAACTGGCCAAGTCTGACGACGTAGCCGGAGCCTGGCGCACCTACGAGTTCAACATCACCGATGCGGCGCTGATTGGAAAGCCGAATGTGCTCGCGGTGCAGGTCTTCTCTCCCACCGACACCGACCTGGCCATCACGTTCGTGGACTGGAACCCCGCCCCACCGGACAAGAACATGGGCCTGTTTCGCAACGTGGACATCACCACTAGCGGGCCTGTAGCCGTGCGCTATCCCGCCGTAGTTTCGAAAGTCGATTCACCGGCCAACGAGCAGGCGCACCTCACGGTCACAGCCCTGCTGAAGAATGCGGCCAACCATCCGGTCAAGGGAACGCTCAAGGGACAGATCGAAAAAATCGAGTTTTCTCAGGAAGTCGAACTCGGGGCTGGCGAAGCGAAAGACGTAGTGTTCACCTCCGAGCAGTTTCCCCAGCTCAACATCGACCATCCGCGGCTGTGGTGGCCGGCGCAGATGGGCAAGCCCGAACGCTACAACCTCACCCTGGAATTCAATCTCGACGGCAAGACTTCCGACCGGGCGGAAACCAAGTTTGGCATTCGCGAGGTGAAATCCGAAGTGCTCGCCGCCAACCGGCGCCTGTTTTCGATCAATGGCAAAAACGTGCTGATCCGCGGCGGCGGCTGGTCTCCCGACATGATGCTGCGCGAAAATCCGGAGCGTCTGCGCGACCAGTTCCGCTATGTGCAGGACATGGGATTGAACACCATCCGCCTCGAAGGCAAGCTGGAACCGAAGGAGTTCTTCGATCTGGCCGACGAGCGCGGCATTCTGCTCATCGCCGGCTGGTGCTGCTGCGATCACTGGGAGCACTGGGCGAACTGGAAGGCGCAGGACTTCACTATCGCGGAACAATCCTTGCGCGACCAGATGTACCGCCTGCGCGGACATCCCAGCCTGATCGCGTGGCTGAATGGCAGCGACAACCCGCCCCCGCCTGACGTTGAGCAGACCTATCTTAAAGTTGAGAAAGAACTGTTGTGGACCAATCCGGTAGTATCTTCCGCCACGGCCAAACTCGCGGGCTTTTCCGGCGAGAGCGGCGTGAAGATGTCGGGGCCGTATGAATACGTCGCGCCCTCCTATTGGCAGACCGACAGTGTCGATTCGACCCATCCCCAGCAGTGCAACCAGGGCGGCTGCGGCGGCGCCTACGGCTTCAACACCGAAACCAGCATGGGCCCGGCGGTTCCGCCCATTGAAAGCATTCGCGCCATGGTCGGGAAAGACCATCTATGGCCCATCGACAGT
Organism: Terriglobia bacterium; assembly: GCA_963752375.1. GTDB lineage: Bacteria > Acidobacteriota > Terriglobia > Terriglobales > Acidobacteriaceae > JAIQFF01. The sequence goes on from CAVVYF010000014.1 coordinate 72,124, forward strand.
GTCTGGGACTACCACGCCGGTGGCGGGGCTTTCAAAGATCTCCACGTTTTCAGCGACGCGTTGAATGCCCGCTTCGGTCCATCCACCAGCGCCGAGGATTACGCGGTGAAGGCGCAGATGCAGACTTACGAAGGCGTGCGCGCCATGTACGAGGCCTACAGCCGCAACAAGTACACCTCAACCGGCGTGATTCAGTGGATGCTGAACAACGCCTGGCCTTCGATGATCTGGCACCTCTACGACTTCTACCTGCGCCCGGGCGGCGGCTATTTCGGCGCCAAGCGGGCCATGGAGCCGCTGCATCCGGTATATGGCTACGACGACCATTCGGTCTGGTTGGTCAGCAGCCAGTATGTGGACGCGAGGGGACTCAAGCTGACGGCCAAGGTCCTCAACCTCGATATGAGTGAGAAGTTTTCGAAAGAGGTGGCGCTCGATGCCGGCGCCGACAGCACGTCGAAAATCCTGACCCTGCCCGACATTGACGGCCTCAGCCCCACGTATTTCCTGGTGCTTCGGCTGCAGGATTCTTCCGGCAAACTGGTCGGCTCGAATTTCTACTGGCTCTCGACCAAGCCGGAAACGCTGGATTGGGAGAAGTCGAACTGGTACACGACCCCAACCTCTTCCTATGCCGATTACACCGCTTTGTCTCAACTGCCCAAGGTAAAACTGAATGTTGCAGAGCATACCGAGCGCAAAGGTGAAGAGGCCATCACTCGGGTCACGCTGGAAAACCCCAGCAAGAGCCTGGCATTTTTTGTGCGTCTGAAAGTAAACAAGGGCAAGGGCGGAGACGAGATTCTTCCGGTGATCTGGCAGGATAACTATATTTCTCTCTTGCCCGGCGAAAAGCGCGAGGTCACGGCGAGCTATCGAGCCCAGGAACTGGGAGCGGCCCAGCCGACGGTGGAAGTCAGCGGCTGGAACCTGGAATAACCACGTAGGGGCGGACGCCCTCGTCCGCCCAGCCGAGCAAAGCTCGGCCAGATCTTCAGCGATCGCTGGTGGTCTATCGCGTCACGTTTGGAGTGATGAGGAAACCGTGCTTCTGGCAAACTGATTTCGTATGCTTAAGGTACAAAATTGGCCGTTCTGGTTGCAGTTATTAGTAATTCTGCCGCACGCAGCCTTGTTATGGGGAATGGTTCTGATCTGGACCCCGAAGTCACTTCGCGGATGGCTGACGCAGGGCGCTTGTGTTATCTATCTGATTTTGTTCTATTTCATTTTTATTCATGCAAACTAAGGCACTGCCGCCGAGTAAAACGCTGCCGAGCTTTGCTCGGCCGGACAGCCGAGGGCGGCTGTCCCACGCAGGTTGATCGCAAATTCGAGGATTTCCTGCGAATTCACCGGACGCCTCACTCTTCCGGAGGCACATCGAAATTCACCAGGTCGCTCTGGAAGCCTCGCGTCTTCCACGCTCCGTATGCGATCCCCGCGACCATCCAGATGGATCCCGCGATCAGCGCCAGGTTTGACAGGTGGATCCAGATGAACAGGCAAATAGCGAAGCCCAGTATCGGCGGAAGCAGTTGCCCCATGGAGCGGTCCGCGCCCCGAATGTAATAGTGAGTGAGCGCTGCCAGGTTCACCCCCATGAAAGCGATCAGCGCTCCGAAGTTGAGCAACTGCGCGCCGTTGTCATAGGTGATGAGGAACGCTCCCAGCAGCGCAATCACGCCCACGAAGATCACGTTGTTGGCCGGAATCCGCGTCCGGGGGTGGATGGCGCCAAAGAATTTCTTTGGAATGGCATTGCTGCGTCCCATGCCATAGAGCAGCCGGGCGGCCCCGAGCTGCGATCCCATGCCGGAGCCAACGGTTGCAATCAGCAGTGTGATGCTGATGGCCTTGGTCATCAGATGACCTCCGGCGATCGCAGCCACGTGGCTGAATGCATTCTCCACTTCGGCAGCGGAGAACATGTACTGGGAGCTGAGCAACTGCGCGCCATAGACTTCCGCCGCCGCCAGAATCCCCGTAATCACACAGACCAGCACGGTCGCCAGGAAAATGTTCCGCTTGGGATTGTCCACCTCTTCCGACAGAGTCGAAATTCCGTCGAACCCAATATAGGTAAGGACCGCCACCGAGGTGCCGTGAAATACCCGGTTGATGGTAAAAGTTTCCGGATTGTAAAACGGTCGCAGAAAGTACGCCTCGGGATATTGCGGCAGATGGAAAATGTAGCGAATGGTGTACCAGAAAAACGCCAGTATCACAGCACCCATGATGACGCACAGGGTTTGATTGATGCGGGCGGAAGTCTTGACCCCACGCAGGTTCAGCCCAGTAAACAGACAGGCAAATATGATTGGCCACAACAGGCCGGGATAAGGAATCTGGTACCGGGTTCCCGTCAACAGATCGGCCATGGCCTTGGAGCACCAGATGGTGCAGATCAAGGGATTGAGTATGTAGTCCATCGTCATACTCCAGCCGGTAACGTAACCCAGCGAGGGATGGATCTCGCGGCCCACATAGGTGTAAGCCGAACCTGCGCTGGGATAGACCCGCGCCATCCGTCCATAGCTCATGGCGGTGAACACCATGGCGACCATCGCGATCAGAATTGAAGTGACCACATGGCCGCCCCCGGCGTTGCTGAACACTCCGTACGCCGGCATGGGCGCGGTGGGCTGGATGACGATGATTCCATAAAGAATCAGGTCCCAAAGGGTGAGCGATCGACGGAGTCGTAATCCGGAAGAGGCAGCAGTGCTGTCAGGAGTGGTTGCCATTCCCGCGTATTGGATTATGGGAAGGCGGGCGATGTCAACGATTAAAACGATTCCGCACTGAAGATCGTGTCATCACATCGTGTCATCCTGAGCGGAGGCGGTTCATTCGCTTGCGAATGAACTGTCGGAGTCGAAGGACCCCTATTGATCCCGCTCACTCAGCCATTATGAGATTTTTTGCTCTTCCGGTGTAATGACAACCCGCGCTTCCCCACGTTATTCCGCTTATAGGGGTCCTTCGACTGCGCGGCTGCTTCGCTTCGCGAAGCAGCTACTCCGCTCAGGATGACAGGTCCCCGAAAGATGACACTCAGCGAGGATAGTCGAAGCGGTATCCCTTGGGCTCGTTGCCTGAGAGATGGCGCGTGTTGTAATCCAAAAAGTAATTTACGTGCGCGTCGTCCAGGGGGAACGATCGGCCCTTGGGATAGGGATACGTGCCCATGGTGCGGAAGGGCAGCGGCTGCACGGTGTTGGCTTCGGCCGCGTAGAAATCCATGTCTTTTTCGTAACCGTTGGCCACGAAGAAGAAATCCCGCACCCAGCCTTTGGGCAGCGTTGGAAGCCTCGCAGGATCGAAGTCGAGCACCACTTCGTCGCCGGAACCGAAGACCGCCAACCGGTCGTCGTATCCGGTGAGCAAAGGACGCACATCCCCGTAGCGGGTATAGGCGCCCGCCGGCCGGGTATAAGGCCCGGTGGGACTGGTCTTCTCATACACGTACAAAACGTTGCCTGGGGGCCGGTTTTCGATCTTCAGCGGAAAGCCGTGGAAACGCAGATCGGCGCGGGCCAGCGGCACCGGGGTCAGGCGGGCGTTTCCGCTCTGTTGAGCACGGTTGATGAGGATGCTGTCCCAATAAATTTGCAGGTTGGTTGTGATGCGGATACGCCGCGTACCCTGCGGCAGCTTGCCGGTCAGGTCGGCCGTCATGGTGCGCGGGCCGCCCGCTGGAAAACCCATGTCGTCCATTACGCGGACCCATTTCCCGCTGTCGTCCTGCGCCTCGACGTAAGGCGCAACCGCCTCGACTCCAGCCTGGTACGCGGCAAACATGCTGGTCGCGGAGAAGTACTCAACCTCGCCGTGCATCAGCAACCAGAGCGGGCCGCCGCGATAGGCTTTGCCGAGGTCAAGCTCCAGGGTGTGGGATTTGGTGAAGCCCTGGAACTTCAGGACATCAAAATCGCCGACGTAACGATGTGCCAGCAAGTCGGGCAAAACATTGTGACCATGCTCGTCCCACGCGCCTGCCGGAGGACGGGCATCGCGGCTATAGACAACCTTGAACGGCGCATACGGCGGGTTGCTGGCGAAATATTCATTGGGGAAAACATCGTCAGCGGCAGGATGGTCCACGGCCAGCAGTTTCACCTGGTCGAGATACACCGCTTCTTCGAGCGGTTCCATGAATCGGAAGCTGAGCTTGCCGTCTTTTTCGCGCACAGAGTTGCGTGGGACCTTGATGTATTCCGTAGGCCGGGGAATATCGCGCTGATTGGGCCCGATCCAGTGCCCGACCACGCCCGCGCCCAGCATGTCTCCCACCAGTTCATAGCGAGAGCCATCCCACACGAAGAGCGTGGGACAGGAACTGCCGCGGCGATCCATTTCGAGGAAACTGTGGTCTTTCATTCCGGCAATCTGGATTTCATCCTGGATGACTCCGGAGGGCCACAGCATGCGCACCACATCGGCTTCCTTGGCCTGGCCGAGGCCGACTACGAAGTCAGTCGAGTTCTGCCCCAGATATCCGGAAGATCCCGCAATCTCAAATTTCTGGCGATTTGCTCCGGCGAAAACCTCAACCTTGGTGCCAATCGCGCTCTTGTTGTCGGCCAGGCCCTTGAAGGAAAGCCGCAGCCAGTTGTTCTTGTTGCCGCCTTCGTTGCGCAGCAGCACAGCTGGGCCGTGGTTCTGGGTGATCAGCAGATCGGTGGCGCCGTCGCCGTCGTAGTCAGCGGTCACGATGGCGCGCGGAGCTTTGAGTTGAATCTTGTCCAGGCCGACATCGGCGGTGACGTCTTTGAATCCATCCGGCCCGAGATTGCGGAAGAGCCGGACTTCGCCCTTTCCGTCTTTCGTTTCGCCTGCCGCAACCAGATCGATCCAGCCGTCGTTGTCGTAGTCGAGCGCCGCGATGCCCCAGCCGCGAGTCCAGTTCGTTATGGGAAGGGTCACAGGCTCAAAGCTCTTTCCATGATGATTGCGCCAGAGTGTGACCCCAGCGCCACCCCACTGCGTAAAGGCGAAGTCCATCCAACCATCGTGATCGAAATCCAGCACGGCAAGGCCGGCAGTCGGCGCGGCGAGAGCGCCCGGCCACACATCGCGCACCTGGAACTTGCCTTCACGCGGATTATCAAAAACTGTAGGTGTCTTTCCCCATCCCGTAAGAACAATGTCCACGGCGCGATCGTTGTTGTAGTCGGTTCCCACCGCGCTCACGCCGAGTGAAGATCCCGCGAGGCCGGTCGAATCGGTAACGTCGGTAAAGGTCCCGTTGCCGTTGTTGCGCCACATGCTGCCTGTTCCTTCCGGCAGCACACCGGCAGTGAACGCGTTCCGCAAACGGGGGTCATACTGACCGGCATCGCTGTAGCGCGTCAGGTAGAGATCGAGATCGCCGTCGTGGTCGTAATCGATGAAGGCCAGCCCGAAATTAAAGCCGGGGCTTTTGACGCCCGCTGTCTCTGTCACGTCCTTGAAAGTGCCATCCTTCTCGTTGTGCAACAGAAGCACGCGTCCGTTGAGACTCACCGCCAGGTCGGTAGCGCCGTCATTGTCGTAGTCTCCCGCTGTGCACCCGATCGCGTGAATCGAGGCATCGAGCCCGGCCTTCTTCGTCACATCTTCAAACTTGCCGCCGAGGTTGTGATACAGCGCCACGCCGCCCTGCGAACCGTTGTCGGGCAGAAAAATGTCAGGTTTGCCGTCGCCGTCATAGTCAAGAAAGCATGCGCCCGGCCCCAGGAATGTTGCGAGATCGGTCGCCGCTGCCGATGACACCTTCGAGGCCAGTCCCGCGCTCTCCGTCACCGCGACAACGCGCACCGCAATCGGCGGCAGCGCTTTCTCCGCCGCTCCCACAGCTTCTTCTACGGTGGAATATCTTCCCTGATCGCCGTACGCCAATCCAATCGGTGAACCCAGCTTGTTTTGCGTGATGTGCTGGAAGCGTGCCAGATGTTCGCGGGCATGGGCCGCGTCGCCCGACTGCTGGTAGGCCCTCGCAATGCCGAATTCCGCCGAGGCGTGCAGCGGGTTCAGCTTGAGCGCGTGCTGGAAAGCGTCAATGGCCTGCGGATACTGCTTGAGCTGCGCCGACGCAGCGCCCAGAAAATACCAGCTGTCGGCGTCGTTGGGATCAACCTCGGTAACGTGGCGAAAGGCATCCACCGATCCCTGCGGGTTGTCGGAATTCTTGTACAGCAATCCCAGGTTGAACCAGGCGTGGGGATCGTTGGGAGCGTTCTTGCCCGCGGCCTCGAGAAGCGCCTTCGCGGGTTCAATGCGGGCGAGGTTCAGCAGCGCGATGCCCTGGTTCAGAAATGCGATCTGCAGCTTGGGATCGCGGGCACCAGCTTCCTGAAAGGCTTTGAGGCCCTTCTCGAAAAGCTGCTGGTTCATGTAGGCCGCGCCCAGATTGTTCAGGCGCGCCGCCTCGGCGGCGTTGTCGGGCTTGGAATGGGAATCATCCGGGGCGGCAGCAAGAATGGCTGCCGCGGCCAGGGCAACGCAGGCGCACAGCAAGAGGCTTCGCTTAATCATCCCAGAAATAAGTAAACCACAAATGGAGTATGAAAATCGTCGCCATCTCGGAATACGTAGGGGCAGATGTCCTCGTCTGCCCAGCCGAGCGAAGCTCGGCCATCGGGCCGCCGGCGCTACACGGCGGGGTGCCCATAGCAGCCACACTGCACTTCCAACGCCTTCGCCACCGAAAGCACCAGCTCTTCCTGCCAGGGACGCGCCACGATCTGCACGCCGATGGGCAACCCTTCCGGGGACTTCCCTACCGGCACCACCACTGCGGGCGAGCCCAGCAGATTGAACCATTCGGTATAGCTCCAGGCATCGAGATACTTCACGGTCCTTCCTTCGACCTGCCAGCTGCGCTCGCCATGACGGAAGGCGGGAATCGAAGCCACCGGACAAAGCAGCACGGGATAGTCCCGCATCTGGGCAAACACCTGCATGCGTACCACGTCCCGCTCAGTCCAGGTTTCGAGCAGTGACTGCCCGGTATGACAAGGCTCCGCCGCCGCCCAACTGGAGAATTCCTTGAGGATCGGACTCAGCTCGGCTTCGTGCCCCTGCGTGATCTGACCGAGGATCATGCCACCTGCGATGCCGAACAGCTTCCACCATAGTTGGCGGGCCCGCTCTAGCCCGTCGGGCCGGAAAGGGTCCACTGCAAAACCCGCGCGCCGCAGGCCCTCGGCCGCAGTGCGCACTGCTGCGCGCGTTTCCGCAGTGACCGGCGTGCGGCCGTCGTCCTCGAAGTACCCAATGCGCACGCTCTTCAGCTCATCATTTTCGGGCCAGCGCAATGGCACCGACGCCGCCGAGGGATCACCATCGTCGGGACCCTGCATGACTTCAAACAGAACTTTCAGGTCACCCACGTTTCGCGCCATCGGTCCGACCACTCCCAGCAACGCGAACGGTCCAACCGATACCGGGAAATGTCCGGTTGCAGGGATGCGTCCAGGAGTAGGTTTCAGTCCGCAGATCCCGCTGAAGTGCGCGGGCACGCGAATCGATCCGCCGCCGTCGCTGCCCACTCCTCCGGCAGAGATGCCGGCCGCAATCGCCGCCGCCTCTCCGCCACTCGATCCGCCCGGCGTGCGCGCGAGGTCCCATGGATTATTGGTCCGCCCGTAAAGGAGGTTGTCCGTCTCCCAGGCCATGAGCAGCTCGGGTGCATTGGTTACACCCAGAATAATGGCGCCGGCCTGGCGCAGACGGGCCACCAGCGGGGCATCCCGCTCCCCCACCACGCCCTTCCGTAATTTTGTCCCAGCCTCCCAGGGCAGGCCCGCGACTTCCATCGAACTCTTGATGCTGAGCGGGATCCCGTGCAAGGCGCCGAGCTTTTCGCCCTGGCGCACCGCCACCTCGGCCGCTCGAGCTTGCTGTCGCGCCCCTTCGGCATCCACCTGCACAAACGCGTTCAGCCTGGGATTCAATTCTTCGATCCGGGCAAGATGCGCTTCCACCAGCTCAACCGGTGACAGCTTGTTTAGCCGGATTTGCTCAGCCATGGATACAGCAGAGAGGAAAGTCAGTTCGGACATGCGGTGCCTGTGAGAAAGCTGAGTCTAGCACGCCGAATGTGTGGGTCGGACACTCCCTTCGACTTCGCTCAGGGCAGTATCTGTCCGAGGCCGGTAGCGGGTCAGTTTGGAGACCATGAACCACGAAGGACACGAAGGTACACGAAGGAAACCATGGAAAAAGCCTTCGTGATACTTCGTGTCCTTCGTGGTTTATGCGCTTGCCGTCTCTTGATCACGAGAGTGACCGGCTACCTCGACGCCTTTGACTTTGGCTTGTACTTTGGACTCTAGTAAGCGCACGATGCGCGAGCGCACTCAGAAGAAGCAGTTTCGGCAAGATGCAAGAGTGGAAAGTTTACCGGGAACCAGCCGCCGCGCCGCGAGCCTTGCCGGCCCGGGCCTTTTCGACTCGCGCAGCCGGACGCGAGACCGCTTTTTTCCTGGCATCTCGTTTCACAAACCACTGTTTCAGATACTTTCGCGAAGCCGGCGTCAGGCGGGAGAAGAGCATGCCGGCGCGGCCGCCATCATCGGCCCAGACCATCTCGCCCATGCCCTCCACCATATGATCCGTTCCGGGCAAAACGAAGCGCATGGGCACCTGCTGCACCGGTGGCAATGGTTCGGGAGCCTGCAGCGCCAGGCCGTCCCGGTTCAGGTCGAGCACCATGGCGGGAAGCGCCGCGATGCCGAACCGGAGATAGACCAGCGATTCCAGGCTCTGCCGCTGCGATTTCCTTCGGTCCGGCCGCATGAAGCCGCGGCCCGCGCGCAGGCAGCGCACAATCCGTTCCACCCCGAGCGGCTTGTAAAAAATGAAGTTGGCCCCGGCCTGAAAGGTCTCGGAGATTTGAGTGAGGGCCCCGATCATGGCGAAGATGACCGGCCGCCGGCGCGCCGGCGCCAGACGTGCCATCCGGGCCACCGTGGCCGCACCCGGCAGGTCGAAGTCGATGACCAGCGCCGAGTAGTGCCGCTGCACGGTCAGGTCCAGGGCCTCGGGCGCTGAAAGACAGACTTCCTGCTCCATCGCCACTTCGTCCAGGGCCTTCCCCAGGATACGCAGCGCATGCTCTTCGCGGCACATCAGCAGGGCATTGAATGCCATAAGGCCGCAGCTTACGGCGGCAACCGCCCGCGGTAAAGTAACCCCGGTAATCGCCGGATGCTTACCATGAATCACGTGGGGACAGCCGCTCCCGGCTGTCCGGTCGAGTCAGACTCGACCAGGGTTTGCCAGAGCCGGCGAGGCGTTTCGGGCAGGCGGAAGCCGCGTTTTCCCCAAAAGCGAAGACAAGGCGAATGTTTTTCGGCAGGCCGCACTCTTTCGTAATCTGCCCTTACCCAGCCTCTAATGGCATATTAAGAATGACGTATGTCCCAATCCAAAAAAACAGGCGAGGCGCGCCGCGCCCCACGGGTAAAACTCTCGGGAACGATTCTCGCCCTGGTCCGGCTGGAAAGCGGGCGGGAGATACAGGCCCGCTTACACCAGCTCTCCATCACCGGCGGTCTGCTCCATCTCGAGACCCCGCTGGATGAGGGCATCAAGGCTGAAGTGATGTTTCACGTAGGTGGCAGCACCATACGCAGCAAAGCCGCGGTGCTGTTTCCGATGTGGGCCACCCAGGGCTGCCTGCAGCCCTTCGAGTTTGCTGACCTCAGCGAGGAAGATCGCGCCAAACTGAAAGCTGACCTGGATCGATTCCTGAGTTCTCCTCCCGATGCTCCCCACCCCGATGAACAAGCCTCCGAGGCCGCTGCCGGCTCAGGCGAGTAGCTGAACCGCAATTTTCGGTAAAATACTTCTGCATCACTCCGGGGACGGAACCTCATGGCGCACCAGCATTCCGCTCGTTTCCTGCAAATTGTCGAAGATGCGAAGAGGCGAATTCGCGAAACCAGCATCGACGACATCAAAGCCAGGCTTGACCGCGGCGATCGTTTCCTGCTGATTGATGTTCGGGAAGAGAGTGAGTATGCCAAGGACCATTTGCCGGGCGCGATTCACCTGGGCAAAGGCATCATCGAGCGTGATATCGAAGAGCGGGTGCCGGAACTGAACACGCCCCTCGTTCTCTACTGCGGCGGCGGATATCGCTCCGCGCTGGCGGCTGACAACCTGCAGAAGATGGGCTACACCAACGTCCTCTCGATGGACGGGGGGATTCGCGGCTGGCGCGAAAAACAATTCCCCCTCACCTCAAAATAGCGTTTTCCGTCTTACGTCATGGTAGCGCGGGCCTTCGGCAGGCCCAGGGGCGGGCGTTACGCCCGCCTGACAGCCGGCGGGACGCCGGCGCTACAACGGCGGGCGTTCACGTCCTTCTAGTGCCGGTTGTGGTCGTGGTCATGGTCATGATCGTGGTCATGATCGTGGTCGTGGTTATGGCGCCACTCCCAATATGCTCTTTGCTGATCGCGGTCGAGTCTGCGATAGTCGCGGCCATCGCGATGATTCTCGACCACCCACTGGTGATAGTAAATTCTTTCGTTGTTGTCCCACGGATGATACTCGTTTCGATACGGATCATAGACACGATAGCTTCGGGTTGCACAACCCGTGGTCAGTGCCGGCGCAAGAAAGGCAACTGCCAGCAGCATCGAACTGAGGTACTGGGATCGACCATGCATAGCGTCAGGCCTCCTTATGACTTGAACTTCTTTCCGGAGGCTTGGGTGCAGCATGGAACTAGTGAGTTGCTCGGAGCACCTCAAAATACAGGTTTTACCCGGTGCCGCCCGGGGAACGTTGGTTGGGCTGTAAGTTTCTGATTCAGCTTGTTGATTCTGAAAAGTTACGGTAGTCACAGTACCCCCTGGCGTTCCTCCGTAACTTGATGTTGGGACGACATAACGTCAGCATGGCGTAGCGGAAAACCATCTCCGCGTTGGGTGAGCCATGCCGCGAGACAAACAAGTTTCGGGTCCGGGTGGGTCGGCAGCGGCAGCGCCGGCGCGCGACCTCGCATCGCTGGAGCGGAAACTGGCTCAGGCCGGCACTCCCGATCAATGCTGCGTCGAACTCGGAAAGCTCTTTGGCGTACGGCCGAATGAAGTGGCCCTGCTGCGTCTGGAGGATGGACTTCTGAAGTTTCTCTGCCCTTTTGAGCTTGCAACCGCGGGGTCCATTCCCATCTCCAGTTCTACGGCGGTTGCGGCCCACACTGCAGTCACCAAAAAAACCGAGTTGTTCAACAACTTCACCCGGATCAAGCACGCCAGCATCTTTGAGAGTGTAAAGACCGCTTCGGAAGCGGGCGAGGAACTTCACCCCGCCACAATTCACAAGCTGATGACCGCCCCCGTCCTCGACCGGAGCGACAACGTTCTGGGCGTAGTTCAGGTCTGCCACAAAGGCTTTGACCTGATCTCCGCGGGGCCTGACTTCACCCTCGACGACCTGCAACAGCTTGAACAGGCTGCCAAAGCCCTGAGCACCTGCGCCTTCATGCGCACCGCTTCCTAGCTTCCCTGAAACGCCTCGGCGCTGGAGTGGAAACTGCTTTCTGATTTGCGCGCGATGGCCCGCACCATGCCACGGAAGATCAGTACGTGAACTGGATAAAGCAATCCCCAGTAAAGTTCGCCCGCCAGCCCGCGAGGCTCGAACCAGGCGCAGCAGCGGAGGAGCGTGCTTTCCCTGGACTCGGGCAGCAGAATAAATTGCAGCCAGGCCCGTCCCGGTAATTTCATTTCGGCGCGAAGCGAAATTTCTTCTCCCGGGACCACTTCTTCCACACGCCAGAAATCCACGCCGTCTCCTGCCTGCAGCTGCGCTCCGCCGGTGCGGCCTCTCGACATCCCAACGCCGCCCAGGCAGCGATCGAGCCATCCTCGCATTTGCCACAAGAGGTTGCCGTACAGCCATCCCGACCTTCCACCCAGGCCCTGCAAGACAGCGAACACATGCGCAGCCGGCGCATGAATCAGGGTCTGCCGAACATCGCAAATGCACCCGCGGTGCCGTAGAGCAACGTGCGAGTCGCTGCGACGAATCCTCTGGAGGAGAGATTGATCGGGACCACTTTCACCCAGAGCCGCCTCCACCGCTGCCCGGTAACGCATCGGGATTATTTCCGGAAAAAGTTCGGCGGCATGGGCGCTGCTGCAGACAACTTCGGTTTTCAGGCCTTCAATCAAGGGGCGCGTGATCGCGGCAGGAAAAGGGGTCACCAGGTTGAGCCAGTAGGACGACAGCCGGGGAGTGAGCACCGGGACCCGCAACAACCATCGCTTCAATCCCCGGATTCGTGCGTAGATCAGCATCATGCTGCGATAGGTCTCGATGCTGGCGCCGCCGATTTCGACGATCTGGCCAATCGAACCCGGCACGTCGAGGGCGGCGACCAGGTAGTCGAGTACGTCGCCGACGGCGATCGGTTGCGTCCGCGTCATGACCCAGCGCGGGCAGATCATGACCGGCAAGCGTTCCGTCAGACAACGGATGATCTCAAATGACATGCTGCCGTTTCCCACGATGATGCCCGCGCGGAACTCGGTCAGGGTAGGCCCGAATTCACGCAGCACAGCTCCGGTTTCCTGGCGGCTCTTCAAGTGCAGCGAGACGGGCGAGCTTGGCGAGGTCAGGCCGCCCAGATAGATGATCCGCTGCACTCCCGCGTGCGTCGCCGCCAACGCGAAATTTTGCGCTGCGCGCCGGTCGCGTTCCTCAAAACCGGCCTCGCCGCCACCCATGGAATGAATCAGGTAATACGCCACTTCGATTTCCCGCAGAGCGGGAAGCAGGCTGCCCAGATGGAGAGCATCGGCTTCGACAATTCGGGCACCCTCCAGGCCGCTCCCAAGGCGTGCAAGGTCCCGCACCATGCAGGTTACTTCGTGCCCAGCCTCCACCAGCCTTGGAAGCAGCTGCCCGCCCACGTAGCCGGTCGCGCCGGTGATCAGGATTTTCATGAGGCTCCCGAATTCAATCGCCAGATTTCGAAATTGAGCAGGCTGGCAAACGTGACCCACAGCGCGTAGGGGACCATGAGCCAGAACGCCGCTTGCGAAAATGTGCGGAACACGATGGCGGTCGCAACCACCGCCGCCAGCAACGCGAGGATGTCAAGAAACGCCACTCCAGGACGGTGCAGGCCGAAGAACAGGCCGGACCATGCCAGGTTCAGTCCCAATTGGGTAAAGAAGAGTATGAAGGCCGCCCGGGGTGCGCTCCATCCCGCATGCCGCCACACCAGCCAGGCGCTCAGGGCCATCATGAAGTAAAGCATCGACCATACCGGGCCGAACACCCAACTGGGCGGATTGAACGAAGGCTTTTGCAACCGCACATACCAGGTCCGCACGGATGTGGATGTCCACACCGACCCGACGGCGGCGACCGAAAAGCACAGGCCGGCGAAGAGCGCGAACGTAAGCCACGGGTTATTGGACATGCGCCCTTCCCTCCAGCCGCTCGATCTGTTCGATGTAGCGCCTGGAATCGAACTTCCGTCCGGTGCTGGCCAGCGACATGTAGCGTATTTTCCCGTACACCGGACGCTCCGCCCACGCCCGGTCGTGCTTGCCCACAAGCGCCCATGCGATTCCCGCATAGCCGTTGGGATCGCGCCCATCGAGTTCGTAGCGGTCATTCAACTCGACCGCGCGCTGGTAGGCCACGCCCACTGACGGACTCCATTCCAGGATCTTCTTGGCCCAGTACATGCGCAGGTAGTTATGCATCCAGCCCGTCAGCACCATCTGCTTCTGGGCTGCGTTCCACAGCGGATCGTGGGTCAGGCCCTGCTCCAGTTGTTCTTCGCTGTAGATGACACTCCTCCGGTCGCGGGCGTGCTCGGTCAAAGAGCGCTGCGCCCAGGGTTCCAGACACTCGATGGAGTCGTAGGCCGGATTGAAACGCACAAAATTGATCGCCAGCTCGCGCCTCACAATCACCTGTTCGAGAAACGCCTGCTTCGCCCTGGCGGGCGCGTCACTGCGTTGTACCGCGAGCGCGACCGTGAGCGGACCCACGTGCCCGAAGTGGAGATAAGGAGAAAGCTGGCTCGTGCCGCGTTGCTCGGGGCGGTTGCGGGACTCGGGATACTCCGCCAGTCTCCTGCTCACGAATTCCCGGAGTACACGCAGGCCGTGCTTGCTTCCACCACGCCAGCCCGGAGCTGGCTGCACCGAGCCGTCCAGTTTCCATCCGGAGATGAAGTCGTCATGCGGCGGCAGCGAATACAGGCGCGGTATGGCAGTCCACCGGACCTGAGCCTTCAAATTCTTCGGCCGCTCCAGAAAACGCGGCAAGAGGGCGTGAATGCGCGGCCGGATGGTGCGTGCCGCGAATTGTTCCTTTAACAACAGCTTCGTGGGCACGACCACATCCGCGTCCACCGTCCACAGGGGCACGCGAATCCTGGCGGCCGCTTTGACTCGCCATTGCTCCGGCTCCCGCATGGGATTCTCATCGCCAACCACCATCGCGGGCCGCACTTCCTCGCAGAATTTCAGCAGGCTGTGATCGGGATGGGTGCGCAGGACGAACCCGACGCCGCGCGCCGCCAGCTCTTCGGCAATATCCGGAAGGCCTCCCGCCAGGAAACTGTAATGACGAAGGTTGGCGTGAGGATAAAACGGTACGGGCGCAAGGAAAACCACGACTGGCTTCTTCAGTTCATTGCCCGCGCGGACGGCCGCATCCAGGGCGGGATTGTCGCTGGCGCGCTGCGCCTGCTGCATCCAGTAAATGACGCAGCGCCCTTCCGGATCCGGAGCGCCGCCTCTTCGCACCGTAATGCGATCATCCTGGCTGAGCTTTTCGATTGGGTCCATGAAATTGTTTACCAGTGCGAAACGGGAAGATACCGGATGGCGTCTTCCCGTTGCCTGCACCTCTACGGTTTTTGCCGTTGCCGGCGAATCCGTCCCCATCTTTACCTGGCCATTACGGACTCATGGCCCCAGCGGCGTTGAATTGCCTTGAACGAAACCGCCTGATACAACGCCGCCAGGCCAACCAGCAGGTAAACCGCTGCACTCAGCATTGAAGCTTCGCCGAAATGCATGCCGAAGATGGCTGCAACCAGGTCGAAGCGGGCGATGCCCACCAATCCCCAGTTCAGGCCTCCCACTACCAGCAGTACCGCCGCTACCACGTCCAATGTTTTCATGTTGTTCTCCGAATCTTTTATTTGATTTCGCTTACTTTGCTCTTGCGCGGGTTTGCGCTTGCGATGTATTAACTGTAATGCACAATTATTGTCTTGTTGAGAAAACTACGGGGCATGCCGAAATCGTTTGCCCGGCAGTCAAAAACTTCCTGATTTGTTTCCCGGAGAGAAAATGGGGCCTGCTGCGATGAACAATACTATCGAGGAGGGCCTTAAACCCTATGCTCTCGGGGAGAAGCTCCGGAACCTCAGGCTGAAGAAGAGCATGGGATTGGTCGAACTGGGCCGGCACACGGGGTTGTCAGCGGCGATGTTGTCGAAGCTGGAACGCGGAAAGCTGTTTCCCACGCTGCCCACCCTGCTGCGGATTGCCATGGTGTTCGGAGTCGGCCTGGATTTCTTCTTCACCGACGAGCGCAAGCGTCATGTGGTTTCGATCGTGCGCAAGCAGGAGCGCCTCAAATTTCCAGAGAATGCCGGCTCGAGCGTGATTGCTTACAACTTCGAGAGTCTGGACTTCAAGGCCAGTGAACGAAAGTTGAATGCGTTCTACGCGGAGTTTGAGGCGGTGCCGGAGGAAAAAATCCGCCCCCACCAGCATCCCGGAGTGGAATTGCTGTACCTGATCGGCGGCAAGCTGGAATTGACCATAAGTTCGGAGCGGCACGTTCTCGAGGAGGGCGATGCCATCTATTTCGATTCGGCCGTCCGCCACAGTTACCGCCGCGTGGGCAAGAACCGCTGCAGCGCCGTAATTGTTACGGTCTGATCCGGCTAGCGGATTACCGGCGAGGTCCGTTGCGCCTCTGCCGCATTCCGCCAGCGTCGAGATGGCCGTTCAAAGCTCTGTCGATGGCTTGCTTCTCTTCGCCGGTCAGAGCGCGCACGCTCCCTTTGGCCAGTTCTCCAAGGGGAAGAGGGCCAATCGCAACCCGCACCAGGCGCAGCACGGCCACGCCCAGCGATGCCAGCATTCGCCGGATATGGCGGTTCCTGCCCTCGTCTAAAACTATTTCGAGCCAGCTGTTGCGCTTGCCGCCGCGCAGGATTCGAACGCTCGATACCTGCAGGAACTCGCCTTCCGTTGTGACGCCGTTGCTGATTAATTCCAGCAATGCCGCGTCGGCGATTCGGTCAATCTGGACGTGGTAGGTCTTGTCCAGATGTGACGCGGGCGCCTGCACCTGCGCCGCCCACTCCGAATCGTTGGTCAAAAGCAGCAGCCCTTCGCTCGCCTTGTCCAGGCGCCCGACCGGCGCAACCCAGGGCAGGGTGGAATCCAGGAACGAATACACGGTTTGCCGGCCCTTCTCATCGGACGCGGTGGTCACCGCTCCACGCGGCTTGTTGAGCATGAGATAAATCCTGGCAGCGGCGGCCAGGGGCCGGCCGTCCACTTCCATTCGATCGCGATCCAGGCGGACGCGCGCTTCAGGATCGCGACGCACTGCGCCATTGAGCCGCACCCGCCCCTCCCGGACCAGACTCGCGGCCTCGGAGCGCGAGCAGTATCCAAGCTTCGAAAGAGCGCGCGCCAATCCCACTTGCCGGAAGGGTTTCGTCTCAATCACGTTTCCATGCTAAACGAAATCATGCGTAGGTCCGGACGCCCTCGTCCGGGCGGGTGAGCGAAGCTCGCCTGGGGTTGGCCGTGAGGCAGATTTAAAGTTGTCGACTCGATCCAGACATAGTATCCGCATCGGACTTTGCGGCCGCCGAAGAGCCTGAACGGGCTGGCCCACAACATCGCCGCGTTCTTTTCACACGCTGCGGTGGGCCGCCTGAATCGCTCTCCGGGAAAGTCATCATAAGCGGCAACATCGCCGGCTCACATTGATGGTAGTCTGTTTGAGAAAAAGCCTCTGCCTGGTGGCGAACATCTCCCGTTTGCCCGATGAAGAGGCGGCGACTTGCCCATGGATGAGAAAAACACGAGCGCGGAGAAGCTTGCGAACGATGGACGCCGGAGCGCCCGGAAGCCATATCTCAAGCCCGAATTCCGCTACGAACGGGCCTTTGAAACCATGGCGCTGGCGTGCGGCAAAATCCGGGCCACCCAACCTCTCTGCCGCTTCAACCGCAAGAACTCGTAGAAGCGGGCGTCGGACGTCCGATTTCCCTTCCTGCTGGAAAACCCGCAAGCCAACTGGTAGCATCCTGCGCATGTTCAAACTACTCTTAGTGATGCTGAGCCTGGCTGCGACGGCCTCATCGGTTGCGGCCACGTCGTCCGCCGATCTTCCCACCCGGAAATATCTGAACCTGGCCGCGATCAAGACCATGGTCGCCGCCGCTGAGGCGGAAGCCAAAAAGCAAAATGTCGAAGTCACGATCTGCATTGTCGACGAAAGCGGCAACCTGCTTTTTCTGGAAAAAGCGGACGCGGCCTCGCTCAACACCATTCAATTTGCGCAACGAAAAGCGCGCCACGCCGCTTTCTACAGCTCTCCCTCGAAGGCTGGCGCCGATGCCGTGAAAAAGGGCGATGTCGAAGTCCTGGCCTTTCCCGACTTCTTCCCCAACCAGGGCGGCCTGCCCATTCAGGTGGAGGGCCAGACCCTGGGCGGAATCGCGGCCAGCGGCGCAAAATCCGAGATTGACGAGGCCATCGCACAAGCCGGACTCGACGCGCTGTTGAAGAAATGAGCATGGACCGGCGTCCATCCAGACCAGTGCGGGACCATGGGAGGTGGCCCGATGCCAGGAACTCGTCGTAATTCTTTAGTTGGTGCGGTCCTGCTCGTCGCGCTGGGCCTGTTCTTCCTCTACTGCAATGTTCGGCCGGGCCTGGATCCGTGGCCCCTGCTCTCCCGTTACTGGCCTCTCCTGCTGATCTTTGTAGGGCTGGGAAAAGTTTTAGACCAGTTCAGGCCGCGGGACTCGCAAACTCGCGCCGCCTGGCTCAGCGGCGGCGAGATCGCCGTCGTTCTCCTGCTCGTCATCGCCGGGATTGCTCTCAGTTTTCACACGGCCTCTCGCCGTCTGCACGACGTTCGGACCATCGACCGGCAAGGTTCGGAAGCGGTTCGAGTCCACATTAAGATGCCGGCCGGCGAACTCAAATTGTCCGGTGGCGCAACCAGGCTCATGGAAGCCGACTTCAACTATGACCAGGCTGAGGGCAAGCCGGAGGCGTCCTACCGCGTATCGGGTGGCACCGGGGAACTCGATGTTACCCAGCCGGGGAAAAAATTCCATTTCGGCCCCAGCCACAACACCTGGAACATTCGTTTGGCCGACGACGTTCCCCTGGAACTTAAGGTGGATATGGGCGCCGGCCAGAGTGACTTGCAAGTCGGCAACCTCTCCCTCAGCAGGCTCGACATAGGGATGGGCGCCGGACAGTTCACGGCCGACCTCACTGGCAACTGGAAGAAGGACCTCGACGCCGAGATCCATGGAGGTGTCGGGAATGCCGTTATCCTTTTGCCGGAGGATGTCGGAGTGCGCGTTCACGCTACGGGCGGCATCGGTTCGATCAACTCGGGAGGATTAAAACGCAACGGCGACGAATACGTAAACGATATGTATGGCAAGTCGCCCGTGACCCTGCGTCTGGACGTTTCGGGCGGAGTCGGCAATATCGATCTGCGCCCCACCCCGAAGACGCTATAGCACGGATAACATCTCTCTGTAGCGCGGGCGTCCCGCCCGCCGCTAAGGTTATTCTTCCGCTTCCTGGTCGTCTCCGCGGCGCGACGTGCCTTCCTTCTGGAATCCGCTGCCCAGAATCCTGGCCACTGAAGTCAGGTCCTGGCTCAGCGCCGTCCGCCAGCGTCCCACGGAATCCTGCGCCAGCTCTTCCATGGTCTGTCCGAAGGAAAGCAGGCTGGCTGCGACTTCCGTCTTGACCAGGTCGGACACCGATGTCTCGATTCCCTTCTGCACAATCTTCAATTTTCCGCGCGCGTCCTCCAGTTGACGGTCAAGCTCCTTGGCGTTGCGCGTTCCCAATTCCTTGAGCACTACATCGACGGCACTCTCCAGCTGCATACGGGCTGCGGAGATCTGGTCGCTGGCCATCTGCGAAAGCCTGGTTTCCATCCCGGATTCGAGCCGGCATGCGGTATCGTCCAGTTGGGCGATACGGCCGCCCAGAGCGGTGACCTGCGTCTGCAGGCGCGAGGATTCGGCTGAGACCGTGTCCTGCGCCTTCTGCATTTCGCGGCGGTAGGCATCGTGCTCCTGGCCCAGCCGTTGCTGCAGCGAGCGGAAGTGTTCCTCGCTCTGGTGCTGTGCCCGGGCGCCCGCGTCGGCCGCCTGCTTCTGGAATTTCTCCGCGTTGGAATTGAAGTGCTGGCCCACTGCTTCGGCGATCTCTTCGGACAACCCCTGCGCATTCTGCTGGACGGTCTGCAGCTGCTGTGCCACCTGCTGCCGGAACCCTTCCAGGGCCCGGACGATGTTCTGCTCGATCATGGTCTGGGCGGATCCCAGCACCTGCGCCGATTGCTCCTGGGTCTGCTTCAACACCTGTGTCCCCAGGTCCTCGCGCAGTCGTACCCACAATTTCTCTTCCACCTCGGGCGGAATGTGTGACAGAGAAATATCGAACTTGCTGCGCTTGCCGTCTCCCTGCGCAAGCTTTTCCTTGAGCGCCACCACTTCCGCATGCAGGGGCTGCACAAACTCGGCCACAATGGCGCGCATGTCGTAGTCGGTCAATTGCGCATGCCCCTTTTCGGAAACGATCTTCAGACCGGGCGCGCCGGGTTGGGCTTTGTCGCTGCGCGGCAGCTTGCGCGGCGGTTGCGGGTCGTCAGAATGGATCTCGAGCAGCCGTCCCCAGTCTTCGGGACAAGCTTCCAGTCCCCAGAAATTTTCCGGCCGGTCGAGCCTGGCCGCCAGCTGCCAGCCCTGCTGGCCCGCTCCCATTGGCTTGCACTCGACCACGTGCGCCTTGGCCGCGCCGCCGCCCTTGCGCCGAAACTGCACCGGAATGCCGGCTTCAAGCCGGGTGGGAGAAAATATGGCACAGCCATGCGCGCTGACCACCAGGGTCTCGCATATTTCGGAAAAGGGCGCGCTCGGCTCCAGGCTGGTGACGGCGATGGGAAGGGTGATCGGCACTCTCGAACTGCGCCGCATGGTCTCAGGCACATTCGCACTATGCATGTTGTCCCTCTTTCATGGTGTCCCGCTTTCCTGCCGCGCTTGTGTGCTCTCAAACCAGCGCGCTCGACCTGCGGACCGGCTCAAAACTCTGCACCACTACCGTAACCCAACCCGCGCCAATCAAGGCATTCCGGTAGTTCCACCTGCCTCCGTCAGCGGGGCAGTTACGTTACACCTCCCTCGGTAACCGAGTAATGAGACCGTACAGTGTCCAAATTCCCGCCGCCGATGACCAAGAAACAAGCACGCATCCAATGCGACTGGTAGTAGGTTGTTTACAGCATCAGTTACAACCAAGGAATCGAAAGCAGCCATGACCAATTCCCTCCTGCAACGGCTTATCGAAATGTGCTGCCGGCACGAATTCACCTGGCCGCACGCCGGCGTCCACGGCACCGCCTACCAGGCTTGCCTGCTCTGTGGCGCGGTCTATTCCTATGACTGCTCCACCATGCGCCGCACCGGACGCCTGGTGACGCCGCCCGATCCGCGTTATCCGCCGCTGACCGAGAGCCAACCAGCCAGCGACTGAACCACCGAGTGCGAGGGTGCCCCGTCCAGGCTTCGCCTGGGCGGGGTTTTTGTTTTGGGGAAGAGAAGAGGCGAGCTCTACAACACGAAGCAGAACATTCCCGTCCAGGCGGAACTCGGACGGGGCACCTCACACTTGACCGAGCCAAAATCATTTTCTGCATCGATTGCCCTTCGACCCATGTCTAACTATCGAACCCCGGACAACGCTGGTCTCTGAAGGACAACCCCATGGGCAAGCTGCAGGACAAAGTCGCCGTCATCACAGGAGGCACCTCGGGAATGGCTCTGGCCACAGCCAAGCTCTTCGTCGAGGAAGGAGCCTACGTTTTCATCACGGGCCGCCGCCAGCAGAAGCTGGATGATGCGGTAAAGGCCATCGGCAGGAATGTCACCGGCGTGCAGGGTGACGCCTCGAACCTCGCCGATCTCGACCGGCTGTACGAAACGGTAAAACAGAAGAAAGGACGGATCGATGTCCTTTTTGCCAGTGCCGGCTATGGAGACCTTGCTCCCATCGGCGCCATGACCGAAGCGCATTTCGACAAGGTTTTCGGGGTAAATGTCCGCGGCACGGTATTCACCGTACAGAAGGCCTTGCCGCTGTTCAGCGATGGTGGGTCGATCATCATGAATGCCTCCATCGCAAGCGTGAAAGGTTTACCAGGGCTGGGCGCCTATTGCGCGAGTAAAGCAGCGCTGCGCTCCTTTGCCCGGACCTGGACGGTGGATCTCAAGGCACGGAATATCCGCGTCAATGTGATCAGCCCGGGCACCATCGACACGCCTATCCTTGATGGCCTTCCCAAGGAAACCGTGGACTGGTTCGTTTCTCTCATCCCGCGCGGCACCATGGGCCGGCCGGAGGAGATTGCCACCGCAGTTCTTTTCCTCGCATCGAGCGACTCCAGCTTTGTTACCGGCAGCGAATTGTTCGTGGACGGCGGCGTGGCGCAGATTTAAGAACCCTTCGTGGAGCCAGCAAAGTCCCCGCCCAAGGGCAGCTTGGACGGGGCACCCGGCCATCGCATCCCCAACGCTCTTCGGAAGTACAGGCCCGTTCGTGCTCCGGCGGATATCTTGAACCTGCCGATTAATATGCCCACAATCAGCCAGGGGCGTTTACCCGGTGAAAATACTTCTCGTTGACGATTCGAAGCTGGACCGCGCGCGCGTCAGCGAGTGCCTGGAGGAGTCCGGCTTCGAGTATGTCACGGCTGAAAACGGCACTGACGCCTGGGAAATTCTGCAAGCCCCCGACGCTCCCACCTTCGCCCTGCTGGATTGGGTCATGCCCGGATTCGACGGCATCGAACTGTGCCGCCGCATTCGCACCCTGAGCTCAAACGGGACCTATATCTACACCGTGATGCTGACCGCCAAGGACCGCAAGAAGAATCTTCTGACCGCCATGGAGGCCGGCGCCGATGATTATCTGGCCAAGCCAGTTGATCCGTCGGAGTTGCGGGCCCGCATCCTGGTGGGCAAACGGATTCTCGATCTGCAGCAGTGTCTCAGGTTTTCCGCCACTCACGATTTCCTTACCAACCTGCTAAGCCGCGCCGAAATTCTGGCGTCGCTCGAGCGCGAACTGGTCCGCACCCAGCGCGAAGGCCGGCCGGCGGGAGTGATCATGGCGGACGTGGACGGCTTCAAGCAGATCAACGACACGCTGGGCCATCCCGCGGGAGACGCCGTGCTCGCCGAAGTGGCCCGCCGCCTGAAGTCAGACCTGCGACTTTACGATGTGGCCGGACGCTACGGCGGTGAAGAGTTCATCCTGGTGCTGCCGGGCTGCGACCTGCACACCGCCGCGCGCCGCGCCGACGAAATCCGGCGTCTGGTTGCCCGCGACGCGATCGTGACGCCCGCGGGCGCGCTCTCGGTCACCGTAAGCATGGGCGTGACCGTTACTGGTTGCGACCTGGACACCACCCTCGAGACCCTGCTGCAAAGCGCTGACGCCGCCCTCTACCGGGCAAAGAAGGCCGGACGCAACCGAGTCGAGGCGTTTTCTCTCACTCTCAAGCTCGATGAACAATCCCGATAGCCACTCGGGCCCAATCTTCGTTCCGTTGATTTTGAACCTGAGGCTGCCCCACGCTTTGTGGTTTTCGAAGGATGGGAAGCGCTGTCCCTGATCAACAAATCATCGTCGTCTCCGGGACGGCTTCGAGGTTCCCACCCTTGCGAAGAACGCAAGAGTGGGGCAGCCTCGCGAGCGCGCCCGCTTACGGGCTGGGAATCGTGGCTTGCGACGGGCTCGAGTATGGGCTTTCTATCCCACCATCGCTGACCGCCGTGCTGACGTAGTAATAGGTCATTCCACTTTGAACCGAAGTGTCCTGGTAGGTCGTATCCTCTGCCACCGCCGGGTTGATCCTATTATAGGGGCCGCCTTGCGTGCCGCTTCGGTACACGTTGTATCCCGCCACCGGAGAGACACTGGGATTCCAGCGAAGAGTGACCATGTGTGAACCCGTTGCCGCTGTCCCCGACCCGGAGAGAGTCTCGACCACCGGCATGTTGGCGGCGTCGCCCGCGAGCGAAATGCTGCCGGATGCGGCGCCGCTGCTCTGCGGTGTAAAGGTCAGCGAAACCGGAACACTCTGTCCGGCGGCGATGGTCGTGGGCAGCGACAACCCGCTGAGGTGGAACTCCGAACTGGTAGTAGTCGCCGAAGTGATGGTCACGCTTGATCCAGCGGCGGTAAGCGTTGCCGTCATGACCTTGCTCGCGCCCACGGTCACACTGCCAAACTCCAATGCGCCAGCGCTGGACGTCAACTGCCCGGCGGAGACGCCTGTACCCGAGAGAGCGAGAGTCAGATTCGGGTTCACCGCATTCGAAACCACGCTGATGGCACCGCTGGCGTCGCCTCCAACTTTTGGATTGAACATCACGCTCAGGGTGACGCTCTCTCCCCTGCTCAGGCTCACGGGCAAGCTTAAGCCGCTCAGGCTGAAACCCGCGCCGGTGACGGTAGCCTGGGAAATGGTCACCGTGGAACTACTGTAGTTGGTCAATGTTTGATACTGCGTCCCGGCGCTCCAGACCTGAATATTGCCAAAGGAAAGGCTCGATGGGCTGGCCGAGAGGGTCCTGTGGCGCCAACCGCCGAAAGAAGAAGATGCCGCAATGCTGACTGTGGGTGCGGAAACAAGAAAGAGTGTGAAGGTTATGACCAGGAGTCGAGAGACTATGGGCGTTTGAATTTTTCGGGGGAATGGCATGGCCCACAGTTTTGAACTCTCAGGGGCCAGAGCGTAGGGCTAATTAGGGCATCGCGACACTCACAGGTTCCCAGACCGTCGTGTAAATCAGAAGGGCACCACGAAGACTCCGTCGTGCCTGGTAGTTAAAGAACTCAAAAATCGCCTGTGAGATAGTTCAGCTGGTCATTCACCTAAGGGGTCGTGGTCGAAGAAGACCGGGGAGGGGAGGCCTCTTGGCACGATCTTTGTCAGCGGGCTGGCCGAGGCTCGGAGGGGGTTCTGTCCTGGCACGCGCGGTTGGGCTTCCGGCTCCGGCAGGCGCGCTTATTCCGTCGTCATCTTGAAGAACCACGTTAAGAAGTGAACTGTGAACCCGCAAGTTGTCCCCAACGTCGTATTGGATAAAGCCACTCTTCCGGAATCGGTTCATGAAGAAGCTGACTCGCGAGCGTGTCGTCCCTACCATCTCTGCCAGAGTCTCCTGACTCAGTCTTGGGACCGACATTTCCGACACTCCTTCTTTGCCGAATTGAGCCATCAACAGAAGAACCCGCGCCAGCCGTTTTTCGCTGGAATTGAAAAGTTGATCGACCAGGTCATCCTGATACCGGATGTTCCGCTTCAGCAGGTATTTGACAAACATGGCCGACAATTTTGGCTCAATGCTCATGGCGTGCGTCATCGCCGCCCGCTCGATGTGCAGCAGGACGCAATCTGTCATTGCGGTGGCAGACGACATGCGTAGAAGCTGACCGGCAAGTCCACCTTCGCCAAAGAAATCACCTTCGCCTAAAATGCCGAGAATTGCTTCTCTCCCGTTTTCCGACAACACGCTGAGCTGCACTTTCCCCGTTTGAATAAAGAACAGGCCGTCCCTGGAATCACCCTGAACGAAGACCTTGTCCTTCCTCCGAAAAGAGAGCATGACCCTGCCCTTGCCAATCGTTGAAAGAAAGGTGTGGGGATTGAAATCGGGTTTTCTCTTCGCGCTCGTGTATTGCTTCGCCAAAGGCCGTCCTGACTGGATGCCGCCACTGTCGATTATCCGGGAACGAGATGGACCTTTACTGATCAGTAGTGCTCACTATCGCTTCACGCTTTCCCGTATGCACAGGGGCTTTAGAAGGTGAGAACCGCGTCATCGGGCGTGTCATGCACTCCCTCCGCCATGGCGCCAACAATCTGGGACATCAACCGGCCCGCCGGTCAGAACGCCTGTGTCCAGATGGAGATGGAAGACCTGACGATACGGAAAGCGTTACAAAGTGCTACCTAATAAGGAAGAAGCGGCGCAGAATTTGCCAACCTATGGTGGATGCTGAGCGCGGAAGGCATCGACCTTCAACCTGCTGATCAAGAGCGGTGCATCAGGCAGGGCTTCCGCATATCCTGATCGCCGTCTGAAATCAGCTACTCACCACTGACCAAGAACGCACGGAAGCGCTTGTGAAAAGTGGCGAACCAGTCCGTATTGACGCATAACGTATCGAGGCGTACGGCACACTTACGGCACACCTGGATCGACCGAACTCGAACGGATTGCTGCGATCCTGCCACATCCTCGATGCAGTCTCAGAACAGCCTCGGCGCAAAATCCTTGAGGTCCCGGCGCCAGGTCTGCCACTCGTGGTCCGTGCCGGGGGATTCGTAGAACACATGCTGGATGCCCGCCTCCTGCAGCGAAGTATGCAGTCGCAGCAGTCCGGCCCGCATTCGCTCCGGTTCTTTGGTTCCGACGCCGATCCACAGCAAGTGCACTTTCTTGCCGAATGCAGCCGCATCGGCAAATACTCCGTTGTAATCGGTCTTGGGATCCAGTTTCCGGTTTCCCAGCACCAGCATACCGCCCGCCCCGCTGAACCCTCCGATGTAGGAAAAGAGATCGAGATGATCGAGCGTCACCTGAAAAGTCTGCATGCCACCCATGGAAAGTCCGGCCATGGCGCGATGGTCGCGGTCTGGAATCGTCCGCAGAGTCGAATCGATGTAAGGAATCAACGCCTGGGTCACGTCGTCTTCAAACACCGCCGACATATCCTGCATGGCTTTCATCATTTCGGGAGAACCAAAAGGTTTCGGAGCAAAATCAGGCGGCTGGCCGGCGCGGCGGGCATAACCGTACGCCATCACCACGATCATGGGCTTGCAGCTTTTCGCTGCAATGAGATTGTCGAGGATGAAGTTCGCATGGCCCTGCCTGATCCAACCCGTCTCATCTTCGCCTCCGCCGTGCTGCAGATAAAGCACCGGATAGTGCGCCTTGGTTCCGCGATCATAATTCGGCGGCAAATACACCAGCGCGTGCCGCCAGGAACCGGTCACCTTCGAGTTGTACCAGACCTCGCGCACCTGGCCGTGGGGCACGTCCTGGATCGAATAATAGGTCGAGCCCGGCTCTGGAACTTCGACCGCGCTCGCATATTTGCCACCACCGAAAAACGCCTGGCTGTTGGTGTCGCTGACTTCAGCGCCGTCGATGATCACCGTATAGTAGTGCAGGCCGGGAACAAGCGGCGGCGTGGTAATGGTCCAGAACCCGTCGGGCTGCTTCTCCATGTCGGCCTTGGGGCCGCTCCAAAAATTTACCCGGACCTTGGCGGCGTCTGGAGCTTTGACCCGGAGCTGCACGCTACCCGCGCTATCCACACGCGGATATTCGGCTCCCCAGACGTTGGTCGTGGCAGGTTGGAAAGTGCTGGCATCCTGTGCGCAGCACAGCGTGGCGAAGAGAAAAATCATTATTCCGGCAATTTTCATAGGGTTGTGCTGTCCTAACGTTGATGCGGGTTTCAGCAATCGTTTGCTGCCGCAGGAGTCCATCTTTGACCGCACGCCAATCAGCATCGCGAGGTCCATTCAGCAAACGGATACTACGCTCTCGGATTGGCAAAGGAAAAGCTTATTTCGCGGCCATCGATGTCTTATTTTTTCGATGAATGGATGACCTTTACCCCAAAAAAAGCGGTGGACACTACCAAAGCCGGCGCGAAGATCGATCTGAAAAGGGCGTGTGACACCGGAGCCGGTACTAAATGGGGCAGGGCGCTAGGGGGCACCGAGGTGGCACCGAAACACAATGTAGCGATGTCGGATTTTAGGAACATGCGTGGTAGCCGCACGCTTACTGCTTAGGGATGGTGAGCGCGGAAGGAATCGAACCTTCAACCTACTGATTAAGAGTCAGTTGCTCTGCCAATTGAGCTACGCGCCCTTCCAGGACTTACGGGTACTGCGAGCCGGATTTTACACTACTCTTGCACTGTTCTTTTTCCCGGCTGCAGCGCTTGCAGATTCCGCGCGCCGCATGGCTGCGGCAACGTCGTCAGTGCTGGCGATGCGGTAGCGGTCGAAAACCGATCCGGTCTTGTGGCCTGAAATCCTCATCACAATTTCCGGCACGCCAGCGTTCACAAGATTGCGGATCGCAGGACGTCACAGATCGTCAACGATCAAACTATTATACCTGCGCCCAGGGGAATCGTCTTCCGGCCTGACCAACTCCAGCGTCCCGGGTCCGACGGCGGCGCACGACCGCGCCCATTCGGTGCGGAGGTTGGCATCCACGAAAACCTTACCAGTCTTTGGTTCGATCTCGGATGATTGCAGGGCGGGCACCCAGTTAACGGCACAACTCGCGCCTCGCCGATTTTCGCCTGATTGGTCGCAGGTGGAGTTCGGCCACCGGCTGCTTCGATTGGAAGACCTGGCCCTTGCGGGCACCACCGCCGGTGAGCCCCTGAGCTGTCCAGTATCGCCCGCAATTTGTTCGTGCTCCGACCTTGCGCAACGCGCCAAATGCGCGATAGGCTAGCGCACCCGTCCAGGTGTTCAATTCGACGATGAGGAGATTTCAGTGATGGGCTGGCTGGACCGCAAGCATCGCTCGGTGAACATGCGCCTTCATCTTTCTTTTTGCCGTGCCCTGGCCATCGTGGCCCTGCTCCTGGGAGCAGGAACCATGAGCGGTGATTCGGCCATGGCGGCAAACCAGCCTGATGGCTATCCCGCGCTGGTCAAGCTCTTTCAGCAATGGCGGGAATTTGAACATCCGGTGATGAAGAATCATGTTCCCGACTACAGCGCGAGCGCCATGGCGGCCAAGGCGGTGGCGCTGCCCGGGTGGCGCAAGCGGCTCGACGCGATTGATCCCAAATCGTGGCCCATTGAACAGCAGAACGACTACAGGCTGGTGAAGGCCGAGATGAACGGGCTCGACTTCAACCTCAGGGTGCTCCGTCCCTGGGCTCGCGATCCAGCGTTCTATGTAAACATATGGTCCTCCCGCAGTGATGTGCCCTCGCGCGAAGGTCCGGTTCCTTACCCTGAGATCCAGCTCTACAACTATCGTTTCCCCCTCGACGCCGAGGCGCAGAAGGATCTCACCTCGAAAATCGGCATGATTCCCGCATTTCTGGCCGAGGCAAAAGAGAATCTCAAGGCAAGCAACGCACGCGACCTCTGGGTCTATGGCGAGGAGGAACTGCGCAATCAGTCCCGTACCCTGGCTTCATTCGAGGCCGGGACGCTGACCGTCCAAACCTTGGCCGAGCATCAGCACGCCGACCTGAGCGGTGCCAGCCCGGAGCTGCGCGCCGCCGTGACCAGCGCCCGCAAGGCAACCGACGAATTCGTCGCCTGGCTGGAGAAGCTGGCGCCCACCAAGACCGGCCCCTCGGGCGTCGGCAAAGACAACTACACCTGGTATCAGCAGAACGTGCACTTCATTCCTTACAACTGGGATGAGGAGGTCGTCCTGCTGCGCCGCGAGCTCGAGCGCGCGCAATCATCCTTGCGCCTTGAGGAACACAACAACCGCAATCTGCCTCCGCTGGAAGCGGCCGCCGATGCCGCCGCGTTCGACAAGATGACGCATGACCGGCTGGATAAGTTCATCGATTTCCTGGTCAAGCAGGAGATCATCCCGGACAAGCCTTACCTCAGGCCGGCGCTGGCAGAAGAGCTCGGCGAGTTCGTGCCAGAGGAGCAGCGGGTGTTCTTTACCCGCATCACGCACCGCGAGCCGATGGTGCTTTTCTCCCACGATTATCACTGGATCGACCTGTCGCGGATGCGGGATGAACCGAATCCCAGCCCGATCCGCCGCCAGGTCTTGCTCTATAACATCTGGGACAATCGGGCGGAGGGTTTCGCCACCGCCTTCGAAGAGCTGGTGATGCACGCCGGCCTCTACGACGACAACCCGCGCGCCAAAGAACTGGTCTGGATTGCGCTGGCCAACCGCGCCGCCCGCGGCCTGGCCTCGCTCTATGTGCAGGCCAATCAATTTACCCTGGAGCAGGCTGGACACTTTCAGGCCGAGTGGACGCCGCGCGGCTGGGCCAAGGCCAAGGACTCGCTTACCACATTCGAACAGCTGCTGTATCTCCGCCAGCCCGGTTATGGCAGCTGCTACATCACCGGCAAGATGCTCACCGACGAACTGATCACGGAGTACGCCCACCAGCAGGAGCTGGCCGGCAAACCGTTTGTGCTGCGCGATTTCATGGACCGCTTCAACCGCGAGGGCATGATTCCGATTCCCCTGATGGAGTTGGAAATGGTCCCCGGCAGCGCACGAGTCTTCGGCCCGCAGCCCTGACCGGCGGCCGACGCCGAATCGACGTTCATTGGCTGACATGGACAGCGGACCCTATCCATGAGTTCGGATCGAAGAACCTGACCGCACAACTCTCAATTCATTGCCCCAAAATGGGGTCACGGATTTGGAGAGTCGAGTTTGACGATTGTATATTGTATCCGTCAAATACCCAGAGCTACCCAGAGCGCAGCCTCCCATCTTCCCCGCTCGCGTGGAAGGCCTGGCGAATGGCCGTGAGCGGCCCGGCACTGCGCCACCAGGAGATTAGAGGAGGGTACCAATGAGCTGGAAAGGCGTGATGCCTGCCATCACAACCTGCTTCACTGAGGATCTTCGCATCGACCACGGCTTTATGGCGGAACACTGCCGGTGGCTGCTGGATAATGGCTGCTCCGGGATCGTAGCACTGGGATCGCTGGGAGAGGGCGCGACGTTATCGTTCGACGAGAAGCTGGACGTGTTGCAGACCTGCGTCCGTGCGGTCAAGTCCCGCGGACCGGTGATCGCTTCTATCTCGGCTTTGACGACCTGGGAAGCCGTGGCCCTGGCAAAGGCAGCGGTCGAGCGCGGCTGCGGGGGCTTAATGGTGCTGCCTCCCTACGTGTACAAAGGCGACTGGCGGGAAATGAAAACTCACATGGCGGCGGTATTCCAGGCCACGTCGCTGCCCTGCATGTTGTACAACAATCCCGTCGCCTACGGCACCGACTTTCTTCCGGAACAAATCAGCGAGCTGGCGACGGAACATGAGAACTTCGAAGCGGTAAAGGAATCGAGCACGGATGTCCGGCGGGTGTCGGCGATACGGGCTCTGGTCGGCCGCCGCCTGGAGATTTCTGTCGGCGTGGACGACGCCATACTCGAGGCCATCGGCGTGGGCGCCACCGGCTGGGTCGCTGGCTTGACCAACGCGCTTCCCCGCGAATCCGTCGATCTTCTGAATCTTGGTATTCACGGAGAGGCCGACAAAGCATTCGAGCTGTACCGCTGGTTCCTCCCCCTGCTTCGCATGGACACGGTTTACAACTTCGTGCAGCTCATCAAGCTGGTGCAGGCTGAGGTGGGAATGGGCAACGCCCGGGTGCGTCCGCCCCGCCTGGAACTGGTCGGTCAGGAACTGGAGCAAGCGCGAACCATTATTCGAAATGCCCTGCGCACACGCCCGCAGCCCGTCGGCGTTTACGCCATGCCCAACGCCGAATAGGCCACGTGTACCCGACGTGTGGATCACTCCCAAAAAAGTAACGCTGGGTTCGTCGTCGTGGTCGAGCCCGGGGGCGTGGTCAACCACGGAAAAAACCAGTGCCGAACTCAGGAACGATGTTCCGCATTGGACAGGTCCGCTCTAAAGGGCGAAACCGCGTCCGCACGCCGCGGGTTGGGGCGCGACGTTGGGGACACGGGCGGACGCCGCTCCAGGGTCCCCAGGATCGGGGCTGTCCAGCCATTCGAATCCGTCAGAGAGACGAAGCGCGGCTCCACGCATAACACGTCGATCATCCGGCGTTGCCGCCGGGTCAGCACAGGCAGGGGCAGAACTTCAAAGTTGCGGAAGATCCACAGCAGGTAAATCCGCTGTGCCAGTGACGGTCTGATATAACGCGGCCCCAGTGGGGTGAGGACGCGCAATACGCCGGTGAACAATTTCTCCATCCACATACCGGACCACCCGAATTTTCGCGATCGTTGACTCAGATCAGAATTGCAGCTCTCTAATCTGCATCGACTGAATCAGAGATACCTTGAGCCAGAGCGATTCAAGGGGCCTGCATTATTGCACCAATACTGATGCATATGCATCAGGAATTTCAGATATTTTGCGTTTTTTTTGAACCCGGACCAGGTCCCTCCGCAACCCTCCGAAAGAGTACCAGGAGGCGCACAAGTCGAGCCTGATCAGAGATTTAGCTGGGTATCTCGGGCAGAACTTCGAGGCTGCGGATACTGGCGGCCACGCCAAAGTCTCCACCGTCTTCGCTGTCTTCGACTCGCACCACCGACGCCCGGCAGCATACCCACTGTTTCGCGCCTTGAGTAAGTTCGGGCGGCAGAATCAGGACCATCTCCAACTCGCTGCCGGCAATGATGCGAGAGTCGGTATAGAGAAAAATCCCGCCCTGGTTCAAATCGCGAGTGAAGCCGGTGGTCTCGACCGAACCGGCCTGGGTCTTGATGGAGACCGGCACCCGCGCCGCAATTCGTGGTCCGGAGCGACGTTCACGCTTGACGTCTGTCATGAGAAGTGGAGCGTACCACAAAGGAAGGCAGTCATCAGTTGTCAGTTGTCAGTTGTCAGTCTTCGGTCGTCAGTTGTCGGGCATCGTCTGAACACCTGATCGGCTGACGACCGATGACTGACGACCGACGACTGTCTATCACTCGCCTACGGGCCGCCGGGAGCGGACTGCGGGAACGACCAGGGCCTGTTCCATGGTGGGCGCATTGCTGGAACGCAGTTTGACTTCGACTTCGTGCCGCTTGTCGCTGGCGCCGCTGATCGAATAGGCCTGGGACAGGAGTTCGAGCGAGTAAGGATTGTCTTCATCTTCTTCCAGGTGGGCAATCGCCTCCGGAATTTTCTGCTTGCTCATCAGCAGCGTCCCGGCGGCGCCATGATACGAACTCTGCACTACGGCGCTGCGCGTGCTGCCCGCCATGGTCTCAAGCTGCTGCAGGGTTTGAGTGGCCAGTTCCTGGTTGCCGGCGTGATCGGCGCGGACCGCGCGGTAGCGCAGGATGCGGCCCCGTTCATCCTCGCGGTCGGATTGCGAAATGCTGCTGCTCGGGTGATTGAGGGCCTCCTCGGCGGCGGCCAGGTGCTTCAGGGCCTCGGCATCGTCGCTCTGGTAGAGGCTCATCATGCGATGGGCCTCGGCTTCGATGAGGTCGAAGGCGGCAGCATGGGCCTTCTCGGCAACCAGGGCAAACGCTTTGTCGGCTTCGGCAAAATTATTT
This sequence comes from Terriglobia bacterium, assembly GCA_963752375.1. Taxonomy (GTDB): domain Bacteria; phylum Acidobacteriota; class Terriglobia; order Terriglobales; family Acidobacteriaceae; genus JAIQFF01. Next base: position 104,690 of record CAVVYF010000014.1, read on the forward strand.
TCGCGCGCCCAGGTAGTCGCACTCTGCAATGCGTAGGACAATCGGTCCGCCTCGGTGTGCGCTTTCTGGATCGCCTTGTCGTACTCGACCCGCGCCTGCGCCTGGTTCCCCATCAGCGCATAGGTGTCGCCCAGCCCCAGTTGCGAGTAGTCGAAGTCGGGATCGATTTTCAGCGCCGCCCGGTAGTGCTCGATGGCGGCGTCGAAGTTGCCCGACATGCGCAGGATTTCGGCATACGAATCCTGGGGATTGGGCAGGTTGGGAAGCACGGCCACATAGCGCTCCATGGTTTCGAAGGCTTTGGCATAGGCGCGGCTTTGCGCATAGCAGTAGCCCAGGTCGTTCAGGGCAGGCGGATAATTCTTGTCGATCGCCAGGGCCCTCTCCAGCATCTTCTGCGCCTGCTCGTAGCTGTTCTGCCCCATCAACCAGTTTCCCGCCAGGTAAGCCAGCCGCTTGTCTTTGGGAAACATCTCCAGCAGGTCATTCATGCCGGAAATGGCGGCGATAAAATTACTCTCCTTGGCCCCGGCAATCCACTGGATCAGCAGGCGTTCTCCGGGCGATGCTTTGGGAGCGAGCAGCTTGGCCTTTTCCCGCGCTGCGTTGGCCTCGGTGGGGTCGTTGCTGTTGTAGGCGATAAAAACATAGGCCACCGCAAAATTGGGGTCGGCCTGGATCGCTGCCCTCCAGCCGATGTTGGCCCGCTCCAGGTAGAGGTTCTCGTAGTCGGTCAGGGCGCGATCGAACAGGTCCCTTGCCTTCGGCGACGACGTGGTCACCGGCATCGTCCTGGCCGAGCTTTGCCTGATGTGATGGGCCAGGCAGGGCGGGACCAGGGACAACCAGGTCAGGAGGCAAACGCAATAGGCGCGGCGCATCACCATCTTCCACGTGAAGGAAAATTGATCAGAAGAAAAACCTAGCACGTACGCCGAGGCCGAAAAAGTGTTTGGGCAGGTACGAGGAGTGGGTTGAGCCAGCCAATCACGTGGGGACAGCACGCCCTCGGCTGTCCAGCGGAGCGCAGCTCCGCTGTTTTGAATTCCGACACTACAATAAACACTTGGCGAGTTGCGCTCGCCCGGACAGCCGGGGCGGCTGCCCCCACGTGAGCATTTCTACGCCATCCTAGAACGTAATCTTGGCCGCCAGCTGAATGCCTCGCGGCCCGCCTCCACCCAGGAAGGGATTGCCGATGCCGGTATCTCCCGTGGCCGTGATCTGATAGAAGCCGGTATGCTGACCGGTGAAGTGGTCCGGAGAACCTACATCGGCGATAAAGTTCGGTAGTTCCGGATTCGAGAAGTTGGGGTGGTTGAGCAGGTTGAAAAACTCTGCCCGGATCTGCAGGTTCACCCGTTCGGTTAACGCAGTGTTCTTGTACAGCGAGAAGTTGAATTCCTTGAAGCTGGGCCCGCGCAGCGAATTGCGGCCCAGGTTGCCGAAGTGCCGCGTGCCCGCCACGCAATTAGCCTCGGTGCTGTCAGTCGGATCGGCCACCGGGCTCCAGGTGCAGGGTGCGGCAAAAGAGCTCAGGTCGAGGAATGCGGATGGATTGGTCGAGTAGTGAAGCGGCCCAATGACGTCGGGCCGGTCGAATCCTTCGCCCGCGCCCGAATAGTCGCCTTCAAATTCGTAGTTGAGCTGCCAGGGCTGGCCGTCCTGCAGGTTCACCACCCCGTCCACGCCCCAGCCGTTCTTCAGCCTGGCCAATGAACCGCTCATGTGGGGAAATTCATAATTGAAATTCAAAGTAAACCGGTGCCGGATGTCGAAGCTGGAGTTTCCGCGGTCTCCGGCTGGGTTGGTACTGTCCTGGGGCTGGGCCTGGTTGGGAGTGAAATCCTCGAGGTCGCTGGCTGTATCAATCCCGTGCGACCAGACAAAATTCGCCTGGGTGGAGAGGCCATGCCAGCTGCTGATGTGCAGGCTGGTCTGCAGCGAGTGATAGATGGAGTTGGCCGAAGATCTTTCCTGGTTGAGATAAAAGAAATTCGAAAACGGGCGCGGGACGCCGTACCCGATCACACCCGAAGCCAGATCGGACGCGGTAATCTGTTGTTGGCTGGGCTGGTTAATATCCAGGAACTGAAACAGCTTGGTCCCTTTCGACCCGGCATACCCAATCTGGAGCACCGCTTTGCTACCCACCTGCTGCTGGACGTTGAGATTGAAGTTCTGGGTATAGGGCGTGCGCAGGTTCGGGTCGGCCGCCAGGAAATCGCTGTTCGGGCCGAAACCGGTGTAAACCGGCTGGTTCGGATCGAGGGCTGCACCGCTCACGCTTCCGAACTGCAGTCCAGCCGGACCGGTGCCGGGATAAGCCGGCCCGGGACAAAAGATACAGTTCCAGGGCAGGTGTCCCAGGAAAATATCCTGCGAGAAGGCGTCATAGAAAAGGCCCCACCCGCCGCGGAGCACGGTGCGGCCTTTGCCGGTCAAATCGTAAGAGAACGCGACGCGGGGCGCGAAATTGTTGTAATCAGGATTGTAAAGGCCGGAGGGCCCGCCGCTTCCCACCTGCACCGTGGAACCGCCGTTCGTGGGATCGAAGCGGTACAGCAAGTTGTTCTCTTCTTTGACCACCCCAAAATAATCCCAGCGCAGACCGAAGTTGAGGGTCAGTCGCGGGGTCCAGCGGAAGCTGTCCTGCAGGTAAACCCCGTGGCTGTTCTCCGAAGTATGCCGCAGGGTGTTGCCGGTAATTTGACCTCCGCCGTCCGGGATGCCCTCGAGCAGCGCTTCCAGCGCCGTCAGGGAGCCAGTTGTATTCAGCGGGTTCGCATCGTCGATCGAATCAAAGCTGAGCGTGCCGCGGAAATTGTGGTCGATCAGCTGCGCGATAGTGGTGCGGCGGAACTCGTATCCGAACTTGATGTCGTGCTTGCCCGACTTCCACGAATAGTTGTCAATGAAGTGCCAGTTGGCGTCCACCCGGCTGCGGGGCACGGAAGAGCTCGCGCCCAGGCCCGAAAAGCCGCCCACGCTGATGACGGGAAGGCCGCCATCGTACCCCGATGCTCCGGTATTCAGACCAATCGAATTGGGGTTGAAATTCTGGTCTTCGGGGAAGAATCCTTCGGCAAAGCGGTTCCATCCCAGGCGCGCTTCGTTCACCTGGTTGGAGTTGACCACCTTCACGTAGGAAATCGAAACCAGCTGTACCCGGGTCGGCGTGTGGGTGTTGAAGCCCGGCACCTGGCCGCCGCTGCCGGTCAAAGACAGAGGAAAGGATTGTGTGCTGTCTCCGAAGTAGTAGCGTCCTGTCAGCAGGTTGCTGGGATTGAAATTGTGATCAATCTTTCCAATCAGGCTGTCGATGCGATTCGAGAAGTTGATCGCGGTTGAAACATTGTTGGTGTCACAGCCGTTTCCGTCGCTTACGGCCCCGCCGATATTCGGATTCGGCCAGGGATTTCGCGCCAGCAGCGCCGCCGTCACCGGATTCAGGGTTTCTCCCCAGGAGGCGATATTCGCCTGGGCCTGCGCAATCTGTGCCGGGTCGGGGACACAACTCTGGCCGGCCTGCGCTCCGGTCTCGCGCTGGCCTTCATAGTTGAAGTAAAAAAACGTCTTGTCCTTGATAATCGGCCCGCCCAGCGAAGCTCCGAACTGGTTATTGTGGAACGGGTTCTTGGGGCCTTCGTTGTTGAAGTAGTTTCGCGCCCCGAACTGCCCGGTGCGCAAGTACTCCAGCCCCGAGCCGTGCCAGGTGTTGGTACCGCTCTTGGTCACGATGTTGACCACGGCGCCGCTGTTGCGGCCGTATTCCGCTTCGTAATTTGAGATGGTGCGCAGTTCCGCCACGGCATCGATGGGAAGAATGGTGGCCGGATCGCCGAACACGCCCGCTTCATTGATGGCAGGATCATTGCGGTAGCCATCATTCATGTCGGTGCCGTCGAGCAGAAAATTGTTCGACCGGCCCCGCGAACCGTTCATCGAGAAAGTGCCGTACGATCCGGGAGAATCTGAAATCTGGTCGGGAGAGCCGGCGACACCCGGATTCAGGTAAATCAGTTTGGTGTAGTCGCGCCCATTGACGGGCAGATTGGCAATCGTCTCCTGGGTCAGGGTCCCGCCCAACTGGGCCGAAGTGGTATCGACCTGGGACAGCGCTTCGCCCGAAACCTCCACCGTCTGCGAGACCTGGCCCGCACTGAGCGAAGCATCCACCCGGCGTTCGGTGGCCACGTCCACCACCACGTTGGTGGTCACCGAGGTCTGGAAGCCGCTTTGCTTGATGGTCACGGTATAGGTACCGATCGGCAATTCGGGCACGCTGTAGCTGCCGTCGGCGCTGGTTTGCGTGCTGCGCTCCTGGCCGGTGCCCACATTTTTCACCATCACGCTCGCCCCGGAGATTACCGCGCCCGAGGTGTCGGTGACCGTTCCCAGGATGGTTCCGCGAAATGTTTGTGCCATCAAGGAGGCTGAAGCCAGAACCACAAAAGCGAAAATCATCCGCACGCGCATATACAAGGCTCCTTAAACCGCTACGCCCCGGCAGTCGCTTCAATGCGACATGTGTTGAAGCTGTCTGATGGAAATTGCCGCCGATTATAACCCGCTACCATATTATTTGTCTTACCGATGAGGCGGATAGACATCCTGAATAACCAAACATGTCGAGGATGGGGGAAACGGTGAAGAGGGGGAAAGTCTGAGGCCTGAGGCCTGAGGTCCGACGCCTAGAAGGTAAAAGCCACGCCGCCGCGAACCGTGCGCGCCGATTGCACCAGGTAAAGGGTGCGGCCATCCTGACCCATGACCGGAACGTATCCCTGGGCCAGAAGATTGCGTATGTCCACCACTGCGTCCATGTGGCAGGGCAGAAAGCCGGTGCCCGGAATTGGCTGGCGCAGGAAAAGATTCAGAAAAGGATCGGAATGCCCGGCCGACTCGTTAAACATGTCCACCGGAGTCAGGGCCTGTCCACTGATCCAGCGATAGGAAGCGATCCAGCGGGTCTTGGCGCCGGGCAGTACGCCGCTGAACTTGGCCGCCGCCGTGTGCCGGTCCCGCACATAAGTGTCCCGGCGCGCCTCCTGCAGGGCGACATCCGCATTGTTCAGGTCGAGCACTCCACCGTACCCATAATCGAGAGTAGCCGTCAGCTGAGAACCCAGCTTGCGCTGCAAGACCACGCGCATTCCCCGAGTATCCAGTCCCTTTCCCCGGTAGGTGAAGGTTTCGGAGTAGAGATCGGGCAGCACTTCTCCGCCATCTGCCGAAGCATCGCCCACGCCGGTCAGCGCCGGGTCCACCACACGATCGGAATACACCGCGAGCTGCAGATTGGTATTACCCATGCGGCGCGAAAGCGAGACTTCGTGATGGTGTGCCCGCTCCAGTGTGGTGGAGAAAGCGGCCATGCTGACTCTCGGGTTGGACTCGCTCAAATCTGCCGGCGCCGAATCAAAGCCTTTGTCCATGCGCTCGTCCGGTTCCGAGGTGGAATAGCGATACTCCAGCACGGTGTTGGGAGAGAGATGCAGATCGGCCGAGCCAAAGGGACGAAACGCGGTCACCCGTCCCAGGAACTGAATGGTCTGCAGTTCGCTGCCGAAGCGCAGTTCCAGAACGTCTCCCAGCGAGACTTCATCCGAGGCGGAAAGCGCCAGCGCCTGCAGCGCGGTATTGCGGCCATTGATTCCTGGCGAGGCCAGGCGGCGCATGGTAAACGCCATCTCCGGCTTCGAGCCGTTGGGCAGGGAGTGGCTGTAGGAAGCGCGCAGCACGGTGTTGGGCGAACCGCCGTTGTAGCCTACGTTGCCCTGCAGGGCCACGGTCCCGGAGGAGAAAAGCGATCTCTCCACCGAAAAGCCCGTATTCACGTCGGACGAACTTCCGAAGCCGCCGGAGGCCGAGCCCGCGACGAAAGACAGCGTGCCCTTCAGATCATGCTTGTCCGGACCAGGCTCACCCAGATTAAGTTCACTCGCCTCGGCTGTAGCCGCCGGCACCAGAGAGCCATCTTCCAGCATTCGCAGAATGGGACGGTTGGAAGCCGAGCGCAGCACCCACTTCCAGTCATCGTCGTCAGCCGGTCCCCGCAGGGGGGGAAGTTGGATGGCCTCGAACAACCCGCTGAGCTTGAGATTGATCAGCACGCTGCTGCCCGGCTGCAGCCCGACCTTCTCGCGTAAGGCCGGAAGAAACGACGGCGAATAGGCCTTCACGCTGTACATCCCGGGCAGCAGACCGCTGGCCGAGTAGAAACCATTTTCGTCGGTGAATACCTTCAGGCTATGAGCCGCCGAACCCAGCACTTCCACCATGGCACCCATTTGGGGGACACCAGAAGCACTGCGCACGTAGCCTGAAATGGAGCCGGAGGCAGGGCGATCCGCAGCCAGCACTGGAAGCGCCAGCGCAATGCTCAACAACCCGAGCTTCAACCCGAGTCTGCCCAACCTCAATCCGACCACCTCGCAGGAGACCAAGCGCTACCGTTTACTCGACCGCAAATGTCGCCGACGGATCCAACGTCTGCTTGGAGATTTTGTCGTTCACCTTGATTTGAATGCGATAAATCCCGGGATCAAGACTGGCGGCCGAGAGAGGTTTTTCCAGGGTCACTTGGTCGCCGATATTCCCCATCTGGTCCGTTGATTCTACAGTATGGATCACTGCTTTGTTGGTTGCGGCGTTGATGACATTGTACTCGACCGTGGCCGAGGGCTTGTGCGTCTTGTCATCCATGCCCAGATTGTAAACCTGCATCCAGAAATACACCTTCTGGTTGCGCTTGAAGGACACCGGCTTGCCGTTCGCGGATGCCACTCGCGGCCGTATCTTGGTATTGCCGATGACAAACATTCCCGTGCCGATTTCCTTGGTCGAGACCGGCTGCATGGTGTCCGCCACAATCAGCGAGGAAGAAGCCAATTTGTCATCGTCGTAAGTGGGTACCGGCAGCCGGCTGCTCCACAATCCCGAGCGGTCACCGTTCACGTCCTTCACCGCCACATCGATCCGGTAGAGATTCGGACGCAGCGGCAGCGCCTTCCAGTACACCGACGAATTTTCCGTGACCTTGGGCAACAGCTCCGCCGGCACATCCACCTGGACCGTGTCTTCGAAGGTCTGCACGATCTTACCGGTCAGGCTCGTGACCCGGCCAAAAATATTCACTGTCCCCCGCTGCACACCATCTTTATTTACGAATGTGATGTCGCGGTTCTTTACCTGGATCGTAATCGGCACCAGCACCGTGTCGCCGGTCACACGTACGAAGTCGGTGCGCACATCAAACGGCATCAGGTTCACGCTGATCTTGTGGCTGACCACTTCCTCCAGGTCCTTGAACTTCACCGCGGGAGGCTTCTGCAGCTTGTAGAACTGCTCCAGGCGGTCAAACTGCTTGGACTGGTTATTGCTCGAAAATGGACCTGTCCCCAGCCGCTCCAGGCCACCGCCGCTGAACCGGTCCGCCTTGCTCGCCATGCCCATCTGCTCGTACAGGGTCAATCCCGCATTTGGCGTATAAAGCAGCGCATCCTTTTCCGACCGGTCCATGGTCATGTGATAGTCGCCGCACATGCATGTGTCCACGAACTCGATGATCACTTCCTGCCCGATGCCTTCGAGGTAACGATAGCGCCAGTCTTCGAAGGGGAAAGTGGAAGTGCTGCCACCGCCCTCATCCATGGGGCGTTCGTAGCTGCCCCCGGAGGGATGCGATTCAATTTCGTCCGCCGGACCGTACATGATGTAGATTCTTCCCCGGTCCGTTTTCCAGCCCGGAATGCCCGCGGCAAAATGCTCGTTGGCGTAGGCCATGCGGCGGTAGTGTTCTTCCTTGAATTCGTTCTCGATCGTGTCCGGCGTGGGGTCGCGGCGTTGCCAGAAAGCTTCGATGAACTGGTCGCGCTCTTCGTCGTTGGAGAGCAGTTTGAAAGCCTTCTGCTCCTCGTCCGTGATGATCCAGCGCACATCTTCATCCAGCCACTTCTTGTAGGTCTTGCTCAACTCGATCTTCAGCGACTTGGAATTCTGCTTCTTCTGCTTTTCGGTGAGCGGACGCTTGAGCGGGTCGACCTCAGGAGTGCTCTTCTCCTGGGAAGATGCGGTGTCAGCGGACGCCTGCGTGGAATCCGTCTTTTCCTCCTGTGCGGAGGCAAACGATACCATGGCCAAAATAAGTGCGGGTAGAACGAGGACCGTGAAGAGGCGTTTCAGAAAGCCAACCCGGGACATGAGGGGACTCCTTACTACATATAACGCTTGGGTTGCCATTCTATGACTTTAGCAGCCCCAAGGCAAGGCCCGCGACCACCCTCTAACCAATTGTAAAGATTGTAAAAATCCCCCTTTCAGCCTCGTCCGCACAGGGATCACAGTTTGCTCGATTCTCAGCCCGGCTCCGGCTATAATCGACTTGTTATCAACGCATGGTCTGGCCGGCCTGAGTGTTCCAGCTCCCGCACGACAATTAGGTCCCGCAGGAACTTTTGAGCCCGCATTACCGTATCTGATGGCGTGTACCCAGTTACGCCTGGGAACCCGGGTGGAAGTGACAGCCCCGATCCGAAAAGGGTCCCGTCCGAACTCCCGCGTCAGGGGACGCGAATGCCGGCCGCTCAAGGCGTGACAAGGGGAAAATGAGCAGGGGAAAGAAAATACTTATCGGCATCGGCGTCGCCGTCGCCACTCTGGCGATTGCCGGAATTGCCGTTCACCAGAGCCGCAAGGGTGTGGTCACAGTCCAGACCGGCAAAGTGGCGCGCCAGGACCTGGCATCGATTGTGAGCGCATCCGGCGAAATCCGGCCGAAGACTTATGTCAACATCGGGGCCAATGCCTTCGGCAAAATTACCCGGCTTTACGTCAAGGAAGGCGACCGGGTCAAGAAAGGCCAATTGCTGGCGCAACTGGAAAACGTACAGCCCTCGGCCGACGTGAACGCCACGGAGGCTTCGGTCGAGGCGGCAGTGACGGATTCCGCCGCCGCCGAGGCCGCCCTGAATACCTCCATGGCCGATCTGAAACGCGCCCAGTCCGACGTCGAACGCGCCCAACTTGATTGGACCCGGGCCCAGGGCCTGTTCAAAGATGCGCTGATCGCGAAGTCAGAATACGACAGCCAGAAAGCGGCGTGGCAAACCGCTCAGGCCGGGCTGGCGCAGGCCCAGGCGCGCGTGGCCCAGGCCAAGGCGCAAAAGGATTCCGCCGATCGCCACATCTCTCTAAACCGCGCCAACCTGACTCACGCCGCTGACGTTTTGAAAAAGACCACTTATACGGCACCCTATGACGGCATGATCACGAACCTGCCGGTACGGGAAGGCGAGACCGTCGTGATCGGCATCCAGAATTCTCCCGGCAGTACGCTGATGACGCTGGCCGATATGTCGGTCATCACCGCCGAAGTCAAGGTGGACGAAACCGACATCGTCAACGTGCGCCTCGGTCAGCCCGCTGAAGTCAGCATCGACGCCATTCCCAAGAAGATTTTCAAGGCGGTCGTGACCGAGATCGGCAACAATGCCATTGTTCGCTCCACGGGTGTCTCCACGTCGCAGCAGACTTCGGCCAGCCAGGAAGCCAAGGATTTCAAGGTCGTGGTCACGCTGCAGGACCCGCCGGAAAACCTGCGCCCCGGGCTTTCCGCCACCGCGAAAATAACCACGGCCACGCGCAATGGGGCGCTGTCGATCCCCATTCAGGCCCTGACCGTGCGCTCGCGCGCGGATTTGAAAGCCAGCGCCGAGAAAGGCAACGTCCAGGCCGCTGCGCCCTCGAGCGATGCATCCAATACAAGCAGCGCGGATAAAGAAGAAGTCCAGGGAGTATTTGTCGTCCGCGATCGCAAGGCGGAATTCCTGCCGGTGCAGACCGGCATCACCGGCACCACCGATATCGAGGTGCTGAGCGGATTGAAGCCGGGTGACGAAATCGTTACCGGCAGTTACAAAGTGCTGCGCACGCTGCGGCCGGGAGCTAGCGTAAAAGTAGATAACACGGCGCCAAAGAAAGAAGAGGAAAACTAGTCGTCGGTCTTCAGTCGTCGGCCAGTGCCCAGTGTTTAGCTGAAGACTGAAGACCGACGACTAACAACTGGACGGGTTGTTCGTCCAACCAGCAGCCAGCAGAGAAAGATCGGAGCCGGCAGGGTGTCCCGAGACCAGGAGAGAAAAATGGCAACCGCAGAAGTAATCAGCATTGCTCAACCCGTAGTGTCGGCGCCACCCGAATCGTGCATGATCTGCACCGAAGACCTGTGGAAGACTTACGATATGGGTTCGGAGCAGCAGGTGCACGCGCTGCGCGGCGTGAACATCCGCATCCAGCGCAATGAATACGTCGCCATCATGGGACCCTCCGGCTCCGGCAAATCCACTCTGATGAACCTCATCGGCTGCCTCGACACGCCCAGCAAAGGCCACTACTGGCTGAACAGCCAACTGGTCAGCGAACTGGACGACGACGAACTGGCCCGCATCCGCAATAAAGAAATCGGTTTCGTCTTCCAGACATTCAATCTGCTGGCCCGCGCCACCGCCCTGCACAACGTCGAACTGCCCCTGATTTACGCCGGCGTCCCCGGCGAAGAACGCGTGCAGCGCGCCAAAGACGCGCTGGCATCCGTCGGCATGGAATCCCGCATGATGCACAAGCCCAACGAGCTTTCCGGCGGACAGCGCCAGAGAGTCGCCATCGCGCGCGCCCTGGTCAATCGTCCGTCGATCATCCTCGCCGACGAACCCACCGGCAACCTCGACTCCCAGACCGGCAACGAAATCATGGCCCTGATGGACCGCCTGCAAGCCAACGGCAACACCATCGTCCTGGTCACCCACGAACACGACATCGCCGAGTTCGCCCACCGCGTGATCTATGTCAGAGACGGCGTGGTGGAGAAGGACGAGAGGAAAGCGGGACGGTAGTCGTCGGTCGTCAGTCTTCAGTCGTCAGCAACGCCCGGCCGGGAGGCTGGGCGTTTTTGGTTTGGGATGAGGCCACACACGTCCGCTGTCATCCCGAGCGGCGAAGGATTGTTCGCTTGCGAACAATCCTTCAGAGTCGAGGGACCTGCTTTCTGCCCGCGTCGTCCCAGAACTCATACCTCTCACGCGCCAGACTCGAAAAGGGCACCGATGGCCCAAGCGAACAACAGATCTTTCGACTCCGTGAACGGACTCGCAAGCGAGTCCGTTCACTCCGCTCAAGATGACAAGGGAAATGCGGGAGCGGGTTGCGCGCCCTAAGGATGCACGAAACACGCCTCTAACTTGTTGCGTCACCCGTCGTCTAAGATCACTGTGAGGCAGGAAAAATGGCGCGCAGTCCGGAAGTTAGGGCATCACAGGCTCATTCTGCAGCAGTAACCGATGCCGCCCTCCCGAAACGCTTCCGCCTGGAATCGGTTGACGTCCTCCGCGGAGTCATCATGATTCTGATGGCGCTCGATCACACGCGCGATTTCTTTGGCCGGACCAGTATCAGCCCCACCGACCTGTCCCAGACCACAGTGCCGTTATTCTTCACGCGCTGGGTTACCCATTTTTGCGCGCCGGTTTTCTTTCTGCTGACCGGTACGGGCGCTTATCTCTCGCTGCGCAAGAAGTCCAAGCGCGAGTTGTCGCGATTCTTGTTCACTCGGGGCCTGTGGCTGATCTTCCTCGAAGTGGTGCTCTTCCGCTGTCTGGGCTTGCAGTTCAATTTCGACTATCACCTGACCCTGCTCGATGTGCTGTGGGCGCTGGGATGGGCCATGATCGTGCTTTCGGCGCTGGTGCATTTGCCCACGCCGGTGGTGACTGCCTTCGGCGTGGTGCTGATCGCCGGACACAATTTGCTCGATCGCATCCAATCGTCGAATCCTTTCTGGACCATCCTGCACTCGCTTAATTTCATCGTGGCCACCCCGCGGCACTCCGTCTTCGTCGCCTACACGCTGATTCCATGGGTTGGAGTCACCGCCGTGGGATACGGTCTGGGACAAATCTATACTTCGACACCCCAGGCCTGGACATCCGACCGCCGCCGGGTCTTTCTGCTGCGCGCGGGACTCGCGGTAACCACCGCCTTCGTGGTTCTTCGCGGCATCAATATTTACGGCGACCCGGTGCGCTGGAGCGCGCAGAAATCCGCGGCCTTCTCGGTGCTTTCATTCCTTAACACCAACAAGTATCCGCCGTCGTTGTTGTTCCTGCTGATGACGCTCGGTCCGGCGCTGCTTTTTCTCTGGGCAGTGGACGGCGGCACTCCGCGATTCCTGCGGCCCGCGCTGGTCCTCGGCAAGGTGCCGATGTTTTATTACCTGCTGCACTTCCCCCTGATTCATCTGCTCGCGGTGGCCGTGTGTTACGTTCGCTACGGGCAGGCGCACTGGATGTTTGAGTCGCCGACCCTCGATAAATTTCCTTTCACTCAGCCCCCGGGCTGGGGATTCTCCTTGCCGGTGATTTATCTGATCTGGGCCTCGGTCGTGACCGCGCTCTATCCGTTGTGCCGCTGGTTTGCAGCCTTGAAACAGCGCCGCAGCGATGCCTGGCTTAGTTACTTCTGAACGTGTGCTTCATTTGCTACTCACGAGGGTGCCCCGTCCAAGCTCCACTTGGGCGGGGGGGTTTTCCGCGGGTAGAGTCACGGCGACTGTAAGGAAATCAAAGCAGGTCCCTCCACTGCGCAAGATCATTCGCGTTCGCGAATGATCTTGCTCCGGTCGGGATGACAGGCTGCGAGAGGCCTTTGCTGATAGCTGATAGCTGATAGCTTATTGAGTGACCGGCTTCACGTCCGCCGTGTCGGCGGGCGACGTGGGATGCGCTGCAAAGAACGAATGATCGTAGAGGCTGCGATACATGCGTCCGGAAATTTCCGCCGCTTTCGGCCCGAAAGTTGGGCGGCCACCCTGCAGGAAAACGACGACCACGATGCGGCCTACGTCAGTATTGGCGTAGGAGGCAAACCATCCGAAGCGGGTGCCGGCCTTGGAGCAGGTGCCGGTCTTTCCCAGAATCTCTTCTTCGTTGAAATTGACCCGGACGCTGCGTGCCGTGCCGTAGCTTACCGCTGCCGCCATACCGTCGGAGATTTCTGGAATCAGAGGCGCGATGTCGAGGTGGCGCTTCACCCGCGGCTCGAAGTTCGCCACTTCGTCCGGCGTGGTGGGATGCTGCAGATAGTAAAGAGTGCCGCCATTGGCGATGGCGGAAACCATAGCGCCCAGTTGCAGCGGCGTCATGGAAACCCCTTCTCCGAAGGAGCACATCTTGCCTACGCCGCCGAGCCTGGAAGAAATCTCATGCTGCGGATAGGTCCCGAGGTGTTCGCCCTCAATGTTGTATCCGGCCAGCTCGCCCAGTCCGAACTGGTGGGCGTAGAAGCTGACTTTTTCAAATCCGAGCTGGCGTCCCAGGGCCTCAAAGTAGGCGTTATTGGAATGGGCCAGGGCAGTCGTAAGGTTCATGCGGCTGCGGCGGCCCAGGGCGATCTGGGTGTCTTTTGTAATCAGGTCCTCGCTCAAGGCAGCCAGGGCCACGGAAAGCTTGATGGTGGAGCAGGGTTGCGCGCCACTTGAAAGCGCCAGCTTCTGGTTCACCATGGCCAGCACCCGGCCGCTGGTCGGCTCGATGGCGAGCACGGTGCCGTTCATGTTGCCCAGGGCGTCGATGGCGGCCTGGCGAACGATCGGATCTTCACCCTCGGTGACGTCGCCCTCGGTGATGTCGCCCTTGGTGAAGGAACTGGCGGTAAAACGCTCGTAATGGCGACGGCGGTGCCTGCGTCGGGCGCGTGCCGTGCGCACGGTCCGGCCGCGGCTCTTCGACAGCTTGCTGAGGCGCCTGCGCGCCCGCGGACCTTCACTCACCTTCGCTGACTTGGATTTCCCCGAGGTCAGGGAACGGGTACTGACCGTGGCTCCCACCCCATACTCGGGCAGGACGGTCAAAATGAATGCGACTAGTAGTCCTAATACTGCAAAGCGTTTCTTCGAAATCACTGATTCTTTCCCCATAACCCCGGTTCGGATACCCGATACGATGCACGAGACTTGCCAACCCCTTACATCCCCCGGCTGAAGCGCTACAACTCTTCGATAGTATGGGACTTATCGCCGCGCGGTTCAACTTAAAATGTACTTTGTTACCAATCGTGAACCTTCTTTCTAACGTCATGAATTAAATAGATTTGTTTCATTTATGCGGTTGATTACCAGCCTTTCGTAACAAATGGCAAATTACTTCCACGGCACTCCCGATGTGGAAAACTTTTTCACTTTTCAGCCTCAGCTTTTCTGCGATTGAGCCCGTACTCTGCCCACATTTCGGCAGGTGACGCAGCCGGTCACAAAGCGCGCCGATTTCACATTCCGGGCCCTAAAATCTACAATCTTCCATCTGACATCTGAAATCTCCCGACTGGACTGCCATGAAAGACTGCCTGTTCTGCCGCATCATCGCCGGCGAGATCCCCGCCAAAAAGGTTTACGAAGACGAGCACACCTTCGCCTTCGAAGATATCAATCCCCAAGCCCCGACCCACGTGCTTGTGGTCCCCAAAAAGCATGTCGTCGGCCTCAAAGAAGCCGCCGACGACGACGCGGAAATCGTAGGCCTTTGCCATCTGGCCGCGGCCCGGATCGCCCGCGAGCGCGGCATTGAAAACGGCTACCGTACGGTGTTGAACGTGGGACCGGGCGCGGGCCAGTCAGTGTTCCACCTGCATGTGCATCTGCTGGGTGGAAGAGATATGAAGTGGCCCCCAGGCTAAGAAGCCGGAATCCTCCCGACGGTGCCCCATTCATTTCGCGTTTTCCGCGAAATGAGTGGGGGAGTCAGTGGTCAGTTGTCTTGGGGTTTTGAATTCGGTTTCCCCACTCATTTCGCGAAAAGCGCGAAATGAATGGGGCACCATCGGGCTACGCGAGACGGGCGAGCCCTCAGGCCGCTAGTTGGTCGTTTCTGCTTCCGGGGCGCCGTGGCGGCGCAGCAACTGGGGCAGGTTTTGCGAGAACGCCGAGCGGGGCAACACCATGTCGCATCCCACCTCGTGCGCCTTCATCTTCAGATCTCCCTGCACGTGCGACAGGAAGCCGATAATCGACGTTCCCTTCTTCAGCTTGGTCTTGAGTTTGGGGATCAGGGTCAGGGGCTTGGCGTTGGCATTGTTCATGTCGAAGATGATCAGCGACGGCTTCTCTTCGCCATTCAGCTTCATGTGATCGAGCAGGTCTTTTTCCGTCTTGACGAATTCGACCTTCACATTCAGCTTGCGCGCCGTCTCCTGAATCTTGGCTTGAAAGAAGAGATCATCGACAAAAGCAAAGATGCGGGAGTTGCCGTTATCGCCCTGAGGCAGCGGCTCGGGCTCGAGGGGAGCGTAAGCCGGAGCGAATCCAGGACGCATGCGGCCCGGTCTCGATCCATTGTTCCCGCCCAGCGTGGCGCGGTAGCTGTGGTCCATGGGAGCGCTGTAGATGCCGCTGTGTTGCTGGCGGTCGCGGCCGTTGGGCGCGCCCCCGCGGTTTGGCGGACGACGCCCGCGTCGCCGCTTGCTTCTCCCTCCACCACCGCCGGAGGGATGTCCGGGTCCTGCATTCATATTGTTCTCGTTTTATCTGTGCATTCAGTCCGCCCGAAGGGGGACTCGATTTCGCCGATCGCTGACAATGACCGCTTTCTGGTAAAACCTCGCTTCGGACACAGGCATGCGCCATGTGCCGAAAACCCCGTGCGGCTGAAACTCACGCGTGAATGTCTTTTTCCGTATGGCGTCTGAAGCCAGGGGGCGCGGAGGGCCAGCTAGAGAGCATGGCCACTGGAAACACCTATGATGTTACCGCCCCCCGAGCGGGGAGCGCAAGTCCTAAGTCAGGTAGTTTTGCACAATGGTAATGCGGAGCCGGTTTATGGCCGCGACGGTGAAGAAAAAGCAGCCTGGGATCTGGCACCTTGGAATCTACTGGCCGCTCATCTCCCGCGCCCACTGCATCGCCTGCCAGTATTTTTCCGCCACTTCACTTTCACCCAGTTTCATTGCCCGGGAGAGCTCCGCGGTGCCCTGCCAATCTCCCGACTCCTGCGCCAGCATCAACTGGTACAGCGGACGCAGGTAGCTTGTCCCGCCCAGGAGTACGGCTTTGGTCTCCTGATCGATTGACACCTTCTCCAACACCTCGGACATGGGAATCTCAAGGATGGCATCCATCATGGAGAGCAGCCCGAGCAGGAACAGATCGGATTCGCCGTGCTTGATTTTGGGCGAGAGCAATTCGCAGAAGCGGGCACGGACCATGGCTGAAAGCACCAGGTCGCTCGATTTGTTCTGCCCCGCCGCCAGCGTGACCACCAGCCGCACCCAGCGCCTGACTTCCCGTTCGCCCATGATGGCAAGCGCGTGCCGCACCGAGTGGATTTCACTGGCAAACCCAAAGCTGGCAGAG
The DNA here is from genome assembly GCA_963752375.1 of Terriglobia bacterium. GTDB lineage: Bacteria > Acidobacteriota > Terriglobia > Terriglobales > Acidobacteriaceae > JAIQFF01. The sequence goes on from CAVVYF010000014.1 coordinate 121,089, forward strand.
TTCATGTAGCGCAGCAGGCGATAACAAAGCGAGGCCTCGCCCTTGATGGCGTTCTCAATCTCCCGCGGCTCCAGTTCGGGTTTCGAAACCACCTGCAGCATCTTTATATAGTTGAGCCGGTTGCCCGGAACGGCGTGGGTCCTGACCGTTTCCGGCTTGCGGAAGAAATAACCCTGGAAGTAGGCAAACCCCGCCTTCTGGGCGGAGAGGAATTCTTCGCGGGTCTCGACCTTCTCGGCCAGCATGCGGCAGCGCCACGGTCCGTAGCGCTTCACCAGCGCGGCGCGCTGCTCGGGAGTGGTGGTCCTGACATCGACCTTGATGATATCGGCCACGTCGGTCAGGGCTTCCCGCTTGTCGTCCACGGCGAAGTCATCCAGCGCGATCATGTATCCGGCTTCCTTCAGGCGCTGGCAGGCCGCCATCACCAGGTCGTCGGCTTCGACGCTTTCCAGTATCTCGACCACCGTCCGGCTCGACGGCAGCAGGGTTACGTAGTCCTTGAGCAGCATGTCGCGGGTGCAGTTGACGAAGGCGCGCCCGCCATTGCACAGGACATCGAGCCCCATGATCAGCGAACTGTCCAACATGATTTTCGAAGCCGCCTCAGGATCTTTGGCGACAGAAATAGTCTTCGATGCCATCGCGAAACAACAGCTCATAGCCGAAGACCTTCTCGTCCTTGGTCAGGATGGGTTGGCGGGCCACAAAGCGCAGGCCGGGCGCAGGAGCAGACTTGGGCCCGCGCGGATCGGGAGCAGGTGCAGGAGCGTTCACGCCCCCTTTATCGGCACCCCGGGAGAAAAAGTTCAAGCCCGATCAGTGTGGGAACGTCCGACCCAGCCCTTGATCCCCAAAAGAACTACGTGGGGACAGCCGCCCCCGGCTGTCCGGTCGAGCGCAGCTCGACTATTCTTGGGAGCAAGATTGGCACTCAGGACAATTGTGGAGCTTCGCTCCACCGGACAGCCGGGGCGGCTGTCCCCACCTGATCTGCTGCCAGGTCAAGAAATCAAATTCAAAAGCGTCGGACCGAGCCTGCCCTGAACGAAGCCGAAATGAATGTCCGGCCCACATGGCCTACTGCACGGTTACAGCTACATTGGCGGTGTGAGTCAACGAGCCGCTGGTGGCCGTCACTGTGATGCTGTAGCTGCCTTTGGGTGTTCCGCCGGTCTTCACCGAACCGCCGCTGCTGCTTCCGCCACCACAGCCCACGCCGGCGGCAAAGAATACCAGGAGCATGAGTCCAAACCCCGTCATGCGACGACGGCGCGAGGGCACGCCCAGGAAGAAAATACCGGCAAAGAGAGCGCTGCCGCCAGTCGCCAGCCAGCCCATCCCATGCGGCCCCAGCGATGAGGCGGAGGTGCCGGACAGCACGTGCGGCGCGGTGGTGGAGATAGTCAGGCTTGCGGCCTGACTCGAGCCATTCAGAGAAACCGACGCCGGAATGCTGCACGTCACTCCGGCCGTGGTTGAGGCTGGAGTCAGTGCGCAGGCTCAGATCCACGGTGCCGACAAAACCGTTGGTCGGAGTGACGGTAACCGTCGAAGTCCCGCCCTGCCCCGCTGACGCAACGCTTACCGGAGTCCCGCCCACGGAAAAGTTTGGCGTCAACACAAAGCCCGGCCATGAGGTAGCCAGCACATTGGCATTAATGGAGCCCAGGCCGGTGACCAGATCGTATCCCGCCGCAGCGCTGTAGCCGAGCTGAAATGGAGCTGAGGTAGGACAACGAATCGACGCGGAACCGCTGACCGGCGTGCCCGACGTGCATGGGACAATATTGTTGCCCGTGGTGATGTCATGGAACGCGCCCGTTCCCCCCAGGCTGTAAAGCGTGGGATTGATGTTGCCCAAACCGCCCGATTGCGTAGCCTGGTTGAGGATGGCCACAATCCCGGCAAAAGCAGGTGCGCCCACCGATGTGCCGCCCACCGGCGAGAGGTTTCCGGCGCTGTCTCTGAATCCAGCGCTGCAACTGGTGGCGTTGGATCCGTTCGACTTGACCGCAGCCTGTGAACAAATCAGCGAGCCGTCGTGGGCGGGCGAAGCGGTCAAAGAGACGTCAGGCACATCGCGATGACCGTCGGCGAAGGTCAGGGCGGCCTGCCATGCGGGCTTGGCGAAAACAGCGCTCACTCCGCCGCCGCTGGCGGAGAGCCCTCCCGTCGGAGTAGCGATCGATGCGGCGGTGTCGTTCCAGGCCATTTCCGGGATATAGATCAGGGCCGAACTGACATTGTCGTTCCCACCGGTGGTGGCGCCCCAGTACGGAGGATCGGCGCTGGCGTTGCCTCCAGATACGCTGCTGGTGGCGTCTCCGGTAAACTCGCTGCCTCCAAGGGCCGTCACTTCGGGAACGCTGGCCGGCGAATCTACGGCGAGGCCGTGGGTGGCAGACTTGGCGGTTTGAGTTTCGCAATCGGCCGCGCCCGCGTCGCCCGATGCTGCCATCACAGTCTGGCCCTGCGAATTAGCCTGCTGCACATCTGCCCGCAGGGTCGCAGTGAACGAGCCCAGGTGGGCTTCGCAATTGCCGTAGCTGGTGCTGATCACCGGCGCCAGGTTGTTGTCGATGGCGTATTCCAGCGCGTTAAAAACGTTCTGGCTGGAACTGCTGCCGGTGTAAACGTAGAGGATCGCTGCATTTTTGGCCACGGCGCCAGACCATTCCACGTCGAGATCGGCCTCGACTTCATCGCCCGAAGAGAACCCTGTGCCGTTCACCGCAACCAGCTGAAGATTCTTGGGCGGCAACCCGGCAGCTGTCCGGAAGGCATCAATGTCAGCGGTGTGAATCTGAGTCTGTCCCACGACCGCAATCGCTTCGCCCGTGCCATCGAGTCCATTGTCGTAAAGGGGCTTCAGGTTGTAGATCGTGGCGAAGTCGCCGGGAGACACGAAGTGGCTCCCCGATACGTGCGAGGTGAAGTTCGGACGGGCCACGCGCGCCCGGGGCAGGGGGCGGAAGGTATCCAGACCGCGGACACCCAGCACCATGCCGGAAATCGCTTGCGGCACGGAGATCTCGGTGGCATTCGCGAGGCTTATCTGCCCGTTCAGCAGGTAACGGTGGAGCTCGGTATGAAAGACGTCTTCCACCTGGGCCGCGCTGCCGCTGAAGAAGACGCGAGTGCGGGCGCGGGAGAAGCCGTCCACGGTCAGGCCCTGGGATTTCAGCCACGAAGTCACTTGCGCGAGATCGCCGTCGCTCATGCCAAAGCGCGCCGCGTACTGCTCCGGAGTCAGCCACCGGCGGTAGTTTGCCGACTGCGGGTCCTGTTGCTCGGCCAGCAATTTTTCCAGGTCAGCCTGCTGGGCGGGGGCCAGCTTGAACACGATGGCTGCGTGACTGATATTCAGGCTGCCTTCGACCCGGCCCTGATCGAACGCCGTGCGGGTCCGCGGATTCGGCAGGGAAACCACCACCGGTTCGGTGTCGGCAATCCTCTGCGTGATGCGGTTGCGGGTTTGCGCCGGAGCTGCGCCGGCCAGAAGTATCAAGGTAAAGATGAAGGCAAGGATGGAGACAACAGCCCTCTTGCGGATCGGGCAGACCGGGGTCCTGGGCATTACCGCTCTCCTGTTGAAATCTGGTTTGTTGCGCTGTGCCGGTGGCCAAGGCCGGCGGTCGCCATTTTGAATATGGATTCACATTATCCCAGCAAAGGATGTACGCCAAGTGACGGAGGTTCGGAAGATAGGGCATGGCCAGCCCTGTTCCGAGGGGCCACCCGGGCCGGGAATACGGTCATTCCGCGGGCTCGTTACCCTCCTCGGAGTCATTCGCGGGATGACGCCTGTGGCTAAAGAGAAATTTCGCAGTGAGCCATACACACCTCCCCGGGGGTCCGTCAGTTTGGAGACCATGAACCACGAAGGACACGAAGGTGCACGAAGGAAATCCTGGAACACACAGCCTTCATGATCCTTCGTGTCCTTCGTGGTTTATGCACTTGCGGCGTCATATCACGAAACAGCTTTCCGCGTGAGTTGACGGGAACGCCGGTCACTGTTTGAATGTAAAAGGCTGGGCGCTTAACTCAGCGGTAGAGTGCCATCCTCACACGGTGGAAGTCGTAGGTTCAAATCCTACAGCGCCCACCATCACATCCCTGCGATGCGATGGAGCCAGCCCACTAGCCCGGACGATCATGCGGGGGCGGGTTCCAGATCGATCCAGCCCGGCTCGTCGCGACGTGCCCACCGGCCTCCGGCGGAATCTCACTTCGACCTTCGAGGTTACTTTGGTTACCAGGAACGACTCATTCTGAGTCATTTCCTCAGCTAATCACCATAAATTTCAACACAGGACTCCATGGGCCAGGTTGTCTCACTTTGATCCCAGATCGGATTCAGCATGGACCGCCGCCACTTCCTGCGCTTGTTGTTCTGTGCTCCAGCCATGCGGTACTTCAGGTTTGAAGCCGCGCCCGCATCCTGGACGAGCATGGAGCCGGGCTGCGGTTTCTGTGGCTCGCCCGCAGTTTTCGACCGTATTCTCGACTTCCACCTGTGTCCGACATGCGGCGCCCATGAAACCTGCAAGGGCTGGGAGAAAGCCTGATGGCGGCGCTGCCAGCGGCCCGCTATATTCAAGCAAACGAACCAGTTTCGTGTATCCCGCTACCATGATAGCCTGATCCTGCTGCGACTTTCGGGGGCCCGGTCTGCGGTTTCCATGAGGGCGCAGGGGACGCGCAGGGTTCGATCCATCCGATGCCAACCGACCCCAGATCCGCCAAAGTAACCGCAGCCCATAGTACCGAAGGCACTTCGGGGCTGGAGACGAACGCGGCAGAGGCGCAACTTTCGTCGCCTTCAGGGGTTGAAACAGATGTGAGCAGCGTAGCCATGGATCGCGGGTTGCTTGCGATAGCCGGGGTACCCGCGCAAGCTCCGCCCTTCGAGGGCGAGACCGGAGTATCCGGCCAGGTTGGGAGCGACGCGCTCAGCGACGCCCAAATCATGCTGCAGGTGAAAGCCGGCGATGATTCGGCCTTCGAGTATCTGGTGCAGAAGTACCGCCGGGCCATGGTGAGCTTTATGTTCCGCATGGCGCACAACAATGCCGCCGCGGAAGATCTGGCCCAGGAAGTTTTCCTGCGGGTCTATCGCTCGCGCGAGAACTATGAGGCCAGCGCCAAGTTCACCACCTGGCTGTATCGCATCGCGACCAATCTGGCGGTGAATCACGCGCGCGATACGCGCCACGAGCGTCCCGAGAATACGGTCAGCCTGGACGAACCGGAGCAGGAGAGTGGACACACCCTCGACCTGCCCGACCGGACGCCCAGCGCCGAGGAAGCCATCGTGCGGCGGGAGCGGGTCGCCGCCATTCGACAGCGCGTGCAGGCCTTGCCCGAGCGCCAGAGAATCGCGGTGGTGATGCACAAGTATCAGCAGATGGAGTATCGCCAGATTGCCGATGTCCTGAAGCTGAGTGAATCCGCCACCAAGTCATTGCTGTTCCGCGCTTATGAAACGCTGCGCGAACAGCTCAAAGAGTTTGTGTAAAGGAAGCAGTTATGAAGTGCAATGAAACCCGCGAAGTAATGCCGGACCTGGCCGCTGGAGTGACTGCGGTCACGCCCGAAGTGAAGGCCCACCTCGACTCCTGCGCCGAGTGCGCGGGCAAGCTCGAGGCCTTCCGCCAGACCATGTCATTGCTGGATGAATGGCAGGCGCCGGAACCCTCGCCCTATTTTGATGTCCGCATGCGCGCGCGTTTACGCGAGGAGAGCGCGAAGCAGACCGCGGGCTGGATGCGATGGCTGCGCAAACCGGTGCTGGCCGCGTCCTTTGCCCTGGTGATGGTGGTCGGCGTCAGCCTGGTTCGTATGAACAGCGGCGAGAGGGGAAGCACCACGGACGCGCCGCTGGTGGCCGCGGGCCCGCAAGCTCAGGCGGAGCCGGGCACGGCCGTAGGAGACTTGCAGGCTCTGGAGAAAAATCAGAATCTTTACTCTGACTTCGATGTACTCGATGATCTCGCAGTGCAGCAGGATGTGACCGCCAATCCGTAGGCATTTTGGTAAGCCTTGGGTCTTGATCTGGATCGCAGGCAGCGAGGTGCGAATCGGGAGACTTACAAACAGTGTCCGCACTGAAGTCCATCACGGTAAGAGTAGTGACGGTGGCCCTGTTACTGGCCTCCGCCGCTCCGTCGGGTTGGGCCCAGGGCCGCGCCGCTGAAAGACGCGAGCAAAGGCGGGAAGCGCGGCAGCAGGCGCAGGCCAATCACGCCGGGCAATGGCTGCGCCGCTACAAGGACCTGCCTCCCGACCAGCAGCAGAAGGCCCTCGAGGACGATCCCCAGTTCCGCAGCCTGCCGCCGGCACGGCAACAGATATTGAGGGAGCGCCTGCTGCGTTTCAGCAGCCTGCCGCCGCAGCAGCAAAACCGCATTCTGCAACGCATGGAAACCTGGGAGCACCTCACTCCCGATCAGAAGCAGCAGGCACGGCAGCTGTTTTCGCAACTCAGAGACCTGCCCCCGGAGCGCCGGAAAAAATTGCGGACTGCCATCCGCGATCTCAGCGCCATGCCTCCCGCCCAGCGGCAACAGGTCATCGACTCCGATCGCTTCAAGAGCGAGTTCTCGCCCGAGGAGCGCGGTCTGCTGAGCAGCGCTTCGCAATTGCCCCTGGCTCCCGCTGAAACTGCGCCGACCGAATCCGCTCCCGAAGACTAGCCCGCGCATCGAGTGCCGAACCTCAAAACTCAAGACGCCTCAGCGCAGTTGCAAAGTCTCCCCGTTCACGGCGACAATCCTGTAGTGGACGCTGACGACTCACGCGATGCGCCGATCGCCGGGATTGAGAATCCGTTTCGACCCGGCGCGGTTGTACTGTTGACCCTGGGGAATCCTCGCGAGAAGTTCTGGGGCGCAATTCTGGCCCTGACCACTCAGGGACTCAGCCTCGCAGGCATTGAACTGGGTTCGTTCGAAGACCTGGTTTCGATGATTAAAGCAGGCGATCCCGCCTCTTGCGGTGTGGTCTTCTTTCCGATGCATCGCATCGAGCGGGTGGAGCTTGATTCACCGGATGGCAATATTCCCTCCCTCTCGCAGCGTTTCACCGCCAAGACGGGCCAGGACCCGGCTTCTGTGCTCACCGCCAATCTGCAGGTCGGGTACGATGTGGGCGGAGATTTGAAATGAAGTTGTCCCAGCTGCTCACCGCGCCCAACCAGCTCACCCTCCTGCGCATGATGTTCGTGCCCTTCATCGTGATCAACCTGGTGGCCGGCCATTACCGCTGGGCGCTCGTGCTGTTTGTTCTGGCGGGCTTCAGCGACGGCCTCGACGGAATACTGGCGCGGACCCTCAAACAGCAAACCGTGCTTGGCCAGTATCTCGATCCCATCGCGGACAAGCTTTTGCTCAGCACCATGTTCATGGTGCTGGCTATTCTGCACAAGATTGCGTGGAAATACACCGTGCTGGTCTTCAGCCGCGACATATCGATTCTGTGCGCCAGCGCGGTGCTCTACGCCATCGCCGGGCTGCGCGATTTCCGCCCCAGCATCTTTGGCAAGGCCAACACCTTTGCCCAGGTGGCTGCGATTTTCTTCGTGCTGCTGTTTCAGATCAAGCATGCCCGCTGGGTCTGGCTCACGCAGACTACGTTTCTTCATGCCACCGTCGCTTTCACCGTGGTTTCCGCGCTGCACTACGTTTTTCTTGTGGGCCAGCGCCTGCACGCCGCGAATCACTCTCCCGCCGAGGTCACGAAATCGGCTCGAGGCTCGATTTGACCCTCTTTCCCGTGTCCCCCTAGAATTGACGATTCTATCCACAATCTTCCCCCAGCCGTCGGGCCTGGCAGCAAGCTGATGGGTGGCCGACGACTGAAGACGGACGACTGACGACTGGTTCAATGGCTTTGCGCCTTTACAACACGCTCTCCGGCAAGATCGAAGAATTCCATCCCCTGCAAAATAATGAAGTGCGGATGTACGCCTGCGGGCCCACGGTGTACGACTACGGCCACATCGGCAACTTCAGGACCTTTGTCGCGGTGGACATTCTGCGCCGCTTCCTGCTGCAGAGCGGCTTCCGGGTGCGCCATGTCATGAACATTACCGACGTGGACGACAAGATTATCCGCAACTCGGCCCAGGAGGGCCTGAGCGTCAAGGCCTACACCGCGAAATACGAGAAGGCCTTTCTTGAAGACAGTGCCACCCTGAATATCGAGCAGCCGGTCCTCGCCCGCGCCACCGACCATATCGAAGAGATGGCCCGTTTCGTTGCGGCACTGGAGAAGAAAGGCTTTGCCTACCGTACCGACGACGGGTCTTATTACTTTCGCATCGCCAAATTCCCCGGCTACGGCAAGCTCTCCAAGAAAGACTTCGAAGGCATGGAAGATGGCGCGCGTGTGGATGTGGACGAATATGAAAAAGACAGTGCCCGCGACTTCGCCCTCTGGAAGGCGCCCAAACCAGGGGAGGCATTCTGGGAGAGCCCGATCGGACCTGGACGACCGGGCTGGCACATCGAGTGCTCTGCGATGTCTATGCAGGAACTGGGGGAGACGTTCGACCTGCACGCCGGCGGCGAAGACCTCATCTTCCCGCATCATGAAAATGAAATCGCGCAGTCCGAAGCGCTGACCGGAAAGCCTTTTGTGCACTTCTGGTTTCACGCCCGCTTTCTGCTGGTCGAAGGCGAAAAGATGTCCAAGAGCGCGGGCAATTTCTTTACCTTGCGCGATCTGGCGCTCCGCGGGTACAAGCCTTCCGCGATCCGTCTGTTGCTGGCTTCGGTACCCTATCGCCACCAGCTGAACTTCACCTTCGACGGCTTGAAGCAAATGGCCAGCAACGTGGAAAAGCTGCGCAATTTCCAGTTGCGCCTGAAGACCGGACAATTTCCCCCCGGTTCCGCCGACGCCAACCTGGCCGGCGAAGCTGTGGAACGCATGACGTCCGCCCTGAACGACGACCTCAACACCGCCCAGGCGCAGGCCGCCATCTTTGACATGGTGCGCAAAGCCAACGTTGCGATCGATAACGGACAGATGAAGAAAGATGATGTCGCTCCGCTGCTGGCGGCGCTCGACAAGTTTGACGAAATTTTTGCCATCCTGCGCGATGACGACGCGCCCAAGATGAAAGCCATCCTCGAATGGGCGAGAGCGGAAGGGCGCGAGCAGGATGTCAGCCCGGAATTGCTGGCTGCCGTTGAGACCCAAAACCTGACCGATGCCGCGATCGAAGCGAAAATATCCGAGATGGAAGCCGCTCGCCGGGCTCGAAATTTTCAGCTCTCGGATGCCATCCGCGCCGAATTGACCTCAGCCGGCCTGCTTGTCGAAATCACCAAGGATGGAGTTCGCTGGCGCAGGAAGTAGGTTACCTGCGCGGCAGACTTTTCCTCCACTCCGCCCTTCGCATGTTTCGCCGTTGCCTCCTGCTTCCCAATGGAATCGGAACCGAAGGTTGGCCCTGCGCCGCAACCTGCGTCCAGCCGCCGCCCGCATCCAGCACCGAGACGTATCCTCCCGCAGCGAGCTGCAAGGGGTTCCGGACGCGCCGCTTGAAATCGACCCGATCGGCCTGTGTAGGTTCAAACCACGATGGGGTGATGAAATCTGAAACCAGCACGCCATCGATCTCGTAGCCCAACCCGTCGGCTTCGACTGCATCACAGACTTCCAGCGCATAAATTTTTCCGTCGGAACCTTGCGCGCACCAGTTGATCCACGGATCTGCGAGCATTTCGAGTAACTCATGGCTCAGCGTAACCGTCCACGAGCCTCCACTCTGGAGATCGAGCCCGGCAAATACTTTACCCAGGGGAGTTCCGCGGCTGCTCAATTCGTGATAGCCGAGGGCGCCGGCCTGGTCGGGATTGTCAAGCACGGAAATCTGCCACCACCCCTCGATGAGCGGCTCGTTCCTGGGCAATAACGTCAACTGGCAATCCACCTCCCAGTACGCCCTGAAATCAATCGTGACCTGACGTTGCAACACTGGAATCGCAGCCGCTACCTCCGCATCGCTCAGGCAGGTAGATGCATTCGTAATTGCAATTACAGGCAGAGTCATCGAAGTAGCCCTCAAATGCAACTGAGAACAGAGAACTGGTAACTTGTAACTGGTTTCAAATTTCTGGTTCAGGGTTTCTGGTTACCAGTTTTCGGATTACTGGTTTTCCGGTTACTAGTTTCCCGGTTCCTGGTTTCTCGTTCCTGGTTTCCGGCTCGGTTTCAAGTTCCAGGTTTCCGGTTCAGGTCGTGATCTTCAGTCCCCAGTTTCTGGTTCTCAGTTCCCGGTTTCTAACCGGTTATCGCAAGACTCGTTCGCTGAGCGCGGCATCAAGGGCCGCATTGCCGGTGGGAGCGCATACCTGCTGGTTCCACTGCCGTTTCAAATCCTGGGGATGAGGAATGACGGTGGCGCGCTGCGAGGTCTTCGCCAATGCCGACGGTGCCTGCGGAATCAACGAGGCAAAACTGCTGACGCTGGTGAGGATCAGGTTTACCGCAGCCGTGATTCGAGCGGAAAGCGCCGGGTCGCTGATGTGCGCAGCTTGCAAAAGCGCCGGCAGGTTCTGGTTCGTGTCCTGGATCAGGCTCTCGATCTTCTGCAAAGTGTCTGAACTCGGACTCGTTTTATAGGAGTTGTACAACGACTGCAGAAGAGTCAGGTCCTTACTGGCTTCGGCGGAGATGTTCTGGATGGCCAGGGCCTCGGCGGGGGTCAACTGCTTTCCCGATTGCAGGGTTGCCACCAGCGCGGCAATGTTCAACGCCATCTGGGTCAGCACCGGCAAATCGGCCAGGGCCACGCTGATCCACTGGGCGCTACAGCCGGTGGCGGTTAGTGAAATGCTCAGGACAACGGCCAGCAGGATTCTGCTCAACGAATTCGCCTTCATGAGTGTTTTTCTCCGTGATCAAGTTTTTTCAACAGCTTGGATTGGATAAGTGCCGAACAAGGGCCCAGGCCAAACAGCCGGGGAGACCATCCGCGCAATCGCCAGCGCCCCAAAAACAAAATCGCCATCAGCCGAAGCCGATGGCGATTGTCTTAACAACTAAACTCTGAAGCTTTGTTTACTTACGCTGCCTTCTCGCTCGCGTGCGCGACCCGCAATATCGTGCTCTCGTCGAAATGCCGACCCAGGATCTGCAGGCCGATGGGCAGCTTTTCCCTGTTCTGGCCGCAGGGCACGGAAATTCCCGGGATCCCCGCCAGGTCCGCGGTCACGGTATAGATGTCCGCCAGATACATGGCCAGCGGATCATCCACTTTTTCGCCCAGCTTGAACGCCGCCGTGGGACTGACCGGAGCCACAATGGCATCCACTTTCTTGAACGCCTCTTCGAAATCACGGGTCAGCAAGGTGCGTACCTTTTGCGCCTTGAGATAGTAGGCGTCGTAGTAGCCCGCGCTCAGCGCGTATGTCCCCAGCATGATGCGGCGCTTTACTTCCGCGCCGAAGGCCTGATCGCGACTGCGCCGGTACATTTCCGAAAGTGTACGGGCATCGCTCGCGCGATATCCATAGCGCACGCCATCGAAGCGGGCCAGGTTTGACGAAGCCTCCGCCGTGGCCACAATGTAGTAAGCCGGGATGGCATACTTTGTGTGCGGCAGCGAAACCTCCAAGATTTCGCAGCCTTGCTGGGCCAGTTTCTGAATCGCGGCCTCGATGGCGCTGCGGATTTCCTTGTCCAGGCCCTCTCCCAGATACTCTTTGGCCACGCCAATCTTCAGTCCACGCACCGGCTTTTCCAACTCCGCAACGTAATCCGGGACCGGAATGTCGGCGGAAGTGGAATCCATGGGATCGCGGCCGGCAATGGTCCGCAACATGATGGCCGCATCTTTCACCGTCTTCGTGAGCGGGCCAATGTGATCGAGCGACGAAGCAAACGCGATCAAGCCGTAGCGCGAAACCCGTCCGTAGGTAGGCATGGTACCCACCACGCCGCAGAACGAGGCGGGTTGACGAATCGACCCGCCCGTATCCGAGCCCAGGGTCGCGACCGCCATGTCCGCAGCCACCGCCGCCGCGGATCCTCCGGAAGAGCCGCCGGGAACGCGGCTGAGATCTCGCGGATTGTGCACCGGCTTCCAGGCCGAGTTCTCGTTGGATGAACCCATCGCGAACTCGTCGCAGTTCAACTTGCCCAGGACCACCGCACCGGCAGCTTCAAGCCGGGCCACGGCCGTGCAATCGTAGGGCGGAACATAGTTACCCAGAATCTTTGAACCCGCCGTGGTGCGAACGCCCTTGGTGACCATCACATCTTTGATTGCGACCGGCACACCGCCCAGGGGCGGAAGCTTCTCGCCTTTCGCCGCCAGCGCATCCATCTCCAAAGCCTTGGCGAGTGCCCGATCTTTGCAAAGGGTCAGAAAGGCGCCGATCTTCGGATCGTCGCTTTGAATCTTGGCGTAAAACGATTCGGCCAGCGCCGCAGCGCTGGTCTTGCGCTCCTGCACGGCGGAGCGCGCGGCATCAATGGTGAGCAGGTCCAGATTCACGGGGCAGTCGTTGGTCCTTGGTCTTTGGTCGTTAGTCTTTGGTCGTTAGTCTTGGTCGTTAGTCTTTGGCCAACGACCAAGGGCCAACGACCAACGACGTTTCTCCCTATCTCTCAATCACTTTCGGCACTTTGAAGAATGTTCCGTCGGAGTCTGGAGCATTTTCGAGCGCGACGTCGTGGGGCAGCGACTTGCGCAGGCCTTCGTGGATATCTTCGCGGCTGGCATAAGCGAAGCGTTCACTTCCCTGCTTCGATTGGTCCACGCCATAGCGGTCCGAAACCTGGGCCATAGGGGGGACATTCGTCGTGTCCAATTCGTTCAGAGTGTCGATGTGACCGAGAATCGAGTTCAGGTCGCGCACCATGCGCGTGCGCTCTTCCGCGGTCAGCTCCAGGTTGCCGAGATCGGCCACGTAAGCGACGTCTTTTTCGGTGACTTTCATGTTCTCGAGATTGGTGTGGCGCGGGCGCCCTCGCCCGCAGCCGTGCCCACAACCACAAACTCAATCCGGGCGACGCTCTCAGCCACGAAGCGATTAATGACCGCAAGATATTGAGGCGCCAGCGCCTGCAACTCAGTTCGCCAGCCTGGGTCGGGAACCTGAACCCGAAGAATACCCTGCGTGAAATCGAGGGCCCGGGTCCGCGCCGCAACCGCTTGTCCGCAAGCCAGCGCCCATGCCTGCAACGGGCCTTGTCCCGCGGGGGCGCGCCGTAAGCTGCCGGCAACGATTTTTTCCAGTCCTGCGCCGACTTGTTCCAGGGCTCGGGTCATCGATAGATCAAATTCTTCGGGGAAGCGAAAATGATTTTAGCATTCTCCCGGCGCTCGTCGGCTGAGGAAAAACTCCTGCTCCATATTTCCAGCATAGCAACTTGCGCACGGCAAATGGGACAGGCATAGAAAGAATATATTTCGTTTGACCTCAACCGTTTGAGAAGAAACACGCGCTGATCGGGTCTTGACAGCCTGCGCCTGCCAGTCAGTTCTGGCTGGAATGGTCTGGCTGCAGGGGAAATTCTCGCCGTACATACTCCAGTGCGCTGTCTTTCGACTGCAGACGCCCTTCAAGCTGGGCATCTTCGACCTGCGAAAGAATTTCCTTGAAGCGCGGCCCCGGCACATACCCGGCCGCAATCAGGTCATCGCCGCTGACAAGCGTGGCGGGACGAATTGCCTCTGGGGGAATCGAGGCAATTCTCTCACGCGTGAAGTTGTAGGAAGTCAGGTCGCCGTGGCTGGCCCGGCAGTCCAACCGGTGCAACTCGAGGTGTTGCTCGAACTCGGGCATGCGCACAAATCTCTTGAAGGTCGAGTCCTTCATCTGCGGCACATGCGAGAAACGCATGTGATTGGCCACCAACGCCAGAATTTGTTCGGTGTCGTCATTGGCAAAGCGCAGACGCCGGCAGATCGCTTCCGCCATCTTCACCCCGATGTCCACGTGGTTGTCGAAGCGAATGCGGTCTGGAGCCACGCGGAACGTAGGCGGCTTGCCGACATCATGCAAAAGCGCGCCCCAGGCGAGAGTCGGCGGGCGAGGGATGCGGCAGTTCCTGGAGCAGCAGCAGCGTATGCACAAAGACATCGCCCTCGGGATGAAATTCCGGGGGTTGCTTCACGCCTTTCATCGCGGAAATCTCGGGCAGGACTTCCTGGAGCAGACCCGTCCGATCGAGCAGCAGGAAGGCTTCGCGGGCGTGGCCCTCGGTGAGCATCCTGGTCAATTCATCGCGAACCCGCTCGCGCGAGACCTGACTGACTCCAGCCGCCAGCTTCTGGATTGCGGCGAAGGTTCCGGGTTCGATCGTGTATTCGAAGCGGGCGGCAAAGCGTACCGCTCGCAGCATCCGCAGCTTGTCTTCGGCGAAGCGCAGCTCAGGCTGCCCGATGGTGCGAACGATTCCGGCCTCGAGGTCCTTGCGTCCGCCGACGAAATCCGAGCAGCTTCATTGGATCGGGTAAGGTGCCCGCTTCCGTTATTCAAGCAGCATGCCGTTAATGGTGAAATCGCGGCGCTCGGCATCTTCACGTGAGCGATGTTGCTGAAGCGCACCTGGTCGGGATGGCGGCCGTCCGCAGTAGCCGATGTCGCTGCGGAAGGTGGCCACTTCGACACGTGATTTCCATCGTCGTTCCAAAGTCTTTTAGCAGGCACCAGGACGACTCCGAACTGCGCGCCCACGGCGTAGGTTTCGGGAAAGATCCGCATGACTTCGTCGGGCGTGGCGTCGGTGGCGACGTCATAATCGGCGGGGTCGCGGCCGAGCACCAGATCGCGCACGCATCCGCCGACCAGGTAGGCCTGGTGGCCCTGCTCGCGCAGAGTGCGAATGATCGCTCGGCAAATTCTTTGGTGTCAGACATTCTTCTTAGACCAAAGTCGCCTTGCTGGCGACCGGACAGCCGGGGGCGGCCCTCCCCACGTGGTTTGGGATATCTCAGGCATTCCATTCCTGGCGCAATTTCTCGCGTTCCGCCTCACTCAATCCAAACCACGATTCGGCCACGTCGCGGACGCGTTCGAGCGCGGCCTGCATCTCCGCGTGCTTGCGTTCGAGCTCTTCCGCACCTGCGTCGGGCGAAACCGGGATCAGCGGCGCGCTCACGATCACCGCTCGCGAGAAAGGATGCGGAATCGCCATCAAGTCCCAGGCTTTTTCCAGCGTGTGCGCCTTTTCGACCCCAATATGAAAAACGTAAATAGGCCGGCCGGTCTTGCGGGCCAGCATCACCGGTCCGGGTTTGGCCACGTAGCGCGGACCGCGCGGGCCATCGATGGTAAACGAGGAGTCCACGCCTTCTTCCATGCGCCGCGCCATGACTGCCAGTCCGCGCAGGCCTCCGCGGGTGGAACTGCCCTGGGCGGTGCTGAAGCCGAAGTGCTCAATCACGCGCCGCGTCCACTGGCCATCGAAGTTGGTGGTGTTCATCACCACCACGCCGCGATTGCGCCAGTACCAGGTAGCGGAAATAATGCAGCGATGCCAGAAGGCGGAAACCACGGGCACACCCCGGGCGCGCGATTCCCGGTAGTGATGCATGCCCACTTCTTCGAAACGCAGCGTGGGACCAAGTGCGCGAATGACCGCGATGACCGCGGCCGCGATGACCGGGATTTGCATCCGCCGCCAGCGCGAGAGTTGGGGCAGGCGGGTATCGTAGAGCGAACTGACCGGCTCGGTAGCAGGCGGCGCGCTCGGGCTCTCACTCGACATCACGCAGTATTGTAGCCGCCCGGCAGGCAAGCGGACAGAAGGCTCAATGGAGGACGGGCCGTGGATGACGGGCGGGACGCCGGTCCTCCACGCTTGCTCGTGATTTAAACTGGAAGCCATGGGCGGCGCTTACCTACTCGGCATCGAGAGCTCCTGCGATGAGACGGCTGCGTCGGTTGTGTATTCCGGCGAGAAGATGGTCTCGAACGTCATCTTCTCCCAGATCGCTGCGCACCAGCCTTATGGCGGAGTGGTTCCCGAGCTGGCTTCGCGGGAGCATTTAAAAGCAATTGTGCCCGTCGTCCGCAAGGCCCTGGCTGATGCCGGACAGACCTACCAGTCGATCGATGCCCTGGCAGTCACGCAGGGGCCGGGCCTGGCCGGGGCCCTGCTGGTCGGCATCGGATACGCCAAGGCGCTGGCCTTCGCCCTCGACAAGCCGCTGATCGCCGTCAACCATCTTGAAGGACATATTCATGCTGTCCTGCTCGAAGAACGCCAGAAAGATAATCGCGAGATGATTTTCCCCGTGCTGGCTTTGGTGGTTTCGGGCGGGCACACTCATCTTTACCTGGCCGAGCAGCGCGACCAGCATTGGTCGTACCAGAACATCGGGCACACCCGCGACGACGCTGCCGGTGAGGCCTTCGACAAGGTGGCGAAGTTATTGGGCCTGGGATATCCGGGTGGCCCCATCATCGACAAACTTTCGTCGCACGGCGATCCCACGGCGGTGAAGTTTCCGCCCGCACAGCTCAAGCACCGCGACCGGAAGGACAAGAGCGACGATACTGAAGGGCCGCGTTTTGATTTTTCCTACAGTGGGATCAAGACCGCGGTCTTGCGCTACGTCGAAGTTCACGAAATGCGGGCTGCGATCGAGGCCCGGCGAAAAGCGCTGAGCACGATCGCGAAGCCCGGGCTCGACGACTACCTGCGTCATATCGACAGGAAAACGCTGGACCTGGTCGCGTCATTCCAGCGGGCCCTGGTGAGTGATCTGGTCATGAAGACTCTGGCCGCGGCCCGGGCCTGCAACGCCGCCACGCTGTTCGTCACCGGCGGTGTCGCGGCAAACAACGAACTACGCCAGCGCTTTGAGCAGGACGCCGCCATGGAAGGCCTGCCCGTGTATTTCCCGTCGCGGCCACTCTCCACCGATAACGCTGCCATGATCGCGGCCGCAGCCTATCCTAAATTTCTTGCCAGAGAGTTTGCCGCCATGGATTTCTCGGCCGAAGCGGGCATGGCACTGCGGTGAGCAATTGGCACGTACATTGCCTTGGTGCCCCATTCATTTCGCGCTTTTTGCGAAATGAGTGGGGTCATGGGATCATGCTGACTCAGATGAGTCAAAGGCCCCACCCTTTTTCGCAAACACCACGAGAAGAGGATCGGGCACCCCGTTGTCTTGGCTTTATTTCCCTGCGGCTTTGACTTTGGTGACGCTGCTTCCCAGCAGAGCCTCCAGCGCCTTGGTGAGCTGGGCCTCGATATCGATGTCCTTGAAAATGGCGAAATTGGCGCGGTGTTCCTGGGCATCGAAGCCGCTGTTTTTTCCCGCCACAATCACGATCGGGATGTACGCGGTTTCGGGCCGGGCCTTGAGCGCCGTGATGAGTTCGGTGCCGCTCATTCTGGGCATCTGCATATCAGTGATGATGATGTCGGGATGAATCCGCTGGGCGATGGGCAGCGCTTCTTCTCCGTTGGTTGCCGACTCCACGGTATAACCGCGCTCCTCGAGAAAGCGGCACACAGTGTGCCGGATCAGCATGGAATCGTCCACCACCAGGGCGACGAGCGGAGTCTGATTTTTTGCGGACAAGATAATCCCCGGGCGACATTAACAAATTGTTATGGCGGCAACAACGGTAAAGCCGGAAGCAGGGTTACCTTTGTCACAGAGCTTTCAGCGTAGCGCCGGCGTCCCGCCGGCTGTCGCGAGGGCATCCTGCCCTCGCAGTCCGGCAATGTCCGATGAAGACAGCAACGAGGGAGATCTACGATTCCTTCGGAAGCTTCGTGTCTTCGATAATCATGTCCTTGAACTCGCTGGACTCGAAGATTTCGCCGCATTCCTTGCATTCGACAAATTCGGAGTCTTCTTCGCGGGCCACGATTTGGACACGCGGATGTTTACACGGCGTCGTGTTGCTTCTATCGGGGAGTTCGGACGGCGAGGATGGAGTCATAAATCCGGGTGCTGGTTCCCTGTCAACGGCCGGGGATTTCGCCGGAAATTGGCGGTATTTTAGACCGCTCTTCCCAGATGTCAAGTACTCTCCGCCATCTTGAACTGTTCTATAGATCCAGGGATGAGGATCGATCCCTTCAAACAGCCCAGGTTAGACCTCCCCAGCAGTTAAGCTCAGCCCGTCGCACCTCGGTGCCGTTTTTTGACCATTGCCTGTAAGGGGTTGCATTTGAGCGGGTTGGCGTCTATTATAGACATATCCGACTTAAAAGGTCGGATTTTGCCGACCATGCTCAAGCTGACCAAGAAGGCGGATTACGGGTTGATGGCCATGAAGCATCTGGCCGAGCATGGCGAACGCGGGGCCTGCAGCGCCAAGGATGTAGCCGACGCCTACGGCATACCCCAGGAGGCGCTGGCCAAGATTCTGCAGCGGCTGGTCAAAGCCGGACTGCTGCATTCGCAGCACGGCACCAACGGCGGCTACACGCTGGCCCGCGACCCGGGAATGATTTCGGCCTTCGAGGTGATCCGCGCGATTGATGGCCCGCTCTTCATTACTTCCTGCGTGACCGTGCGCGGCGAATGTGACCAGAGCGACCGCTGCAGTATCCGCGAACCTTTGCGGCGGGTCAGTCACGGAATCGAAGAGCTGCTGCGGAGCATCACTATCCTGGAGATGAAAGAAGAGTCCGCGCACGACGGCGACAAGGCCGGACACGACAAGGCCCACGACAAAACGAAGAGCGCCACCGAGTTTGTAACTATTGGATGAGCAGGTTCTGAGGAGAGCACTTATGAGCACGGACGTAAAGACGATCCCCCAGGGGACAAATGGACACCCCGAAACCCAGGAGCAGCGCACCGCTGCCAACGGCGTAAAGCTGCCGGTTTACATGGACAACCATGCCACCACGCCCATGGATCCCCGGGTGCTGGAAGAAATGCTGCCCTACTTCATGGAGAAATTCGGTAACGCGGCCAGCCGCAATCACTCGTTTGGCTGGGCGGGCGAGGAAGGGGTCGAAACCGCGCGCGAGCGCGTGGCCAAGTTGATTGGCGCGACCCCCAAAGAGATCATTTTCACGTCGGGCGCTACCGAAAGCGACAACCTCGCCATCAAGGGCGTGGCCGAAATGTACCGGGAAAAGGGCAACCACATCATCACCGCCGTCACCGAGCACAAGGCCGTGCTCGATACCTGCAAGCGGCTGGAGAAGTACGGCTACCGCGTCACCTATATGCCGGTGCAGAAAGACGGCCTCATCGATCTCGAAGAACTGAAGCGCGCCATGGATGACAAGACCATCCTGGTAACCATCATGGCTGCCAACAACGAGATTGGCGTAGTGCAGCCGGTGGCGGAAATCGGGAAGCTCTGTCACGAGCGTGGCGTGATCTTCCACACCGACGCCACCCAGGCCGTAGGCAAGATTCCGATTGACGTGAACAAGATGAACATCGACGTGATGTCGATCTCGGCCCACAAAATGTACGGGCCCAAGGGCGTCGGCGCCCTGTACGTCCGGCGCAAGAATCCCCGGGTGCAGGTTTCCGCCATCATTGACGGCGGCGGTCACGAGCGCGGCATGCGTTCCGGGACCCTGAACGTCCCCGGAATCGTTGGGCTGGGCAAGGCCTGCGCCATCGCCTCGGAAGAGATGGCGAAGGAAGCATGCCATCTGGCGGGCCTGCGCAACCGGCTGCGCGACCGCATCATGGGACGTCTGGATGAGGTTTATGTCAATGGCTCCATGGAGCATCGCCTGCCCGGGAACCTGAATATCAGCTTTGCCTACGTCGAAGGGGAGTCGCTGCTGATGGGCATCAATGACATCGCAGTGTCGAGCGGGTCGGCGTGCACCTCGGCGACTCTGGAGCCGTCATATGTATTAAAGGCTTTAGGAACGGGCGACGATCTGGCGCACAGCTCGATTCGCTTCGGCATCGGCCGCTTCAACACCGAAGCCGAAGTGGACTACGTGGCCGATCGGGTTATCGAAACGGTCGAACGGCTGCGCGAGCTTTCGCCCCTGTACGAAATGGCGAAAGAAGGCGTGGATTTGAAGAGCGTCAAGTGGGCGGCGGAGTAAATTTGGCGCGCCGCAGAGCTTGCACCGCGATCCGCTTCACCCGGGGGAATAGGGGTCCTTCGATTCCGTTGATCGGTTGCAGAGCAACCGATCAAGCTGCGCTCAGGATGACACGAGTTTAATTTTTCAGGAGAGGGTCAAAATGGCATATAGCGACAAGGTTCTCGATCACTACTCAAACCCGCGCAATGTGGGCTCCATGGACAAGAACAGCAACGAAGTCGGCACTGGCCTTGTGGGAGCGCCGGAGTGCGGCGACGTGATGAAGCTGCAGATCAAAGTCAATCCGCAGACCAACATCATCGAAGACGCGAAGTTCAAGACCTTCGGCTGCGGCTCCGCCATCGCATCGTCTTCCCTGGCCACCGAATGGGTCAAGGGCAAGACCGTGGATGAAGCGCTGCAGATCAAGAACACCGAGATCGTGAAGGAACTGGCGCTGCCTCCGGTAAAGATCCACTGTTCGGTGCTGGCGGAAGACGCCATCCGGGCCGCGATTCATGACTGGAAGGCTAAACAGGGCGCGGCCAAGCCGGCGGCTGTCGAAGCGAAATAGGCTTTCAGCTTCCGGTAAGAGCTGCGCGTATTGGGGATCATTTATGGCGACGATCACGGAAGAAACGACCAAGCCAACCGCCCCGGCCAAGGGCGGCGTTAAGGTCACGGACAAGGCGCTGGCGAAAGTGCGTTCGGCCATCGTCAAGGAAGGCATCTCGCCCGAGCAGGGCGGGTTGCGCCTGGGCGTGCAGGGTGGCGGATGTTCCGGGCTCAGCTACAACATCCGCTTCGATACCCAGCCCCGGGAGCGCGACCGCATCTTCCAGTTCGGCGATGTGCGCGTGTTCGTCGATCCGAAATCGTTCATCTACCTGAACGGCATGGTGCTGGACTATCAGGAGACTCTGATGCAGCAGGGATTTGTGTTCGTCAATCCCAATGCATCGAAGTCGTGCGGCTGCGGGACGTCATTCTCAGGGTAGACCGCGCGGTCTGTCTGAATGTTACGGTTTTGTGTGGTCGCGGGCGACTCGCCCGCGAAAAGCCTGGAGCGGCAAGGCCCTCCGCCCTCCGCTTTGACTTCTCCGGTCCCCGAAACAAAATGACTGGAAATCCCTGAGGTTGTGTCGTGCATGGACCACACAGGCAAGGCCACACGAGCAAAGACTAATGACGATTGATACTTCCAAAACGATTGCGGCTGCCGGAAGCGTCGAAGGCACCGCCAGTTGCTGGTCGTGCGGCGACATGCGCGCCGCACACTTCTGCCATGCCTGCGGCAAAGTGCAGCCGCCCCTGCCCGTGGACTACTTCTCCTTCTTCGGATTGCCGCGGAAGCTGAATGTGGATGTAGCTCGCCTGGAAACGGAATTCTATGAACTGAGCCGCAAGCTGCACCCCGACCTCAATGCCCGCGCCGACAAGCGGGAACAGGAATGGAGCCTGGAGCAAAGCTCGCTGCTCAACGACGCCTACCGCACGTTGAAAGATCCCGTCAAACGCACGCAGTACCTGCTGCGCCTGGAGGGCGTGGAACTCGAGGAACAATCGAAGGCTGCAACCGAGAAAGCGCGCTCCACGGGCGAAGTAAAAAAACAGATTGTGCCTCCCGACCTACTGGAAGAAGTGTTCGAACTGAATATGCAGCTGGAAGAACTGCGCATGAACCAGAAGATGGGAGAGGCCGATCCCGCCCTGGTCAAGGACCTGGAAGCGCACCGGGCGCAGTTCGAGATGAAGTATGAAGCCCTGGCGGAAGAACTAGAGGACGATTGGAAGCAGTGGGACCAGTCTGTGGACGGCCATAGCGACGAAGAACGGCGCGTGGCGCTCGACCGCATGGTCGATCTGCTGAACCGGCGCAGCTACATCAGGAACCTGGTTCGGGACGTGAATGAGGCACTGGGAAATTGAGTAATTTGGCAATCGGGTAATTTTGTAATTGAGGACCCGATTTCCGATTTTCAAATTACTCAATTACCCGATTACACAATTACTCAATGAATTCTGAACGCATCGTCGGCATCGATCTCGGGACCACCAACTCGCTGGTGGCTTTCATGCAGGGGGACAGGCCTGTGGTTATCCCGGGCGAGGACGGCTTGAACCTGGTGCCATCCGTGGTGGCGCTGGATGACAAAGACCAGATCATCGTGGGCAACGCGGCGCGAAAGTATCTGATCGAGACTCCGGAGCGCGCTGTTTACTCGATCAAGCGCCTGATGGGGCGCGGCATCGAAGATATCCAGCAGGAACTGAAGCTGTTTCCCTTCCGCCTGGCCGACGATCTTCAGCCCGGCGAGGTTCTGCGCATCCGGCTGGGCGAGAAGACGTTCACGCCGCCCGAAATTTCCGCCTTCGTACTGCGCCAGCTCAAGCGCAACGCCGAGCGATTTTTTAATGCGCCGGTGGCGAAAGCGGTCATCACCGTGCCCGCGTATTTCAATGATGCCCAGCGGCAGGCAACAAAAGACGCCGGACGAATTGCCGGCCTCGAAGTCCTGCGGTTGGTGAATGAGCCGACAGCCGCTTCCCTGGCCTACGGACTCGACAAGAAAGAGAATGGTATTGTCGCCGTGTACGACCTGGGTGGCGGTACGTTCGACGTGTCGATCCTCAAGTTGCATGACGGAATCTTTGAGGTGATCGCCACCAACGGCGACACGCACCTGGGCGGGGATGATATTGACAATCTTCTGATCACAATCGCCCTCGATGACATTCGCGGCGATATGGGGCTCGATGTCTCCCGTAATGGCGAAGCCGTGGCCACCATCCGCAAGGCCGTCATCGAAGCCAAGATTGCGCTTTCATCGCAGCCCGTGACTACGCTCGAGGTAGAACTCCCGGGCGGCAAGCACTATCAGAGAGCGATCACGCGGGAGCAATTCGAACAACTGATTCAGCCCATCATCGATCGCACGGTCGGCCCGTGCAAACAAGCGCTAAAAGACGCTGGCCTGAAGCCCGAACAGATTGACGAAGTGGTGCTGGTGGGCGGCTCCACGCGAATTCCCAAAGTACGCGCGCTGGTCGAAGAAATGTTCCACCGTACACCGCACACCGATCTGAATCCGGACGAAGTCGTCGCTCTGGGCGCCGCCGTGCAGGCGAACATTCTTTCCGGCGGCTCCGAAGCCACGGAAAATATGCTGTTGCTCGATGTCACGCCCCTGTCGCTTGGCATTGAAGTGGCGGGCGGCGTGACCGACAAGATCATTCTGCGCAACTCGACGATTCCCGCTTCCGCCACGCAGCACTACACCACGCAAGTGGACGGACAGGCCAATGTCGCGATTCACGTGCTGCAGGGCGAGCGCGAACTGGCAAAAGACTGCCGCTCGCTGGCGCGCTTCGACCTGAAGGGCATCCCGCCGATGCCGGCCGGAATTCCCCGCGTCGAGGTCAAGTTCCTCATCGATGCCAATGGCATCCTGCACGTCTCCGCGCGCGAGCAGCGCAGCGGAACCGAAGCACAAATCGAAGTCCAGCCCAGCTACGGTTTGACGGATGAGCAGGTCGAGAGCATGATTCTCGATTCGTTTGACTCGGCGGAGGAAGATTTCCGTCAACGCCAGGTGATCGAGGCGCGGAACGAAGCCGGCACCATCCTGGCCGCGCTCGGAAAAGGCAAAAAGAGTCCCGCCTGGGGACAGCTCACCAGCGCCGAGAAGAAGCGCATCGCCAAGCTGGAAAACGCTTTGAACCAGGTGCAGGGCGAAGACGACTATCAGGCCATCCGCACCGCGATCGACGCGCTCAACCAGGGCACGATGCGGCTGGCCGAGTTGATGATGGACAGCGCAGTGTCCACCGCCCTCAAGGGCAAGACCATGGACCAGGCTGACATGGGCGAGGGCCCCGACGCCCCGCATCCGGTGGCCAAAGCGGAGTTTGAATAGAGCAGTCGGCGGTCGTCAGTCGTCGGTCGTCAGTCGTCGGTCGTCAGGAAAACGCACGAGATCCAAGATTAGGAGCTGTGATGGCAGAAGAAAAAAATCAAGGCGCGGGAACGGCAACCGTCGATCTTCCCGGCGAGAACACAGTCCAGGTCACATTTCTCCCCGAGGGTAAGACGGTACAGTTCGAGCACGGCAAGCTACCTTACAAAGACCACGGCAAACCGGAATCGCTGCTGGACGTGGCGCTGAATAACGGCATCCGGCTGGACCACGCTTGCGGCGGCAATTGCGCCTGCACCACCTGCCACATCTGGGTCAAAGAGGGCGCCGACAATCTTTCCGAAATGGATGACGACGAAGCCGACCGGCTGGACATGGCCGCCGATTTGCAGTTAAACTCCCGACTCGGCTGCCAGGCCGTGATTAACAAGCCCGGCAAAGTTGTAGTCGAGATTCCGGCCTGGAACCGGAATTACGTTTCGGAAGAACACTAGAGCGGTTTCTGGTTTCCAGTTTCCGGTTTTGAAACCAGAAACCGGAAACTGGAAACTGATTCCAAGGAGCAAAATGCATGCCGAAAGAGCTGACCTGGGATGATGCGGAAGACCTCGGAATCCTGCTCTCCGAGCAGCATCCTGAAACTGATCCGCTGGCGGTGCGCTTCACCGATTTGCACCGCCTGGTGACGGAACTGCCCGAGTTCAGGGACGATCCCAAGAAGTCGAACGAAGGCAAGCTGGAAGCGATTCAGATGGCATGGCACTCCGAATTTCTCGACCGCACCCAGGCCTAGAAACCCACCCCAGCGGCTGAAGCCGCCCCACCTTCCCGATTTGGTGGCACGGCTGAAGCCGTGCCCTTCCACAAAATCTCGGCTGATCGTTGGGATGGATAGAGTCGTGCCTACCTGGCGGCTTCCATCTCCCGATAGAATTTTTGCAGCACGTAGAACGCCTGCTTGTGCTGTCCTGTATTCGAAATCAGTCCTTTGCGGTTGTAGTAATCCTGAACGCCGGGCAGAAGGCGGCGCGGCGAGTGGAAATCCATCAGGACCCAGGGCGATAAACCTGCCAGGGACGGAATCTTTTTCAGCATGACGATCTGGTGCTGGTAAAGATTAGCCTGATACTCCTCGGTCCAGCGCTCATCCGCCTCGCCGTGTCTGCCGTACGGGGCCCCAGCACCGAATTCGCTCACGATGACGGGCTTGTTCCAGGCGAACTTCCACTGCATGCGGTCGGCATCTTCGGGACGTCCTCCATACCAACCCAGATACTCGTTCAATCCCAGCACGTCGAGGTCCTCGCCTACCGGATCATTGAGGACGCGAGTGTCCGGGCCGGCATCGTCAACGTGGTTCAGCGCGGAGGTAATCAGGCGAGTCGAGTCCTGCTGGCGCGCAGCCTCTGCAAGCTGCCGCAGAAACGTGGTCCGCGCGGGTTTGACCGGGGTCTCGTTCGAAAGCGACCACAAGACCACCGAAGCCCGGTTGTGATCGCGGGCAATCATCTCGTGCAGCTGGCTCTCGGCGTTTTGCAGTGTGGCGGGATTCTCCCAGTCAATGTCCCAATACACCGGGATTTCAGACCACACCATGATTCCCATGCGGTCGGCCAGGCGGGTCATGTTCTCGCTGTGCGGGTAGTGAGTCAGGCGAACGAAATTACAGCCCAGTTCCCGTGCCCACCCCAGCAGGGTTTCCGCATCTTTTTCGCTAAAGGCGCGTCCGCCGCGGACCGGGGCCTCTTCATGCAGGGCAATACCGCGCAGGAAGATGGGTTTGCCGTTGAGCAATATTTGCGTGCCGCGGGTCTCAATGGTGCGGAAACCGATGGCATCGTGTATTTTGTCGGCGCCGCTCGACAGCACAACATCGTAGAGCCGGGGATGCTCCGGCGACCACAGCTCAAGCTTGGCGGGAAAGCGGAACTCCGCGCGGCCCGCAGCGTCGGCGGTAACGGTCTGTTTGATTTTCGCTTCGGGGATTTCAACCGTGACCTGCTGCGCCGACGTAGGACCGCTGAGCTGCACCCAGCCCGAGACCTCGCTTTCCGAGCCCTTCGCCAGCTGCACAAAGTAATCCTGGATAAAGGTTTCGGGGACCTCCACCAGCATCACGTCTCGGGTAAGGCCTCCGTAGTTCCACCAGTCGGCATTTACAGTCGGGACGGCATCGCGGCGGCGGGCGTTGTTGACCTCCGCCACCACGAAGTTATCGCCTTCACGAATCTGGTCGGTCACTTCGAAGTTGAAGGGCGTGAACCCGCCTTCATGTTCTCCCAGCGCCTGCCCGTTCAGGTAAACGCGAGTGAAGTAGTTGGCGGCGCCGAAATACAGGAAGACGCGCGTGTGTTCCCGCTTGCGGTACGGAAACGACTTCTTGTACCACACCGGACCTTCATAAAAGAACAGTCCCTTCTTCTGCGAGTTCCAGTCTCCGGGAACGTTCAGAACATCGGATTTGTCGAAATCGTATTCGAGGAGCTCGTGTTTGTCCTTGGCTTTGGCGTTCAGGTAGAAGCGGCCGTTGAGTCCGGTTTCGTAAGGATCGACGATGGCCTGCCATGCGCCATCCAGACTGACCGTAGTGCGGTTGGGAATGTTGTTGATCGGTGCCGCCGGATTCGCAGCGGCATAGCCAAAAGCTGTAAGCGCCAGTAGCAGGAAAAGCAGACGTTTCATGGGCAGTCTCGCAAGTCCGGAATCTTAGTGAGGGCGGGCAAAGGTGTCAAACCGCGGCGCAACTTTTATGAGGATCGGGCTTCCCCTATCCCGTCGTCGTGGCCGCCGGCTCTTCCACGCTGGCTTCGCGTAAAAACTTCGCCGCTTCTTCCGGCGGCGTGGGATTGATGTAGAAACCGGTGCCCCACTCGAAGCCCGCCGTCTTGGTCAGCTTGGGCATGAACTCGATATGCCAGTGGTAGTGGTCGTTGTTAGGGTCCTGCACCGGCGAAGAGTGGATGACCAGGTTGTAGGGAGGATTATCCAGTACCCGCTCCGCCTTGCTGAGCAGGGTCTTCAGGGCGCGGGCCAGATTTTCAAACATGTGGGAGGAGGAATTCTCGAAGGCCGACTCATGCTGTTTGGGAAGGATCCAGGTCTCAAAGGGAAAGCGGGGCGCGTAGGGAGCGAGAGTGATGAAGTCGGAGTTCTCGGCGACCACCCGAGTCCCGGTCTCGCTTTCCTGTCGGATCACGTCGCAGAAGACGCAACGTTCCTTGTAAATGTAGTACTGCTTGGCGCCTTCGATTTCTTCACTCACATAAATGGGGAGAATGGGAAGCGCAATCAGTTGCGAGTGCGCGTGCTCCAGCGAGGCCCCGGCCGCTTCGCCGTGATTCTTGAAAATCAGGATGTACTTGAAGCGGCGGTCCTTCTTGAGGTCAAGAATGCGGTCGCGAAAAGTCCAGAGCACATCTTCAATGCGCTTGGGCGGAAGATTGGCCAGGCTGGCATTGTGGTCCGGAGTCTCGATGATGACCTCATGCGCTCCAATGCCGTTCATGCGGTCGAACATGCCCTCGGCCTGGCGGTTGAGATTGCCCTCGATGCCGAGAGCAGGGAACTTGTTGGGAACCACGCGGACTGTCCAGCCCGGAGTGTCGCGTTGCGGAGGAGGCCCGCCATTGGGATTGGGACGATAGGCCTGGATCTCGGGCGGAGTCTTGGATTCATTGCCGTAGCAGAAAGGACAGAAACCACCCTTGATCTTGACCGCCTCGCGGGCGAAGTCTGTGGGGCGCTTGGCGCGGTCGGTCGAAATGATGACCCAGCGGCCGACGATCGGGTCCTTCCGAAGCTCGGGCAATTACTGGAATCCTTTCCGCGGTCTGCAATGTGAACCGCACCAACCGAAGCGAATGGAAGTATTTTACGCCTGCAGGTGAACGTTGCGGAATACTTCGATCTGCGGCCGCCTCGCGCCCTGATCGTAGTACACGCTGACGATGTCGAGACGCCAGGCGCAGGAAGGCGGCAGATGGCGCAGATATTCGCGGGCGACAGCCAGCAGGTCCCGACGCTTGTCCCGGTCCACGGCGGCTTCGGCGGGCTTCACATCGCGGGTAGTGCGGGTCTTGACTTCGATAAAGCACAGGATGTCCTCATGCCAGCCGATCAGGTCGATTTCGCCGCGGCGGTTGGGCGCGCGAAAATTACGGGCAACCATTACATATCCCAGCTTTCGCAGGTGGAAGTAAGCGTCCTCCTCCCCCCGCCGCCCGGTACGCAGGTGGGCGGGAACACTCTCAGGCGGCAGGGTTCGGCTCGCCATCCAGTCGAGGACGCGAATCGTGGCATGAGTGATGCGGCCGGAGAACATGTTTGTTGTAGCGCCGGCGGGCATCCTGCCCGCCGTTCAGATGCTACGTGTTGCACAGTCTAGGTTGCGGGAATCAGTAAAAGCTGTGACGGACGTCACATGCTGCGCAACTTGCTGGCCTTCGCAGGCGCACAACCGGTCCAGGGACAACTATTCAATGGGCTTGTCGCACATCATCAGAGACAGGGGCGGGCAGGATGCGCGCGACAGCCGGCGGGACGCCGGCGCTACTTACTGCGTCTCTTCGCGAGCGCGCAGCCAATCCAGGAACATCTGTTCGATGGGCTTGTCATACGTCATCAGGACATGGCGGACGGTATGGCCGCTGACGAAATGGCAGACTTCTTCCGCTAGATTCTTGGCGTGATCACCGGCGCGCTCAAGCGACTGGGTCATGAAGATGACCTGCAGGCTGGCATGACGCTGCAGATTCTCCGGATTTTCGATGTGACGCAGGAAGATGAGGTTGCGCAGGCGGTCAATCTCCGCATCGGCGCGCAGCACATCAACGGCTTTTTTCACGTCGCGAGTGGAAAAAGCCGTGCCCGCATCGGCCAGCATTTTCTCCAGCACCGTCGCCATGTGCGTAAGGTCGCGAATGTCCTCCGAATCGATGCGGGCACAAACTGCCTGCGCGCTTCCGGCAAAGCTGAGCAGCAGGTCGCCGATGCGTTCCAGGCTGATCATGAACTTCATGCAGGCCAGCAGTTCGCGCGCTTCCGCATCGCTGACCTGCGTGACCACCTGGGTCACGCCGGCATCGATTTCCATGTCCAGGCGGTCGAGCTCTTTTTCGCGGTCACGAAGAGTATTCAGCAGGGGGCAGGATGCGGTGGCTATGCCCTCGGCGGCCGTGGCAGCCGCTTCCTTGGCGACCCGGCAAGCCTCAACCGTGCGCTTCACCAGATAGGTGTAGGGAGATTCGGGCTCCGGGCTCCTGAAAATGGCGGTACTCATACGCGCGCGCCTCCCGGCGACCCTGACCGGCCGCACCGGGTGCGGTCCGGTTCTCCTCGTCCTGACATGGATGGCCAATACCGGAGGATAAGTTGTTTTGCCAGGAGTTTGGTTAACAGTACGTAAATTTATGGCGCGTTCGCGTGGGGACAGCCGCCTTCGGGTCTCCAGCGGAGCGCAGCTCGGCAATCTGGAGGGCGGGCGTCCCGCCCGTCCTCCAAACCTCTAACTCAGCGGCAGAGTAAACAGGAAAGTGGAGCCGTGGTTGAGTTCGCTCTGGGCGCGAATGGAGCCGCCGTGGGCCAGCACGATATGTTTGGCAATGGCCAGCCCCAGCCCGGTCCCTCCCGATTCGCGCGAGCGCGCCTTGTCCACCCGGTAGAAGCGCTCGAACAGGCGGGCCAGGTGTTCGGAGGGAATGCCGGGACCGAAATCCTGCACATAGAATTCGACGCCTTCCGCGACCGGCCTTGCCCCCAGAATAATCCTCCCCCCTGACTGGGCGTATTTCATGGCATTGTCCACCAGATTGGAAAAAACCTGGTGAATGGCCTCGGGATCAGCACCCACCCGGACCGCGGCATGGTCTTCGACTATTAATTCCACGTTTTGCGTCCGTGCAATTTCGCGAAAGCTCTGCACCGCCTCCTGCAGCAGGTCTGCGGGAGCGGTGGATTCAATCTCGAAACGCTGCTCGCCGGACTCCACTCGCGCCAGCGTAAGCAGGTCTTCGGTGAGGCGCGACATGCGCAGCGCGCTCTTGCGGATGATTTCCAGGAAATCGCGGGAGTGGTCATTGCCGGGCGCGCTGTCGAGCAGGGTTTCGGTGTAGCCCTGAATGGACGTCAGCGGCGTGCGCAATTCGTGCGAGACATTGGCGATGAAGTCGCGACGGGTCTTCTCCACCCGTTCGGTCTCGGTCAGGTCGCGCAGGACCGCCACCGCGCCGCCGCCGGGCATGGGCGCGGCGGTCACGTCGAAGGTGCGTCCCGGGACGATGGACCCGGCCCGCGCGGTAATTACTTTTCGCGTTTCACTCGCGCCCCGCACCGCGGTCAGAAAATCGGGGTCGCGGACCGTCTCCACCAGGGGCGCGTCCTTGCGAGTATGTTGCGGAACCAGTTTGTCCATGGTCTGGTTGGCCCACTGCACGCGATCGTCGGCACTGACGGCGATGACGGCGTCCTGCATGCTGTTGAGCAGGGTCTCGAGCTGGCGCTGGCTCTGCTGCAATGCGGCAAAGCTTTCTTCCAGGTGGCTGGCGGTTTTGTCCAGAGCAGCTGCTACCTGTCCGATTTCGTCGCCGGAAGTTTCCGCGATGCGCGCGGCCAGGTCCCCGGCGGCGATCCTGTCCGCAAATCGCACGATGTGGTCCAGGCGGCGGGCCGTGGCCTGGGCTGCGATGGCGGAAATGACAAGCGCCACCAGCACCGCCAGCAGCGTGCCCTTCCAGGCTTGAAGAGGAAAGAAATTGAAGATTGCCGCCACCCCGATCACCAGGGCGAAAGCGCCCGCCAGCTTGAAAAATATCCGTCCCCTCACTTCGGGGCCTCGAAGCGGTATCCGGCCCCCCTCACGGTCTTCAGGTAGCGGGGATTTTCGGGATCAGGCTCGATTTTTTCGCGAATGCGGCGCACGTAAACATCCACCGAACGCGGAGTGACGTAAGCGGTGTCGCGCCACACCGAATCCAGCAACTGGTCGCGGGTAAACACACGGCCGATGTGACGGGCGAAGTAATCGAGCAGGCGGAACTCGGTGGCTGTCGTGCTCACCAGGTTCCCGCTCACAATAAGGGTCATCGCGCCGGGATCGATTTCGATCTCGCCAATCTTCACCGGCGCCTGGGACAGGGGCCGCTCGAACCGGCGCAACACGGCTTTGACCCGCGCCACCAGTTCGCGCGGACTGAACGGCTTTGGGATGTAGTCATCGGCGCCCAGTTCCAGGCCGAGAATGCGGTCCGCCTCGCCGCTCTTTGCCGTCAGAAAAATGACCGGGGTCGCAGCCAGGGCTGGGATCTGCCTGATCTGGCGGCACAACTCGAGGCCGTCCTTGCCCGGGACCATGATGTCGAGAATGAAGAGTGCCGGGCGCTGGCGTTCGGAATCGCTGATCACCGTGTTTCCGGTGGAGAATACTTTCACCGCGAAGCCATCCGCTTCCAGATGATGCCGCACCAGGCGGGAAATGTCCGGATCGTCTTCGACCACAAAGATGCTGGGTTTCATGGAGCGTATTGTAGCGGGCGGGCCTGTGGGGAACCTAGTCTGGCGACTTTCTGGTGTTTATTTGGGGAGATGTTCCGAGCTTTCAAAGGACTCGGACTGGATGAATGAGATTTCAAAAAACAGGCCACACCGATTTCAGGAACCTGGTGAGTTTCACCATGCGCCCTTCAGACCCATCAACCACCAGGGACACGAAGTATCACGAAGGCCTGAGTGTCAGGCCCTTCCCTTCGTGTACCTTCGTGTCCTTGGTGGTTCACGGTTTCACCAGACGGACCTGCTGATTTCGGTGTCAATTCCCGATCTCAACCATCAGGTTTCCCGAGCGGTCCTTCCGGAAAGTCATTCCTGGAGGAACGACCGTGGTCGCACTGTACTCCGTTATTACAGCGGGGCCGGAGTATTTCCTGCCAGCCGGCAGGGTATCGCGGGAATAGATTGCAGCCGCCAGCTTTTTGCCGGAGAAAAACACTGCGGCACGATTTGGGAAACTCGTGCCGGGCTTTGCCCGGCCAGGACGGACGGGGGCGCCCGTCCCCACGTGGGCTCGGGTTTGATGGGATTTGATTGTGGCCCGCAGGCGCAGGGTCACCAGTTCGACGGCGCGTGCCGGATAGCTGTAGCCGTAGCGGCGCTGGTGCTCGCTGCGAAAATCACGGACCAGATTGCGGGTGTACGGGATATTGAGTTCGTATCCCTGGCCCTGGTAGCGGATGTCCACGCTGAGCTGGTGTTTGATCGCGCCCGCCCATTTTTCGTCGCGGAAATCTCTTTTCGGCACGGCGGCGCAATGCGGCGAACTCGCGTTCCAGCTGCTCTGATTGGGAGCGGCGGCCGCAACCCGCCAGAGCACGGTACGCGAATAATCCTTCACCACGTCGCTTACCAGGATTCCGAAAGCCGAGAGGGCCCCGGGCAGCGCCGGAACGATCACTCGCGGAATGCTGAGCGCTTCCGCCAGTTCGCAGGCGTGAAGTCCACCCGCGCCCCCAAAGGCAACCAGCGTGAACTCCCGCGGATCGTAGCCGCGCTCGATCGAAACCACGCGTATAGCCTTCTCCATGGTGGCATTGACCACCCGGACGATTCCGGCGGCGAATTGTTCCGCGGTAAACGTCGACCCATTCCGCTTGAGCCATTCCGTGACCAGGCGGCGCGTGCGCTCGAGATCGAGAATGAAGTCGCCGCCCAGAAAACGCTGGGACTGCAACCGGCCGAGCAGCAGGTTGGCATCCGTCACCGTGGGCTGCGTGCCACGGCCATAACAAATCGGACCAGGATCAGCTCCCGCGGATTCGGGACCCACGCGAAGGGCTCCGCCGGCGTCGAAGCGCGCGATGGAGCCCCCGCCAGCGCCTACTGTATGTATGTCGAGCATGGGCACGCCGATGGGGAAGCTTGCAATCTCCGCCTGGCTGCTGGCGCGGGCTTCGCGGTCAACCAGCGCAACATCCGTGGAAGTGCCGCCCATATCGAAAGAGATGATTCTCCCGAAGCCGCTGCGACGCGCCATGGCCGCGGCCCCTACGACGCCGCCCGCCGGTCCGGAGAGCACGGTTCGAACTGGTTCGCGCGCTGCGGAAGCGAGAGCCGTGATCCCGCCACTGGATTGCATGACAAAGATGCGCGCTCGCGTCCGGCGATTGAGGTTTTCTAGGTAATGCTGCATGACGGGCTGCAAATACGCGTTCACCACCACCGTGCTGGTGCGTTCGTATTCGCGAAACTCGGGGAGAATCTGGTGGGAGATCGACAAAGGAAGACCTAGCTTCTCCAGAGCCCCGGCGACAACATTCTCAATCTTTGGGTTGACAAACGAAAACAGCAGGGAGATGGCGATCGCCTCGGGACGCTCGCGCTGAATTTCCCCGCAGAGGGATTGCAAGTCCTGTACTGACGGCGCCTGCAGGATCTTGCCATTGCTCGCAGTGCGCTCTTCCACGCCAAAACGCAAGTTTGCAGGCACAAGGGGCTCCACGCGATCGAAGAAAAAATCGTAGAGCTTGGGACGGGCCTGGCGGCCAATCTCGATGGCGTCTTCAAAACCTGCGGTGGTAACCAGCGCGACGCGCGCGCCCTGGCGCTGCAGCAACGTGTTCGTGCCTACCGTGGTGCCATGCAAAAGCACTGCTGAATCGTGCGTTCCGATCTTCTCCAGCGCTTCGACAATGGCCTGCGAAGGGTCGGCTGGCGTGGAGAAGACCTTGAGCATGTGCACCTGGCCGCGCTCGACCCAGACGCAGTCGGTGAAGGTGCCGCCGGTGTCGATGGCGACACAGCGTGGATGGGTGCGAGGCAAACCTGGCATCGGAGTCAGAACGGAAGATTAACATTCCGGGTGCGAGAATGCAGAACGACAAGGGCCACGCTGGAAGTCGATGCTATGCTTGCGCCATGCAGTAATCAGAGAGGATCCGGTAACCGTCGTGCCGTCCCGAGAAACTGTCGAGCATTCTCTCCGTCAAGTTTTGCAAGATTCCCACGTGGGGGCAGTCACTATTGCCTTGCTTCTCCTCTGGTCTCTTGATTATGCGGTTCAGGGTCTATGGGAGCCCGCCTATCGCGTGGGTGTCTTCCTGGTCACAGCAATCGCGATCTGGGACATTCCTTACTCTTCGGCTGGAAGCACAACTGTCGACCGACTCATGTTGATCATCACCTTCTACTTTCTGTACAGCGCTATGGTCAGCCTGTCAGCAGCATGGTTGCTGTCGCGGTGGGTGTACCGTCGTGGTCCGCTGGCCAGCCTCACCGCCTATCGCAGCAAGCTAGCAGGGAGGAAACGTGCTTGAGCGATTAAGGAAGGTTCTGGTTGAGAGTTTCGTCGGTACGATTGCTCTAGGCTGGCTGTTTGCACAAGGCATTCTGCATTTCGCGTACATATTCAGCGCACCGATCGCTGGCTGGCTGACCAGGCGTGAATATCATGGAATAGCGGAACGCGGAGCTATTTCGACCAGCTTCTCACTCCAGGACGCACTCCCAGAACTGGTCAGGTCGTTTTCCCTCTTGGCGATAGCATACCTCCTGCTGCGCTGGCTTTATTACAGGCCGGTGGCACCTGAAACTACGGAGCCGCAGTCGCAGCAGAGCGGCTGAGAATCGCACGTGCTCCTTGCTGTTGTCGTTAGTTCCCAACTAAATTGGGGGCGGACTCTTGAAGCTTCTATCAGGGCAAGTGAACGGCACACGGCCGTATCATTGCAGAGAACGGCGTGACTCAGAGGATTGTGAAAACAGTCGGACTTATTCTCGTGCTGATGATCACCCTCGCCTGCCTGGTCAACCATCGAAATGTGATTTGTAAGAAGCGGGGGGACGCATATAGCGCGAGAGTGGAGAGACTCCGGCGGGAAGCCCATACGAAACTCAAGATTGGAACGAAGAAAGATGCTGTGCTTGCCTTTTTCGCGGAAAACGGTATCCCTGTAACGTTTAGCCCTGGCGAGGCGAGTGGAACGATCCGCACGTCTGGATGCGCTCCTTCGGGTTGTGGATCGGGCGCAGCACTCCTGGGTTACGGGTGAAAGTCGATGAGGCTGGCACCGTTGTATCTGAACCAGTTGTCGGCGCAATTTATACCGACTGCTTATAGAGACAATGAGCGGAGGTTCCCCAGGCTTCTAGGTCTTGTTGGGAAAGGCCAGCGTCAGCAACGTCTTCTGTTCCACTTCATGCGCCTTGGCTGATCCGGTCGCCGGGCTGGCGCTGGCGGAGCGCTTGACCGACAGGACGGCGCGTTCTCCCGCAATGCGACGCAAGCGAGGCAGCACGTAGAACAGAGCGCCCATGTTGGCCGGCTCTTCCTGCACCCACACAACTTCCCGCGCCGAGGGAAATTGTCCGATCGCGGCTTCCAGTTCTTTCTCCGGAAAGGGATACAACTGTTCGACCGAAACAATCGCGGTCGCCTGGTCGTTCCTCTTCTTGCGTTCGGCGCGCAATTCGTGGCCGATCTTTCCGGTGCAGATCAGGATGCGGGTTGCGTCGCTGACTTGCGTGTCCGGCAACACGGTCAGAAAACGCTGGTGGGTGAAGTCTTCAATCGGATTGGAGGCGTCGGGATGGCGCAGCATGCTCTTCGGCGTAAACACGACCAGCGGCTTGCGCCAGTGGCGCAGGGCCTGGCGGCGCAGCAGATGAAAATACTGCGCTGCATTTGAGGGCTGGCAGATCTGAAAATTATCGCGGGCCGCCAGTTGCAGAAAACGTTCCGGACGGGCGCTCGAATGCTCCGGTCCCTGGCCTTCGTGGCCGTGCGGCAGAAGCAGCACCACGCCGGAGAGCAATCCCCATTTATCTTCGCCGGCGCTGACGAATTGATCGATCACGGCCTGCGCGACATTAGCGAAGTCGCCAAACTGCGCTTCCCACATCACCAGGGTCTCGGGATAGTCCCGGCTGTAGCCATACTCAAAACCCAGTACGCCCGCTTCGGATAGCGACGAGTTATAAATCTGGCAGCGCGCCTGGCCTTCGGCGATATTTTCGAGCGGAACGTACTCCTGCTCATTTTCGATATCGAGCAGCACCGAGTGGCGCTGGTTGAAAGTGCCGCGGCGCGTGTCTTGCCCGGTCAGCCGCACGGGAACTCCAGCCTTGACCAAGCCTCCGAGCGCCAGTGCTTCAGCCATACCGTAATCCACCAGGCGCTTGCCCGCGCCCATCTCTGCCCGCTGCTCCAGCAGCTTCTTGACCTTGGGGTGGATGTGAAAGTCCGCCGGGTAGGTCGTGAGCTTCGCAGTGATTTCGCTCAGTTCTTCCGCCGAGAGCCCGGTGTCCACTTCGTACTCAGGCTTGTAGCGTCCGCCTTTGTAGTCATTCCAGTAGCTGGGTAATTCGCGCAGCAGCGGCTTCTTACGAATGCTCTTGGCTTTCTTTTGCGCCGCTTCGAGTTCTTCACGAATCCTGGTCATCCGGTCCTGGACGTTCTCCACACCGATATCTTCGGCGTAAATCTCCCACAGCGGCGGATGGTCCTTGATCGCCTTATAGAGCAGCGGCTGGGTCACGGTGGGATCATCGACTTCGCTGTGCCCGTGGCGGCGGTAGCCGATCAGGTCCACCACCACGTCGCCCTTCCAGGTGTAGCGATACTCCAGCGCCAGGCGGCCCACCCGCACCACCGCGTCCACGTCTTCCGCATTCACGTGAAAGATGGGAATCGACTGGCGGCGGGCCAGTTGGGCGGAAAAGCGCGATGAATGCTCCTCGCTGTACAGCGTGGTGAAGCCGAGCAGGTTGTTAGCGATGATGTGCACCGTGCCGCCCACGGTGTATCCCTTCAGGTCGGACATGTTCAGGGTCTCGGCCACGATGCCCTGGCCCGCGAAGGCGGCATCGCCGTGGACCAGCAAAGGCAGGAATTTCTGGACACCGTCTTCCCCTGCGCGGTCCTGCTTGGCGCGGGTCCGGCCCACCGTCACCGGATCCACCGCCTCCAGGTGGCTGGGATTTGAAACCAGGTGAATATTGATTTTCCTGCCCGAGCGAGTCACGTATTCGCCGGTCGCGCCCATGTGATATTTCACGTCGCCGCTGCCCAGAACGCTGCGCGGGTCCACATCCTCAAATCCGGCAAAGACTTCTTCCGCCGGCCGCTTGGCCACTTGCACAATCACGTTGAGCCGACCGCGGTGGCTCATGCCCATCACAAGATTGACCGCGCCGCGCTGACCGGCCGCATCCAGGATTTCATCCATCAGTGGAAGCAGGGCGGTCACGCCTTCGAGAGAAAAACGCTTGGTGCCGAGATAACGCTGCTGCAACACCTGCTCGAACAGGTCGGCGCGGATGAGCAGGTCGAGGACGCGCTCCTGGTCCACGGCGGATTGCGGCCCTTCCATGCGCTCCTGGATCCAGCGCCGCCGCTCAGGATCGGTGATGTGCATGAACTCGGCACCCACGGTGCCGCAATAGATGCGGCGCGCTTCGTCGGCGAGTTCGCCTTCGATGCGCAGGCTGGGATGCGACACGGGAGGCAGGAATCCCAGCGGATCGAGATCGGCTTCCAGGTATCCATAGTGGCGGAAAGGTTCGAACACACGCTCCCGTTCGCCGTTCGGGGCGTCGAGCACCGCGGCCGCGGCGGATTGACTGCCTGGTTTCGATCGGGTTGCCATAATGTCTGCTACTAGAATAACGGATGCGACGGTAGGCGTGCTGGATTCGCACCCCGGCGGGACGCCGCCCTACTCCGCCGGAACCGGCTTCCGGGGCAGCGCCTTCATGACCAGGCCATTCAACAAGATCGTGATCACCGAAGCCGCCAGAGTGGCGTGATACATATCGTCGGTGACCAGCTGGGCATCGCGGGCCACCCGCACCAGAACGTAGGAAAATTCGCCGATCTGGGTGAGCCCCAGCCCCACCAGGATCGCGGTTCGCGGAGGATAGCGAAACAGCCAGACGATCAGGGCCCAGATGGCAAACTTGCCCAGCATGGTCATGATCGCAATCGCTCCCCACAACGCCGGCTTCGAG
This sequence comes from Terriglobia bacterium, assembly GCA_963752375.1. GTDB lineage: Bacteria > Acidobacteriota > Terriglobia > Terriglobales > Acidobacteriaceae > JAIQFF01. Next base: position 159,005 of record CAVVYF010000014.1, read on the forward strand.
ATCAGGATGCGCGGGTCCACCAGCGCTCCAATAGTGACAAAAAACAACGCCACAAAGGCATCCCGCAGGGGCGACAGCTTGTCCAGCATCTTGTGGGTCGTTCCCGATTCGCTGACGATCAGGCCAGCCAGGAATGCGCCCAGTGCCAGCGACAATCCCACCGCCTGGGTCACGGCGGCGGTGGCAAAGCCCAGCGCCAGCACCACCAGCACGTAGAGCTCTTCGTTGCCCGCCCGATCCACCCGTTTCATTAGCGACGGCACCAGCTTCGCCGCCACGAACATGACTGGCGTAATAATCAGCAGGGCCTTGCCCAGGGCAAGTCCAAGAGAAAGGAAATGGCTTCCCGTAAGGTTGGTCAGGGATGGCAGCAGGACAGTCAGAACTACCACGGCGAGGTCCTCTACCAGGGTGATGCCGATCATCACGTGGCCGTGCGACGACCGTAGTTCTCCCCGGTCCGCCAGCAGGCGGGAAAGCACCATGGTGCTGGCGACGGAAACGATTGCGCCCATCGCGATTCCCTGGGGCAGGCTCCAGCCCATCAGCCGTCCCACTCCCACGCCCATACCGATCGAGAGCAGGATCCCCAGCGGCGCTCCGAAGATGGCCACCCACTTCACCTGCAGAAGCTCGCTGAAGGAAAATTCCAGGCCGATCGAGTACATCAGCAGGATGACGCCGATTTCAGCCAGCACTTCGAACTCGTGGACCTCGGACAGGGTCGGACCCGGGGTGAAGGGCCCAATCAGAAATCCGCCGAGAACATATCCCAGAATCAACGGCTGCCGCAGCAGTTTGGCCACACTGCCGCCCACCACGGCAGCGCCGAAGACGTAGGCGAGATCCCGAAAAAACGTGGTTTCGATTGCCATTCCTGACCCGGCGAGGATCCCCCAGTCTAAATGAACGTGGTGAATTCGCGGGCAGGGCGCGCCCTGGAGATGAGGCAACTTAAACAGGGTATCCCGTCCTTGTCGTGCGCCGCGGTTCCGCCATATCACCACCGGCACTCCCGAAGCTGCACACCTCCCAATCTGACAATACCGATTCGCCTTCTTTCGGTAACTGGCGCTTATCTCGCCATGCGTGAAGCGTTCACCTCCGATGGAGTCAATAGCAGACCTGACCGGTCCCCTATGGAAAGCACAGGAAGTTCCGCCCCCAGTATTGCGCCGATACAGTTGCTGATGGTGGGGGACAACGACGGCCTGCGCTATCTGAGAGCACTGCTCAGCCGGACTGGGGACGGGCCCATGGGTCTGGACCACGCGCGCTCGACCGAAGAAGCGCTGGTACGCCTGAGTGAGTCCACCTACGATCTCTTGTTATGCGAATTCAGGCCGGAAGAGGGCGCGGCATCTCGCCTGCTGCACGAGTTGCGCCGGAAGCATCCCGGCGCGCCCGCGATCTTTCTCAGCGATCACCAGGATGAGATCGCGGTGGAGATGGCACTGAAAAGGGATGACGAAGAGAGCACCGCGACATCCACCGCAGGCCAGCCGGCGATTCCCGGCAACATCCGTCATGCCATCGACGTCTTTCGCAAGGAACGGCAACTGGAAAAGACGGAAGACACTCTGCGCAAGCTATGGCGCGCGGTCGAGCAGTCCGCCGACCTGGTCATGATTACCGATCGCGAGGGCGTGATTGAGTACGTCAACCCGGCCTTCGAGGCGCTGTCGGGTTACACTCCCGGAGAATTGATCGGTCAGACCCCTCGAGTCCTGAAATCCGGCCAGCAGAATCCTGAGCTTTACAAGGAGATGTGGAAAGCCATTCTCGCGGGCAACGTCTTTCGCTGCACCATGGTCAACCGCAAAAAGAACGGAGACGTCTTCGTCGCCGAGAAAACGGTAACTCCCCTGCGCGATGGCGAAGGCAGGATCACGCATTTCATCTCCAACGATCGCGATATCACCGACCGCCGGCGGCTGGAAGATCAGCTGCAACAGGCCCAGAAGATGGACGCCATCGGGAGATTGGCGGGAGGCGTGGCGCATGATTTCAACAATCTGCTGATGGTCATCAGCTCCTACGCCGAGTTGATGCTGGATACGCTGGCGCCGCAGCATCCCCTGCGCCGTAACGTGGATGAGATCCAGAAAGCTTCCCGCAGCGCCGCCGATCTGACCCGGCAACTGCTGGCGTTCGGGCGCAAGCAGATGCAGACCCTGCAACTGCTCGATCTCAACCGGATCATAGAGGACATCAACAAGATGCTGCCTCGTCTGATCGGAGAAGACATCGAACTGGTATTCGTTCCCGGAGAAAAACTAGGCAGGATAAAAGCCGATCCGGTGCAGATCGAGCAGATTCTCATGAACCTTGCCGCCAATGCACGCGATGCCATGCCCAAGGGCGGCCGGCTGGTCATCGAAACCGCGAGCCTTCGGCTGGACGACGCCTATGTCCAGGAACACTCGATCGTCCCGCCCGGCCCCTATGTTCTGCTCACTATCACGGACTCGGGATCGGGAATCGCTCCCGAGCATCTATCCCATATCTTCGAGCCCTTCTATACCACCAAAGAGGAAGGCAAGGGTACCGGCCTCGGCCTGGCCACGGTGTACGGCATCGTGAAACAGAATGGCGGATTCATCTGGGTGTACAGTGAGCCCGGCCTGGGAACTACCTTCAAGATTTATCTACCCCAGGCGCGGCAGGCCAAGCTTGCGCTGCAGCCTGTCGTGGCGGTAGAGGGCTCGGCTCGAGGCTGCGAGACTCTGCTGCTGGCGGAGGATGAAGCCGCCGTCCGGCAGTCCACGCGGGAATTCCTCAGCCTCAGCGGCTACATCGTCCTCGAAGCAAAGAATGGCACCGAGGCGCTTGCCCTGGCGAGAACGTACACCGGTGTCATCGATTTGATGATCACGGATGTAGTCATGCCCCAGATGGGCGGAGCACGGCTGGCGGCAGAGCTGGCGGCGGACCGGCCGGAAATGAAGGTCCTTTTCGTCTCCGGCTATGCCGAAACCACCTTCCAGCACCACGGTGCGATCGACGTAACTACACGATTCCTGCAAAAACCCTTCTCCCTTAAAACGCTGGCCCGCAAGGTCCGCGAAGTCCTCGACGAAGCCAAACCGGCGCTCGCCGCAGCCGCCGGAGTCTGAACCTTCGCGACCTTTGCGAATTCCTTTGCGCCCTTTGCGGTAAAGATTTCTGCATGCGCCGGCCGCGAAGTGTTTCCAGCAACTCCATCCCTCGTATAATTGCCTGCCGGATCCCCAAATGAACCCGCCAGCCGCGCTCATCCCTGCCCGCAGAAAGTCAACGCCGTGACGGCTGCGGCGCTGCTATGGCATGCACTCCTGGGAATCGCGCTCCTGGGCATTTTCAGTTCTACAGTTTTCCTGTTTATGGTCTTGGGGGCGGCGATACGCTGGCGTCGCGGCGCACGCGCAGCCCGGCAGGCGGCCACTGCGACCCCCGAATCGTCCCTGCCCGCCGTCACCATTTTCAAGCCGGTGCACGGGATGGAGGCCCAACTGGAGGAAAATCTGGAAAGCTTCTTTCAGCAGGACTACCCCGCGTTCGAGGTGGTGCTGGGCGCCCGGGATGCCGCCGACGCAGGCTTGCTGCTCGCGGAGAAGATTCGCCAGCGATATCCGCAAGTCAGGAGCCGGATTGTAGTCTCGGGCCCGCCCACCTGGCCCAATGCCAAGGTCTTTTCCCTGAGCAAGATGATTCCCGGTTCCAACAATGATTACCTGGTCATCAGCGACAGCGACGTGCGGGTCTCGCCTGACTTCCTGCGCCATGTGATTCCAGCGCTGCTCGATCCGAAAATCGGCCTGGTGACTTGCCCCTATCGCGGGGTAACGGCCGGAGATTTCTGGTCCACCCTCGAAGCCCTGGGAATGTCGGTGGAAATGCCCTCCGGGGTCATGGTCGCGGACATGCTTGAGGGCATACGCTTCGCTCTCGGTCCGGCGGTCGCCTTGCGTCGCGACGCACTCGACAAAATCGGCGGCATCGCGGCTACGGCAGATTACTACTCGGATGATTTCGTGCTGGGCAACCTGATCTGGGCGGCGGGTTACAAAGTCATCTTTTCACATCACATCATCCAGCACGTGCTCACCCCACGCACGCTCAAACGCACTCTGGGCGACCAGTTGCGCTGGATGAAGAGCACGCGTTTCTCCCGTCCGCTCGGGCACGTCGGGACCGGGCTTACCTATGCCATGCCCTTCGGAGTGCTTGGATTTGTCTCGGCAGCGGCGATCGGACACTGGTCACTGGGAGTTGGACTCTTCGCCGCGGCCTTCCTCAACCGGGTCGTGCAATCGATTGCGGTAGGCTGGGGAATTATCGGCGACCGGCGCGCGCTGTACTTGTCGTGGCTCTATCCCATTCGTGACTTGCTGGGTTTCTTTACCTGGCTGGCCAGCTTCGGCAGCCGCACTTTCTTCTGGCGCGGAGAAACCTACCGCTTCAGCAAAGGCGGCAGAATCATTCCGCAAAACCGGGCAGCGGAGAGCGCGGTGGGCGCGAGGCTGTAAGACCTGGGAAGGCGATTTTCGCAGTCTCATAGAGAACTTGCTCAAAGGCTTGTGGAAGGCACGAGAGGCTGTGGTGGAAGCGCACGAGTGGGTTTTGTGGACGGAGACGAATGCGTTTTGGGAAGGGCACGAGTTCACTCGTGCCACATACACCCACATACGGTTGCGGCTTTCAGCCGCTGAGGTGAGCTTTGTACCCGCTCCGCTTCCGAAATTCGGAGTCGAATCCATGCGGAAGGGGACAGCCGCCCGCAGGCGCTAAAGCGCAATGAACTTGAGCCAATTAGCGGCACGACTGAAGTTGTGCCCTTCCCAGGCTCATGCCCCATACACTTTTTCGCATCACCCTAGGAATCGATTCGCGCCAGCTTGCCATCCTTCAAAATGAAAGAGTCGCCTCGCCACACCACGCGGCGCCCAGCCAGGCTCGCCGCCCAGACCAGCGCAGCGACCAGATCCCGCAATGGAAGCCATGGCAGCAGCCTCAACACCTGGCGATCGCTCAGGACTGACCATCCCACAACCAGGGCTACGGCGAATCGCAAAGTCAGTGCCGCGGCCAGCAGGGCCCACGACCAGGGCGCGCCGTGACTCGCAACCACTGACAACACGGCCCAGGGGAATCCGAAAGTCAACACCAGCCCAAGATATCCCCAGCGCCTGGAATCACGCACCGTGCGTCCCCAGCGCAGTTGATGCTCCACAAACTGTCGCACGGTGTAAGCCGGAAGAAAGGTTTCGACCACCACATCGGAGAGCGTCACTCTCAGCCCGCGCTCGGCGATGCGTCTGCCCATTTCATAATCATCCGCCAGGTAATCCACCAGCGCCTCGAAACCGCCGACTGCCTCAAGCTCACGACGCCGGAAAGCCAGCGTGGAGCCCAATCCAAACCGAATTCCGCCTTCCAGTTGCCGCGCCGCCAGCACACCGGCGGCGAAATCGGTGCTGATGCCCAACCCTTCCAGCCGTGAACCCAGCGTCGGACTGGCAATGCCGCGATAGAGACAGGTGACCAATCCCACCTGCGGATCCGCCAGCGGCGCCATTGTGCGCCGCAGGTAGTCAGGCGGAACTCGAATATCGCTGTCATTGACCAGAATGTTTTCATGCTTCGCCTGCCGCAACATCTGCGTCAGATTGCTCACCTTGGTATTGGGGCCGAGGTTCTCGGAACAGACCAGCAGACGAATCGCACGCTGCGGAAACTCCAGCTTCAGCCGTTCGACAAGCTCGGCGGCCGGGTCGGCAGGATCGCTGACTCCGAAAATAATTTCGTATTCCGGATACTCCTGCAGACAATGGCTGCGAAAACTTTCATACATCTCAGGGTCGGTACCGCGGAGAGGCTTGAGAATTGAAACTGGATGTGCGCCAGGTGGTGTGGGGCTGGCGCCCCCGCCCGCCGCCTTTCGCTCGCCCACAAATCGAGCGGCGCTATACAGGCAGACCAGATAATAGGCCATGCTACAGATGGCAAATGCCCCGGCAGCAGTCGAAGCGACGGCGACAATGCGATGAATCACCCTTGGATTTCCTTCGTGTACCTTAGCATCGTTGCCGATTTGAGATTGAGGATTTCAGATCTCAGATTTTAGATCTCAGTTCTCAGATCGGCGCAGAGATAGGCCGTGAATCCTGAAATCTTCAATCTGAAATTGCTTCCGGCTACTCGTAGCGCAGCGACTCGATCGGATCCAGGTTTGCGGCCTTCCACGCCGGATAGATCCCAAACAGCAACCCTTCCGCCGCGGCCGAACCCAATCCGAATGCGGCCCAGAAGAATGACATTCGCGCCGGCAACGAACTCCAGATCGCCGGAATCGTCCAGGTAATGATCGCCCCCAACAGCACGCCCAGTACGCCGCCCAGCGCGGTCAGGGTAATGGCCTCGAGTGTGAATTGCAGCAGGATGTCGCGTTTGCGCGCGCCGATGGCTTTGCGTACTCCGATCTCCCGCGTCCGCTCGGTCACTGAAACCAGCATGATGTTCATCACCCCGACGCCGCCCACGATCAGGCCCACGCTGGAAACCGCAAACATGAAGATAAAGACAGCGCCGGTGACCTGGTTCCACACGTCAGAAAGCGAGTCTTGCGTGAACACCGCGAAGTTGTCGGGCTTGTCCGCCGAGACTCTGCGGCGGCGGCGCAGCAGCTCGCGGATCTCGTCGATGGCCTTGGGCATATCGTCGTGCGATGTGGCTTTGACGCTGATCCAGAATTGCTTCAGTTCGGGATGCAGTTTGCGGAACGTGGACAGCGGGAAATACACGATGTTGTCATCGGGATTTTTGCCTCCAGCGAAGACGCTCTTGCGTTTCGCCGCCACTCCGATCACGGTGAACAGCTGGCCATCAATATTAATTTCCTTGCCCAGCGCTGCTTCGTTGGGAAACAACTCTTCTGCCGTGTCCGAACCGAGGACGATCACCGGTGAATGATGCTCCTGGTCAATCTCGTTCATCCAGCGCCCGGCGGCGATATCGAGATCGAACACATCTTTCCAGGTGCCGGTGTCTCCCTCAAGAATCGTGTTCTTGACCTTGCGGCCGTTGTACTTGACCTCGTAAGTGCCGGTACCGAATTCCTGGCGAAAATAGCGCAGCCCGGTGGTAGCGATTTTTACGTGCGGCAACTGCTGCACCGCCTGAAAATCGTCGAAGGTAAGCTCTTTGCGCGTCCGAATTTCTTCCGTTGGCCGGCCAAACGTGAGGGGCTGATGGTAGGCAAAGACGATGTTCGAACCCAGACTGCTGATGACCTGGCTGACGTTGTCGTTGAGGCCGCGCACCACCGAAGAAATACCGATGACAACGGCCACGCCGATGACGATGCCGAGCACAGTCAGCGCCGAGCGCATTTTGTTGGTGCGGATGGTGTCCAGCGCCATCTGCACCACTTCGCCGTAATCGCTTCTACGCAGCATGGGAAACTGGTTTCCAGTTTCCGGTTTCTAGTTTCTGGTTTTGAAACCAGAAACATGAAACCAGAAACTGGTTTTTAGAGTTCAAATCTCAAGGCCGCGATGGGATCGAGCATCGCCGCCCGCCTTGCCGGGTACACGCCGAAGAATACGCCCACACTGGCCGAAACCAGCAGGCCGGCCGCCACCGCCCACAGCTTGATTTCAGAGGGCATGCCGATGATCGCGGTGATGCCCTTGGCAAAAGCAATTCCGAACAGCACTCCCAGCAGACCGCCTACCAGCGCCATGGTCGCGGATTCGATCAGGAACTGCAGCAGCACATCCTGGCGGCGCGCTCCCATCGCTTTTCGTATGCCGATCTCCCGCGTGCGCTCGGTCACCGAAACCAGCATGATGTTCATGATCACGATGCCGCCCACCACCAGTGAAATGGCGGCAATGGCGATCATGGCGATAAAAAACGTTCCACTCAGGTTCGACCAGATACTCAGGAAACTGGCATTGGTCTCAGCCGCAAAGCTGTCCGGGCGTCCGGGCAAATCATGGCGCCGGGCCCGCAGAACGGCGCGGGCCTCGTCGATGGCGGCGTCCAGTTCCGTGCCTACGCCGTTGGCCTTGCCCGAAATACGAACGCTGGTGTGCGATCCGAACTGTTTCAAATATGTGGTGATCGGGATGGCCACGTAATTGTCGCGGCTCTGGCCCAGCGTGGTTCCCTGCTTCTTGCCCACGCCGATGATCCGGTACACTTCGCCCTCGACGCGAATCTCCTTGCCCAGCGGGTCCACCGTGGGGAAAAGATTATCCACGATGTCGGTGCCGATCACGCCCACCTGCGAACGGTTTTCCTCATCGTTTTCGTTGACCATGCGGCCGGAGGTGAGATCGAGATCGAGAATCGGCGCCATCGAGGGCGTCAGCCCCCGGATCCAGGTATCGGTAATGGATTGTTCCTCGTATCTGATGTGCCCGGCGGTGTTGATGGTGGATGCCCCAATCATGGCGCAGTGTTTGCAGGACTCGAGCACCGCCTGGTAGTCCTCCATGGTCAGGTCTTTGCGCTTCTGGCCGTCGAGCAACTGGTCCACGTTGGTGATGACGGGCGTGACCTTGCTGATGATGAAGACATCGGCCCCCAGATTGAAAATCTTTTCCGCCACGTAGCCATTGATTCCGTTGACGAAGGTGACCACGGCGATCACGGCGGCCACGCCGATCACCACGCCCAGCAGAGTCAGCGCGGAACGAAGCTTGTTCGCCCACAGCGACAGGAGCGCAATGCGTATGGCTTCAAGGGTGGTCATGAGGCAGTTGTCGGTCTTCAGTCGTCAGTCTTCAGGCGCTTATAAAGACGAGCGTGCATCAAGTCTAGCATTCAGGCGGCAAGAGTGAATCGCAGGGCTTCTACAACGCGGCCTCTGACCTGACGCAAACGCGCACATAACATTCCAGGCCTGTGATAAGGTTCCAACCGCAATTCCACAGGAGGATTGCCATGATCAGGACCATCGGCCTTCTGGTATGTCTTTCAGCGTTGGCTCTCGGACAGCAGAACAGCCCTCTGGATGGGCTGGCGAATCTGAGCGATGCGGTTTCGAGGCGGGCCTCAAGCGCGGACCTCACCGGCGGCAACGCTGACTGGGTTGAAGTGAAGGCCGGTTCTACCGCCACGCTCGCGGACATCAAGGGCGCCGGCTCCATCCGCCATATCTGGTTCACCATCAACTCGCCCAGTCCGTATCATTTGCGCGAGCTGGTGCTGCGCATGTACTGGGACGGCGAAACCGACCCCAGCGTCGAGGTGCCGATTGGCGACTTCTTCGGGACCGGTTTCGAAATGTCCGATGAAGGCCAGAAATACCATTCCTGGTGGTCCCTGCCGATCACGGTGCAGGACCGCGCCATGAACTGCTACTTCGAGATGCCCTTTGGCAAAGGCGCGCGTATCACGTTGAGCAATGACGGGACCCAGGCCGTGCGTAATCTCTACTTCCACGTTGATTATCAGGAGTACCGTGACGCGCAGGTGGTGTCGAACCAGGGGCGGTTTCACGCCCAGTGGCGACACGAACTCACAAAAGCCGTCCCGGAATCGGATTCCGGCGGTAAAAATGTGGACGGCCGGAACAACTACGTATTCATGGAGGCCAAAGGCAAGGGCCAGTACGTTGGAACCATCCTTAATGTGTTCGGGCTTTCGACGGGATGGTGGGGCGAAGGCGACGACATGTTTTTCGTGGACGGAGACAGCGCCCGCGCCACCATCAGCGGGACGGGAATGGAAGATTACTTCAACAACGCCTGGGGTTTTCAAGAAGAATTCAACTATCCATTCATCGGTTTTTCGCAGAAGGGCAACCGGGACTGGACCGGCAGCCACACCATGTACCGATTCCACATCGAAGACCCGATCTACTTTCAGAAATCGCTGCGTGCAACCATCGAACACGGCCACGCCGACGACCGCGCCGACGACTACACCAGCGTAGCCTTCTGGTACCAGACCGAACCGCACCAGAAGCTGTTCCCCCTCCCCCCGGTCACCGAACGCCGGCCCAACGCCTTCTGGAAGATCCAGAAGCTGGATAAGAACTTGCCGAACTGAAAAGCAGCCACGGATTTCCACGGATTTCCACGGATCAGGAAAAAGAAAACGGTTTGTTTTATCCGTGGAATCCGTGAAAATCCGTGGCCCGGTTTGTTTTTGACGACTGACGACTGACGACCGACGACTGTTACAATGAACCTGTTGGCAGCTGGACCGGACGGTCGCTCTCGCTGCGTCAAGCGGCGGGGGAGGAAAGTCCGAACTCCGCAGAGCAGTGTGCCGGATAACGTCCGGGAGGCCGGGTTCAAACCCGGTTTACGGAAAGTGCCACAGAAAACGTACCGCCCCGGCGGCAACGCCGGGGTAAGGGTGAAAAGGTGCGGTAAGAGCGCACCGCCGTCGCAGTAATGCGGCGGGCAGGGCAAACCCCACACGGAGCAAGACCAAATAGGGAGGGAGCCTGGGGCGGGCTGAATCAGCCTCGCCCGGGGCGCGTGCCGGCTCGGCGCGCCACAACCTCCGGGTAGGTCGCTTGAGCCGCACAGTAATGTTCGGCCCAGAGGAATGACCGTCCTGCCGGAGCAATCCGGCAGACAGAATTCGGCTTACAGGTCCGGCTGCCACAAAACTTCGGCAAAATCGGTCTGGCACTCCTTGAGAATCGCGTTGTACGCTTGGTTCAGCCATGTGCAGGGCCTCCAGGTGACAAACAGGTTTCGCCCGAGGTGTATCCGCGCCAGGCCTCTGCTTACAACTTTCCTGCTCCTGTGGTTGCTTGCCGCCCTCCACGCTTCGGGCCATGCGCAAGCCGCGCCCCCGGCTTCCATCCAGTTCACGAACACCACCGCGGCGGCGGGCATCAAATTTTCCCACTTCAAGGGCAACCAGGGTATCTCCATCAACCGCGAGGAATTTGGTCCGGGAATCTGCGTGGCCGATTTTGACGGCGACGGCTGGCAAGACATTTATTTTGTGAATGGCCGTGATCTGTACAACCGCGGCATCGTGGTCCGCAATGCGCTTTATCGCAACAATGGCGACGGCACATTCACCGACGTCACGGAAAAGGCCGGCGTTCCCGGCACGGGTTACGGCCTGGGCTGCGTCTGGGGCGATTACGACAACGACGGATTTCCCGACTTGTTCGTGACCCAGTACGGGCGCAACGTTCTCTATCACAATAACGGCAATGGGACCTTCGCCGATGTGACCGACAAGGCCGGGGTCGCGGGCATGGAGTCAGGAACGTTTCATTCGGGGGCGACCTTCTTTGACTATGACCGTGACGGGCGGCTCGATCTCTACGTCGGCAGTTACGTGAACATGGGGGACCGGCGTTACTGCGACCTGGGCGTAGTGCAGAGCAGTTGCCCTCCCAGCGTTTACCGCGGAAGCCCCGACGCGCTGTATCACAATAATGGTGACGGCACCTTCACCAACGTCACGGTCAAAGCCAAAATCTACCAGCCCGAGGGCAAGAACCTTTCCGTGGGCGCCGGCGACTACGACAACGATGGCTGGCCCGACCTCTTCGTCGCCAATGACGGCCTCAGCGCTTATCTCTACCACAACCAGCACGACGGCACCTTCAAGGAAATCGGGCTGGACAGCGGCATGGCCTTTACCGGACAGGGCGTCACCATGGCAGCCATGTGTATATCGCTGGGAGACTTCAATAACGACGGATGGTTCGATCTATACATCTCCGATTTTCAGAGGTCCTCCGATCACATCTGGCAGAATGACGGCAAGGGTTTCTTCGACGAAGTCAGCGACCAGTCCGGCCTCACCCGCGCCACCCATGACGTTTTGAGTTTCGGCGGAGGCTTCTTCGATTACGACAACGACGGCTGGCTGGATATCTTCATCGCCAACGGCCACGTCTATCCCGAAGTCGAGCAGGCCACTCCCGGCATTCACTACAAGCAGCTCAATTCCCTCTTTCACAACGAGCACAATGGAAAGTTCGTGGATGTGAGCAGGTCCGCAGGCAACGGATTTCAAACTCCCTACGTCGGCCGGGGAGTTGCCTTTGCGGACTTCGACAACGACGGCTTCGTGGATGTGGTGGTGGCCAACAATGGAGACGTGCCTCTCCTGCTGCACAACAGCGGCGGCAACGGAAATCATTTCCTGAATTTCAGGCTGGTGGGAACCAGGAGTAATCGGGACGCAATGGGAGCGCGAATCCGGGTCGTGACCGGCGGTGTTTCACAAATTCGCGAGATCGAAGGCGGGGGCAGCTACCTTTCGCAGAGCGACCTGCGCGCCAATTTTGGCCTGGGTAAGACCGCTCGCGCAGAAACCGTCGAGGTCAAGTGGCCCAGCGGACTGCAGCAAACCTTCCGCAACGTAGGAGCCGACAAGTTCTACGTCATCGAGGAAGGCACCGACCGGCTTAACCTTCAGCAGTTCACTCGCCCGGCGACACCACGTTAAGCTCCGACCGCGCCCTGCAAAACTTCGCGCAGCCGCTTCGCCACGATCAGGTCTTCCCCGGGCTGCAGCATCCAAACTCCGACCACGATGGTGTTGCTGCCGCCGGGCAGGCCAGCACTCGCGGGCGGCCCGCCAGTCCCAGGATTCAGCTCGATTCGCGGTGTGCCCTCACGCATCTTTTCCATCACTTCCCTGGCCGCGATCTTGACCCGGCTCTGGTCATAGGTAATCACCAGATGCGGAACATGATTCGCCACCGGCGGAATGAAGACCTGAGTTTGCACTGTGGGAAGGCTCTTGAGGGCCCCGGCAATCCGCTCCGCCCGCTGGCGGTAATCGGCTTCCATGGCAGCGTCGTCCTGGGCCAGGAACCAGTCCACGGCCGCCACCAGGCCGACGATTTCCTCTTTGGCAACTTTCATCCCGCGGCCGACCGTATTCGAATTCGGCGAATTGTTCTTCTTTGCGGCCTCGATCAGGTCCTTTCTTCCCAGCAGCAGGCCGGTACACTGCGGACCACGCAGGCCCTTGCCCCCGGAAAATGTCACCAGGTCAAATCCCATCTGGGTGTAGTTCCACAGGTTCGAAATCGGCGGAACATCGGCGGCCGCGTCGTTGAAACATGGGACGCCGTGCTTGTGCGCCACCCGCACCCAGTCTTCCCGGCTGATGTGTTCTTCTCCAGCGTTGAAGAAGTGGGTCATCACCGTCCGCTGGTTGAAGGCCTGCTCGTACTGCTCGAGCGTTTCCACTTCCACGAAGCGCACACCGCAATTGCGGACGGCGTGGTCATAATCGTAGCGATGCGACTTTTGCACGATGACTTCATTTTTCAAATTATTCATGTCGGTCGGAATGCTGAGAATGTCGGCGTCGTTGCCGGCAGTGACGCAAGCGGCCGTCCCCAACGTAAGCGCCGACGCAGCCCCGGCCGTGACCAGGGCGCCTTCGCAGCGCAATCGTTTGGCCAGGTACTGGCCGGCTGCCTCGTGCAATTCAATCAGGTGGACGGGATGCAGTGCCGCGAGCGCCACCGCCGCCTGCACCTCGTCCGGCATCGTGGACGCAGTAAGTGTGGTGTAGGTCCCGGCCGCATTGATGAAGGTCGCAACGCCCAACTTCTGGTAATAGTCCACGCCCTTCACCTTGGGGCGCGATGACGCAACCGCCGGCAGGGCTGATCCGGCACAGACTGCGGCTCCGCCCGCGACAATCGCCTGCCCTCCACTCCGCAACAGCTTGCGACGGCTGATGGTTCCTGGCATCTGCTTCTCCTTAATTAGTTGTTATCTTTGGTTGTTATCTGGGGAAATCATCGGCCTGCGCCGGCTGGGAATGTCCCGGCCCAGGCATATTGAAATATTGGGGACGCGCTTTTTCCCACTCCACCATGCTCAGCCCGGAAGGATCATAAACAATGTGCCCGGCCCGCACCGTCATGCGCGCGATCAGCTTGCCTTTGCCGTCCATCCGGGCGAAGCCGCAGTCAATGTAGCTGAAAGGACCGTCAAGCTGTTGCAGCACGGCAATGTCCGCTTCCTTCCCCACCGATAGCGTTCCCAACTCGGGGTGATGGATTTCGTGCGCCGGATTGACTGTCGAGCGCCGGATGAGGTCCTGCAGCGGCACCCCCATGGCCAGAAATTTGGACATCACCTGGGTCATGCTGAGCACGGTGAAGTTCCCCGTATGCAAATCGGTGGAAATGGAATCGGGAAGAAACCCTTGTTTGACCGCCGGCACGGCGTTGCGAAACCAGAAGCTTCCAGCCCCATGGCCAACGTCAAAGATCACACCCCGGGCGCGGGCCTGACCCAGGATCGGATTGAGCTTGCCGTCCGCCAGCAGGATGGGAAATTGCTGGGCGAAAACGTGAGTGTGAATGTCGCCCGGCCGCATCTTCTTCAGTATGAGCTCGGCATAGCTACGGTCCGGACGCGGCCAGAAGTCGAACATCACCGGGAGATTCACTGCCCGTCCGCACTCTTCGGCCCTGTCCACGGCGGCCCAGGGCGTGTGTTCTCCGTCCCAGGGGTCCTCGGTCCAATAATGCGCCGTCTTCACGCCGACGATGATGTCGGGATACTTCTTGATGGTCTCGGCGCAGCGCTTCACATCCATCTGGTCCACGGACTGTTCCAGGTCGCCCTGCATCCCGTTGGCCACGATGTTCAGGAAAGCCAGCACCCGCACCTTGGCGCGATCGATGACTTCTTCCTTTTCCAGAAGAAACGTGTCCGCTCCCGAACTACCCGCGTCCACCATGGTGGTCACGCCCGACTGCAGTGCGATGTCCGCGGGGATCCCGTACGGGGTCAGGTGAGAACGGCCTTCGGGTGTGAACCAGTCGAGCGGCGCGCCGCCATGGCCGATGTGAACATGAATATCGACCAGGCCGGGAGTTACGTAAAGCCCGGTGGCGTCCACCACCTTTCCCGCCTGGCTGGCGGGAATATCTTTTTCGACGGCGGCGATTTTGTCTTTTACCACCGCCACGTCCATGACTGCGTCCACGTTGTTTGCGGGATCAATCACGTGGCCGCCCTTCAACAGCAAATCGTAGCGGGGCGTCTGGGCCAGGGTGTTGGCAGGCATACCGAGAATTGTAACCAGCGATACTACGATTCCGAGAGTCTTAGTCCATTCTGGCATGTGGGGGCCTTTCTTGCCTTTCCTCAGTGTCCTCCGTGTCCTCCGTGGCCAATCCACCAATGAACCACGGAGGACGCGGAGGGCACAGGGGTAAGAATTCTGCTCACAAGGCTTTAACCAAACGAGCAAGTTTATCCAGTCAAGGACGCATTGTCACCATAGGTTGGCGAGAAATGTGAAGTCTGCCAAGCTCGCTTGAAATGGCCGAAAGCATGGCGTAGCCTGAGCGGTACCCTTCAAGCTCAGGGCCAAACTATGGATCGGCGGACATTCGTCAAAGCCAGTTGTGTGGGAAGCGCCAGCCTGTTCCTCGATGGCATCGATCCCCGCGCCTTCGGCGATGTCACGCTGCCTGAACCGCCCCCCATCGAAGTCGTCCATGGACCGAAGCCGGCCAAATCCCCGCTGGGCATGCCCGGATTATTTCCCGGACGGGTGGTGGAAGTAAGCGATTCAACCTCCATCGTGCGCAACCGGGTTTCGCAACCGGTGGTCCGCGAGATGATCGAACGCGGAATGAAGGAATTGACCGGCGAGCGGTCGGTCCCTGCGGCCTGGGCAAAGTTTGTTGATCCGCTCGATATTGTGGGCATCAAGATCAATCCCTCCGGCGCGCCGGCTTGCTGCTCATCTCCCGAGATCGTGCGCGAGATCATCAACGGCGTCCAGTCGGCAGGCGTGCCAACGAGCAACATCGTAGTGTACGACCGCTACGAATATGAAATTGATATCGGCAGCTACCAGGCGCTGCTCCCGCCGGGAGTGCGCGTGGTGGGGATCCAGGACGGATTGGTCGATTCCGGCTACGATCCCGAGGTTTATTGCCAGGCAACTTTCTTCGGCGAGTGGGAGAACCGCTCGTATATGGCGAGGATCGTCTCCCGCGGACTGACCAAAATTATCAACGTTCCCACCATGAAAGACCACTCCGCCTCGGGGGTCACCGGCTGCCTGAAGAACCTGGGATATGGCACGTTTAACAATGTAGCCCGGTCGCACCGCTCGCCCTTTTCATTCACCGACCCGCTGATCGGCGTCATGTGCTCGGTCCAGCCCCTGCGTTCGAAGGCGGTGCTGCACATCATGGACGGCATGCGCCAGGTCTGGCACGGCGGCCCGCTCACCCAGGTGCAGGATTTTATCTCTCAGGCGGGAATTCTCTACTTCGGTACGGACCCCGTGGCCATGGATACAGTCGAACTCGAGGCCATCGAAAAGAAACGCCGCGATGAAGGCGTCCCCTCGCTCTGGGAGCACAAGGCGGAGAGTATCACCACGAACGGCATGGAGTTCTATCACAACCCGAAAAAAAACCTGTTCTACCGCCGGCCGGGCCATATTGCGTCCGCGGGAAAGCTGGGGTTGGGCGTGGCGGACCTCAAGCGCATCGACCATGGACAAATCCGCCTCGGCTAACCGACTCAATGCCAGGACCACCCCAGACCACCGAGCCATTAAACGCTGAAACGGACTGGCCGGCGCTGCTCTATGACAACGCGCGCACCGGGGGCCAGGGCATTCGCGCCGCCAGGGCGCCCGACCATGTGCGCTGGCACTTTCGCATGGGAGGCTCCGTCCGTTCCGCTCCGGTCCTGCGCGCGAGAGTGCTGTACGTGACCTCGATGGCGGGAAACCTGCACGCCATCGATACCGAAAAAGGCCGCCAGAAGTGGCAGTTTCAGGCCGCCGATCACATCCACTCCACGCCTTCTCTTTCCGGAAACAAGGTGCTCTTTGGCTGTGACTCGGGCAAGGTTTATGCCGTGGATCGCGCTTCGGGAAAGCCGGCGTGGGAGACTGCCGCCGCCGCGGAAGTCTGGGCCTCTCCCGTCATCCGCAACGGGGTGGCTTTTTTCGGCAGCGCCGATGGCCGGATGTATGCCGTTGATATCGATACCGGCCGCGGGCGCTGGACGCAGGAGTTGGGCGGCCGAATTTATAGCACCGCCTATGCCGCGGAGAAGCATCTTTACCTCGGCTGTGGCGACGGCAAGGTTTACTGCCTCGATGCCGCATCGGGCAAAACGGTATGGAGCACTCCAACTGGAAACGGCCTCGATTCCTCCCCGGCGGTGGCCGGAGACATGGTGCTGATCGGTTCGGAGGACTTCTTCTTCTATGCGCTCGACGCCGCGACCGGCGCAGTGCGCTGGAAGTATGAGACTGGGCTGGGCATCTCTTCGTCCCCGGCGGTCTTCGAGGATCTCGCCGTCATCGGCAGCAAGGACGGATTCCTCTACGCATTCGAGATCCAAACCGGCCGCCTGCGATGGAAGGTCCAGGCCAGCGATGTCGTCACCGCGCCTCCGGTCATCGCCAGCGGCCTGGTGTGCATTCAGGCGGGAGGAACCCAGGCGTTCGACATCGCAAACGGAAGTGTGGCCTGGCGAGCCGGACTGGGAGGGTCGGTCCAGTCCGCCCCGGTGCTGACCGGGGACGCCATCTACGTAGCGACCAACGACGGTGAGGTCTATGCGCTGGAATAAGCCGCTCGCCGCCGTATTGCTCTGCGCATCCGTGGTCCTGGCTTCAGCCCAGGCGTCACCTGAAGCCTCGCCTCAGGTTCCTTTTGTTCACCAGAAAAAGTACATCATGGGCACCGTCTTCGAGATTGTGGCCTATGGTGAATCGGCAGCGCAGGCGTCCGATGCCATTGACCAGGCCCTGCAGGAAGTCGTCCGGCTCGATGAGGTGATGAGCGACTACAAACCCGAGAGCGCTCTCAGCCGCTTGAACCATTCCTCGCACTCCCGCCCGCAGCGAGTTCCTCCTGATTTGTACCGCGTAATCGGCGAAGCGCTGCAGTATTCCCGCCTCTCGGGAGGAAAGTTCGACGTCACCGTGGGCCCGCTGGTCAATTTATGGAAAGCCGCTCTCCGTGGCGGACAGCCGCCTTCGTCCGCAGAAGAAGCGAAGGTGAGGGCCTGCGTGGGCTATCAGAAAGTCGAACTGCTTCCCCCCGACCGGGTTCAGTTCCACTCGCCCTGTGCCCAGATCGATTTGGGCGCCATCGGCAAGGGTTATGCCCTGGACCGGGCGGCTGAGGTTTTGCGCGCGCACGGTATCTGGCGCGCCCTGCTCGATGCGGGAGGGAGCACATTGGTCGCGATGGGCGCTCCTCCCGGACAAGCCGGTTGGCTGGTGCATCTGAAAGATCCTTCGAGCCAGGTGGACCCTGTGGTCATGCTCTCCGACAGCAGCGTTTCCACCTCGGAGCAGACCCCGGCAAGCCTTCTGTCGCCGGGGCAGGCAGGCCACATCATCGACCCAGCCAGTGGAGTGCCGGAAAGAACGCCTTTCGCCGTCAGCGTGGTAGCCAGGACCGGGACGGCCTCCGACGCGCTTTCGACAACGTTATTACTGGTGGGCCCCGAACAGGGTAAAGAACTGGTCAAGACCATGGCGGGCGTGGCGGCGCTCTGGGTCTCCCCGGACGGCAAGTCGGAGCTGGCGTCCAGCGGCCCTCGGATTCTGATCAACGGCAGCGCACCGCACCCAGCCACCAGCGCTCAGACTGACTCCGGCGGTCTGCGATGATGGCACCCGCAAATTTCACGTTGATGCGAGCCCGAATTCTGACCCTGATTTGCCTGCTGGCGGCGACGCCCGCCTGGGGCAGGGTTCTGTTGCGCTGGAGCCAGCCTTCGCCCCCCGCACCCGCGACAATGGGCGTCAGCGATCTGGTGGTCTCCTGGGATGATGCCGCGCTCATCAGCACTGCCCGCAGGCAGGGCTACCGCGTCTATGCCGAGGTCCCGGCCTCCAAGGCAGCCGGTATAGACCCCAGCCTGGCAAAGAGTGGCGTGGCGGGCATCGTTCTCAATCCGGCTGATTCGCAGCCGGCGCAGATTGACGACGCGCTCGCTCAACTGCGATCGGCCTATCCCAGGCTTCCTGTGCTGCTGCTTAACCCCAAGGCAAAGCAGCCGCAGATGAAGGGGCAAATGGTCATTAAGAGAAACGGCATCCTCCAGGTGACCAGCCCTACCGCCCAGCCCTGGGTCGATACCAATCTCGCCCTGATCAGGCTCGACCAGGCGTTCCACCCGGCCCAGACTCCCCTTTATGAGTTCCAGTGGGACTTATCGGATCCCCAGCAGCAGGAAAGTGGCCCCGCGCCCGCCGACTATGCGTTGGCAGTGGCCGAGGCGGGGGCGTTTCACGCCAACCTTATCCTGGACCTCGATCCCAGGCTGCAGGATGCCCTCGCGCACAACAAGCCCGCTGCCGTGGCCGTCCTAAGCCGGATCAAACGCTACCTGGCCTTTGTTTCGCGAGGGGAAAGGAACGCAGGTAAACCGGATGCCAACGTCGGCGTGATCACCGATTCCTATCAGAAATCCTTCGAACCTATTAACCTGCTGGCGCGCCACAACATTCCGTTCGCCGTCCTGAAAGCTTCTGACCTGAAGCCGCCGACTCTCGATCATTTCGGCTTGCTCGTGGTCTTTGCCGCCATGGACGGGCCCGCGATGAAGTTGCTCGCGGATTTCGCTTCCAAAGGCGGCGTGGTCGTGGTGGTGGACGCGCACGGCCCCTATCCCTGGCAATCCGGCCAGGCGAGCCCGGCAGGCGAGCATTCCATCGCCTACGCCACCGGCGCAGGCCGTATCATCGAACTCCAGGGACAGGTGATCGACCCCGAAACCTTTGCCCAGGACATACGCCGCCTGCTGGATAAAAATCAGGGCACGCTGGCCCTGAGCCTGTGGAACGCCCTGACCGTGGTTGCAGTTTCGTACCAGTCGCGGGGCGGCGAAAAACTTATCGAACTGGTGAACTACGCCGAGGAGCCGATTTCAGTCCAGGTGCGAATCAAGGGATCGTTTTCTTCCATTCGTTATGAGACTCCCGGGCGGGCTTGCTGCCAGTCTCTTACTCCAACCCAGCGTGGGGCGTTCACGGAATTTGTGGTTCCCTCGCTGCGAATCGCAGGCCGGGTACATCTGGCAAGCGGAAAACCCACTGATCATAAAGCCGAGGTGAAATGAAAATCACGCGCCGTAGTTTTGCGTTCTCCATTGCTCTGTTCTTTCTGCTGCTGCTCGTACCTTCCACCAGCCAGGCGCGGACAGGCACATCGAAGAGTTCCTACCTTATGTATGTGGGCACGTACACCGGCCCTGAGAGCAAGGGTATTTATGCTTACCGCTTCGACGCCGCCACCGGTCAGGCGACGCCGATCGGGCTGGTGGCGGAAACCGTCAACCCATCCTTCCTGGCAATCGATCCGACCCGGCGATTTCTGTATGCGGTCAACGAGGTCTCGGATTATCAGGGAAAGAAGACCGGCGCGGTCAGTGCGTTTGCCATCGATCGAAAATCAGGCAAGCTGACTTTCCTGAACGAAGTTCCCTCGCACGGCGCCGGGCCTTGCTATGTGTCGCTCGACCAGACCGGAAAATACGTCCTTGTGGCCAATTACGATAGCGGCAGCGTAGCCGTCTTTCCGGTACTCAAGGACGGCAAGCTGGGCGAAGCTTCGGCAGTGGACCAGCACACCGGACACGGACCCAATCCTGAGCACCAGGAAGGGCCGCACGCCCACCAGATTGACGTGTCCCGCGACAATCGCTTTGCGCTGAACACCGATCTGGGGCTTGACCAGGTCCTGGTTTACCATTTCGACGCGGCCAAAGGCACGCTGGCGGCGAACGATCCACCCTTCGCCGAGGTCGCTCCGGGAGCGGGGCCTAGGCACTTCGTTATCCATCCCAGCAACAAGTTCGTCTATGTGATCGCCGAACTGGGTTCCACGGTGACGGAATTTTCCTACGACGCCGCCGACGGAGGCCTGAAGCGCCTGACTGCAGTCTCAACCCTGCCGGAGGGCTTCCAGGGACAGAACGACACCGCGGAAATCAAGGTGGACGCCGCCGGAAAATTTCTTTATGGATCGAACCGCGGGCACGACAGCATTGCTATCTTCGCCCTCGATCCGGCAACCGGCGCACCTAAATTGCTGGAAAACGTCCCCACCGGAGGCAAGACGCCGCGCAACTTTGAAATCGCCCCCGGCGGCGGCTACCTGCTGGCGGCCAACCAGGCCAGCAACAACATCGTCGTCTTCAAGGTCGATCAGCAAACCGGGCACTTGACTCCCACAGGCGAAGCTTTGCCGGTGACGTCGCCAGTCTGCATTAAATTCGTGAAGATCAAGTAGAGTTGGGTGAGGCCGGAGTGTTAACAGTTTGAAACAATTCGTGAACCACGAAGGACACGAAGTATCACGAAGGCTGGTTCAAGGATTTCCTTCGTGTACCTTCGTGTCCTTGGTGGTTAACGGTTTTCGGCGTTGAGCACAGCGTCACTTCCACTTTCCCGCCCCTTCCACAATAGTGATGTACCGATGAAGGGGAAGATCGGTAAACCGCTCCACCGCACCGCCAGGCAACGGCCATTTCACTTCCAGCCAGTCAATTTTCCTGCGCGCTCCAAGCCCCAGCACCATGCGGGGATCATGCGACGACAGGTAGCTGCCCCCGCCGACTTTCATGTGACTGCGTTTCAGATCGCCCGCCTGATAGGAGATTCGCGCCCCAATCGCGTCCGGGTTCGACTTCTTTCCGATCAGCCGAACCCCCAGCCAGTGGCTCTGTTTCGCGGCCTGATTGCGCAACAGAATCGGCGCTCCACCATTCACCGCGATGAGGACGTCCACCGCGCCATCGTTGTCGAAGTCCCCGATAGCCATGCCCCGCGCCGAAATCTGGGTGGAAAATATCGGCCCGCTCTGTGCGCTGACGTTTTCGAATCCCCGCCCGGTGTTGTGCAGGAGAATGGGAGGCTCTTTATATGTGACTCCGGGATGCAGGCCCTCGATCAGATCATCGGGATTGCCGTTCGCCAGAAACAGATCGAGGTTGCCGTCATTGTCGTAGTCGAAGAATTTCAGCCCCCAGCCGCTCATCAGCCGGGTGGCCATGCCGACTCCGGTCTCCCGCGCCTTGTCGTCAAAAGTTTCGTCGTGATTGTTCTGATAGATGGAGTAAATTTCGCGGTCGATATTGGCCACGAACAGGTCCATCCAGCCATCCTGATCGTAGTCGGCGGAGTCCACGCCCATGCCGGAACGCGCCCGACCATCGGCGCTGAAGGCCACTCCGGCCGGAGTGCCGATCTCTTCAAACTTCCCTCCTCCGCGGTTCATGAAGAGAAAGTTGGCCACGGTGTCATTGGCCACAAACAGGTCCATCCGGCCGTCGTTATTGAGATCGGTGGCCACCGCGCCCCAGGCCTTGCCCGGATACTTGGCAATGCCTGAGACCCGGCTCACGTCAGTAAATGTACCGTCGCCGTTGTTGTGAAACAGCCAGCTCGGCATTGGATTGTAGAGACGCGGAATGCAATACCCATGCTTGCCTTCTTCGCCCGGCCCGCAAGTCTTGTTCAGCGCCTTGGAGAACTCCACAAACTGGCAGACGAACAGGTCCAGCCGCCCATCGTTGTCGTAGTCGAACCACACCGCGCTGGAAGCCCATCCCGGCGCGGCCACGCCGGCCTTCTCGGTCACATCGGTGAAGGTGCCATCGCCATTGTTGTGATAGAGAATGCTGCGGCCGTACTGCGTAACATACATGTCGGGAAAGCCGTCGCCATCGTAGTCGCCAACCGCCACGCCCTGACCGTATCCGCCGCCGGCCACTCCGGCTTTCGCGGTGACATCGGTAAAAGTACCATCACGATTGTTGCGATAGAGCGCGTTGCGCAGCGGCGAATCAGGAGTGAAAAAGTCGCACTTGCCGCTGTTGACCAGGTAGATGTCCATCCACCCATCGTTGTCGTAATCGAGAAAGGCGCATCCCGCGCCAGTGGTCTCCGGCAGGAATCGTTCGGGAGACTTCCCGTTCACATGCGCCCAGGTGATACCGCTAACGGAAGGAGGGACCTCTTCAAAGGGATAAACCGGGTCGGGCAGGGCGCCCCCAAACCGCGCCAATCCGCTGAACGCGATGCCGCCCGCCAGTCCCCGAAGCAGTTCCCGCCGGGAGAGAAACCGGAACCCCTTGTTTTGCCGTGAGATCAGATTGTTCAATTCAGCGATTGTTCTCGACAACCATTGTACCGTCAGAAAAACTTCCCGCTGTCATCCTGAGCGGAGTGACTGCTTCGCATCGCGAAGCAGTCGCGCAGTCGAAGGACCCCTATTGAACTGATAAGTCGTCCGCGCCAGGAGCGGAAAGTTCCCCGGTCAGGTAGGGGTCCCTCGACTTGCTCTCACCGCTGCGCGGCTCGAGCCGCGCTCGGGATGACACGGGTATGGAAACAGCAAGAGGCCCGGGCCCTAGTTGGAATTTTCCGGCTGAGTTCCCGCCGGCGGACCGGGCTGAGCGCCGCTCTTCTCCGTCATCTGGCGATGGATGGCAAATTCCCTGTCCGCGTCCTGCTTGCGTCCCGAGCGATTGTAGGCCATGGCCAGATTGTAGTGCGCCGCCGGATTCCTCGGCTGCAGCCTGACCGCTGTCTCGAGCGGCGCCACCGCCTCCGAAAATTGTTTGGACGAGATCAGGGACACGCCCAACCCCAGGTAGGCATCGCCGAAAGTGGCGTCCAGCTTGGTGGCGCGGGTAAAGTGCGCGATGGCTTCGGGCCACTGGCTGTCCTGCCGCGCCAGTTCGCCGAGCACGTACTCCGCCCCCGCATTCGTAGGATCAATCTCGATCTCCTGCTGCAGTTCGCGCTTTGCATCTTCCGCAACGGTGGGGCTTGGATTCGGCCTGGAAAGCAGCAGCCGGGCCAGCGGAAATGGATGCCTGGGGCTCGCGGATTCTGTTTCAGGATGTGCTGATACTCGCCCGCTGCCTGGTCCCACTTGCCTTGTAACTCGAGTGACTCCGCATTGAGTTGATGGGCTTGGTAAGAATTGGGTGCGGTTGTCGCTAATTCCTGTGCCGCCGAAGTGGAGAGATCGGAATATGTGTGCACCGACACGTAGAGCACATCGGGGTCGCGCGGGAACTCACGGTTCAGGAAGCGCAGAAAATCCACCGCCGCGTCCGGCTGGTTCTCCGACATAGCACAGCGCACGCCAGTTAAACCCCACCTGGCGCTTGATATCTTTGTCCCCAGGCTGGCCTTTGGCCTTCCGCAAGATGGGGATGGCTCGGTCGCAATGGCCGTCATTGGCCAGCTTCAGCCCCTGCTGTGCGGAAGAGAGGGCGCCTGCAGGTTGGGTTCTTGAGGTTTGAGCGGCAAGTCCTCCAACGAAAACAACCGAAAGAAGGGCAAAAATGACAAGCGTAGGAAAGGGTCTGGGCATAAAAAATAGGGCAGGCGTCTTGGACGCCTGCCCACAATCATACAGCGGTCAATAGTAGAGCTTCAGGGCAAATTGAATATCCGCGGCGATTGCGAAGTATTAATCAGTCCCATGTTGCCGCCAAACGAGGTTGAGGGTGCATTCAGGTTTACCCGATTAAAGGCGTTGAGGAAGTCTGAGCGGAACTGCAACCTGAACCTCTCGGTGATGACGAAGTTCTTTTGCAAGCTCAGGTCCACGTTTGCATAACCTGGTCCGCGAACTGGTCCCTGAGCCGGGCAGTTGCCGAAACCCTCGGCGCTAGTGGGCAGGCTGTACGGGCTTGGATCGAACCATTGGTATCCGAGGTAAGCGCCGGTACTGGGATCGGTCGCATCTTGCCGTCCCAGGGTTTTGCCTGCGCCCGACTCCACAATTCGGACGGGCAACCTCGCGAGTTGGTGTCCGACGGGTCGTTAGTGAAGTTGTACAGGGCCAGCGGAAAGCCGGTGTGCAAGGAGATGATAGGAGCGACTGACCAGCCGCCAGCAATCGCGTTAGCAACTCCGCCCGACGATCATGCCCGAAGCGCTTGCCGCGGCCGAAAGGGATCTCGTACACCACGTAGCTACTCAGATTATGCGTTACGTCGAAAAAGCAGGCTGCGTAATCAGCTTTCGGGTCGTACAGATTCTGGTAGTAAGGATTGGCCGGCGTAGTGGAGGTCGAGCCCCAGCTACCATAGTACCCACTGTTGTCCGTCATACACTTAGAGTAGGTGTACGCCACCTGGAAGTTCAAGCCCTCCGAGTAGCGTTTCTGAAATACGGCCTGCAGGGCGTTGTATTTCATTTCACCTACCGAAGCCGTACCTGAGATCTGGGAGATGTCCGATTGCAGTGCCGGATTCCCAGAGAAGAAGAGGCTCGGGCAGGGCTGGTCTACAGGCGGAGTTCCCACCGGGCAGTTGGTGCCGAACTGCCGCTGCAGGTATGGCATGGGCACCATCAGATGGGTTCCATGCTGTCCTACATATCCTATCTGGAAGGTTGAGGTGTTGCCCAACTGTTGTTGGATGGTCAGGTTCCACTGCTGGGTGAGAGCTGGCTGAACATTGGGATCCCAAACACGAAGCGTGGCCTTAGCAAACGGGTCAGAAGCTGCGCCAACCGGAACCAGCCCCTGATCGGTCGTGGTTGTGGGGAAGGCCAGGCCGTTATAGGTCACGAAGGTTTCCGCCGGAGTAAACGGCGGGTTGATGGGGAGACGCAGGTTCGTGCCAGTGCCTTCCAGGTAGGAAGAGATGGTGAAGGCGCTGCGCACTACCGTCTTTCCACCCAGACTGGCCGGCGCCCAAGCAAAGCCGATGCGCGGCTGGAAAGTCTTTTCCGCCGTAAGTGCCGTTATATAGTCCCCGGTTGCTGACTTCTTTGCAAGTTACCGGGGCCGTTCCCAGGAGGGTGTCACCTTGGAACAATTGGGAGCGATCAACTGTCCGGTAAAGAGATCGAAATTAGTTTGCAGGTCGTGCGCCTCGATCCATGGAGTGTGGGCCTCATAGCGCACGCCCAGATTGAACGTCAGGTTTTGAGTCACTCGCCAGTCGTCCTGAACATACCCTGCACAAATGTTGGCCCGCTGTCCCCACTCTCCGCCGCTGATGCCTTGGCCATAGGAAAGGGCAGCCCCAGGTAGAAATCGGCACCGCCATACCCGCCGTTGCCAGGGTATGCGCCGGGTCGGATGAGGTGAACGCACCATTGAAGAAGATGTTTCCCAACGCGCCGCTGTTGCCGGTGTAGAAGGTATTGATGCGAAGCCGTCGGAATTCAAACCCCGTGTGGAGCACATGGCGGTCGTGAGTCATCACGACCGCATCAGAAGCCTGAATGACGGCGTCATGAAATCTTTGCTGCACTCCGTTATTGCCGATACTGGTCAGAATCTGTTGGCCGGGCACTGGGATTTCCAGCATTGAACCCAGTTCGAGCAACGCCGGTCCACCGCGTTCCCATTTCCGATACCTAGCTGAGTGCCAAGATTTCCTACCGATGTGTCGAACTGGGTGCCGTTGTGCAGTTTGACGTGGTTGACGCCGAGGCGCAGATCGTTCAGAAGGGTCGAACTGAAAGTGTGGCTCCAGTCCCCCACATAGTTATCGATCGGAGCGTCGGAGAAGCCGGTGCCAATCAGGGCAAAAGAATTGATCGTGGGGTTGTGCTGTTTGGCATGCGAATACCGCCCGAACATATGGTCGTTGTTGGTGGCGTTAAAGTCGACTTTGATATCGAATTGGTCGCTGTTGAACAGAGAGTTTTGCGTGTAGCTCGCGTTGTTCTGCCTTCCTACGCCGGTCGCTGCCGGATAGAGGGAGGACTGAACAAAGCTTGCGCCACTGGGTCGATGGGTTCAGTGATGACATTATTGCGGAAGGGGATGCGTTCCCGTTCGGAGGGATCATGCAATTGTTGACTCGACAGTCGGTGCAAATACCGGCTGCAAAGCCCGTAGTGCAGATATCCCCAAAGTTGCCAGTGCGTTCCGCTGCAGTGAACACGTTAAACTGCTGCGTCGCCGATGGGTGATCAAAGCGCTGTCCCTGGTAGTCGAAAAAGAAGAACAGTTTGTTCTTTACGATCGGACCGCCGACGGTACCGCCGAACATATTCCAGCGCAGCGGGGTCTGCTGGGCTCCGTTGAAACTGTTCTCCCACGAGTTCGAGTTGAGCTTGTCGTTGCGGAAAAACTCCCAAAGATCGCCGTGAAACTGTTGGTGCCGGACTTGATGGTCGTGCTGACGATCCCGCCCTGGAAGTTTCCGAATTCCGCCGAGGCGTTCTGGTAATCAGGTTGAATTCCTGAATGGCATCGGGCGCTGGCGTGTAACCCAGCAGGTTGTCCGACACCTGGTTGTTGTCCATGCCGTCGAGGATAAAGTTGTTGGCTTGTTCGCGGTTGCCATTGATGTATGGCCGGCCGCCGCTGGCGGTGTTGTCGCCGTTGTTAAAGCTCGATCGGACTGGGTGTTACGGCACCCGGCGCCAGCAGCGTCAGCTGAACGTAATTGCGCGTGGCCAGGGGCAGAGTGTCGTTCGTCGTGGAATCGATGATGGTGCCGACTTCGGTCCGGTCCGTCTGCAGGATGGGCGCGGAACCGGTGACTTCCACCGTTTCGCTGACCTGTCCGAGTTTCATCTGCATGTCGATGCGCGCCGTCTGGTTCAGCACCAGGACGATGCCGGAGTGCACGGCCGTCTGAAATCCCGGCGCCGAAATTTTCACCGTGTAACTTCCGACCGGGACCCGGGGGATGTTGTACGCGCCGGCGTCGTTCGTCTTGGTGCTCAATACGGTTCCGCGCTCGGTATCCGTCGCCGTAACGTCGGCATCCTTAAGCGGCGCTCCGCTCGGGTCCGTTACCGTTCCCACGATGGACGCGGTCACTTCCTGGCTCCACGCCGGCTGCAGAACGCCGAGGACTCCGACCAGCAGCAGAACGACAAACCCCACCTTCATCGATCGTCGCATCACAAACCTCCTGGAAGACACCTCATTGGAGTGCCGGCGCAATCTGGCACTCCATATTGAGCACATGCTATATAGCAGAGCGATGATGACCGTCAAGAAAAAAGTGACCCGCCCGGAACTTTTATTTTGCTGACCCCCGTCGGGAAAACGGAAGCACCCCGCCCGGCGGCGGCCCCGAGGGCCTCAGACGCTACACCGCACGAAGGTCGGGAATGGCGCACAGGTCGGATTAGTGGGCTTTGGCTGATAATCGAAGCAATTGATGCGGGCGATCACAGTTTTACCGGACTCGCCCCGCGATCACGGTGCACGCCGTCCCCACCTGACCGGTTAAGAATGGCTCGGGCGCAGGTCCTGCCTGGTTTTGTTCTGGCGACGAATCGTCCCGGGCCCGGCGGTGTCTGCACGATTTACAATAAGTTCAGCTCTATAGCAATTCGCGCTATAATGCCCCCGCGCGGGGGCGGTCTAGGGGCCGGTAATTCTTCGGATTGGTCTTTACCATGATTCTGGCGGGCGACATTGGCGGCACTAAATGCAACCTGGCCCTGTTCCGGGAGACTGGAACATGCGCTTTGGAGCCAGTTTTCCAGTGCCGCTACGCTACCCGCGACTTCTCGCGCTTCGAAAATCTGCTCGAACAATTCCGCATTCAAGCAGCGGAACAGGCCGGTGACATCGCGGCCGAGCGAGTTAAGGGAGTGGGCTTCGGGGTCGCCGGCGCCGTGGTTGAGGGCCGTCTCCATGCCAACAATTTGCCCTGGGACCTGGACGCCGGGGTGCTCTCCCGCCAGTTGGATGTGAACCTGCAGCACGTCGTACTGCTGAATGACGTTGTCGCCACTGCCTGGAGCCTGGACAAATTACCCGCGGAAGATCTGGCCGTCCTCAACCAGGGGGTCGCCCAGCCCAACGGCACCCGGGCCGTAATGGCTGTGGGCACCGGACTCGGCGAAACCTTTCTTTTCTGGGACGGCCGCCAGTACCGCATGTTCCCTTCCGAGGGAGGGTTGGCCAGTTTTGCGCCGCGCACTGAGCGTGAGATCCAGCTTCTGGTCCACCTGAAACAATGTCTTCCGCACGTCTGCTGCGAAGATGTAATCTCGGGACGGGGCATCCGGGCCATCCACGAATTCCTTGATCCCGCCGTTCGCCATCCTTCGTTTGACAGTGACGGTGACGGCGCTCGCGAGATCACCGAGAATGCGTGCGCGGGCACGTGCAAAGTTTGTGTCGCGACCATGGATCTGTGGACCGAGGCCTACGGCGCCGAGGCGGGAAACCTGGCGGTGCGTGCCCTGGCTTTCGGTGGGGTTTATGTGGCGGGCGGAATCGCGCCCAAGATTTTGCCCAAGCTGAAGGATGGTACATTTTTCCGCGCCTTCTGCGACAAGACCCTGCTCTCGCCGGTGCTGGCGCGTATTCCTATTTATGTGGTCCTGAATGAGGATGCGCCCATCTGGGGGGCCGCTTATCAGGCTCTGGCCGCCGCGCTTCCCGGGCCGGTGCCGCAGTCACAACGGAGAGCCGGTTAATGTGCGGAACTAATGAATGGGAGGATGCGTAAACTGCTTTTCTGCATCTTACCGATGCAGCGCCAGCCAACCGTAATCACAACTGTTGAGTGTTCAAATTTTGTTTCACGAGGTCAGAATTATTCATGGCACAGAACGGCCGAAACGGGACCCCGGCTTATAAAAGAATCCGCGGCGTGATCTGGAAACGCATCGAGACCGGGCAGCTGAAGCCGGGCGATGTGGTGGATTCTGAACGGGAGCTGGCCAGGATCCATCAGGTAAGCCTGATGACGGCCCGCCACGCCCTGACTTCGCTGGAGCGCGAAGGCATCGTGGAAAGGCGGCGCGGCGCCGGAACTTTCGTGGCGCCTCCCAAGATCCATTTCAACAAGCTGATGAGTTACACCGAGCAGATGGCCAGCCGCGGCCTGGTGGCTTGCTCGCGTCTTCTGTGCATCAAGTTGATCGAAAAAGAGCCGGAAATTGCGGCCCGTCTTTCCCTCCCCCCCAACAGCCCGCTGGTCAAGGTGGAGCGCTTGCGCCAGGCAGCCAACGAACCTTTCGCCCTGGAGGCCTGTTACCTGTCAGGCGAAGATTTTGGCGGCCTGGTGTCCGCCGGGCTGGGACGCAATTCCCTGTTCTCGACTCTCGAACACGATTACGGAATCGAACTTGCCCACGCCGACGAAGAAGTAGATGCCACCGCCGCAGACGCGAGGACTGCGGAACTTTGCGCTGTCCCGCGCGGCGCTCCCCTGCTGCGCATTCGTCAGGTCATCTATTCGACCAAGGGAAAAGCGACCATCTATGTGCTCGGCTTTTACCGCTCGGACCGGCACACTTTGCTCATCCGCCGGTTCCGTTCTTCGGGGTAGCCTCAGTTTCGCCGTACCATCCGCAGAAGGCATAAACCACGAAGGACACGAAGTATCACGAAGGATTTAGTGGCAGGGCTTTCCTTCGTGGACCTTCGTGTCCTTGGTGGTTCAAGCTCTTTGCCGTTGACGTTCTCCGAAACCCGGTCGGGTTAACCAGCCCCGGAACGGCGGATGATATAGACTGGTTATCGATTCAGAGATGAGGAGCACTTATGTCCGCACCCAGCCGCCGGCCTGAAATCCGGCGCCGCCGCACCCGCAACGAAAAAGTTGCCAAGCTGAGAAAACGCCACGCCGCCGCTTCCACGGAAGCCGACCGCACCCGCATCGCCGCTAAACTGCATCGCCTGGAATTTAACTCTCCGGGACAGCCGCTGCTCAAGAATGCCTGAGCGCGGCTAGGGGTTGGCCGCGCGGGAGATGGCTTCCCGTTCGTTCGCCAGCGGAGGCGTCGCCGGCCTTTTGTCCGACACTTCGTGATACGCGCGGAGAATCTGGCGGGCGGCTGCCTCCCAGGAAAACCGCTTGGCCTGCTCGTAACCCCGCGCCTTGAGTTTGTCGCGCAGCGCCTGGTCCACCAGCACCCGGTGTAGCGCGCGCATGATCTCAAAAACATTTTCCGGATTCACCAGCACGGCGGCGTTGCCCACCACCTCGGGTAGCGACGAGGTATTCGAAGTCACCACCGGCGTACCGTGCGCCATGGCCTCCAGCGGCGGCAGTCCAAATCCCTCGTAGAGCGACGGGAACACGAAGATTTTCGCCGCATCGTAAAAGATGCGCAGCACTTCGATGGGCACGAATCCCATGAAGCGCACGTCGTTCTGCATGCGGCTGCGAACCACGGTGCGGCGCAAGTCAGGGTGCTTGGACAGTTCGTCCCCGATGATGATCAACTTCAACCCGGGAAACAGCGCTTCCTTCTCCAGTTCCGCCTTCAGCGCGGAAAAGGCCTCGATGATCCGGACCACGTTCTTGTGCGGGCTGATCCTGCCGGTGTAAAGCAGAAACGGATGGTTAACCAGATAGCGTTCCGCCAGCAACTGCCGGTCGGCATCGCTGGCGTGACCCCGAAGGAAGCGTTCGTCAATCGCGTTGTACACCACTTCCGTGCGGGCGGCGGGAATAGCGAACAGCTTCTCCACTTCGCTTTTGGTGAAATTGGAGACGGCGAAAATTCGCGCCGCTCCTTTCAGCGCCCGATGGGTCAGATAGAAATGCAACGAGCGCTTCAGTCCGGATTGATCGCGGGCGCGGTACATGTGATCAAGCACATCGTGGACGGTCATCACGTAAGGACAGGGCAGGTTTCGCGGCAGCCAGAACAGGTGCGGAATATGCACCAGGTCGCAATGCAGGCGCTTGAGGATGGCGCGGTAGTCAAAATAGTTTTTGATGGTAGCGTCGTTCCCCAGCAGGGGAACGGTGTCAAAATTGGGCGGCAGCGGGCCGATCTCCGCCACTTTCTCCGGCGGGCCGATCAGGAAATATTTGCTCTCGCTGTCCAGTCGCCCCAGAGCCCGGACAATATTGCGCGTGTAAGTGCCCACGCCGAATTCAGTCATGCGCCGAATATCGATCGCGACTCTCACGGGGAGATTTAACCACACAGAACAAACTTCGGCCAGCAAATGGAGGACGGGCGTCCCCGCCCGTCAGGATAGAAGCGCTATTGATAAGTTTGATCCGGGACGGGCGGGACGCCCGACCTTCATTTACGCTACGCCCGAACTTCGACCTGGGCTTTTGCGCGCCGCTCGGGATACAGCGGGAAGGCCTCGGCCAGACTCAACACCTGGTTGCGGATCTTGCTCAGCACCGGGGCCTCTGTCCGGTGATGCAGGGCTTCCGAAATCCAGCGCCCCACTTGCTTCATCTCGTCTTCCTTCATGCCGCGAGTGGTCAGGGCCGGGGTGCCGATGCGAATGCCGCTCGGCTTCATGGGTGGATTGGCGTCGAAGGGGATGGCGTTCTTGTTGACCGTGATGGCGGCCTCGCCAAGGGCCTTCTCCGCCTCGCTGCCGAGTATCCCTTTAGAAAACACATCGACCAGCATGAGGTGAGTGTCGGTGCCGCCGGAAATTATACGGAAGCCCTCCGCCGCAAGGGTTTCGGCCAGCACTTTCGCGTTGGCCACGATCTGACGCGCGTATTCCCGGAATTCAGGCTGCATCGCTTCCAGGAAACTGACTGCCTTGGCCGCGATGATATGGACCAGCGGGCCGCCCTGCATTCCAGGAAAAACAACTTTATCGATGGCAGCGGCGAATTCCTGCTTGCTCAGGATCATGCCGGCGCGAGGTCCGCGCAAGGTCTTGTGCGTGGTGGTGGTGACGATATGCGCATGGGGCACTGGCGAGGGATGCACGCCTCCCGCAACCAGTCCGGCGAAATGCGCCATGTCCACCAGGTAAAGTGCGCCCACTTTGTCGGCAATCTGCCGCATGCGCGCAAAATCGATGATGCGGGGATAGGCGCTGCCCCCGCCGATGATCAGCTTCGGCCGCTCTTTTTCCGCCAGCTTTTCCAGGTCGTCGTAATCGATGGTCTCGGTTTCTTTGGTCACGCCATAAGGAACGATGCGATAGGTCTTGCCGGAAAAATTCAGATGATGGCCGTGCGTCAGATGTCCGCCGTGGGCCAGGTTGAGTCCGAGGATGGTATCGCCGGGCTGCAGCACCGCGGCGTAGGCTTCCATGTTGGCCTGGGACCCGGCGTGAGGCTGCACGTTGGCGTGTTCAGCTCCAAAAAGTTTTTTGGCCCGCTCCCGCGCCAACTCTTCCACCACGTCGGCAAACTCGCAGCCGCCGTAGTAGCGCTTGCCGGGATAACCCTCGGCGTACTTGTTGGTGAACACCGAGCCCATGGCCTCAAGCACGGCCTCGCTGACAAAATTCTCGGAAGCAATCAGCTCCAGACCTTCATGCTGGCGGCGAACTTCGTTATCGATGGCAGCGGCGATCTGAGGATCGGCTTCGTTGAGCGGGAGGGACATGCGGTCAGTTTTCATGATTTGCTCTTGAGCTTCTGGCTCCTGGCTACTAGCTTCTGGCTACTCCAGCCATTCTAGCTTAGCGATAAGTCTTTCGCTCATGGCTGTTAGCCACAGACACAGCAAGAGCAATGAACGCCGAGAGCAAGCCGCGTTGTCATCCTGAGCGTAGTGATTGCTTCGCTTCGCGAAGCAATCACGAAGTCGAAGGACCCCTATTGTTACGGAGGTCGCCGAGATTCCCTCAGTAGATTGCCCAAAATCGTATCAACAAGCGAGCCGTGATGAGCTCATAGGAGTCCTTCGACTCCGCTCAGGATGACAACAGCTCACACACTCTCAAACGCTGTCCGCAAAAACGAAACCAACTGCCAACCATCCATGTATTTGTAGGGCGTTTCACCGGTGGTGTAGTGGCCGCAGGGTAGGACCACGACTTTATGGTCGAGGCCGTAACGTTCGAACTCCGCTACTGCATCGCGGGAAAGCCCGGGCAAAAATGTCATATCGTATTTCGCATAAATGATGAGCGATTTTTTAGGCCAGCGGGCAAACTGCTCGAAATAGGAAATCGGACTGATGCCTCTCCACAATGCACGCAAGCGGTCGAGATCGATTTGCGCTTCGAGGCCCTGACGGATGTGACGCGTGGATTGCCCGTGCCAGACCACGTCGGCGACATTGGTGGAAGCGTGATTGAAGGCGGCCACGCGAATGCGGGGATC
This sequence comes from Terriglobia bacterium, assembly GCA_963752375.1. Classification (GTDB taxonomy): domain Bacteria; phylum Acidobacteriota; class Terriglobia; order Terriglobales; family Acidobacteriaceae; genus JAIQFF01. The sequence continues at coordinate 192,958 of CAVVYF010000014.1, forward strand.
ATGCGCGGCGGCAAGAAATGAATAACAGGACCCCAGGCTGGTGCCCAGGATGCCCAGGCGGCTGTATCCCTTCTGCTCCAGCCAGTCCAGACAGCAGCGCACATCCACCACCGCCTGGCGGCAGGCGTCGAGGGTGCGCCCGATGTTGGCGGAAACCGCGTAGTCGGCGCGGCGCGTGTCCGCGGGCATGCGGATGTCGTGATACGGCATGCTCAGGCGCAGCACCGCGATGCCCATCAGGTTCAACACGCGGCAGAGCCCGGTGTAAGCCAGGGCATCGGAATTCCAGTGCGGCAGGAGCACCACGGCGCGCCGCCCGCGCGCCGGAAACCAGCGCGCGTTCGCCAGATTGTTCTCCGGATAGGGCGTGTGGACCGGAGAGGTAAAGCGCAGGAAATGCGCGTGCGTGCCGCGCACTTTCGCTTCCAGTTCAGGGTCCGGCACCTGGCGCGTGCTGAAGACCTGGACCTCGCGGCGCTCGAGGCGAAAATCCGAAGGCGAAGTATAAGAATAAAACTCATCGCTCGAGGCCACGATGCGCTGGTTATACTCGCGCAGAAATTTTTCCGAATCAGCTTTCCCGGGGACATGCCCGGGAGCGAAACCGTTGCGGCAGGGCCAATCCCGCGCCCACTCGACTCCCCACTCCAGCGGGCGCACCACGCGGTTGTTGTCCACCGACGTGAGGCGGGTTTCCCAGTCAACCATCCACTGCTCGTAGCGGGAAGGCATTGCTATCAGCATAGCAAAGGGCCCCGCTGAGGTCAGCGCAAGGGCAGCGAAGAGCAACAATCGGCATTAGTTCCGATGCCGAGAGCGTTAATCGGGGTGTGTGGGTCGGACACTCTTGTCCGACGCCTTTGACTCGGACTCGACGTCGCATAACAACAAAGCAAACCAAACTCAAGGGCGTCGGACATGGAGTATCCGACCCACACAGGTGACGGCTGTCACCGCGCTTTGACAGGGCAAGACGTATGATCGTTTTGCAGCCGTTGTGTGTAGCTACATTTGGAGTTACAATGGTGAGACTGGAGTGGGACGAAGCCAAGAACCGTTCCAACCTTCGAAAACACGGGTTCGATTTCGCCGAGGCTGAGGAATTGTTCCGTGGCCCTCTTCTTATTCGACCGGATACCGATCAAGACTACGGTGAGGAGCGATGGCTTGGGATTGGGATGACTCGCGGTCGCGTTGCCCTTGTAGCGTTCGCAGAACGCCCACAAGATACCATCCGCATCATCTCACTGAGAAAGGCAGATCGTGAAGAGCGGGAACAATACGAAAAGGCGCTCCAGAACGGACTGGAAGCGGATTGATGCCCTCGAGGACAAGGACATTGATTACTCCGACATTCCAAAGCAGGGGCCCGACTTCTTTGCAAATGCCATATTGTGGCCGGGGCCGAAGAAACAGATCACTTTGCGCCTTGATCCTGACGTGCTTGCCTTCTTCCGCAAGACCGGCAAAGGCTACCAGACCTCGATCAATGCCGTTCTAAGGAAATACGTAGAGGTCGTAAAGAACAGAACTCGATAAGAACGGGATTTCGGTTTGGCCAAGGGCCAACGACCACGACTAGCTATACTTCCGCGGCACCCGCTTCGAAATCGCACAAAGAATTTCGTACACATTCGTGCTGGCCAGTTCCGCATGCTCGCGTGCGTCCACGCTCAAACCATCCAGAGCGCCGAGCAGGACGACTTCATCGCCCACGGAAACTCCCGGCAAGCCGGTCACATCCGCCAGGGTCAGGTCCATCGAGATGCGCCCAACGATGGGAGCGTAATGTTCACGCACGATCACGCGTCCACGGGATGAGAGAGCGCGGTTCAATCCGTCGGCATAGCCGACAGGAAGCACCGCGATGCGAGCCGGCGCCTTGGTCACATAGGTGCCGCCGTACCCCAGGGCCTGGTTGGCGCGCACGTCGCGCAGCGAGAGAATCCGCGTCTTCCAGGTGAGTACCGGCTTGACGCCGAGCCGCAGCTTGGCGCCGCTGACTTCTCTTCCCGCCCGCTCAAATGGCAGGTGGTAGCCATACAGCGCGATTCCCGGACGCACCATGGTGTTCCATGACTCTCGCCGTGAAATCACCGCGCCGGTATTGGCGGCGTGAATCAGCGGAGGATCGAAGCCCTCGTTGCGCACCAGAGCTCCGCACCTGCTCGAACCTTTGCAACTGCTCATTGACCGAAGGCGCGTCCAGGACTTCGGACGACGCCAGGTGAGTGGAGAGACCTTCGAGCAGCAGGTGGGGCGAAGACTTCAACGCGGAACAGACCGGGTACAGATCTTCGGGATCGACGCCCAGCCGGCCCATGCCAGTGTCCACTTTCAGGTGCACAGCGAGTCGGGGCAAGCCCAGGCCGGCGGCGGCCTTTTCCAGCAACTCGACCTGCCCTGGCTCCCAGATCGTGGGCGTCAGTTGCTGGCGAATGATTTCTTCTTCTTCGCCCCGCCAGAACCCCGTCATCAAAAGGATGCGAGTGCGAATGCCGGCATCGCGCAGGGGAATGGCTTCATCGAGTGAAGTGACGCCCAGCCAGCGCGCGCCTTCCTCTTCGAGAGCTCTCGCACACTCGGTGGCCCCGTGGCCGTACGCGTCGGCTTTGACCACCGCGCAGACGGTGATGCCTGCTCCGATGTGCCGTTGTACAACGCCGAAGTTGTAGCGCAGGTTCTCGAGCGACACCTGGGCCCAGGTGGGTCGGGTCGCCGTGCGCTTGAAAATTTCAGCGGTAGCCACGTAAGGCGATTATAGCGGTCATCACGCGGCTCACGAGGTTACGCCTGTGCTACTCCCGGGCCGGCGGCGGCCATCCCCTATCCGCCTCCGAGGACGAAATTGACCGTCACCACAGTTTCCACCTCCACGGGTTCGCCGTTGAGCACATAGGGACGGTATCGCCATTGCCGCACGGCATCCACGGCCGCCGGCGCCAGCATGGGATGGCCACGCAATACCTGCAGATTTTCAATCGCGCCTTCGCGGCTGATCATGGCCCGCAGCACAACTTGGCCCTGGATCCGCGCTTGCCTCGCCAGCACCGGATAATTCGGCTGGACACGGTGGATGAGGTTCCCCTCCATCATGTGCGAGACCGGAGGGTGGCGGACCACCGGCGGCGGAGGCGGGGGCAGCACCTGACCGAAGCCAGAAACTGAATCGAAAACGTTTCCGCGGCCCTGAGCATCGCCGAATCCGTGGCGCACGCCGATTGCGCCGGGATCAATCATGGGAGGCGGCGCCACCGTTTCTGTGAGCATGCTTACCTCACGAGGAATCTCGGGAGGGGCCACCAGCCTCGTTCCCATCAGGTTGCTTTGGCCGTTGGATGGCGGATTGTGGCGCGGCGGCTCTGGCGGCACCGACGGCGGTGGGGCTGGCGCAAGCAGCGGCGCGAGCAACGCCAGTTTCGGAAGCCCTTCGTTGTAGAGCAAGGGCAACAGAAGCAGGCAGCCCACGGCGAGCGCCTGCAGGGCAAACGAGATCAGGGTTGTCCATCCCCGGTGAGAATGCGCGGACCAGTCGGAGTCAGGAGAGAAATCGGCAAACATGATGTCCTCCTCAGTGTGGATGTGACTATGAGTAAGGACACCGGACCGCGGATTTTCAGACGCAATTCGGAGTGCAATACGGAAAAGAAAAAAGGCCGCGTCTGCACGCGGCCTGCTGGAACTTTTTCGCGACACCGGGTGTCGCAAGAAAGGACTCTCCAAAAACTACTGTTGCAAGGCTACTTCTTAGGCTGAGTGCCTTGCGGCTTGGGCGCTGCCGGAGCCGTGGTCGCCGGCCTTGCCGTGGGCGCCGACGGTCTGGTTGCGGCGGGCCTCGGAGTTGGCGCCGGCACTCCCGACTGCGCGTTGTAAAGCTCAACCACAGGCCGGGTGATGTCCACCGCCGGCCCGGCCCAAAGCACGGGACCGTTGGGCCAGGGATTCGAAGTGTCGATGATCACCCCGAACCCATTGTCCGCGGCATATTTCACCAGCATCGGACCCATTTTCTGCAGAATGCGCTGCGCGATGTCGTTCTGCTGGCTCTGGGCATCTTCGCGCGCGTCCTGCACCGACCGCTCCAGGGATTTCTGCTTCTGCTCGATCTGCTTGACCAGCATGCCCCGGCTTTCATCGTTCAGGGTCGCGCTCTTGTCATTGAGCTGTTTCTTCAGACTCTCCACTTCATCGTTCTGGTTCTTCAGTTCAGTTTGTTTGGGCTCGAGCTTCTTGGTCAAAGCTTCAAAGTCACGCTGGCCTTCGTTGGTGGCGAAGATGGCCTGCTCGACATTGACTGTCCCCACCCGGGTTCCGGTAGCGTTGGTGACAGCGGGGGCAGCGGCATTGCTGGCGGCGGCGCTCGGCGCTGCGGGCAGCGCAGAGGTCTGGGCCAGGGCCGCAACCGATGCGGCGAACACAGTGGACATAAGAAATCGCGCGAACTTGCTTGTCATGTAGTTGATTTTGAACTCCTTGGAATTTATCCCGGGAAATCGGTTAGATTTTTCATACAAGCCAATGCTGGCCGCGCCTCAGCACTAACCCGACCGTTCGCTGTCGACGGAAGAGGCTGGGCCGGAGTCCCCAGCGCCTCACGCCGAACCTGAAGCGGCGTGGTGACCACCCCGTTGGCTGCCTTCATCAGGGCGTGGATGCTCCCATTATAGGTATAGCCTCCTGTCAAGGTCAAACCAGACGTCAGTCGTCGGCTGAGAACCTCTGACGACTGAAGACTGACGACCGACGACTGTCCCTCAGAATGTAGTGGCCACGCTGAAGCGAAACGTCTTGCGCGGCTCGCGTAGTTGATACTGGGGGGCCAGGCTCCGCGAGGCCTGCTCGAAAGTAAAATCTCCCGCTGCCCCCGGGGGGAACATGTCGCGAGTAATGGGAACCGGCCCGCGGGTGATATTGTCCAGGCGCAGCGGGTTGTACGCCCAGTAAACCCGGAACGGGGCATTGACGATGGGCAGGAACACCTGCAGTTCCAACCCCGTTGACATCCTGGGCTTCCAGTTGGTCGAGTTCACCACCTGCAGATTCTGGGAAAACGGAGGAGACTGAAGATGTCCGCCGGTGCAGTTCAGGGCAATATCGAGCGCGGGACAGCCGAACACAGTGTTATTGATATCGGCCAGTTGCCCGGGGTTGATGCGTAACTGCGAGCCCCGGATGATGGGATTCATCCCCAGATCCATGAAAGGCGCCAAAGCCACCGGTCCGGCAATCGTGATGCGATATTCCAGGTTCGTGACCAGGCTGGCGTCTCCGCCCGGAAACACAATCCGCTCCGTCGGGACCGGAATGGTATAGCTGCCGCGCAGGGGGTTGGTTGGGTCCTTAGGGACCACGGTGCCGTCGGGGTTGCGCAGCGCAATGCTGCTCTGGCTGGGAAGAAACGCGACCGGAGAGACGGTCAGGATGTCAAACCCGCGAATGTCATTTTCGCCGCCCAGGTAGAAGCGCTGAAAAGGCGGAGCCACCACACCGCCGTAGCCGGTGAGGAAAGAACCCTGGAAGTTGAAGCCGATTGTGTTGCGCCCCTTCTGCATGGGCTTGAAGTGTTTGTACTGAACAATCGGGCGCACCGAGCGCACGGTTCCTCCCAGCCCGGCAATCTCCCCGCCCAGAAACACGCTGGTTCCACGATGGGGCGAGATCGGGCTGTCGATGGTGCTGAAGGAAAAGTTGGGCAGGACCTTGCTGGTGATGATGCCTTCCAGTGAATTGGGGCCGCTGATCCCGCGAAAGGCCAGGTCGGTGAACAATATCTTCGAGGCATTGCTGAGCGCCACGATGGAGGAGCGGTCGAAGGAGTAAGTTATGCCAATGCGCTTGAACGAATGGTGCAACTGGTAGCTCAATGACCCGGTAAAGCCCGTACTGGACTGAGTGTAATTCTGCAGGTTGTTCAGATAAGCGGACGGCAGGTTCACCTGCTGGCCGGTAAAGATTGCCGTCTGCCGGGCCTCGTTATAGTTGAATTTCTGGGTGAAAACCGAAAAGCCACCCTGGATGGGACGATCAAAAAGATAGGGCTCGGTAAAACTGAACGAGAGAATGCGCTGCGCATTGCCGATACTGGTCTGGACCGCCAGGGTTTCACCCAGGCCGAGGAAGTTGTTGGTGCTGTAGTTGATTCCGATGAAGGCGCCGGCCAGGCCGCTCACTCCGCCGTTCAGGCCGATGGCGTTCTTGCCTTTCTCATGGACCTTGAGGGTAAGGTCAACGGTGCCATTTTTTTCGTCCAGGTGGGTTTCGGTGACGTTGGGGTCGTCGGGTTTTAACTGGTCAAAATATCCCAACTGGTTGAGCCGCAGCAGGCTCAGCTTCCACAACCGCTCGTCGTAAACCTGCCCTTCCTCGAGCGCCACTTCGCGCCGGATGACCTTGTCGCGGGTGGTGGTATTTCCGGCAAATTCGATTCTGCGGACATAAAACTTCTTGCCCTCGTCGATATCGATCGAGAGGTTGACCAGCTTCTTATCTTCGTCGAAGGTGGTGTTGGGAATCGAAGTGAAGTTGATGTGGCCCAACTCGCGATACGCATTGCGCAAATTGTCCAGCCCCTTGGCCACCTTTTCGCGCGAGAAGATATCGCCGTCTTTCATGGGAAAGAGCGAGCGCAGCGCCTTGACGTTCTTGACCTCCTCGTTGCCCTTGAAGGTGATTTCGCCCAGGCGATACTGCTCGCCTTCATCGATCGGAATGGTGATGTCAACGGACTTTCCTGCCCCCTTCATCAGCAGGGGGATGTGAAATCCCGGATGGCCGGTGTCGTGAATTTCCGTCTTGGCATCCTGCACCACGACCTTGAAGTAGCCGCGGTTCTGGAATTCCGCCCGCACCCGTTCCGTGTCTTCATCGAGCTTGGTGGCGTCATAGGTCTTGGCAAAAATGTTTTCCAGGAAAATCGAGTGCGGGATCCCGATCGGCTTCAGGTTCTTCATGGCCCCGCGCAGCACCCTCGAGCTGACATGGTGGTTGCCGATAAACGTAATCTTGCCCACGCTGACCTTGGGGCCTTCCTTCACCACAAAGGTGACGCTGACCTTGGCGGGAGGAATGGGCCGGACCTCGGTGCGGACGGTGGCAAACTGCCGTCCATGCTCGGAGAGCAATTCCCGGATCGTGACCTCCGCTTTCTTCACCTTGGTCGGATCGTATTGGCTTTCGGGCGAGAGTCCTACCTTGCGCTCCTTGAAACGGTCCAGCACATCACTCTTCGAAACCGAGTTCAGACCCAGATAATCGATCTCGCTGATGGTAGGACGCTCCTTGACGTAAACGTGGATGCGCCAACCCTTGGGAGTCTGCTCGCGTTCGAAGCGGATGTCTTCGAAATATCCCGTATTCCACAAGGAGTTAAAGTCGCGTTCCAGGGCAGCCGCGTCATAAACGTCGCCGGGGCGGGTGAAGATGCGTCCCCGAATGGTCTCCGCCGGGATGCGCCGGTTCCCGTGAATGACAATCTCGGTGATCAGGTCCTGCTGGCCCCATCCGGCCGAACCCAGCACCAGGAGGACCAGGCACAGCCAGGGCCACCGCACTTTACAAATCTTTATGATTGAAGAAGATGAAGGCGATGCCCCAGCCGGAACAGGCCACGCATGGCCCGACCTGCTCTTCGTCACTACAGGGCTATCCTGATGAAAACGAAGAATCGTTACTACCTCGGATCCTGGGAGTATGGAAAGTGGCAATTATACGGTAGAGCCGTGGAGACCGTCCAAACCGTCCCCTGCTTCAGGGAGACGGTTTAACGAGCTCTACTTCAACCAAGACGGAATAAAACGTGGCGGAGTTGCCTAGGTCCGTAAGTTTTTCCGAAGTAAGTACGTTTATGTTGCGGCTTCCCGAACTCAACTTGGCCCAATGGAGCTTAGCAGAAACGACGCCGGCCTGCACCGCGCCATCCACCCGCGCCTGCAGCCGGATGTCTCCGCGGCCATTGAAGACACGCACTACGTCGCCGTCGATGATTCCACGGGCCTTGGCATCGGCCCCGCTCATCTCCAATAGACCCACCTCTTCCATCTCCTGCGTGACCGGCAGATTGCAAAAAGTAGAGTTAAGGAAGTTGTCCGCCTTGCGGGCCAGAAGCTCTAGGGGAAACTGCCGCGCCTGCGGGCTGTGCCGTGATTCATCCGGAGGGGTAAAGGCCGCCACCGGATCCAGCCCCTGGGCCTTGAGTTCCTCGCTGTAAAGCTCGGCTTTGCCACTCTTTGTCCCGAAATTACCCTGCGCGAAAGGCAGAAAATCCGAGAACTGAGAACTGGAAACTGAAGACTGATTATCAAAGTTAAGCCTGACATGCCCTTCACGCTGCAACCGCTCCCGGCTGATTCCGCGAAGCCAAGGGTTGTCGGAATGCAAAGAGGTATCGATCATCTGGTCAACGGATTCCTGAAAGCAGTCCTCTGCAAACCCCATACGCCCGGCCAGGGCGCGAAACACTTCCACGTTGGAGCGGCATTCCCCGAGCGGCTCGATGGCAGCATCGGAAACTTGCAGATAGTAGTGTCCGTAGGCGGCTTGCAGGTCCTTATGCTCGAAGAATGTGGTCGCAGGAAGAACGATGTCGGCATAATCGACGGTATCGGTGAAGAACTGTTCATGTACCACGGTGAACAGGTCGGGACGCTGTAATCCCCGAATGACCTGATTGTGGTCGGGACAGACCGCCGCCGGATTCGAGTTGTAAACGAAGAGCGCCTTGATGGGCGGAGCCTCCAGGGTGTTGAGCGCGCTGCCCAGTTCCACCATATTCAGGGTGCGCGCGGGCCTTCCGAGAGCTTTCTCCATCAGATCGGTGCGCTCCAGCGCTTCGCGATTCAGGCCAAAAGCGCCGCTGGTCGAAAGCTGAAGCCCGCCGCCGACTTCCTTCCACGACCCGGTCACGCAGGGCAGCATGGTGATGGCGCGCGTGGCCATGCCGCCACCCTCGGATCGCTGCACGCCATAGTTCACTCGAATGACCGCCGGATGCGTGGTCGCGTACTCGCGGGCCAGCCTGACAATATCCGCCGCCGCAATGCCCGTCCACTTTGCCACCCGCTCGGGCGGATATTCCTGCACCTTCTCCCGCAACTGGTCGAAGCCCACCGTGTAGCGGGCCAGATAGTCGGCGTCGTGCAATCCGTCGTTGATGATGACGTGCATCATGCCCAGCGCCAGGGCCGCGTCAGTGCCGGGATTGATGGGGAGGTACCAGTCCGCGCAGGCCGCAGTGCGGGTACGGTAAGGATCGATGACCACCAGTTTGGCGCCCTTGCGCCGCGCTTCCGAGATGAATGGCCACAGGTGCACGTTGTTGCCGTGGATGTTCGCGCCCCACGCGATGATGTAGCGCGAGTGCGTGAACTGTTCCGGGTCGGTGCCCAGCTTGATGCCGGTCACGGATTTCAGTCCCGCCTCGCCCGCCGCCGAGCAGATATTGCGCGCCAGTTGCGAAGCCCCCAGGCGATGAAAGAACCGCCGGTCCATGGATGCGCCGTTGAGTGCGCCCAGCGTGCCGCCATAGGAGTAAGGCAGAATGGCCTCGCTGCCAAACTCGGAAGCAATCTGGCGGAATCGCGAAGTAATTTCGTCGAGCGCCTGGTCCCAGGAAATGCGCTCGAAGGCCTGTGTGGCCGCGGGCGACTCGCCCGCGAGCCCCTTCGGCCGCACTCGCCGCATGGGATAAAGCACCCGGTCGGGCGAGTACACCCGGTCCAGATATTTGGCGACTTTGGCGCACAAGAAGCCGCGCGTCACGGGATGCGCGGGATCACCCTGAATCCGCGTAGCGCGGCCGTCTTCCACGGTGATCAGGACCCCGCAGGCGTCAGGACAATCGTGCGGACAGGCGGCGTGGACAACCTTCTTCATCGTGGCCACGATTATAACCTCGAAAAAAAACGGGCGGCCGGGGCCGCCCGCTGGAACGTCCGGATCATCTCGACTAGGGCACAACCTCCACTTCCCGCACCCGATGCGCCCACAGCACCGGGTCGCCGCTGATGGGGTCCTTCAGGACCAGGCCGCGCGCCACCACGCCCACCGAGTCCGTGGCAGTGGCTGTGCCCAGACCCGCGAGGGTCAAGTCGGCGCTGTTACCCTGGGTGAGCCCGGTGCCGGCCACCGTGTTCACCGCCAATGGCGCCGTGAGGGTGTATCCCAGAAGGTCAGTGTTGGAAATCTGGAACGTGCCCGCACTCCCGCTGGTAACCACAACACTGGCCGGCACTACCGTCCCGTAAACGCCCTGCCGCCGCAGCGAAATGAGGTCGGGTGCGAAAACCGGATCGACGAAGGTGCCGCCCACGAAGATGCGCTGCCCCAGCACTACCTTGGTGGCGTCGAACATGCCGGTCGTAGTGATGCCGGTGTTGTTGAAGGGACAAACGTTATACTCGGTCACGGCGGCCACGTTGATGGTCTGCACGGTGTCGAGCCAATCCGTAGTTCCTCCGCCGATTTCATCCACCCACAGAGTGACAGTTTGCACCGCGCCCGCGGTGGCGGTGAAGGCCAGAACGCGGCCGGTGACAAAGGCCGAGTCGGTGGTGATGACCTCCACATCACTGGCCAGGATGCTGCCATCCTTCTGCGCCGTGCCCTGCAGCGCGATAAACGTGCCCACTGCGGGCAGGGTGGCCAGGGAGAATCCCTGGTTGAAGGTGGTGCTGCTGTTCACCGCGACCGTCACCTGGGTTCCGATCGCCCCCTGCATGGTGAACGAACTATTGGCCGTACTGACGGCAGAGAGGGTGCCTGCCAGTTCGGTAATCTTGCCTTCGGCGTCGCTCGCCTTGACGGCGGTGGCGAATATCACGGGAGTGACCAACCCGGTGACGCTTCCTGAAACCACCTCCAGCGATCTCGGGATGTCCAACTCCATATGCAGGCCCGCCAGACCGTTCGAAGCGACCACCATGGGCGCGGGAAAAGTCACGGTCACGGACGTGGTCTGGGGAGTAGTGCTGGTGGGAGCGCTGAAGGTGCCGTCCAACGTCGTCGCCGTGGTGGTGCTGATGGAAGTGATGACCGGACTGGCCAGCACAAAAGTCGCGCTGGTGTAAGTGTCAGCCGGCACTGCGCTGAAGCCCAGCGGAGCGCGCAAGCCCACCAGTCGCGCAAAATCCACGGTAATCGGAGACGATACCAGTACGGGCGAACTCTTGGCTCCGGTGAGGGTAATGGAATTGATGGCTAGGTTCAGGCTAACGACGGACGCCAGGGGCGCATCCTCGCCGGTAACGTAAACCGCACCCGCCTGGGGAGTGGATATCTTGGTCGATCCCCCACATCCAACCAAACTGAGCGCTCTCAGCGCGAGTGCTGCAGAAAGTGCAAAAAGGCGTTTCATGAAACCTCCTGCATCCTGTATAGCGATGAGGTTGTCGTCTCGGCGTGAGAAGGCTCTTACTTTAGGAGAGTTGGCGTTACTTATGGACGGGGGCGATGCGGAGGCTGTGCGGGCGGCTTGGGCACCGCCCGTACCAATCTGCCCTGCTACTGCACGACCTGCGCTTCCCGCACCCGATGAGACCACAGCACCGGGTCCCCGCTGACTGAATCCTTGAGAACCAACCCGCGCGCCACCACCGGAACCGAAGTGGTAGCGCTCGCGGTCTGCAGATCGGTGAGGGTCAGAGTGTTGCTGTTGCCCTGGAAAAACAGGGTCCCGGCGCCAGTATTCACGGTCAGAGGCCCGCCCAGCGAGAGTCCGAGCAGTCCGGTGTTGAGCAGCTGGAAGTTGCCGGCATTGCCGCTGGTGACGGTCACGCTGCCCGGCACCACCAGGCCATACACTCCCTGGCGCCGCAATGAAATGAAGTCCGGCGTAAAGCTGCCGCTGAAACTGCCGCCGATGAAGATGCGCTGCCCCACCACCATCGAAGAATTGCCGAACAGGTTGTTGGGGCTGAACCAGCTGTTGTTGAAGAAGCAGATGGCATAGTTGGATACGGCGCTGACATCAATCGTTTGCACCGTGTCCACCAGGCTCGAAGCTCCGCCCCCGGTTTCGCCCACCCACAAGGTGACGGTTTGCACCGGTCCTGACGTCGGGTTGACGGCCAGAATGCGGCCGGAAATAAACGCCAGGTCGGTAGTGATGAACTCCACGTCACTGGCCAGGAGGCTGCCATCCAGCTGCACCGTGCCCTGCAGCGAGACGAATCCGCCCGAAGTAGGCAGGGTAGCCAGGGTGTAGCCGGCGTTGTAGTTGGTGCTGCCATTCACATTGACCGTGAACTGGTGTCCGAACGGCCCCTGCATCAGGAAAGAATTTCCGGCAACATTGACCGAGACGATGGTGCCCGCCAGGTCGGTGATCTGTCCTTCAGGATTGATCGCTTTCACCGTTTCGATAAACATCACGGGATCGATCACGCCGGTGATCTGACCGGTGTTATCAACCTCCAGCGATTGCCGAATATCGAACTCCGTGTGCATTCCGGCCAGACCGTTTGCCGTCACCACCATCGCCGTGGGAAAGGTCACAGTCACCGAGGTGGTCTGCGGAGTGGTGCTGGTGGGAGTGGCGAAAGTGCCGTTCAACGTGCTCACCTGCGGCGGCGTTCCGGGAACGATGTAGTTGATCACTGGACTCGAAAGCACAAAAGTCGCCTTGGTGTAGGTGTCCGGCGGGACGGCATTGAACGCCAGCGGAGCGCGCAGTCCCACCAGGCGCGCGAAATCAACCGTGATGGGTGACGACACCAGTTGCGGAGAATTGCCGGCTCCGGTGAGCGTAATCGAATTGATCGTAAGATTCAGGCTCACCACCGACGGCAGTGGAGCGTCTTCACCGGTGACGAAAACCGCTCCCGCCTGGGGATTGGTGGAAAGAGTGGTGCCTCCACCCCCACAACCAGCCAGGCTCAGGCCACACAAGGCAAGAAGCGCCGATAGCACCCAAAAGCGTTTCATGAAAACTCCTGAATTCTGAAAATCGGGGAACTCGTGGTACGGGGATACAAACCCTCCCAGATTAGGGAAGTTGCGTTACTTTTGGACAGAGTACTGCAATAATTCCCGCTCTGGGAGCGGCTTTTGGGGTATTCGGAGCACCCGACCGAGGTCTGACGTCAGAGGTCCGAAGTCTGGCGACTGAAGACCGACGACTAGATTTCCATCACTTCCTTCTCTTTTCCCTTGCTCATTTCTTCCATCTTTTTGATTTCGTCATCGGTCAGCTTCTGGATTTCGTCCATCGCTCGCTTTTCGTCGTCTTCGGCAATTTTCTTGTCTTTCAGCGCCTTCTTGATGGCATCGTTGCCGTCGCGGCGGATGTTGCGCACCGCGGTGCGGTGCTCCTCCAGCATCTTATGGAGATGCTTGACCATGTCCTTGCGGCGCTCTTCGGTCAAAGGCGGCACCGGCACGCGGATGATCTTGCCGTCGTTCATGGGATTCAGGCCGAGGTCGGCGGTGCGTATGCCCTTCTCGATCGCAGCCAGCGATGTGGGATCGAAAGGCTGCACCGTGATGAGTTGCGGTTCGGGCGCGTGCACCTGGGCAATCTGGTTGAGCGGCATCATCGAACCGTAGTAGTCCACGCTGACTGCATCCAGCATGTGCACCGAGGCCCGCCCGGTGCGGGTAGCAGCCATCGCCTTGCGAAAGTCCTCCACTGCTTTGTCCATCCGCGTCTTGAGTTGAACGCGGATATCTCTAAGCGGACCGGCATCAGCCATGATCAACTCCGTATTTTCTCAGAATCAAAACGTCGAATTATAAACCTTTCGACGGCCAAAACAGGCCACGGATTTCACGGATGAACACGGACCAACCTCGGGAACGATCCGTGTGAATCCGCGAAAATCCGTGGCCCGGCTTTTACGCGCTTACCAGCGATCCGATCTTCTCGCCGATCACCACTTTCCGGATATTTCCACGCTGGTTGAGATTGAAAATGATGATGGGAAGGTTATTGTCCTTGCACAGGGAAATGGCGGTGGAGTCCATCACTTTGAGTCCGCGCTTCAGCACTTCCATGTAGCTGATCTCGCCAAATTTCTTGGCGTCTTTCACCAGCATGGGGTCGGCATCGTAAATGCCGTCCACTTTTGTGGCTTTGAGAATCACGTCGGCCTTGATTTCCATGGCGCGTAGAGATGCGGCGGTGTCGGTCGAGAAATACGGATTGCCGGTGCCTCCGGCAAAAATAACGATCCGCCCTTTTTCCATATGGCGGATGGCGCGCCGGCGGATAAAAGGCTCCGCCACCTGGTTCATTTCGATCGCCGATTGCACCCGGGTGTGAACCCCCTGCTTTTCGAGGGCGTCCTGCAAGGCGAGCGCATTGATCACGGTGGCCAGCATGCCCATATGGTCGGCGGAGACGCGGTCCATCTCGCGCGCCTGCTGGGCTACACCGCGAAAGAAATTTCCGCCGCCGACGACGATGGCGATGTTGACCCCCAGGGACTGGACGTCGGCCAGTTCGGCGGCAATTTCGTGGATGCGCAAGGGATCGACGCCGAAGCCCTGGTTCGCGGCCAGGGCCTCGCCGGAGAGTTTGAGCAGAATGCGTTTGAAAACCGGAGTCGCCATCAGTTGGTTTCCAGTTTCTGGTTTCCAGTTTCTAGTCACTGGCCCGATGCATATCGTACACGCGTGCTTCGCCGGAAACTAGAAACCGGAAACCAGAAACTACCTTATTCGGCTTTCTGTTCCGGCTTGGTGACCGCTATGGTCTCGCCCACCTCGCCCACCTTGAAGCGCGCGAAGCGGCGCACCGCGATATTCTCGCCCAGCTTGCCCACCTTGGTGGCCACAAGCTGGCCAATGCTGACCGTCTGGTCGCGGATAAACGGCTGCTCCAGCAGGCAGACTTCTTCGTAGAACTTGCTCATCTTGCCTTCCACGATCTTCTCCACGACTTGCGGAGGTTTGCCGGTCGCAGCGGCCTGGGCGCGATAGATGTCCTTTTCGCGCTCGTAGGCCTCAGAGGTGACGTCTTCCTTGCGCACAAATTTCGGATCGCTGGCGGCGATGTGCATGGCGATGTCGTGCACCAGTTCCTTGAAATCGTCGGTGCGGGCAACGAAATCGCTCTCGCAATTCACTTCCACGAGAACGCCGATCTTGCCTCCGGCGTGAATGTAGCTGGCAACGGCGCCTTCCTTGGTCACCCGGCTGGCTTTCTTGCCGGCCACGGAGATACCCTTCTTGCGCAGCAGTACGACCGCCTGCTCCAGATCACCCTTGGCTTCAGTCAGAGCGTGCTTGCAGTCCATCATCGGCGCTCCGGTCTTTTCCCGGAGCTCTTTCACTTGTGCGGCAGAAATATTCTGCTTGTTGTCATCTGGATCGGGGCTTAACGTAGTTGCCATAACTTGAAATATTTCCTTCTCGATTTGACAAAAGATGACCCGCGCCGGACGACCCGCGCGGGTCTATTTTCCCTCAAGAGCTAAAGCGCGTCTTTGAGGCCTTCGAATCTGACAGCTCTCTTGTGGTTTCGCTGACGACTGAAGACCGACGACGGAAGACTGCCTTTAGAACGTCTGGGTCTCAACCTGGGGAACGTCTTCGTCCGCGGTCTCGCTGGCGGCGGCAGGCTGCTTGCGCACGCCCTTGCCCAGAACGTCTTCCATGCTGATGTCTTCGGACCCAGATTCGGGAGCGCCCGCAGCTGCAAGCTCCTCAGCCGCCTCTGCGGCCGGAACCGCCTCGGGCTCGGTATAGACAGCTGCGGCCAGATCAGCGGCCTGCTTGTCCGTCATCAACTGCGCGCCCTCGGCGACTGAATCGGAAATCTTCGAGGCAAACAGGCGGATAGCGCGCAGCGCATCGTCGTTGCCCGGAATCACGTAATCCACTTCACTGGGGTCGCAGTTGGTATCCACCACGGCCACCACCGGGATGCCCAGCTTGCGGGCTTCACGCACCGCGATCTGTTCCTTGTTGGAATCGATCACGAAGATCGCGTCCGGCAGCCGGTTCATGTTCTTGATGCCGGCGAGGTTGGCTTGCAGGTGCTTGCGCTCGCGCTCCAGCTTGATGACTTCTTTCTTGGGCAGCAACTCGTAGCGGCCGTCGGTGGCCATCTCGTCAAGTTCCTTGAGGCGCTTGACTGACTTCTGCACCGTAACCCAATTGGTGAGCAGTCCGCCCAGCCAGCGCTGGTTCACGTAAAAGCCGCCGCACTTGGTGGCTTCTTCGGCAATGGCGTCCTGCGCCTGTCGCTTGGTGCCCACAAAAAGCACAATTTTGCCCGCCGCGGCCAGGTCGGCCACGAATTTCGACGCTTCCTTGAACATCTTCAGCGTCTTTTGCAGGTCGATGATGTAAATACCGTTGCGCTCGCCGAAGATGTATTCCTTCATCTTGGGATTCCAGCGCTTGGTCTGATGCCCGAAGTGAACTCCCGCTTCGAGCAACTCCTTCATGGTGATGTTAGCCAATCAACCTCCTCATTTGGTCTGCATCCGGGAAAGTCAGTTTCCAGATTCATGTTTCTGGTTTCAGAACCAGAAACCAGACACCGGAAACTTTAAACTGCTCCTCCGGATTGCCATTCCCGCCCCGCGCCGCGAGGCACAGGAAGAATTGAACACCTTAAAATCAGTTTCTAGTTTCAGGTTTCTGGTTTCGAAACCGGAAACCGGAAACTTGAAACTATCTCTTCGAGTACTGGAACCGTTTTCTCGCGCCCTTCTGACCGTACTTCTTGCGTTCCTTGGAACGCGAATCACGGCTGACCAGGCCTTCCGCCTTCAGCTTTTTGCGCAACTCAAGGTTGAACAGCATCAGGGCGCGGGCGATACCCAGCTTCACCGCGTCGGCCTGGCCGTTGACTCCGCCGCCACTGACCCGGGCGAGAACATTGAACGTGGCTGCCGTCTCGGTCGAAAGTAACGGCTGCTTCGCACTCGAGCGCTGCGATTCAGTCACGAAATATTGCTCGAAAGGACGTCCGTTGACTTTGAAATCGCCACTGCCCGGACGCAGATAGACGCGCGCGATCGCCGACTTGCGGCGTCCTGTACCGTAATATTGCACTAACTCTGCCATGGTTTAGCTTCTAGCTCCTGGCTTCTGGCTCCTGGCCAATCCGGCTGGGAGAGAATCCGGCTATCTGACCTTTCAAAGAATTCCAAATCTCGCGTACTTACTCTCGAAACTGCCTTTGAAACAAGAAACCGGAAACGCGAAACCGTCTTACGCTCTCGTCTCCAACGTCCGCACTTCGGGCTTCTGCGCTTCGTGCGGATGCTTGTCGCCGCGATACACCTGCAGCTTGCTGATCATGTGAGTGCCCATTTTCGTCTTGGGCAGCATGCGCTTGATCGCCTCTTCGATAATCAACTCGGGCTTGCGGTCAAAACGCTTGCGGAACTCTTCGGTGCGCAGCCCACCCGGATATCCCGTGTAATGCTGATACACCTTCTGCTCCGACTTCATGCCGGTGGTCTTCACCTTCCCGGCGTTAATCACGATGACGTGATCGCCGGTATCGATAAACGGGGTGTAGCGCGGATTTTCTTTACCCATGAGGATGCGGGCGACTTGTGAAGCCAGCCGGCCGAGCGTCTGCCCCGAGGCATCCACGACGTACCACTTGCGCACAATTTCCCCCGCTTTGGGGAAATAGGTTGACATTACGAGTCTCCCAAGAAATTAAAAAAGCTAAAGAAGACCGCTGAGTATCCACTTCAACGCCGAAGGCGCAGGGTACCAGGCGGGCAACCGCAGGACTGCTAAAGACTTAAAGATAACGTACGCTAGCGGATATTGTCAACGATGACCGCGGGCGTCGGACCTCGCTGGTTCCAACTCCCTGTCATGCTGAGCGGCGTCGAAGCACCCCTATTGCCTTCTCCCACGCCAGTTGGCATGGGTTCATCTGTGTCCTGATACGAAGTCGGGAAATCAATGCTCGCATCTGCTGGCTCCGTTCCGGGCATAGGGGTCCTTCGACTCTCCGCTTCTTCGCCAGCGAAGAAGCGGCTTCGCTCAGGATGACATTTCTTGTTTGGATGCGGATCGGTGGCTGACGTCCGAAGTCCGACGCCCGCCCCTACCCTAAGCCAACTCCCTGTCATGCTGAGCGGAGAATGATGGGCCGCTTGCGGCCCATCATTCGCAGTCGAAGCACCCCTATTGCCTTCTCCCACGCCAGTTGGCATGGGTTCATCTGTGTCCCGATACGAAGTCGGGAAATCAACGCTCGCATCTGCTGGCTCCGTTCCGGGCATAGGGGTCCTTCGACTCTCCGCTTCTTCGCCAGCGAAGAAGCGGCTTCGCTCAGGATGACATTTCTTGTTTGGATGCGGATCGGTGGCTGACGTCCGAAGTCCGACGCCCGCTCTCCGACCCTACTCGTAGGCCAGGGCCTCGATGGGGTCTTTCTGCGCCGCCTTGTAGGCGGGATACAGCGCTCCCAGGATGGCCCCGACGATGGCGACCACGGTGGAAATCAAAATCCATTTGCCGGTGACGACCACGGGCAACGTCGGCAGGCGGTAGCGGATGCCGGCTTTCGCGGCCAGGCTGAAAATAACGCCGACCACGATGCCGCCGATCGCCAGCAGCACCGTTTCCCGCAGGATCACGTTCACGATGTACAGCTTCGATGCCCCGATGGATTTCAGGATCCCGATTTCCCGGGTGCGCTCCATGACCGCGGTGTACATGGCCTGGAAGATGACGATGAATCCAATCACCACCGAAATCCCAATCACCACATTGATGAACGTGGATAGCCCGGGATAGCTGCTGGTGGTCATCATGGAAAGATATTCGCGCATGGAGCGCACCGAATAATCCTGCAAGCCGGAAACGCTTTTCACTTCCTGCACCACCGCATCAGCATTCGCCGGATCGTCCAGCTTGACGTAAAAGACCGAAGCCTTCCCTTCACTCCCGATCAGCTCCTGCAGCGTGCTCATGGGCAGAAATTTACGCGCTCCGCGGCCATGCTCCACGATGCCCGCCACCCGGAAGTGATGATTGAGTATCTCGAGCGTGTCGCCCACTCTCACGTGCTGCGACTGGGCAAAATAATCATCCACCAGGCAATCGTTGGGTCCCTGGAAGGGGCCGCCGTGAAGGAAGCGGAAAGGGTCCAGGGCCTCGAAAGACTTGAGGTCGATTCCGTAGATGACTTCCAGGTTCTTGGTGGTAGTGAGCTGCCAGATGACCGGCGACACCACCTTCACGTGAGGCAATTGCGCCAGCACGCCGCCGATCTTGATCGACATGGGAGCATTGCTGACACCCGCCATAAAAGAAGTGTTGGGCGGCTGCACGATCACGTCGGCTCCGATTCCGGCCTGGCGCTGCCGGGCATCGTTCAACATGCCGACGGAGAGTCCCACGATCAGCAGGATCAGCGTCACCTCGAGAGCAATGGCCACAATGCTGATCAGCGACCGGATGGGCCGGTGCACCAGGTTGGCGACAATCATCTTGTTCATCATGGGAGCAGCTTCTGGCTCCTAGCTACTGGCTAGAGCTGTGTGCTGAAGGCCGCTCACTTCGGGTCGGCGGCGTTCATCAAACTCGATTGCGGCTGGTCCAGATGCACCACCTGGGCGCCGGCCGGCTGCTCCAGAGCGAACTTGTCATCGGGGAGCGGCTCATTCAACTGCAGCTTCAGGATGGTCAGGGTGATGTCGTACTCCTCCTGCGGCCTCCAGATTTCAATCTGCACCGGGAAGTTCAGGCCATCGTAGTCCTTGTATCCTTCGTAACGCGAATCCGTGGCCAGGTTTCCGTCCTGGTCGTAAATCAGCTGGCGATGCGGCAGCAGGTCGGTCCGGCTGAAGATGATCTTGCGGGAAAGATACCAGCCCCGTTCCCCTTTTCGGATGACTTCAATCTCATAGTCCGCCTGCTGCACCTGGTGATGCTTGGCGTCGGTCACGATCTCGAAGCTGTTCTGCATGACCGCGATTTCGTTCGCAGGGTCGATCTCACGCAATATGAGAGAGTCGTAAATCTGCTGCGGCCGCAAGTTTTCCATGGGCTGGGCTGGATTGTGGGACTCGATATCATTGCGTCCCATCACGAAACGGTTCTTGGGCGGGATCCACAGCTTGAAGTCGCGGCCGTCGCTCACCATGTCAAAGGCCTTGTTGCGCACGATGGGCAGAAGGCCGATCATCCGCAACATGGAAGGCTTGCGCGCCAGGATGTAGCCCCGGATCTGCTGGTAGTCGATGACCTTGCCCTTCTTGACCCCGCCCACCGAGGTGTCAATATCGACGGTCGCCTGCAAGCTCTTGATTTTGGCCGCCTGGGTGTTGATGTAATCGATCAGTTCCGCCTGGGTGGCGGACTTCAGCGGCGCAGTGCTGATCTGCCTCTCCACCCGGCGCGAGCGGAACAGACACCCGGTCAGCGGCAGAATCACTAACAGAAAGCCCAGGACCCGGAAACGGGAAAGAGTACGCATCTAAAGTGGATTGGATTCCTCAGGACGCAGTTGGGTTCATCAGTAAATCAAGTATATGTGATTAAACCACGGACATGCCGCCCAGGGGGTTGTCAGATCAGCATCTGGCACGCCCCCAGATTAGAAAACTCTACTTTCGCTGCATCGCCTGCCGCAGCTTGGCAACATTCTGATTGTGCTCTTCGAGGCTGCGGGAAAAGCGGTGGTGGCCATTCCCGTCGCTGACAAAATAAAAATAGTCGGTCTGCGCCGGATGCATGGCGGCTTCGAGAGAAGTGCGCCCCGGGTTCCCGATGGGCCCGGGTGGAAGTCCGGGATGCGCATAGGTGTTGTAGGCGGACTGAAATCCCATATCGTCATGATGCAACGCTCCGGAGTAATTTCCGTTAAGCATTTCGGCGTAGATCACGCTGGGATCGGCCTGTAGCGCAATCTTGTGGGCCAGGCGGTTGTAGTAAACGCTGGCCACGACGGCGCGCTCCTCGGGGACGGCAGTTTCCTTTTCGATGATGGATGCCATGGTCACCGTCTTCTGCACATCCATTCCCTGCCCGCTCGGGTTCGGGCTGTTGGGGACCACGCCGATCGTGGTCAGGCCGCTCGGGGTTGCGCCGGTGGTCGTGAGTCCAATCTGGGCCGCCACCAGGCGGAACTGCCTGACCATGACCGCCGCGATGTCCTTCATGCTCTGGGTGCGGGTGAACTCATACGTATTGGGGAAGAGGTAGCCTTCCAGGCTTCTGGCCTCCGGGGCCAGATCTGAAATCAATTCGCGGTCGGATTGCGCCACGGCAAGGAAATCCTGGCTTGATCCCAGGCCGGCATCCTGGAGGGCCTGCGCGATGTCGAACATGGTGAAGCCTTCGGGGATCACCACCGTGTGCACGTAGATGTCGCCTCGAACCAGGCGGTCATTGACCTCCAGCATTCTCGCCGTCCTGTCGAACAGGTATTCGCCGGCTTTCAGCGACTGCCGGCGGTGGAAGCGATGCCAGAGGAGAAAAGCGAAGCGGCTGTTAATCACTCCTGCAGCCTGGAGTTCGGCCGCGATTCTTCGGGTGGAATAACCCGGCCGCAACATCACGAACTTCTGCCCCGCCGGCGTAACCGGCAACCGCAGCGCCCACGCCAGCCAGCCGCCAGCTCCTAAGACGGCAAGCAACAGAAGTGTCAGAAATTTGCGCAAGTTAAAAATAGTTTAGATGAAGATTGGTCGTTGGTCGTTGGCCTTTGGTCGTTGGCCTTTGGGCGTTGGTCGTTGGTCGTTCGTCGAAACTACAGCCACGGATTTGCACGGATTGCACGGATAAAAAAAAGGGAAGTAAGCAGAAACGGACTTGGTCTTAGATCCACGAAAGCCCGTGCAAATGAGCGGCTGGGTTTTGCCAACGACCAACGACCAAAGGCCAACGACCACAATCTGACGACCGACGACCGACGACTGACGACCTGCACTAACCCCCCGCCCTCGCGTCCATCCAGGACTGCAGTATCAGGACGGCCGCCATCTGGTCTACTACCTGGCCGCGGCGTTTGATCGACATGTCGGTTTGGCGCAGCAGGCGGTTGGCCTGGGCGGAGGTGAGGCGCTCGTCCCAGAGGTGGACGGGCAGGCGAAAACGGCGGCGGACCTCTTCCGCGAAGCTTTGCATCTTCTCCGCCTGGGGCCCCTCGGCGCCGGTCATCCGCAGGGGAAGGCCCATCACGATCTCGGCCACCTGGTAGTCGCGAATGACCTGCTCCAGCTGGGCGAAATCAGAGCGCTTGTTTTGCCGCTGCAGCGTTTCCAGTCCCTGGGCGGTGATGCCCAGCGGGTCGGAAATGGCGAGCCCAATCCGCTTCGAGCCTACGTCCAGGCCCAGGATTCGGGGGAGACGCGGGGTGGAGGCATCGGTTTGGTGGGAAGGCACCTGCCGATTATATGTCGCATACACTTTTTTGCTGTTAGGCTACGATACCCGTATGGCCACTGACGAGGCCGAGCTCGACACAGGCGCAGGGCAGATCGTTCCCGGACAGATCGTTCCCGCGCCCGTCGTTTCTGCGCCGGCGCCCAAACCGCCGAAGCCGCACTGGGCCTTTCAGGCCATTGGAATCGCCACCATTCTCGGCCTTTGTTATTGGGGAGAGCTGGTGCTGGCGGTAATGCTGGTATCGGTTTTGCTGGCCTTCATTCTGGCCCCGGTGATGGAGTTTTTCATTCTGCTTCACCTGCCTCGCGGTTTGGCCGCGGCGGTTGCGGTGGTTTTGCTCTTCACCATGATCACCGGCCTGGTGTACTACTCATCGAACCAGGCCATTGTTTTTTTCCAGGATTTATCCAAATACACGCAAACCATTCGCCAGGAAATTTCGCAGGTCCGGCAGCGCGCGGAATCCCTGGGCTCGACGGAAGCAGAGGGGCAGATCAAACCAGAGCCCCGTTCCAGCACCAATTGGGAGGAAATCCTGACTCGCGGATTCGGCTCGGTCTCGCAGGCGTTACTGGCCGCGTCGTTCGTGCCTTTTCTGGTGTATTTCATGCTCAGCTGGCAGCATCATGTCCGCTCCGCGACGGTCATGCTTTTCTCGCTCGAGAACCGCAACACGGCGTACATCACGCTGGGCCTGATTTCCGCGATGATTCGCAGCTTCATGGTGGGGAATCTGCTGATTGGCCTCTTTCTGGGGACGGTAAGCACCATCGCGTTCGCGATCCTGCATGTGCCGTTTTTCTATTTCGTTGGTTTCATCAGCGGATTTCTGAGCCTGGTTCCCTACCTCGGAGTTGTGCTGGCCATGGGGCCGCCGATTTTCGTCAGCCTGGGACACATCAATTCCGGGGACGCGATCGTGATTGTGATGACGGTGCTGGGCCTGCACCTGGTCGCGCTCAACGTGCTCTATCCCAAGTTTCTGGGCAACCGCCTGCAGTTGAACCCGTTGGCGGTGACCATGGCGCTGCTGGTCTGGGGCTGGCTATGGGGCGCCATGGGCCTGGTCCTGGCCGTCCCCATCACGGCCGCCATGAAAATCGTTTTCGACCACATCGAATCGCTGAAGCCGTACGGGGCGTGGATGGGGGAGTGAATCAGTCGTCGGTCGTCAGTCGTCGGTCTTCAGCAGGCCTTTATTCTGACGATCTTCCTCAACCATTCCGCCTGGTCATCGGTCACAGACGCCGTCATGCCAAGCCTGCTAGAAGCCCTAGAAGCCGTAGATCCGAAAGGGGGGCTGGCAATGAGCGGTTCTTACCGAGACATCAAAGTCTGGCAAAAAGCCATCGAGATGGTAGTGGAGATTTACTCCTGCACTTGTAGTTTTCCGAAAGAGGAAATGTTCGGTCTGACGAGTCAGCTTAGGCGTGCTGCGGTGTCGATTGCGAGCAATATCGCCGAAGGCAAAGGCCGTCGTACTGACAGGGAGTTCCTGCAATTTCTTCATCACGCTCGCGGATCGGTCTTCGAGGTCGAGACCCAGCTCACGATCGCCAGCCGGCTTGGTTACATGCCAGAAGCTGAAGTGCTCCGACTGGGGAATTCCGCGAGTGAAATCGCCCGGATGCTCAATGGTCTGATCAAGGCGATAACCTCTATCGCAGATAAGCAAGTTGCATAGGTGACTTGTCCTGACGACTGAAGACTGACGACCGACGACTGGTCCTAGGCTACAAAATCCGAGGCTTCCGGGAAGCGCAGCTTGCTCTTGGAAAGAGCTTTGGAGAGCATTTCTTCGATCAGGATTTCTTCGCAGTTTTTGGCCATGGCCAGCTCGCTGACCAGGAGGTAGCGGGCCCGTTCCAGCATCTTCTTTTCACGAAATGAAAGGGGCTTGGACTGGTTCAGCAGGAGCAGGCCCTTCAGGACGGCTGACACTTCGAGCAGCGAACCAGTACGCATCCGCTCCGAGTTTTCCTTGAAGCGGTATTTCCAGTCGGCGTTGTTGTCACACTCGCCATCTGTAAGAAAATCAACAATCTTCTGGATTTCGCCGTTTTTGACCACCCGGCGCAGGCCGACCGTGTTTACGTTATGAAACGGCACCATCACTTTCAGGCTGCTGGCCTTGATCTTGAGGAGGTAGAACTTTTCCACAGTTTCGCCGATAGTCCGGCTGCTGATTTGTTCGATAACTCCAACCCCATGATTGGGATAGACGACCTTATCGCCTATGTGGAAATTACCATCGGCGCCGATCATGAGGGAACACCCACGAGGACAGGCCAGCTGAGGAACTGCACTCTTTTAGTCTATCCTACCGGGCCCCGAAAGGCAATCCAGAAGCGGACGTCGGACTCCGGACCTGGGACGTCAAACATAGGCGACTGCCAAGGTCCGAAGTCTGAGGTCTGGGGCTGGGGTCTGGGGTCCGAAGTCCGACGCCCGGGTTTATAATCTTCAGGCGCATGACTGAGCAGATTAAAAGGAAGTTGCAGGAAGAGATGAATGTGCTCGAACACGAGCTGGTTCATGACCTTCCCAAGGAAATCAAGAAGGCAGCCGCCCTGGGAGATCTCAGTGAAAATGCCGAGTATCACATGGCGAAACAGCGGCAGGAGTTCGTCAAGGCGCGGTTGCGGCAACTGGGCGCGCGTATGGCCGAGCTTGCCCTTATCAACATGGATAATATCCCGAAAGATAAAGTCGGGCTGGGTTCCACCGTCCGGGTGTATGACAATTCCAAGAACTCCGAGGTGGAGTACAAGCTGGTGACCAGCGAGGAATCGGATGTGACCGCGGGCAAGATTTCCACCAGCTCTCCCATTGGCCGCGCCCTGCTGAACAAGAAAGTGGGAGACAGCGCGGTCGTGGTCACGCCTAACGGCAATCGCGAGATGGAAATACTGAGCCTGACTACGATCCACGAGCAGACTGAATCGAAATGACCAGCGCCACGACGGGGTTTCATGACGGGGTTTCATGACTTGGACTAGCGCCTTTGGACGCGGCTGTGGCGTGCTGCTGGACGCGATCGTGCGCTGGCTCGCTCTGGCGCGGATCAATCCCAACGTGCTCACCTTCATGGGGCTGGTGGTGAACACCATTGCAGCCTTCCTGTTCGGCTACGCCAACAGCGACAACCAGGCGCGAATGTTCCGCTACGCCGGACTGGTCATCATCGGCTCCGGTTTTTTTGACCTGGTGGATGGACGCGTGGCCCGGGCCAGCGGCCAAGTGACCCGCTTCGGCGGCTTCTTCGATTCGGTCATTGACCGCTACAGCGATGCTTCCCAGTTTTTTGGATTGCTGGTGTTCTTCGCCCGCGGCGACCGCTTCTTTTATGTTGTGCTGACCGCCTTCGTGATGGTCAGCGCCATCATGGTCAGCTACACTCGCGCCCGCGCCGAATCGCTCATTGGCTCCTGCCGCGTGGGCTTCATGGAGCGTCCCGAACGGCTGGTTCTAGTGATTATCGGGGCGCTGTTCAACCGCATGGCGCCGGTGTTGTGGTTGATCGCGGTGCTGTCCACGATCACGGTGATCCATCGCATCCGTTATACCTATACCCGGACCGAAGGCGCGGACGCGTTGCCGCACAAGGCGGGGCAGGCCGCCTAGATTGTGTGGGTCGGACACTCCTGTCCGACTTCGCTCAGGGGCAGGCTCTGTCCGACGCATTTGAGTTCGATGTAGCGCCGGCATCTTGCCGGCTGTCCCGAGGGCGCTACACGGGCTTGCCGCAAAAGCGAATTGGCCCCAGATCCAAGACCACATCACAAGCCACCCCAAGATCAAATTCAAAATCAAAGGCGTCGGACAGGAGTGTCCGACCCACACATTCAGCGTGCTGCCCTGCTATCCTCATTTCTGAGGACGATCTTTCTTGCACGATCCTGTTCTGGTTATTCATGGCGGTGCCTGGGCCATTCCTGATGACATGGTGGAAGCTCATCTCAACGGTGTGCGCAACGCCATGGCCGCGGGCTGGCGGGTGCTGGAACGCGGCGGGCCTGCGCTGGATGCGGTCGAGGAAGCCGTCGTCATCATGGAAGATGACGAGACTTTTGATGCGGGCCGGGGCAGCTTTCTCAACCGCGACGGCAAAGTGCAGCTCGATGCCTTCATCATGGATGGCAACACACTGCGTGGTGGAGGGGTGGGCTGCGTGGAGCGCGTCGCCAATCCCATCCGCGCGGCGCGCAAGATTTTGAGCGACAGTCCGCATGTGTACTTTGTGGCCGAAGGGGCGGAGCGCTTCGCGGCCGAGCATGGCATTCCCCTTTGCCGCAACGAAGACCTGATCATTGCGCGCGAGGTCGAACGCCTGCGGGAATTCCAGGCGCGGGCGGCTGATGCCAAGGTTGACTTGTTCGCGCCCACGATCTCTCACGACACGGTAGGCGCGGTGGCGCTCGACGGCGACGGCAACATTGCGGCGGCTACTTCGACCGGCGGCACGCTGAACAAGGCTCCCGGGCGCCTGGGCGATTCCTCACTCATCGGATGCGGCTGCTACGCCGACAACCAGACTGCGGCAGCGTCCACTACCGGATGGGGCGAACCGATCATGAAGCTGGTGCTGGCCAAGTGGGCTGCGGACCGGGTGGCAACCGGCAGTTTGCCGGAGTGGGTGGCAGCCGAGGCCATCAACTATCTCAAGGAGCGGGTGGACGGGCACGGCGGCATGATCCTGCTCGATGCGCGCGGGCGTTTCGGCCTCGCCCACAACACGCCGCGTATGGCTTGGGCGCTTAAGACATCAAAGCATGAGAGTTACGGCATCGAGCGGAAGAAATAACTTCAGTTGTCAGTTATAAGTTGTCCGTTGCCAGTTGCTGCCAGGCTAACTAAGCCTGTTCCAGTCAGTGATTTAGCTTGATTTCGGCACCCTAACTGATGTAAAAACCGTGCGGCGTTTGCGTGTCCGAAAACGTGCTGGTTCAATTCCCGCCTACGAAGAGTGATCGCTGCTCGCAGCGAGAACTCACGGTCGTTATTCCACGGAGATAACTTTATGGTCGTACGAAAGCTGGTCGCAGTAGCGTGCGTGGTTGTGGTGCTCGCTGCCCTGGGTTTTGCGCAGGGAGCCTCAACCGGCGATCTGCACATCACGGTTCGAGACCCGAAGGGCAGCCTGGTGACCAATGCTACGGTCACCGCGCGGGATGAGGCCAAGGGACTGGAGCGCGCCACCAGCGAGAACACCGACGGCCAATATCACATTCTGTTGCTGCCTCCGGCGCAGTACACGGTCACGGTAGAGGCGCCGGGCTTTGCCCGGGCCACGGTCCAGAGCGTAGGGGTAACAGTCGGACAGATGGCGGAGCTTCCCGTCGTTTTGTCGGTCGCCGGAACCCAGGAAGTGGTCAACGTGAGTTCGGATGCGGAGGTGGTCGAAACGCAACGCACCTCTACCACCGACACCATCGACCAGCGGCGCATCGACAACCTGCCCATCAATGGGCGCAACTACATCAACTTCGCCCTCACCGATTCGCAGGTATTGCGCGATAACGCGCCGAGCATTGGGGCCGCGCCCACCTCCGGCCTGAACATGAGCGGACAGCGCGCCCGGGCCAACCTGGTGAACGTGGACGGCGCCGACGCCACCGACAACTCGACGAACGGAGTCCGGTCCACGGTTTCGCAGGAAGCGGTGCAGGAATTTCAGATCATCACCAACGGCTACGCGCCGGAATATGGCCGAGCGTCCGGCGGCGTGGTCAACATCATTACCCGCTCCGGATCGAACCAGTTTCACGGCGATGTCTATGGCTATTTACGCAACCGCAATTTTCAGGCAGTGAATCCCTTCAGCACCGTCCCCGATCCGGCTTACACGCGGGTGCAGGCGGGGACCGCGTTTGGCGGACCGATCAAGAAGGACAAAACTTTTTATTACTTTTCCTATGAAGTCACGCGCCGGCACGAAACCGGTTTCTCCAGCGTGGGCGCTCCCAACGGGACCTTCGGCATGGTGAACTTCGACGCTTCGCCGGTGTTCGGCGCGCCGCCGGGATCGGGCTTCAACATTCAGGCCACGCCGCAGCAGGCGGCGTATTTCCAGCAGACCTTGCCGGCCGCGCTGGCGCAACTGGGAGCCATCAGCCCGGCGCTGGCCGCCGGCTATGGTCAGGAAGCGGCGCTGTACGCGGCGTTTGTCGGGGGCTCGTCGGGGATCGCGCTTAACGGGACTTACCCGGCTTCATTCCAGTTCCTCGAAGGCACGCTGATTCCAGTTCCCGGAAATGGCAGCAATCCGCTGACCCAGTTTCCGACTTCCTGCAACGTAGGCGCGCCGAATTTCCTCTGCAACGGATTGCCCAACCGGTTTCTTGGGCTGGCGCCGCAGGGCGGAAACTATCCCGTCTTCGAGGGAACGAGTCTTTACTCACTGCGGCTGGACCACAACCTCACGAACAATAACCGGCTGATGTTTCGCGCCAACGTGAGTCCGAGCACCGTGACTGGCATTCAGGTCAACGGCGAGAACCAGACTTACGGGCAGAACGCATTCTCGCGGACCTCGTCGCAGACCTACCGCGACGTGACCGGGGTGGCGCAGGACACCATGACCCTCGGCACCAACAAGGTCAACGAGTTTCGCTTTCAGTATGGCCGCCGTGGATTGCAGTATTTTTATTCCGACGCCCCGGGCGGATCGAACGTGGCGTCCAACATCGCGGGCTTCGGTTTCGTCGGCCGCGAGCCTTACTCCTACATTCAACGCGTGGAGCAGCGCTACCAGATCACCGACAATTTTTCCTGGACCATTGGGCGGCACGACACCAAATTCGGAGTGGACTTCAACTATCTGCCGCTCACCGCCACTTTCACGGTGAACTACGGCGGGGTTTACAACTTCAGTTCGCTCGATGCCGCCAGCCTGGGCTTCTCCAACGCCTGCGTGGCCAATGCATTGCCGGCGGCCCTGTGCCCTGACTTCCCCGGATTCACCGGCCTGCAGGCTTTCGGTCTCGGCATCCCGAGCACGCTGGTGCAGGGCATCGGCAATCCTAAAGACAGTTTTACCAACAAGCCGCTGGGCTTGTTCTGGCAGGACTCTTTCCGCCTGAGATCAAATCTCACGCTGAATCTGGGCGTGCGCTATGACATCGAGTTCCCGCCCCAACTGGCCAAGCTGAGCGGGCTGCCGCTTGCGGCTTACAACCAACTGGGCCTGCAAAAAGGCATCGACACCGACAAGAACAACTTTCAGCCGCGCATTGGCGTGGCGTGGGACCCGCACGGCGACGGCAAAAGTGTGGTTCGCGCCTCTTATGGCATCTTTTACGATCACCCGCTGCTGGGGTTGTATTTCCTGGGCGATGCCTCGGATGGTTCGAAGAGTGGACAACTGCTGTTTGCCGGCGGGAGTCCGTGCAATCCAGGAGTTGCGCCCGGCGCGGCCAGCCTGAACGCAACCAACATCTTCCAGGGCATCCTCAACACCAGTTCATGTCTGCCCACCATCCCTGGGTACCAGCCTAATCAGCAGCGCTTCGATGCGTTTAACGCCGACCTGTTCATCAACCAGAACTACCTGAACCCGGCGACATTTTTTCCGGTGGCCTTTCAGCCCTTCGGGTATCCCCAGGGCAAGGGCTTTGTGTATGCCTATGCGCAGCAGGCCAACCTGACCTTCGAGCAGGACCTGGGACATGGCTTGTCATTCAGCCTGGGTTACAACTTTAACGGCGGACGCCACCTGAACCGGCCCATCAATGCCAACACCACCCGCGGCGACCTGCTGGTGAAAAACTGGCAGGCGGCGCTCGCGGCCGGGGCCGCACAGCCCAGCGACAATCCACTGTTCGTAAACAGCTGCGGGGTCGGTCCCGGAGGGCCGTATGTGCCGACCGCGCTGATGAATTTCTTCCGTCCTTCGGGCCTGAATCCTGCGATTGCGATCGCTCTGCTCTCGGATCCCACCACTGCCGGATGCGTGCAGGGAGTTGCTCCCCTGGTGTTCGCGCAATCCCCGGGACTGAGCACGGCCTGCGATCCCACTACCCTGACCGGTTGCGTTCCCTTCAGCGACATGGACGCCAATTACTCGAACGGCAGTTCGGTCTATCACGGGCTCACCGCTAATCTGAAAAAGCGTTTCGGGAATCACTACGAATTCCTGGCGTCCTACACCTGGTCGCACGCCATTGATGATTCGACCGATCTGCAGTCTCCGCTGGCGCCGCAGGACAGCTACTTCCCCAGCGCCGAGCGGTCCACATCCTTGTTTGACCAGCGTCACCGCATGGTGCTGAGCGGCGTGTACCAGAGTGGCAAGTTGGCCGGCTCAGGATTTGCGAGCCGTCTGTTCAGCAACTGGACCCTGGCGCCGGTGCTCGAATTCGCCTCCGGCAGGCCGTTCAACATCCTGACCGGCAACCCGGACAACTTTCAGTTCTCGCCCAGCACCAGCCGTCCCAATGTCGTGGCCGCGGGGACGCTGGCAACCCCGTGCGGTCCGACCGTGGCTTCGAAATTCTCGCCCACGGGATTTTTCCAGGAACCCTGCTACGTGCACTTTGCCGCGGGAGGAACGCCAACACTGGTCGCATTGGACGGGAACCTTAGCCGTAACGCCGGCCTGAGGCCGTGGACCGTATTCAACGATCTTCGGGTTTCGCGGCGGATCAACTTCGGCGAACGCATGAGCATGGACGCAATCGTCGACATCTTCAACATCGCCAACCGCTACAACGTCGCCGACGTGAACCCGTTGTTCACCAGCGCGGGCCAGCCCACCGCGGCCTCCGACCCGCGCCAGTTTCAATTCGCGCTGAAGGTGAACTGGTAGGAGGAAGGTCGTTGGTCGTTGGTCGTTGGCCAAACAAAATCAGCCACGGATTTTCGCGGATTTGCACCGATCAACCCCTTCTTTCTTTTTCGCTTTTATCCGTGTGAATCCGCGAAATCCGTGGCCGGGGTTGGTTTTGGCCAACGCCAGGCCAACGACCAACGACGCCTCCCCCCTCTGCTAAACTGACCTTCTATTCTTGGCGCTTGCCGGAGACTCCTTTACATGCCTGAAACTCATGCACCCACTGCCCGGACTCGTGTGGTCCGCGAGGCCCAGCGTGGAGTTTACGAACGCACGGCGGCTTACGAGATTCTGGATGAAGGCTTTATCTGCCACGTCGGCTTTGTGGTGGACGGGCAGCCGTTCGTAATCCCGACGGCGTACGGACGCTCGGGCGACAACCTCTATATTCATGGCTCGGCGGCCAGCCGGATGCTGCGCAATCTCGACAAGGGCGTGGCGGTGTGCATCACGGTCACTCTGCTCGAAGGGCTGGTCCTGGCCCGATCGATCTTCAATCACTCGATGAACTATCGTTCGGTGGTGGTGCTGGGCACGGCGGTGGCGGTGCTCGACGCAAAAGAAAAGCTGGAGGCGTTGCGCCTGCTGTCGGAGCATATCTTGCCCGGGCGCTGGGCGGAATCGCGCCAGCCCAACGAGAGAGAGCTCAAGCAGACGCTGGTGATGCGGCTGCCGATCGAAGAGTTCTCGGCGAAGGTGCGGCAAGGTCCACCCGTCGATGACGAGGAAGATTATTCTTTTCCGACCTGGGCCGGCGTGATTCCGCTTGGGATGGTGCCGGGCACGCCGATCAATGATCCCAGACTGGACCCCAGGACGCCGGTGCCGGAGTATGCGCGGCAATATGCGCGGAAGAGATAGAAATCGTCGTTGGCCTTTGGTCGCTGGGCGTTGGCCAGACAAAATCAGCCACGGATTTCGCGGATTCCCACGGATTAAGACCAGAGAATAAATGCCCTGATCGCTGAAAATCCGTGTAATCAGTGGCCGCGCTTCTGATTTTGGCCAACGACCAACGACCAACGACGCCCCTTTACTTTCCATTCAACCAATCGGCGTACGCCTGGAACGAATATGGGCGTCCCAGAAACTCACGCACCAGATCTGCTGCCGGCTTGGTGCCGCTGGCCGCCAGAACCGAGTTGCGGTATTTGGCCGCGACTTCGGGATTGAGCAGTCCATCTTTTTTGAACTCGGTGAACATATCTTTGGCGATGACCAGCGACCACATATAGGTGTAGTAAACCGCGGAGTAGCCGTTGAGGTGGCCGAAGGCGGTCTGCATGTGGGTGCCCTCCACGAACTGGAAGGGCGTGTACTTCCCCTGTAACTGGGCCACCAGCTTGTCGGTGTCGAGTCCTTGCGGATCGCGGTTATAAAAATCGAGGCTGATAGCCGCGTAAAACATCTGGGTACGCACGTTGAGGGCGCGGCCGAAGTCGTCGGCAGCCCGGGCCTTTTCGGCAAGTTCCGTGGGGATCGGTTCGTTGGTCTTGTAATGGCGCGCGAACAGCTTCAGAATGGCGGGGTCTTTGGGCCACTCCTCGAACATCTGGGAAGGGGCCTCAATGAAATCATTTTCCAGGTCGCCCTCGGCCCAGCTGGAGTTGCCCCTCATGATGCCGTGAATGAGATGTCCGAACTCGTGGAAGAAAGTGATGACGTCGTCACGCTCCATGAGCCCGGGTTCGTTGGTGGCTTTGGGAAAGTTGCAGACCAGAACATATTCCGGCAGCCGAAAGCCTTTCTTCCCGGTGGCCAGTGTGAAGGTCGCGTAGTGTTTGTACTTGTTTGCCCGGGGAAACATGTCGAAGTAAATCCGGCCGATGCGCTCGCTCCTGTCGTAAACGTCATAGACGGTGACTTCGGGATGCCATACTTGCGCTGAGGTCACGGGTTTGTAGGTGATCCCGTACATGCGGCTGCTGATGTCGAGGATTCCCTGCAAGACCCGCGAATACTCGAAATACGGACGAATCACCTGGGAGTCGTATCCGAACTTCTCAATCTTCGCTCCGCGAACCAGGTGAGCCACATCCCAGGCATTGACGCTTTCCGCCTTCGGGTCCTCGTGTTTTTTGTAGGCCAGCAATTCGTCGTAATCGCGCTTGGAGCCGGCCTGCGCCGCCGTGGTGATTTTTTCGATGAAGTCGGCGGCATTCTGTTCCGTGCCGACCATCTTGTCTTCCGTGATGTAGGCGGCCCAATCCGGGTATCCCAGAACGTTGGCCAGTTCGTGGCGCTTCTGCAAAAGCTGACCCAGCACGTCTATGTTTTTGGGATAGGCGCGCTGCCGGTAGAGCACAAAGAACTCTTTCCGCGCTGCCTCGCTCTTGGCGTAGTCCATGAACGGAAAATAGTCGGTGTTGTCGGTGGTCAGCGTGACCTTGCCGGAGGCGTCGGGAGGGTGGGAACGCTTAAAGTCTTCGGGAAGTCCGTCCAGATCGGAAACGTTGACCTGGATCTTGCGGACATCGGCGGCGATGTTTTGACCAAACTGCTGGCCAATTTTTACCAGTTCGTCCTGCAGCGCCCGTATTTTCTCCCGGGTGGCGTCGTCGCGGTCAACGCCGGCGCGATGGTAGTCGCGCAATGTGGTCCGCAGGTAATAGCTTCCGGCGGAATCGAGCCGGGAGCCATCGAGCGACGCCAGCACCTGGTACATATCTTTATCGAGCGAGATGTCGGTAAGCACGCGGCTGACTTCCTGTTCACAGGTCTGAGCTGCATCGCGGAAGGGCTTGGAGGGATGCACCTGCTCGGCCAGGCCGGCGCGGTTTTCGGCGTCAATCACGACGACCAGCGCGGTGTCGAAGGCCTGCAGCGTGGTCATGGCATTTCTCGGCGGCGGGCCGGCCTTGATGGCGGCGATGCGCTTCTTGCCGTCATCCACGTCGCTGCGGCAGGAGGCCAGAAAGGATTCTGCGGTCCCGGCCAGATAACTGGAAGCACCCGGCGCCGGCATCGGCTCCTGGGCGGTGGCCGAGAGACTTGGAAGCAGCAGGGCAAGAATAAACAAAAATCCGGCGAATTTGCGGCCCATGATTCTCCTATCAGGTTCTGAAGATAATGGAACAGCCAAGCAGCCCATGGATTAGACGCGCGAAGACGGCTCAGGTTATTCCGGAGTGTTAAGGACACCAGAATGAATGTGTGGCGCGGGCCGCCTGTGCCCGCGAGTATTTGAGCTTAACCTTGGACCGCGACCTTTAGGCAACCTCAAGGCTTCGCGCCTTTGCCGCAAGCCTGAGCGTGAACGTCAAAAGCCGCGGGCGGGGCGCCCGCGCCACACAGGCTGAATCAGAGCTTGGAAACAACTTCCAGGGCAAGAGTCTTCTCCGCAGCCTTCTTCTTTTCCGCGGGCAGGTCGCCGTAAATAACAAGCTTGAACTGGACATTTCCTTTCTTGGCGATGAGGCTCATGGTGTTGGCCATATCCAGGTAAAAGGCATCATCCCCGATGCCGCTCAGCGGCGTGATGACTGGGGGCTGCGAATTTCCATGTTTTTCAACCTTCGCCATGGTCCTCATCTGTTCCAGCATCTTTTTCCCAGCCTCGTACTGGTCCGCCGACTGGATGTAGAGGGTGAGGGCTCCGACTCGGTTCCCGGAAGTGCCCGACGGATTCCAGGTGCATGTCCTTAAGAACGTTGGAGTCACATGCGAACCGGCCTCCATCGAGACGCCGAGGGCAGCGCTCACCTGGGCCTGCGTCACCAGTGAACAGGCATCGTTCGGCGGCGCGGCGGCCGCCGATGCCAGGGTGGTGACAAGTGCGATGAACATAACAGGCAGGGCTGCTGCGCCAAGGCTGGTTTTCGAACGCATACGGGGTAGCCTCCTTTGCCGATAGCGGAATTATTTTACTCTCGGAGGTTTACCAGACAAACTAGTTGGTCGGATGGGTTTCGTATTCGGCGGTCGCAAAGTCGGGGGCGTGCTGCTCGCACTGGCGGATTTCCAGAATGCGCGAGGTCACGATCGGGGTGCGATAGGAGGGATGGCGGAATTCCAGATGCATGCCGCGGCCGACAAATCCGATCTTCAACATGGAGCCGCCCCAGGACGAACCTTCAATCCTGACCAGCACAGGCTCCGGGCAGAATGCGGGATGACCCCAGATCCAGGCCTCGCCCCGTCCGCGATGCACCACCGTGTACCAGCGGTGCTGGGTCTGGATCTGCAGCATGGTGCGGGCGGGAAGGTCTTCGAGAAATGCGCCGCCTTCAATCTCCGACTCCACGATGTTGCGATTCACGCCATCGTCGAGATTGGGATGACAGCGAAAGAATTGGGGGCAGGTATCCACCAGGGCTCCCTCTAGTCTGGCACGAGTATAAACCTGCGGCGCAAGCTGGAAACCGTCATTGGTACTAGTGGCCGATTCCCAGAAGTCACAAATCCATGGATGGCGGGGCGCGAGAATCGCGTCGGGCATGCCCCCAAAGTAACGGGGGGCACTCCATTACGGATTGACCCTGCAAATTCCGGGGGAGTACGATTCTACTCTCGGCCCTCGAAGCGGCTCGAAGCAGGAGCGAGGTTCGCAGCGCAAGTCGCATTGCAAGTTATAGATAGGCCGAGTCACAGACAGCATGGGAATGAGCAATCTCAAACCGTTGACCGCGCCGTTGCTGGCCCTGGTTCTGGCGGCCACCGCCTGCCACACCGATCAACGCCAGGGTAAGCTGCCGGCAGCCCAGGCCAACGCGCCGGCTCTCGCTGCAATTCGAGGAGCCGTTCCCCAGCCGGATCCGGCCCCGATCCCTCCCGAGCAATCCCAGATTGAACCTCGACCCAATCCAGACCCGGTGGCTGCGCTGATTGTGAACGCGGAGAAGGCATACCAGGCCGGAGAGGACGCGTTCAAAGCCGGGGACTTGGAAGCGGCCAAGCGCAACTTCGACCGCGCCGTCGATATGTTGTCGCAAAGCCCGGCCGAGATCCGATCGGACGAACGGATCGAGCATGAACTGGATCGAGTGCTTGAGAGTGTGAACCGTCCGGAACTGGCCGCGCTTCAATCGGACACTCCAGACGCTAAACAAAAAGCCGAGCCGGCACCCATCGACGAAGTTAACGATGAGACGCCTCCGGTTGACCCCAACGTCAAAGCGCAGGCCGAAGCCGAGGTGCAGGCCACGCATTCGGAATTGCCTCTCATGCTTACCGATCAGGTGGCGGCTTTCATCAATTATTTCTCCACCACCCGCGGACACGAGACCCTGCAGCATGCGCTGGAACGCGGCGGGCGGTACCGGGAAATGATCGAGAGCACGCTGCGGGAACAGGGCGTTCCCCAGGAACTGATCTACCTGGCCCAGGCAGAGTCGGGTTTCCATCCCCTGGCGCTATCGCGGGTGGGCGCCCGGGGTATGTGGCAGTTCATGGCCAGCCGCGCCCGTGGTTATGGCTTACAACACAACCTGTGGGTGGACGAGCGTCAGGACCCGGAAAAATCCACTCGCGCCGCTGCCCATCACCTGAAAGATCTCTATAACCAGTTCGGCGACTGGTATCTGGCCATGGCTGCGTATAACTCGGGCCCAGGAACGGTGCAGAGCGCAGTCAAGCGCACGGGCTATGCCGATTTCTGGGAACTCTACCGGCGCAATGTGCTGCCCAAGGAAACGCGCAACTATGTGCCCATTATTCTGGCTGTGACCATCATGGCCAAGAACCCGGGGCAATATGGGCTGGAGGACATTGTTCCCGAGCAACCGGTCCCGTATGACGCGGTGATGATCGATTATTCGGTTGACCTTCGCCTGGTGGCCCAGTGCATTGATGTTCCGCCCTCTACCCTGCAGGACCTGAATCCCAGCCTGCTGCGCCTGACCACTCCCAAAGATCAGAGCTTTGAGCTGCGCCTGCCGGCCGGGACCAGGGATCGCTACCTGGCGGCGATTGGGCCCATCCCTCCGCAGATGCGGGTGTGGTGGCGGTATCACGATGTGGCGGAGGGTGACTCGCTGGCCTCGATTGCCCGAACCTATCGCACCAGCGTGAAGGCCATCGAGCGAGAGAACCATCTCATAGCTGGCGACGACCTGAAGGCGGAGAGCAAACTGATCATTCCGATCCCGCCGGGCAAACACGCAGCCACCGAAGACGGCGCTACCTACGCCCGCCACACCACCCGTTACCGGGTGCGGCGCGGCGACACGGTGCAGAGTGTAGCCGACAATTTCAGTCTCCCCCCTACCATGATTCGCCGCTGGAATCACCTGCGGGGAGACAGCTTACGCGGCCGGCGCATCGTTTACGTCCATCTGCCGGTGACTCCAACCACTCTGCCCAAGGAAGAATCGGGGACGTCAAAGTCAAAGACCAGCAATGGCTTACGCCCTGCATCTCCTAAGATCGTGCAGCGTCACAAAGTGCAGCCGGGAGAGACCCTGACCTCGATCGCCACAACTCACCACACCACGGTCGAAGCCCTGAAGCGGGACAATGGCAACCTGCCCCTGCTGCGGCCTGGAATGGTGATTCTGATCAAAAGCGTGCGATAAACCTGGCTTCTGGCTGCTGGCTTCTGGCTTACCGCTCGTGCCCTTCGCTTTCAGGCATTCACGACCACGCAGAATCGGGAAGGGCACGGCTTCAGCCGTGCCGCCAAAAATGGCGCGTGGTTCAGCCGCTGAGGTATGCTTTTGGGCGCAGTCCTCGGAAACCGAAGCCTTCCCTGATGAACGGGCTGGATCGCTGAAGCGGACTGCGGAAGGGGTGCAACTGGAGACCACAGCGGCTAAAGCCGGTCCGCTGGCAGAAGACTGCTGGCACGGCTGAATCCGTGCCCTTCCACCGATCCACAACTGAACCGGGTGTCATTCCGCCCACGCAAAATACTCTGCAGCTTCTACTCGACTTTGCCCGCTCGGTGTAATATGCAACCTGCAGGACGACGTCAAACCGGTTCTCGAGTGTGGTCGCGCGAAAACGCTGTGCTATAATCGCGCCCCGTTCAGCCAAAACGTTAGTCTTTCAGCTGTCTTTTTAATTCCCTAGTACCCGCAGCGCTGGCGGAGCGGCCCGCGCCCGGCGCGGTCCAAAAACCAGGAGGAAAAATGAGCTTTGACGAGACCCTCTACGCACGAGATGACGAGATGGATGAATTTGGCGACAGCGGCGCCTATGGCGATTCGCTCGAAGAGGATTACGAGGAAGAAGAAGAGGAAGAAGAGGAAGCCGAAGTGTCGGGCGTGATCGAACCGCAACCCGAGCCCGCGATGCCGGCTCCAGCCGCGCCTCGACCTTCCGGCGGTGGAGGGTCGCCCAAGCCACCGCGCAAGCCAGCAGCGAAAAAAGCAGCCAAGAAAAAGCCGGCCAAAAAAGCGGTGCGGAAGAAGCCGGCGAAAAAGAAGCCGGCGAAAAAGAAGAAAGCAGCGCGCAAGCCAGCCCGGAAGAAGGCGGCGAAGAAGCGGCCGGCACGCAAGGCGGCAAAGAAGCCGGCCCGGCGCAAGGTCAAGCGCGGCCGCCGGTAGAAGTAGGCTCGGTCCTCGCCCTGACGGGAGTGGCGAGGACCGTCATCCTTCAAAGTCAAAGGCGCCGGACAGAGCCTGTCCTGAGCGAAGTCGAAGGGAGTGTACGACCCACACCTTTCCTCCGACCCACACTTTCCGCAGATGCTACGCGGCCTTGGGCAGCGTGGTGGTTTCGGTCAGGCGGCGCACCGCCAGAGACATCATCAGCCGCGTGACCCCGCTCATGATCATGCTCACGCCCACGAGCGTGCCAATCGCCCAGGCCGAACTGGATGGCCAGTGGAAGCCGATGAAGGCCGCCAGAAGCAGGGTGACCAGACCGTCGAACAGGACCCACCCGGCGCCCCGTCCGGGACGCAGCTTGAAGTAGAGCACCACGTCCAGCACACCCTCGATGAAGAACAGCGAGGCCAGCAGGAGGGTCAACGATGCCACCCCCAACAGGGGATGCCAGAGCAAGTATCCTCCGATGAAGACGTAGGCCAGACCCACCAGCAGCTTCCACATCAGGCTGCCCGCGCCGTGGGCGTGAAAAGCCATTGCGACGTGAACAGCGCCGGCGAAAATGATGAGCCACGCAATGAGCGCGTTGACCGCCACGGCCGCCAGAAAAGGCGAGCCAATGGCCACGATGCCAAACGCGATGAGCAGGATTCCCCAGACGATGGACCAGCCGGAAGCCTGTCGTAACAACGAGGTCGGTTGCGCAACCATGGTGTGCCTCCTCGGTCGAATTTCAGGAGGCCATTCTGCTCCCTGGGGAGGGTTTTCGCAAGCCGGAGGAATACAGGCGAGAGGATCAACATCAGCCGCAAGGTCAGCGACGTCGGACAGAGCCCACGCTGAACGAGGAAGGGAGTGTCCGACCCACTTCTGTTACTTTTTGCCCGCTACCACCTGCAGGCACTTGCTGTAGAGTTCCAGCAGATGTCCGGCATACTCTTCCGGCTTGACCGCCGCCCCGGTGCCCTGGAACCCAACCCCTGAGGAAGTGGTCCGGCCATAGCCGGTGGTCATCGCGACAAATTTCATGAGATCGAGTGCGATATCTTCATTGCGCCGCGATCCCGACGTCCCGCCCGGTCCTTCCTCCATGAACACCTCCCTGCAATCGATGTTAACAGATGATTCTGCGGGGTGAAACAGTCGTCAGTCGTCAGTCTTCAGCAAGGTCCTCCGTCCACCAGCCTTCTGAAGACTGACGACCGAAGACTGACGACTGCTTTCCAAGTCGAACAGATTGTTCCACGCGTGCGGGTCAGTTCACATCATGCAGCAGGGTATAGAAAAATCCGCCGGACTGGTTGTTGATGCCCACCAGCGTTCTGACCTGGCCAGAACTGAGTGTGAGTGAACCGGTGTCGATGGCTTTTTGTTTCTGTCCGACCGAGGTGAAGACAATCTCGTAACTTCCCCCGGTGAGAGACTGGTAGGCGGCGACCGAGCCAAAAGCCAGATTGCTCAACGTGGGACTCACTGTGTTCAGGTCCGTGCCCGGGGTAACAATATAGACATCGGCGGGACCGAGGTTGGGCGAGGCGTTGACGATGCGAATCTTGAAATCGCCCGAGGCCGGAGCGGAGTTATCGTCGGTCAGCACCTTGTTGGCCACGCTTTGAGAAAAGTTGTAGGAAATGACAGTAGTGTCCGCACCGGACGCGAAGGTAATGGACTGCTGCAGCAGCGCTGTGCTCGACCCTGAAGGTTCGATGGCGACCTGATGGGAGCCGGATTTTATTGATTGGTATCCCGTGCTGGTGCCGTAAGCGAGGTTGCTCGACACTGACGAACTGTCCACCAGAACATCCAGGCCGGATTCGTCCGGGACCGCATTCATCAGCCGGAAGCGCGTGCTTCCTCCTCCGCCACCGCATCCCGCAAGAAGCAGGACTGTTCCGAAACACACGATGCCGGCAAACCACAACGTCGAGCGCAAGATTCGGCCCACGATTTCACCCCTTTTTGGCTGCGAAAGTTTGGAGTACAACGGTAAAGACCGACTGATGCGAGAGCTTCAATCGTGAGTTGCTATGCCTGAGTAAAGAGTGCGTCAAGCGGGGTAAAGAGTTGTAAAGCAGTCGTCGGTCGTCGATCGTCAGCCCACACTGACCGCGAAGCTTTTGCTGACGACTGAAGACCGACGACCGACGACTGCTGCCTGCTTTACGAACTTTTACGTGACTTTACCAAGTCTTTACCCGACTTCGGATCGTGCGGTGTTCTAACTACAGAGAGATTTTTCTCCGGGGGCAGAAGCTTCCGATGTCACAGGAATCAGAATTGGAGAGTAATCACATGTGGAAATCAACAGTCCCCAAGGGATCCAACTTCGAACGAGGCAACCTGGTTGCTACGGCGGTTCTCGCGGGGTTGCTTAGTCTCGGCCTTGCGGTCAATGCCTTTGGTCAGGACGACCAGGCGGCGCCGCCGCCACCGCAATCCGGCCAGCAGTCCGATCAGCAATCGGCCCCGGGCATGGGAAGGCATATGGGCCGGCGACATATGCCGACAGTGGACGATCAACTCAAGCACCTGAGCAAGAAGCTGAACCTGAGCGATGACCAGCAGGCGAAACTCAAGCCCATCCTCGAAGACCAGCGCAAGCAGATGGACGAGATTCGCAATGATTCATCGCTCTCCCGCGAGGACCGGTTCAGCAAGATGAAGGAGGCCCGGCAAGGCTCCGACACGCAGATCAAGAGCGTGCTGAATGACGACCAGCAGAAAGCTTTCGACAAGATGCGCGAAGAGCAAGCCAACCGGATGAGGCAATGGCACAGGGGAGGCGATAACGCTCCTCCCGCCGGCGCTGCTCCGGACAGTCAGCAGTAACAGGCGTCGGACCTCGGATTTCGGACCTCGGCGAAACGAGGCAGTCTGAGGTTCGAGGTCTGATTTTCTCCCCAAGCCTCTGCGCTGGGTAATTCTTTTGCGTCGCCCGCAAGAGTTGCCTGGTTCAGAGGCCCCTTTTTTGGGCCCTGAGCGTCCCGCCCGTGCAGAACCGGAGACCGCGTGTTTTTTATGCTGCCTGCGGCATTTCGCACATCAGGGCCAGCAGGTTCTCTTCGGAGTCGCGGAAGAACGTCATCCATAAATCGTGGGTGGGCATTTTGGCGATCCGATGCGGCGCGTCCTCGAAGTGCACACCCTGACTGAGCATCTGCCGGTGCGCAGCGACGATGTCGGGTACAGTAAAGTACAGCACTGAACTGGGATGATCGAACTCAGGCTTCTCCGCCCGGGTGAGCATCAGGCGTACGCCGCCGCAATCGAAGAAGGCCAGGGTGCCGGTAGTGAACAACAGGGGCAGGGCGAGTATGTCCCGGTAAAATGCAGTGGCACGGTCCAGGTCGTGCACGTTGATCGCGATCTGGCCGAGTCGCGAGATTCCGAGGGACAGGGTCGCAGAAGTCATGGCGGTCCACCTCCAGCATAATTGTTAGTATAGCTAACTATATTTCATGGCCGGACGCAAGCCAAAACTTTCATCCTCCTCCCGCGATGTGGCCGCCATCGCCGACCGGCTGCATTCCGCGGCCATTCACGTACTTCGCCGGGTGCGCAAGCAGGACGCCGCCGCGGGCGAAGGTCCAGCCCGGCTTTCGGCCTTGTCTGTGCTGGTATTCGGCGGGCCGATGACGTTGGGCCAGCTGGCGGCAGCCGAGCAGGTGAAGCCTCCGACCATGAGCCGCATTGTGACCGGGCTGGAGGACAGCCGCCTGGCGCGGCGTTTGACTGACGCCAAAGACGCGCGCCGGGTGCGGATTCGCGCCACTTCCAGCGGAGAGCGCCTGCTGCATGAGGGGCGGCGGCGCCGGATCGAATATCTGGCCCGCTATCTCGACCGGCTCACCCCGCAGGAACTCGCCACGCTCGAGGAAGCGGTTAAATTGCTGGAAGGAGTCCTGCGGGAGTGGCCGCTGGAGAATTAACCGGGGGAACTCAGCCAGAGGGTTCCGGACTAGGTCTCAATCCCCACGTAGCAGATTCGCCCGATCAGGTAGTCTTGGACTTTCTTGCCCTGTTCCATGGCCATCACCTCGACGGGATAGGCCTGGTTGTGGGGACGGAGGACCAGGTGATTGCCGGCAACCTCGACATATTTCACGGTGCAGCCGCCGTCGCGGGCCACGGCGTACATGTTCGATTCGCCCTTGCGATAGGGCTTGAGTGAATTGTAGTGGCGGTCAATCAGGACGGTGGCGCCGGGCAGAAGGCGGGGATACATGCTCATGCCTTCGCGGCCATCGGCGCGGATGATCACGAATCGTTCCCAGTCTGCGCGGTCGCCTTCCATTTCGGGGCGCAGGCGGCGCAGAAAACTCTTCTTGAATTTCAGAATGTCCTTCACCTTCATGCTCATGATCAGGGGCTGGCGCGCCGCGACCACCCCTTCCACCAGCAGGACATTTTCGAACTGGTCGTCGCTGGGAGGAGTGATGCTGGCGCGCTTGTTGATCTCACCGGGATCGAGCAGGTCCAGGACCGACAAACGCTGCACGTTCAAGACCTTGTCCATGCCCTCAACGCTGAGGCCGCGTTTGCGGTTAAGGAAGTTGGAAATGTGGGCCTGCCGGAAGCCAGTCTCGCGGGCCAGCCGCAGGCCGGTCAACTCGCCTTCTTCGATGCGCTCGCAGAGAGCTTTGCGC
Organism: Terriglobia bacterium; assembly: GCA_963752375.1. Taxonomy (GTDB): domain Bacteria; phylum Acidobacteriota; class Terriglobia; order Terriglobales; family Acidobacteriaceae; genus JAIQFF01. The sequence goes on from CAVVYF010000014.1 coordinate 236,229, forward strand.
AGATTTTCCTGCAGGGCCCGGAACTTCATGGCCCGAGTATAGCATCGCGGGTATAGCGTATGGCTATTCATAAAATAGTTAGAACATCCAGAAAGCAATATCTTCTTGACTTGGCAAAACGGGAGCTATACGATCAGCGCCTTGTATAGCTATTTATGCATGAGGGGGAATTTAATAACCAAGAGCAGAACAGGACATGGTGAGCCAATCACAATCCGGGAGCGAGGAAAACAACTTCGTGGAATTCCGCCGCAAGGTGCAAGCCGCGGAGATGCTTTCTTCCGCCATGGAGCGGCTATTGCGGGAGCTCCATTTTACGGGCCGGCTCAGCGTCGTGGTGCAGAATGGCCGCGTGCTGAAATCCGGCTATGAGGAGGGCTATTTCCGGCAGCCAACGGTCTATTAGATCCGGCTGGCCGAAGGTTCCCCATCCGAGCACGACAACGTACTCATAATTAAATAATCCCAACAGGTCATCGTAAGAGAAACGAGCCCTGTGACCGAGCAATCGGCACAGGGCTTTTTTATTTTGCCCGCAACCGAGAAACGATGGAGGCAATCATGAAAGGCGAAGACCCGGAAGTCATCCAGTTGGAACTCAAGTACTGTGAACGTTGTGGGGCCCTGTGGTTGCGACTCCGTGGAGCGCAGGAAATTTACTGCGCCCCCTGCGACCTGGAGATGCTGGACCTGCCCTCCCCGCGCAAAATTACCAGCCGGCCGCGTTTGCCTGGAAACCACAAGATCGAGATCAAAGCCCAGGCGGCCGAACTTACGGTGTATTGCGGAAAAGGAGGAACGGCATGAGCATCCCTCCGTGCTTTCCGTCACACCGTCCAGTCCACCGAAAACCGGGTGAAGCGGCGGACTCATCTTCCTTGCGCCGGGCGGGAATGAGACCCGGACCGCGTTTGCGCCGCGAGACAGTTCATAGGAGCGGCCCCGATCCCGATTTGTGGCTCTACCGGGAGCGGACGCTTGGCATGCTCAGGCGTTACCAGCGGCTGTCGGTGGAGGTGGGAAGACTGCCGTCTTTATTGGGGCGGGAATTCTTCCGCACCCGGGTAACGTCCTATCACGCCGGGACATTCGAGGATGCGGTGATCTTTGTACATGATGTGGCGCGTGGGTTGGAGCAACTGGGCGAGTTCGAGCATAAATTGATTGCCAAGATCGCGCTCCAGGACTACACGCAGAACGAAGCCGCACGCGTGCTCGGTTGCTGGCGTCGAACCGTGGGGCGACGGTTCCCGGAAGCTCTCGACCGGGTAACAGGAATCTTTCTGGATTCCGGCCTGTTGATTCGCTTGCCTGCCAGCGATGTGGCCCGGGCGAAAAACTGTCAAGAGGGGAACGGAGGGGAAATCCCCGCAAGTGCTTCTGCACAGAGGGAATA
>CAVVYF010000015.1:0-110320 GCA_963752375.1 Terriglobia bacterium
GAACTCGCCTTCGTTGAGCTTCCGCACCGGCACGTTCGTGTAGTTGAAGCCTGAGTTTGGGGCGCTCGAGACGGTGTCCGGATAGAGGCCAACCATAGCCGCGGCCACCGGGCTAATCAAGTTCGATGGAATCTTATTGCAGGGGACGCCCCCGGTCTGTGTGCCATCGGGATTTGCCGGTATGGGTGCTCCTGCACTTGAACCCGCGCACATGAACGGAGATCGGGTGGGGACATCTCCTACGACCTGCGTGGTGTAGGGGTTGTAAAGGATCTGGCTGTAACTCGAGGGCGTTACCCCGTATAGGTCGGCGGAAAAATCACCCTGGCGCATCGCATCCGTAGGTACAAACCCGTTAAATGGTACGCCTCGGCGCTGCCTTTTGCCCTGGTAGTCGAGGAAGAAGAACGTTTTGTCCCTCTGAATCGGTCCACCCAGCGCGCCGCCGAACTGATTGAGGTTGAACTTCTCGCGAGTGGAGGCCCGAGCGCTGCGCGCATCGAGCGAGGTATTGCGGAAGAACTCAAACAGAGAACCATGGAACTGGTTCGATCCGGACTTGGTGGTTACCAACACGGTCGGGCCAGCTCGGGTGCCGTATTCCGCAGAATAGTTGTAGGTGAGTACTTTGAATTCCTGGATGGCATCAATCGAAGGCAGAATCGAAATGCCGCCCGCAGTCAGTTCGTTGTTGTCGTTGCCGTCGAGCAGCCAATCTGTGCTGCTGGCACGCGATCCGCCGACCGACAGCGAGAAGGATCCGCGGGTTGAAACTTCGCTACTGGGACCAGCCATTGAAGAAGCTGTTGGGATTGGTCTCTTGCGTCACACCCGGCGTGAGCGTCGCCAATTGGACGAAGTCGCGCCCGTTCAACGGCAGGTCTGCAACTTGCTCGGAAGTGATTACCTGACCCAGGCTCGGATTGGTGGTCTGCACCGACACTTCGGTCGCACTTACTTCCACAGTTGATGCGACCGACGCGGGCGTGAGCGTAAAATCCAGTTCTCGGTGTTCGTCCACCTGCAGGCGCAAGTCCCTCTGTTCGACAGGACCAAAGCCCGCGGAGTCAACGCGAACCGTGTAGTTGCCGATCGGCAACAAAGGCATGAGGTAGTGGCCAGTGTCATCGGTCTTCGTCTCGCGAATAGGCCGGTCGCCTTGTGCGGTTGCCTTGACCGTTGCCCCGCTGACTACGGATCCGGTCTTGTCGGTGACCGTGCCCGAAAAACTCGCCGTCGCTTGGCCGTACAGTAGCGGGCAGATGGGAAGTACCAGTGAACAGAAAACTACCAGCAGCGCCTTCTTGGTCAGCATCAAAATCCCCCATGCGGTCCCGGATCGAGTGGCGATCGGGACACGGCTTTCCCCATGAACTCCAGAAGCCCCATTTACTACGCGACGATACCCGCACACGAAGTCCACATGCAAGACTTTTTGTGTCCGGGTTCACAAAACTTCGAGGTTGATTGGCTCTTGTCGTCGTCGCGGACGACGGATCAGCTGGAATTTCGATCTCATCCCAAAATCTGGTGCGCAGAACGATACTGCCATTGGCCATCAAGTGTCAACCGCAACTGCCGTGATGGCCGTGGTTTGAGTACAGCGGAAGCTTGTCACTCTGTTGCGTCCAGCATTGTGAGCGCCTGGTCGGTAGTGATGAACCTGGCTCCGAGGGCCTGCAGTTCCGCAACCGTCCGTTTCCCATCTTCGGAATTCAGGGATTCGATTGCATCCTCAACTACGGATACGCGCCGTCCGCGCTCGAGCAGACCCTTGGCCGCGAAACGTACGCAGAATTCCGTGACCACGCCGAACACGATGAACTCTACGTCGGGACCCAGGCGTTTCACCAGTTCGTCGGCATGACGGCTCTCAAAGATGTCGAGGGTCTGCTTCTCCAGCAGGATCTGCTGGTAGGGCGAAAGATCGGAGGGCAGCGAAGCCGCCGCCTGGTTGGGGACAGTCACGACTTTCCCGGTCAGCGCTTCAGGAACCAGCTTGGCGCCGGCAGTGCCTTCGACGCAGTGCGGAGGAAATATCGCGAACTCCGAGTCATCTGGCGTGTGATAACAGCCGTGCGAGACCAGAAAGACCCGGCCCTGGCGGGCGGCGTCGGTGAGCCGGCGGATGTTGGGCAGTAATTTTTCGGCGCCGGGCACGTAGAGCTTTCCGCCCGGCAGCATGAAATCGGCCTGGGCATCGACTTCCCAGAAAACCACGTTGCGGGATAACATACGCGTTCCTTAAGAGCAGTCGTCGGTCGTCAGTCTTCGGTCTTTGGCTGAGGCGGCCAAAGAAGCTTATAACATTGTTTGCGAATGTCGGAATTCCCCTACTTTCTTGCGACCTTTGCGGGTTTTCTTTGCGACCTTTGCGGTTTAAGATTTTCGGCAAGTCCAGGCGAAGTCAAAGGCTTTACCGCAAAGGACGCAAAGAAAGGCCGCAAAGGTCGCAAAGAAAACCAGCTCGGTTGAAACTCTTCTGACTTAGAGGTGCGCTGCATGGCCCAGGATGATCCCGTCAAAAGTAAAGTCCAGACTCGCCTCTTAATCCGGAACATCGGCCTGCTGTTGAGCGGCGACCTGGAGCGGCCGATCCTCGACGCCGATACCGTGGTGGCCGTCGATGGCAGGATCACCGCCGTCGGTAAAGAAAAAGATATCGACAGCGACGGTGCAACCCTGGTTATCGATGCCAAGGGCACAACCCTGGCTCCGGGGTTGATCGACAGCCACGTGCATCCCGTCGCCGGTGACTGGACGCCGCGCCAGAACCAAATCGGCTGGATTGACAGCTACCTGCATGGCGGAGTGACGAGCATGATTTCCGCCGGCGAAGTGCACACTCCCGGCCGCCCGAAAGATATAGTGGGCCTGAAGGCTATGGCCATCTTTGCCCAGCGGGCCTTCGCGGCCTTTCGACCCGGTGGCGTGAGGATTTACGCCGGCGCGCCGGTGATTGAGCACGGCATGGTCGAGGATGACTTCAAAGACCTGGCCGCGGCGGGCGTCACGATGCTGGGAGAGGTTGGGCTGGGAAGCGTGAAAGACGGCGCCACGGCCCGGCAGATGGTGAGCTGGGCGCGCAAGTTTGGTATCCAGAGCACCATCCACACCGGCGGCCCCTCGATTCCCGGGTCCAGCCTGATTGACAAAGACATTGTGCTCGCCGCCGACGCCGACGTCATCGGACACATCAATGGCGGACATACTGCGTTGCCCGATGATCAGATTGTGACTCTCTGCGAAAAATCCACGCGGGCCTTGGAAGTTGTCCATAACGGCAACGAGCGCGCCGCGCTGCTCACGGTGCGCACCGCCAACGAACTGAAGCAGCTTGACCGGGTAATCCTGGGCACGGACTCGCCGGCGGGATCGGGAGTGCAGCCGCTCGGCATCCTGCGCATGATTTCGATGCTGGCGTCGCTGGGCGAGATCCCGGCTGAGATCGCAATCTGTTTTGCCACCGGCAACACGGCGAAGATCCGGAATCTTGACTGCGGCTTGATTGCCGCAGGCCGGCCCGCCACCTTCGCGATGCTTGACAGAGCCCAACATTCCGCAGGAAAAACTGTGCTCGAGAGCATTCAGCGGGGAGATCTGCCCGGCATTGGCATGATGATCGTGGACGGGGTCGTGAGCACACAGCGCAGCCGTAACACTCCGCCGGCGACGTCCGCGCCTGAGGTTGTGCCGGCCTGAGGCCGTCCTCATCCGGCCAGTTACCTTGGTGACCGTCGGGCGATCATGAAAAACCTTTAATGTGCCGATATCTAAAACCGTTAACTGAGGGACAATTTACCGAGCGAGTAAACCGTGCGGACATCGGACGAACTCCGCCGCGCCATCGGGGCTTCGGAGTACCTGGTCTGAGATGTGACTCATGGATACCTGCCGCGTCATCATTCGCCACGCGATTCTTTCCATCCTGTTCCTGCTGCTGTACCTCGCGCTGAATCAGCCCTCGGTCATTCTTCTCTCGCACCTGGGATCGGTGGCCTGGTATCCCGCCACCGGCCTGGTGCTGGCCCTGCTCCTGGGGATCAGCCCCTGGTACGCGCTGCTGGTCTGTGTGGCCGATGCCACGGCGGGTGCCATGATCTACCACCAGCCCCTCGCATCTTTCGGTGAAACGCTGGGATCGGCCGGGGTGGCGGCTTGTTACGGCATAGGAGCATATGTTTTGCGAGGCCCGCTGCGAATTGATTTGGGACTGCGAGGCCGTCAGGATGTAGTGCGCTACGTCATCGTGACCATGGCGACCGCGGTGGCCGCTACCCTGATCGGGGTTGGCTGCCTCGCCGCTGACCGATCGATTGCCTGGAGCGAATTCTGGATCTCCGCCTGGGGATGGTTCTCGGGCGATGGAATCGGGCTACTGGGTATCGCCCCATTTTTGCTGATTCATGTTTTCCCGTGGATCAGAAGGCAGCTCTTTCCGAAAGCGGAGAGATTCAGCCAGGCAGAGGAAAATTCCGGGGAGAAGGCCGGCACTCTCGATATTGCTGCCGTGGGAGAGGCCCTCGGGCAGGCGGCGTCGATCCTGGCGGTCCTCTGGGTCATGTTTGGATCGCGCCTGGGTTCGCGGCAGCTTTTCTATTTAAGCTTTGTTCCCATCATCTGGATTGCCATGCGGCAGGGGATTCGCCGTGTGGTTGTGGGATTGCTGGCACTCAATTTCGGCATCGTTGTGGCGATGCACATCTTTCCATTTATCGCCGGCGTTCCGTCGAAGCTTGGTCTCCTGATGCTGGTTCTCTCCGGAGTAGGACTGATCGTTGGAGCTGCCGTCAGCGAGCGCCACGCCATTGCGCTTGACCTTCAGGAGCAGACGGCCCATCTGAATTCGTTGATCGAGAACAGTCCCTTTGGCATTGTCGTGCTGGACCAGCAGGGACACGTCGAACTGACCAATGCCGCGTTCGACAGGCTGTTTGCATTTAATCAGCACGAACTCATCGGCAGTGATCTGAGCCGCATCTATGTGCCCGATTCTGCTACCGAGTCCACACCTTCGATTGACAAGGTCCTGGCCGGAGAAACCCTGCACACCACGGCGCGGCGGCGGCGCAAGGATGGATACATACTCGACCTGGAAGTGCATGCTGTTCCCCTGGCCGTCGAGGGCCGGGTGCACGGCTCCTACACCATCTATAAAGACATCTCGGAGCAGATCAGGGCATCTCAGGCCGAGCGCAAGCACGCCGAAATACTGAGTCAGCTGGTAACCGAACTACAACTTCGCACCAAGCAGATGACGCTATTGAGCGAGATGGGAGATTTGCTCGAGTGTTGTGGGACAACCCAGGAAGCCTGCGCGGTCGTGGCCCAGTCAGTGCAGAAACTTTTGCCCGAGGCCCTCGCCGGAACTCTCTATCTGTTCAAATCATCGCGGAACCAGGTGGAGGCGGCGGTGCGGTGGGGCAGCACCTGCGTCTCCGAAGCCCTCTTTTCTCCCGAGGCATGCTGGAGTCTGCGCCGGGGCCAGCCGCACTGGAACGAGCGAGGAGGCATCAGCTGCTCGCACCTGCGCCCGGGTGCAACCCTCAAATGCTTATGCGTGCCCATGGTTGGGCAGGGTGACACGCTGGGCGTCCTGTACCTCGAGTTTTCGGCGGATGACGTGCAGCGGACGAATTCGAGTTCGGAGAGTTTCCAGGATTCTCAACAGCGGGTCGCCACCACGATGGCGGGCCAGATCGCCCTTTCGCTGGCCAGCCTGCGGCTGCGCGAAACCCTGCGCGATCAATCCATCCGCGATCCCCTGACCGGGCTTTTCAATCGTCGTTTCATGGAAGAATCCCTGGAGCGCGAAATGCAGCGCGGCGTCCGCAAGAACCATCCCGTATCGGTACTGTTCATCGACCTCGACCATTTCAAACGATTCAACGACACCTTCGGTCACGACGCGGGAGATCTGGTGCTGCGATCCATCGCAGATGTGTTCCGCAAGCTGTTCCGCGTGGACGACCTGATTTGCCGCTATGGCGGGGAGGAGTTCGGCATTATCCTGCCCGAGTCTTCATCGGAGAATGCCGTTATTCGCGCCAACGCTCTCCGCGAGGCCATAAAGAAACTTAATATTCAGTACAAGAACCACGCTCTCGGCACCATCACACTTTCCGTCGGCGTGGCCACCTTTCCCGAGCATGGAGACAGTTCAGAGGAGCTGCTGAAAGCAGCAGACCAATGTCTGTACCAGTCGAAGTCGGCGGGACGGGACCTGGTGACTGTGGCGACCGGCCGTAGCGCTCGCGATCTGGCTGAGAAGTCGTAGCGCTACGGTTACCGGAAGCGGTGGGCAGGGTTTTTGTAGCGCCGGCGTCCCGCCGGCTGTCGGGCGGAGCGAAGCTCCGCAATTGTTCGCCAGCAAGAGGAGGTCGAGCTACGCTCGACTGGACAGCCGAGGGCAGCTGTCCCCACGCGGTTACCGCTCGACTATCGGGATCTACTCTACAACCCCAGCGATGCGGCGATGCTCTTCTTGTACTGGCGCGCCTTTGCGATGGCTTCCTCTTCATTCACAGTGAGCAGCTTGCGGTCGCGCATCACGACGCGCCCGCCGATGACCACGGTTTCAACGTCGCTGCCTTTGAGCGCGTAGGCCAGCTGCGCGTAGATGTCATACATGGGCACGGCGTGAGGTTCGTCGAGGTTGATGAGTATGAAGTCGGCCTTTTTCCCCGCCTCTAGTGAACCTATTTCTTTTTCCATATGCAGCGCCCGGGCGCCGTCGATGGTGGCCATTTCGACCACTGACTTCGCGTTCAGCGCCAAAGGGTCCATCTTAGTGATCTTGGCCAGCTTGGCCGCGAGGTCCATTTCTTCCATGAGATCGAGATCGTTGTTGCTTCCGGCGGGGCCGTCGGTGCCCAGTCCCACGGCCACTCCCGCGGAGCGCAAGTCGGCGACCGGCGAAACCCCGCTGGCCAGCATCATGTTGCTGGAAGGGTTATGCACACAGCCCACCTGCTTTTGCGCCAGAATCTTCTCATCGGCCGCGTCCACGAAGATGCAATGGGCGGAGACGACGTCCGGGCCGAGCAGGCCGATCTTGTCCAGATACTGCACCGGGGACATGCCGTTGTTCTTCATACTGTCGGCCCACTCCTTTTTCATTTCGGAAGTGTGAATCAGGATGGGCGCGTGGTATTTACGCGCCAATGCGGCTGCATCCTGCAATGTCTTCCGGGAGCAGGTGTAAATCGAATGGGGCGCGACGGCGGCGTGAATCAGCGGATCGCCCTGCCATTTCTTTAAAAACTTCTCGGTGTACGCGAGCATTTCAGCTTCGCTTTTATTGTCAGGCGCGGGAAAGTCGATGAAGGTTTCGCCCAGCACGCCGCGCATTCCGGCGGCTTTGGTTTCTTCGGCCACGGCATCTTCGAAGTAATACATGTCGGCGAAAGTAGTTACGCCCCCGCGAATCTGTTCCGCTGCCGCCAGGCGCGTGCCCCAGCGGACAAACTCCTCGTTCACGTTCTTGGCTTCTGCCGGGAAAATGTATTTGTAGAGCCAGTCGTTGAGGGTCACATCATCGTGCAGACCGCGGAACAGGGTCATGGGAACGTGCGTGTGGCCGTTGATGAATCCGGGCAGGACCAGCTTGCCTTTGGCGTCGATCGTCTGCGCGGCTGCGTACCTGGCTTCCAGTTCGGCACGAGGGCCGACAGCCATGATCGTGTCACCATTTACGGCGACGGCACCATCGTCGATGATGTGGCGGGGGCCATCCATGGTGACGACAGTGCCGCCGGTGACGAGCAGGTCGGCTTTTTCCTTGTGGGGCTGAGAAGCGAGAAACGAGGAGCAGAGAAATAGGAATGTGAGAATGAAAATGACAGAGCGGCGAAAGAACATTTGTAACCCCTGCGGCGATGGCCAGAACTATTCTACGCGGGGTTTTGTAGCGCCGCCGTCCCGGCGGCTGTCCGGCGGGCGTCCCGCCCGCCGCGCCGAGGGCAGGATGTCCTCGGGACAGCCGGCAAGATGCCGGCGCTACGAATCGCATTGCGGAGCTTGGCTCCGCCGGACAGCCGCGGGCGGCTGTCCCACGCGGCTACCGCAGTCCGTCTTCCCCTTTGATCTGATCTTTCGTCAGCCCACCCACCCGCGGCAGCGGGCGTCCGCTGTCCGTCACCGCGACGGCGACCATGATCTCATTGGCCCGGGGAGCGTCATTGATTCGGACTTCCATGCCATCGAAGTGACTGCGGACGAAAGCTGCATCCTTGTGGCCGAGGGGAATGTCGAGAGCAACGCCAAGACCTCCGCGCTTCTTCGAAGACGGTATGAGCGCGGCGCCTTTGCCGAGCACTTTCCGTACGGGTGCGCCCAGCTTGGGATGGAGAATCGCCGCTGCGTGTTCGAGTTCCCCGTTTTCGCCAACGGCTGCAGCCTTGCCATAGCTCTCGACGGCGGTTGCGGGAATGCCCAGGGCCGCGACTGCACGCTGCGTCAGCAATTCTCCCAGTTCTTCGCCGATCAGCATGAGTTCGGACAAGTCTTCGACATACTTTCCCGCGCAGGGATTTTCGATGACAGCGACGGCCGCGGCGCGCCGAGTGGGAGGATCAACCACCCTCCCCATCTCTGTCCGCGTTTCTTCCAGAAACGTTGCAATCTTGCGAATGCTGGCTTTCATTTTTTCGGCCATCAGCGCAATCCGTCCTCTCCTTTGATTTCGGAGGCTTTGAGGCCGCCGACGCGGGCATGAACGCGTGGCCCGGTGGTCATTACCAGGGCGAGCAAGATCTCGTCGGCGCGCGGGGAATCGGCCAGGCCGACTTCCATGGCGTCGAAATGACTTCTTACGTAAGAAGCGTTGATGTGGGTAATGGGCACATCGAGCCGGGTGCCGGGGCCGCCAACTTTCTTGGTGGACGCCACGATGGCTTTGGCGTCGCCCAGAATTTCGCGCATGGCGTAACCTCCAGGTACATGCCACAAGGCGCCGTGTTCGAGTTCGCCGGCCGAGCCGATGATGGCTCCCTTGCCGTATCCCTCGACAACTTTTGGGTCTCCGCCAAGCGCGTTGACCAGCGAGCGCGCCATCTCCAGGCCCAACGGCTTGAGGTCATCCATGAAGCCGGCAATCTCTTTCACGTATGTGCCCGCGAAGGGATTATGAATGACGGCCACCGCGGCTGCGCGCCGCAGGGGGCGGGACGAAACGGGCCCGCCCTCGTGAAAGATTTCTTCCACTGCCGTAAACTTCTTGCGGATTTGGACCTCAGGCATGAGCGAGACTCCGGCTTCCTGGCATGGCAATGGTTGGCGAGTGCAAGTGTAAGCCCACGACCCGAGTGTCTCCGCGCAGGTGAAGTGCCGCCGAGCGTATGAGTCCGCGAGCAAGAAGCGCACGGGCAACGACGACACCGGCATCAAGCGCAGCCGCAATCTCGGCCGGCGAAAGTTCGCCAACTCGCTGAGTGACCAGTCGCTCGCCAAGATCGGTATCCGGCGCGAGAGAATTTGCGGGCGCGCGAACAATATTGGGATGACCCGGCAGGTTCACTGCGTTGGCGATGACGGTCGCAGCGGCGTCGGCCACCGCCGCGCGGTCGGCGAGGACGGTGACGGTGTCGGCGATGCCGAGGGAGAAACTGCGGCCGCGCCAACCGCTGGTCGCAATGCCCCGCACAGGTTGCGCCGACTCGAGGGTCGCGGTGCCGAAAAGCGATGGAGGGTCCGGCCGTTCCACCATGCCGGCGACAAAACGCTCTCCGGGAGCGAGATGCAGCGCGATGTCTCCGCCATTGTTTACGTATGCCCGCGAGAGTTGGGCGGCCGCTGTCATGGCGTTCAGGATTTCCTCCGCGACTGCGCCCGCCACTGCCGCCATGGGCGTGATGAACGTCCGCTCGCAGTAGGGCGCCACGGCCGCAGCCATACGCCTGGCGATGACACCCGACGGGCACGGGCCGTTTATCCGTGCAGCCTGTCGCAGAAACGTGAGTTCGCCGCAGAGTTCATCGAGCACAGTCACGAAGCGCTCCGCCGCCGCACGATAGGCAGAGCTGATCTCGCTGCTCTCCCCGAAAGCCTCAACGATCAGGTCAATGGGACCGTCATTCAAATGCAGACGCCGGCCATCTTCCAAGAATCTTATTTGCGCCCGCGGGTTCATTGGTCTGACCTCGGGTCGGAGTTCGACGATTTTCCCGGCGCCAGCGGCCACGGGTTGTCCGGATTTGCTGATACCCGGCGACGGCCTTTTTCGTCCATGATGGAATCGAGCGAGCGCACGTGGTCCATGTAGCCGCCCAGGGCGGCATAGTCCGTAATCTTCAAAGTGAACTCGATGGGTGCAACCAGCGCTGGGGTGGGCACATAGCCAAACGCATGCTCAGGCATGCGGCTGACATCCACCATGAATGTGATGCCGCCGCCGGGCCAGACATAAACCGGCGCGCCGCCGCAGGTAACGCGGGTCAGCGCGTCGCGCACCGAATGGGTAAGGCGCACGGGATTTTCCGTGACTCCCGCCCGCAGCGATCCTCCTGCGCCTCCCATAAAGAGGACGGTGCAAAGCGCGGGCTCGCAATTCTCCTTGATGCGGGCAACCGATTCGGTGAGCGAGGCGGGCAATTCTTTCTCCACGGGCCGTAAGGTTTCATCCAGTTCGAAGTAGGCGTAGTGCTCACCCGTGGTGCTTACCATGAGTAATCGCAGTTTCGGCCAGGCAAACTTGGGATTGAAATTCTGAAGGATCGAAAGAGGATCGTCGATATTCGTCCCACCCCACGCGGTGCCGGGTTCGGCCACGCGGAAGTAACGGCCGGGGGTGGAACGGTGGCCCTTCATCTTGATACCGGTTGGGGGCACACCCAACAACTTTCCCGCCTGATGCTCGGACAGTACGCCGGTGATGTGGTCATCGACCACCACCACTTCATCAACCTTGCCTAACCATTGTTTCGCGAACATCCCGATGGTGGCCGAGCCGCAGCCCACCCGCATGCGCTCTTCCTGCACGCCGCCCACCACCGGCGGCCGGCCCGCCTGCACGATCACGCTGGCGCCGTCATCGATGGTGAGTTCCACCGGCTTGCGGTCGCACAGGTTCAACAGGGTTTCGCAGGTCACCGTGCCTTCCTTGCGACTGCCGCCGGTCAGGTGACGGACACCGCCGAGCGAAAGCATCTGCGAACCATATTCGCTGGTGGTGACGTGTCCCACCGGCTCTCCCTGCGCCCGAACCAGATTTGTTTCCGGTCCGAGATGGCGGTCGGTGTCGATCTTCACTTTGACGCCGCAGTAGCTGAAGATTCCTTCGGTGACGACCGTAACCATGTCCACGCCTTGCACCGTGGATGAAATGATGAAAGGTGCGGGCTTGTAGTCGGGATAAGTAGTGCCGGCGCCGATGGCGGTAACGAAATTCTCCGGGCCAGTCACGATGCTGCCGTCCCATTCGCGATCGCGATCAAGGAAGGGCACCACGGAATCGCCGCGCGAGACGGCGCGATCGAGCACGACGTGAGGATCGATGCGGACCAGCTGTCCGTTGTCGTTGGCGTAGCGATCGCACGCGCCTGTCCTTCCCGGATTGATGTAGCACAGCACCGGGCAGGCATCGCAGCGGATGGCGCCAGTCGATTTTTCAGCGGTGTCCATGGTCGAGAAAGGCAATCAGTTCTTGCGCAATAAGACTCCCGGCGTAATCCTGAGGGACTTCAGTCCCGAAGGATCCAGGGTGCGGCAGCCGATTTATCCGGGCGCCCAAAAGTCTATGTTGCATCGAACTGCACAGCTTGCTTGATGTAATACTTGAGCGCTGCTTTCGGCGCGCTCGCTACATCCTTGATCTTGACGTGCTTCGATACCTTCCCCACTCCCCGCAGCAAATCGAATTTATCTTCAAACTTCGCGCCGCGCGAGAAGGCAAAGGTAATGTCCTTTTTTGTCGGACTGATTACCGCCAGCCCGCGTCTTTGCTTCCACATGAGTATGCCGTAACTTATTTGTTCTTTCGCCTCAGGAGCGTGCTCGCGCATCATTTTTCGCAGCAGAGCCACGATGGGCTTGTGTTGCGGCAAGACCTTATACTTCAGGAACTCGTCAATGGTGGTGATCTTCATAAGTTTGTGGTAGCGGCGTCTGGCGGGAATCCTGCCCGCCCATCGGGCCGGCGGGACGCCGGCGCTACCATCGCCGCGCGGATGCGGTCGGGCGTTGCGGGCAGCCGGCGAATGCGTACGCCGATGGCATCGTGAATTGCGTTGAGGATCGCGGGAGCGGTCGGAATCACGGCCTGCTCGCCGATTCCCTTGGCGCCGAACGGGCCAACGGGCGAAGGGTCCTCGATGAGAATCGACTCTACCGGCGGCATGTCGCCGGCGGACGGAATCAGGTAGTCATGAAGGTTCTCGCCTTTGCCGGGGAAAAATTCCTCCATCAGGGCCATCCCCAAGCCTTGGGCGGCTCCACCTTCAATTTGTCCCTCGATGAGGGTTGGATTGATGGCCCGGCCAACGTCGTGCGCCGCCGTGATCTTCAGCACGCGCACCGTGCCCAGTTCAGTATCGACCGCAATCTCCGCCAGGTGGGCGCCGAAGCCAAACACAGCATACGGAGTGCCCTGGCCGTTTTCGTCCAGCGGGCTGGTGGGCGGATCGAAAGTTACTTCGCCGGTCAGCACGTAGCCGTGCTTATCCAGCGGCAGTTCGCGCAGGCTGAGGCTGCGCTCATTCTCTTCTTCTTTCACTGTGACGCCGCGATCGTCGAAACGAATGGCCGCATGTTCACGGGCACCGGCCAGGCGCAGGATTTTGCCGCGCAACTCCATGCCCGCCATCTGGGCGGCTTTGCCCGTGACAAAAGTCTGGCGGGAGGCAGAAGTCTTGCCGCAATCCGGCGTGATCGAGGTATCGCCGGAGACCAGATCGAAACGATCGATGGGAGCACCGAGCGCGTCGGCGCAAATTTGGGTGACGATCGTGTTCGAGCCCTGTCCGATATCCACCGCGCCCTGGTGAAGCGCGATGCGGCCGTCCGCTTTTAATCCGACGCGAATGGTGGAAGGGTTGGGCAGGGAAGTGTTACCGCATCCATACCACATACCGGCCACGCCCACGCCCCGCCGGATCGGGCCGTCTGGCCTCTGCGTTGAAGGCCGTCGGCTTCGGCGCGCGCGGCCATCCACCGGGGCCGCAGCGCTTCAAAGCAGGCGCGAATTCCCACTCCCTCGCCGAGAACCTGGCCGGTGACGGTGGGAGTCTCGTTGTCCAGAGCATTCATGATGCGAAATTCCAGGCGGTCGATCGCGAGTCTGTCCGCGAGGTCGTCGTAAAGCTGTTCCTGCGCGATCGCGGTCTGGGGAACACCGAAACCGCGGAAAGCCCCCGCTGGCACCAGATGAGTGTGCACTGCCCGGGTCAGCGCGCGGTAGTGAGGGACGTGGTAGGGTCCCGAGGCGTGAACCGGCACGCGCGCCGCGACCGTCGGTCCCCAGGAAGAGTAGGCGCCGGTGTTGAAATCGGCGGTGAAGTCCATGGCCTTCAACTTGCCGTCGCGGGTCGCGCCCGCGCGCAGGCGAATGTGCGACGGGTGGCGCTTGGTGGTTGAAACAATCGATTCCGAGCGCGAATAAACCATTCGCACCGGTTGGCGGAGATGCCATGCGGCCAGCGCAACAAAGGGCTGAACCGAAAGATCAAGCTTGGAGCCGAACCCTCCGCCAACGGCGGTGGGAATAATGCGGACTGCCTCCGGCGCGATGCCCAGAATTCTGGCAATGTCGGCGCGGTCCATGTACGGGGCCTGGGTGCAGGCCTGAATCTCGATCTGATCGTTGACGCGCCTCGCAAAGCCTGCTTCGGGCTCGATGTAGGCATGCTCGATAAAGCCGGTCTCGTATTCGTCCTCGATTACAACGTCGGATTCCGCCAGGGCCTTTTCCACGTCGCCCCGGACCACGCGGCCCCGGACCAGAACATTATTCTCACGGTTGGGGTGGATGCGTTCGGCATCTGGGGCGAGCGCGGCTGCAATCGTCGTCAGCGCGGGCAAGGGTTCCCATGTGACGGGAAAGCTTGCGAGGTCGAGAGCCTCGATGGCGTCGGCGTCACCCGCCACGGCGGCGACGGCCTCGCCGCGGAACCGGGCTTCAACTTCGGCAAACACCGGTTGCTCCGCAAAACGCGGAATCACACCGTAGCGGTTCTCCCCCGGAATGTCGCTGGCGGTCAGAACGCGCTGGATTCCAGGATGCGCGGCGACGAAGGCATCGAGATCGCCGAAACGGAAGCGGGCATGCTGGTGAGGGCTGCGGATGGCGCGAACCACCAGCGCTCCGTGCGGAAGTTCGTCAGCGCCAAAGATTTCGGTGCCGTCCACTTTGCCGCGGCCGTCGAGCCGCACCAGCCTTGAGCCCACGGCGTTGCCGGCCTGGGGCGACAGTTCCGCGATCCTGCCGTTGCGAATATCCTGTATGGCGGTGATGATCTTGCGGTAGCCGGTGCAGCGGCAGAGTACGCCGCCGATCGCGTCCATGACCTCACTCTCGCTGGGTCCGGCATTGTGTTCCAGAAGAGCGGTTGCCGAGACCAGCATGCCGGGTGTGCATGCGCCGCACTGCGCGGCCCCATGGCGCAGGAAGGATTTCTGCAAGCGGTCATAAATCGGCGGCCGCATGGCGAGTCCTTCCACCGTGGTGACTTCATGACCTTCGACCTGCCCGGCTGCGATCAGACAGGAGCAGACCGGCTTGCCGTCGAGCAAAACGGTGCAGGCGCCGCAGTCGCCGGCGTCACAGCCAACCTTGGTTCCGGTCAGCCCGAGACGCTCGCGCAGCACTTTGGAGAGACGCTCCACTGGCGAGACTTCCGCGGTCACTCTGTTTCCGTTGACCGAAAATGCAATCGAAGTCTGAGCGTGGAGGCCGGGAGAAGTCGTGGTTGCCATTCAGCGACTCTCCACGCAGGCGTCGAGGGCGCGCCTGACCAGAGTCAACGCAGCCTGGTTGCGGTAGATCGCGGTGGCGCGAACATCATCGATGGGCGAGAGCTGTGCGAGATGCTCCGCGGAAGCTAATGCGCCCAGACCGGCACGGGCGGGTGCGCCGGCGAGGGCGCGTTCGAGAGCGGTGAGACGTTGCGCGGTCACGGAGCACGACCCCACTGCCACGCGGGCCTGGGCCACGCGGCCTGCCGCATCCGTCTTTACCAGCGCCGCCACCATGGCGATTGAAATTACCAGGTAGCGCCGGGCGCCGAGTTTGAGGAAGGCGGAACTGGCGTCGTCGAGGACGCGGGGCACGATCACGGCGGCCAGAATCTCATCGGGGCGGCGAAGGGTCTTTCGATTTCCCACGATGAAGTCAGCCAGGGGCAGGCCACGCCTCCCGGCGGCGGATACAAGTTCTACTTCCGCATCGAGCGCCAGCAATGGAGGAACTCCGTCGGCGGCAGGAGACGCATTGCAGAGGTTGCCGGCGATGGTGCCGCGGTTCTGAATCTGAATCCCGCCAATTTCCCGGGCCGCGCTCTTCAGCGCGTCAAAGCATCGCGGCAAGGGAGCGGCCACGACTTCACTCCAGGTGGTGAGCCCTCCGATGCGGATGTAGTCTGCTTCGACTGCGATGCCCTTGATTTCGGTGAGGCCGGTGATGTCCACGACTCGATCGGGCGCGGGTCGATCACCCAGCGCGGGAAAGAAATCTGTCCCTCCCGACAGAATCTGGCCGCCTTGCCGGGTCAAGACATGGACTGCTTCGTCGAGCGTTCTGGGCCTGGAATACAAGCTGTCGGCTCCCCACTGCACTTCGCAAAAGCCACTGTCGAGCGAGCTCTTGGGGTCAATTTCTATACGAAGAGTCTGGCTTTGTACAGGGCTCGGAAGTGCGCTGGTTTTCGTAGCGCCGGGACGGCGGCGCTACCAAAACCGGCGCTACAAAATCAGTACATGATGGTTCGGGTCAAATGATGCGGCCACCACGTGGTGTGATAGTGCGTCCACAGGCGGGCGTCGATCTGCGGGATGATGATCTGCCGGTCTTTGGGGCGGATGTTATTGACCTCTTCGCAGAGCAACGCGGTGGCGTAAATGCAATGGGCACGGATTTCAACTTCCTGCCGGCTGTCGCGTGGAATCATCTGGTAGGTGTTGATGGCATGCTCCAGTTCGGGCGAGTAACTTACGATTCCCAGAATGCGCAATGCGACCGGAACGATGTAGTCGGCAAACGCGGTCATCTTGCCCAGATCATCGAGCGGGAACTGGTTGTTTTTTCTCAGGTTGGAGTAAACGAACCAGATTCCCAGTTGCGGCAGCTTGTAGAACTTGATGGTTGCGCCGTCATAAGGGCTGACGTCGTTGAAGCGCGGGAAACTCCTTCACCATGCGATCGATGATTCCGGCGCCGTTGTCATACAGGCGAGGCGGACAGGATTTCACAAAGTTGTGAAAGCGTCCGTCATACTTCTCCGCCAGCACCGCGCCAACGTCGTGCCAGACCTGCATTTTTTCGTCCAGCATGGGCAGTTCGATATTGGCGGCGAAAATGCGTTCGAGTTCGGGACGCGTCACCTGGGCCAGAAACTTGCCGTCGAGAATGGGGACGCCGTTGTCCATCGCCCGCTTCATGCAGGCGAACAACGCATCGGAGTCAGACCAGTGCCGCCCGGCGTAGTCGACCTGGAATTTCACGTGGGTGGAGAAGTCGGTGAACGCTGTATCCACGCAATCGGCGGTCAGCACAAAATCAATCACGTCGTCGGCGGTGCCTTTGCCCACGTCGAAGGGCATCTGATAATCCGGCATGGGAAGCTCTTCGTAGGCCATCCAGTGGGCAACTTCGACGATCTTGTCCACGTGGGTGCGGACCTCGCGGGAGTGCTCAATCACCGGGTGCAGGCTGTCCAGCACCGGGCTTCCCTTGAGTTTGGGCCAGCGCGGGGCGGGCGAACCAGTGGTCGCGTTCACGCTTCCGGAGAAGGTCGTCATCGCGCCCAGCGTTGCCATTGCTTCCAGAAATTGACGTCGATCGGGAACTCCCACAAGGGCATCCTCGTTATGCTTGAGCATTATCCGTTCGCATGCGCCACCAGCAGAATGGCCAGGGCATAGAAAACGAACATGAAGAAAAGATAAATCTTGGCCTGGCTGCCCGAACCCTTGAACTCTCGCCAGGCCAGCACGCCCCACAGCGCCGCGACCATGGGAGCGGATTGGCCGATGGCGTAGGAAATCGCCACTCCGGTAAAACTGGCAGCCACGAGATTGAAAACCATGCCCGTGCCCCATATAAATCCGCCGAGCAGGCCGAGGACGTGTCCGGCAGGGGGCCCGCTGAAGTAACCGCTGAAGCTGACCGGTTCGCCGACCAGCGGCTTCTTCATGAAGTACACGTTCCAGATCAGGCAGGAGAGCAGCGCGCCCAGGGTCAGGAACACGGCCACGCTGTACGGTCCCAGCGGATTGCCGTGAGTCATGGCGCGAGTTACGAAAGGCGCCCACAGTCCCATGAGAACACCGGAGACGACGCAGGTAACAATACTTTTCTTCGAAACTGAGCGGCCCGCGCTGGCCAGGCTGCCATAGGCCTTACCATCGAGGATGACGGCGACCACGGCGCACGTGACGCCTGCCGCCAGCAGGCCCAGGTTGCCTTTGGGCTGCAAAGCGTAGCTGGAAACGACCCCGACAACCAGAGCGATGCCAATCGAAACCGGAAAGGCCACGGCGAGCCCGGCCATGTCAATGCCCGCGACCAGCAGCAGGTTGGCCAGGTTGAAGATGGCGCCGGCAATCAGCATATAAACAATGTTCGAGCCATCGGCGGAGTGAACATTGTTCAGAAAGCTCGCGGGATCGCTGGCTGACGTATTCCCCATGGTGAAGGCCAGGATGAGGGAGATGATAAATATGCCCAGAGCGTAGTCCCAATAGAAGAGCTCAAAGCGGTAATTCTTCACGCCCTTGAAAGTGTTGGCCCAGGAGCCCCAGCAGATGGCGCTGGTAATCATCATCAACAGCGCAATTTCCAGACTGTGCGGCGTGTACATAGTTTCTCCTTGCTACTTGCCCTTGATTCTGGAAACAAAAAGCTGCAGAAAGCGGTCGGCATCAACATCCACGCAAACTTTGGCGTTGGGCGCGACTTTATCCAGCCCCTCGATTACGTAGTGGTCGCCGTGCAGCACGTTGCGCTCGACCATGCCATGGCGATTGGCGACGGTTTCGCCCCGGGTAAACTCGCCACGGGTTTCGACGTCCACGTGCATTTCCGGGGCCTTGACCAGGGTGGCGTCAATGGCCACACCGACCGCGAGCGGATCATACATCGGCGTGCCCGGCGAGCCGTATTGCGCGGACAGATCAACCAGATACTTTCCCACGGCGTGGATGAAGTCGTTCACCGGGCCATGAGTCTGACCCAATTGATCGAGATACTTCTGGGAAAATAAAGTTTTGTCGCCGACGTCCAGTCCCACCATGGTCAGGGGCCAACCTGCCTGGAAGACGATCTGAGCGGCTTCGGGGTCGTTGTAAATGTTGGCTTCAGCCGCGGCGTTTACGTTGCCGCCGCCGATCGCTCCTCCCATGATGATGACTTCCTTGACCAGGGGAACGATGGAAGGATCTTTGAGAAGGGCCAGCGCGATGTTGGTCAGCGGCCCCACCGGAACCAGCGTGATCTCATGGGGCGCGGCGTGCACCATCTGGATGATGAGGTCCGGTCCAAAGTGCGAATCCACTTTGCATTTGCTGGGAGGCAGCTCGACATTCGCCAGACCATTCTTGCCGTGCCAGAATTCGGCGGTGATGAGTTTCTGAAACAGGGGATGCTGGGCGCCGCCAGCAACTGGAATGTCGCACCGGTTGGCGAGTGAAACCATCCGCAACGCATTCTCCAGGCCCTGGCTTGCAGTCACGTTACCGGGGACCACAGTGATGGCGCGGACGTCGAGTTCGGGAGAATTCAACGCAAGCATCAGGGCCAGGGCGTCGTCAGTCCCGGGATCGGTGTCAAAAATGACCTTCTTTCCAGAGGCAGAGGCAGGGGCCGCGAGGGCAAGCAGGATAGCGGCAGTGGCGAGCCGAAAAATGACGTTATTCAAACGTTTCAAAATTGGTTTTCTCCAGACTCGAAGCAGCGTCGTAGCCTAGCTTTCAGACCGAAAGGCTGTCAAGGTCAAATGTGGGGCGCGAGCGTCCCGCTCGTGCGCCTCAGCCGCGAGCGGCGCATGAGCGGGACCCTCGCGCCTACATGAGGTGGTGCCGTACAATTGCAATCGCCGGTATGCCAATCGGGGACAAAGCGCATTACGGAGTAGCAAGCGACCTGGGCGTGGACACCATCGCCACGCTGGCCGGGCGGCCCCTGGTGTCAAATCACGGAATTCCGCTCAATCTCGATTGGGTGCAGCAGGTCCGCGTCAACACCAGCGCGGTCGAACGCAGGTCGCAAAGTCACGTTGCGCGTCGAAGCGTCAAGAAAGATTGGCAGGCAGCATGGTTGTTGCGCGCCGTCTCCTGCATGGATCTCACCACGCTGTCAGGCGATGACACCGAGGAGCGGGTGCGCCGTCTGTGCGCCAAAGCCCGGCATCCCATTCAGGATGACCTGGTCAAGCGCCTGGGAATTGAAGAGCTGAACATTAAAGTTGCCGCGGTTTGCGTGTATCACGCATTTGTCGAAACCGCGGTGCGTGCGCTCGAAGGCAGCGGAGTGCGCGTGGCCGCGGTTTCCACTGGATTTCCCGCAGGCCTGTCTCCGCTGACAGAACGCGTGGCTGAAATACGCCGTTCGGTCGAGGCGGGAGCCAACGACATCGACGTTGTCATTACCCGCGCCCACGTGTTCGGCGGCAAGTGGCAGGCGCTCTACGACGAGATCGCCGCCTTCAAACAGGCCAGCGGGCGGGCGCACATGAAAGTCATCCTCGGCACCGGCGATCTGCTGACGCTGCGGAACGTGGCCCGCGCCAGCTTCGTCGCCATGATGGCGGGTGCTGATTTCATCAAAACCTCCACCGGAAAAGAACCGACGAACGCTACTTTGCCCGTCGGCTTCGTCATGACGCGCGCCATCCGCGAGTTTGCCCAGGAGACCGGGATGGCGGTCGGCTTCAAGCCGGCCGGTGGAATCCGCACCGCCAAGCAATCCATCGAATGGCTGGCATTGATGAAGGAAGAACTTGGCCTTTCCTGGATGAGGGCGGAGCTGTTTCGCTTTGGTGCGAGCGGATTGCTGAATGATATCGAGCGCCAACTTGAGCACTACGTGACCGGACGCTACTCGGCGGATTATCGCCATCCGCTGGCGTAGATGCGAGCGGGTGGGTCGGACACTCTTGTCCCACGCTTTTGACTTTGATTTGGGGTTCGATCAAGCATCCCTATGAGCATCGCTGAAAAGTTTGTCGCCATGGAGTACGGTCCCGCACCCGAGGATCCGAAAGAGGCCCTCGCCTGGCTGGACTTCCATGGCCGCCGCTTCGGACATTTTATTGACGGTGCCTGGCGACAGCCGGTGGAAGGCGGACACTTCGAAACCACCGATCCCTCGACCGGAGAGAAACTCGCCACCGTCGCCCAGGGATCGGCAGCCGACATCGACGCAGCGGTCCGGGCCGCAAGCGCCGCCCTGCCGAAATGGCAAGCCCTCGCACCGCATGCGCGAGCGCGCTACCTGTACGCGCTGGCGCGAACCGTGCAGAAACATTCCCGCCGCCTCGCGGTGCTCGAGACCATGGATAACGGCAAGCCCATTCGCGAGAGCCGCGATATCGATATTCCGCTGGTAGCCCGCCACTTCTATCACCATGCCGGATGGGCCCAGTTGCTGCATCAGGAATTTCCTGGATACGCCGCGTGCGGCGTGGTTGGGCAAATCATTCCCTGGAATTTTCCCTTGCTGATGCTGGCCTGGAAGATTGCGCCCGCCCTGGCCACGGGCAACACCGTGGTGCTCAAGCCGGCGGAGTTTACGCCGCTCACCGCACTTGCTTTCGCGGAAATCTGCTCGGAGATCGCGCTGCCGCCTGGCGTAGTCAACATTGTGACCGGAGACGGCTCAACTGGAGAAGCGCTGGTCAAGCATCCCGAGGTGGCCAAGATCGCGTTCACCGGCTCAACCGAGGTAGGACGTCTTATCCGGGGCGTCACCGCCCCCAGCCATAAACGGCTCTCGCTCGAACTGGGAGGCAAGTCGCCTTTCATCATTTTCGAAGACGCCGATCTCGACAGCGCGGTCGAAGGCCTGGTCGATGGCATCTGGTTCAATCAGGGACAGGTCTGCTGCGCCGGTTCCCGCCTGCTGATGCAGGAAAGCATCGCCGAGCCACTCATCGCCAAAGTCCGCGACCGCATGAGCACGCTGCGAGCGGGTGCGCCGCTCGACAAGTCCATCGACATCGGGGCCATCGTGGCGCGGGTGCAACTGGATCGCATCAAGCGACTGGTAGAGCAGGGCGTGGCGGATGGCGCAACCTGCTGGCAGCCGCAAATCGATCTGCCCGCGCGCGGACTTTACTATCCGCCCACCTTGCTCAGTAATGTCCATCCCACTTCGATCGTGGCGCAGCAGGAAATTTTCGGTCCGGTGCTGGCCACCATGACGTTCCGTACGCCCAGCGAAGCGGTCGAACTGGCGAACAATACCGTGTATGGCCTGGCCGCATGCGTGTGGAGCGAGAGTTTGAACGTTGCGCTGCACGTGGCTTCGCAACTCAAAGCCGGCGTGGTCTGGGTGAACTGTACGAATCTGTTTGACGCTTCCTGCGGATTCGGCGGCTACCGCGAGAGCGGCTACGGCCGCGAAGGCGGCCGGGAAGGCTTACTGGAGTATCTGGAGCCCGCCTGGTTCAGGAATGCTGCCGCGCTGCCCGCTGCGGTATCGCCGGTTCAGAAGTCAATCGATGATTCCGATTCAGCAGTGCCCGCTATCGACCGGACGGTAAAGCTGTACATCGGCGGCAAGCAGGCACGTCCCGACTCCGGTTACAGCATGGAAGTGCGCGCTGCCGATGGCAGGCTTCTGGGCGAGGCCCCGTTGGGCAACCGCAAAGATATTCGCAATGCGGTCGAGGCGGCGCACAAGGCCTCGGCATGGGCGAAGACCACGGCCCACAATCGCGCGCAGGTCCTTTATTACATAGCGGAGAATCTTTCACTCCGCAGTGAAGAGATTGTGCGCGGCCTGGCGGCAGTGGTCGGTGAAGCTCAGGCCAGCGCCGAAGTGAAGCTCGGCATTGAGCGCATCTTTTCCTATGCGGCGTGGGCGGACAAGTTTGACGGGGCGGTGCATAATCCTCCCTTCCGCAATGTCGCGCTGGCCATGAACGAGCCTCTTGGGACAGTCGGGATCATCTGCCCGAACCAGGCGCCTCTGCTGGGATTCCTGTCACTGGTAATGCCCGTGCTGGCCGCCGGCAATGTGGCCGTCGTGGTGCCTTCCGAAACCTATCCTTTAATCACTGCCGAGCTGTACCAGCTTTTCGATACCAGCGATCTGCCGGGCGGAGCCGTCAACATCGTCACCGGCTACACCTCGCAGCTGCTGAAGACCCTGGCCGAACACGACGATGTAGATGCGGTGTGGTGTTTTGCGGATGAAGCGAGTGCAGTGGCTGCCAAGACTTATTCCGTCGGGAACCTGAAGCAGGTATTTACCAACGAAGGCCGCTCGATTGACTGGTTTGACGTGAGGCAGGGCGAAGGCCGCTGGTTTCTCCAACACGCGACCCAGGTGAAGAACATCTGGGTTCCCTACGGAGAGTGAAGTAGCACTCTTCGCTGGTGTTTCAAATTCAACATCGGTCGCGCCGCGAGGCGTCATGCTGAGCTTGCGAAGCATCTGGCGTGGAGCGGGGTTGCGGTTGGCGGTCGAAGGCGTGCTGCACGCGAGATCCTTCGGGACTAAAGTCCCTCAGGATGACTCCAGATCTGAAAGGTCTGCTGAACAATGGCTAAAATTCCTCGAATAGCGGTGGTGGGCAGCGCGAACATTGATCTCACCACCTTTACCGACCGCTTTCCCAAGCCCGGCGAAACCATCTTCGGACAGAAATTCGACTTGGGATTCGGAGGCAAGGGCGCCAACCAGGCAACCGCGGCAAAACTATGCGGAGCCTCGGTCTTCATGGTGGCGCGCGTCGGCAGCGATTTGTTTGGGCCAGCCACGATCGAGAATTTCAAGAAGCTGGGCATCGACACCACTCACGTCAAGCAGGTGGAAGGCGTGTCCAGCGGCGTGGCGCCGATCTTTGTCGAGCCCAGCGGGCAGAACCGTATTTTTGTGGTCAAAGGCGCGAACGACCAGTTGAAACCCGCTGACGTCGATGCTGCCGCCGATCTGCTGAAAGCGGTCGATTGCATCGTGCTCCAGTTCGAGATTCCGCTGGAGACGGTCTATTACACCGTTGCTTTTGCGCGGAAGAACGGAATCCGCTGCATCCTCAATCCCGCCCCCGGCCAGCCCATCGACATCAAGGCGGTTGAAGGACTCGACTACTTCGTCCCCAACGAAAGCGAAGCGGAGACCATTACCGGCATGCCGGTAAAGAATGTTGAAGACGCGAAGAAGTGCGCGGAGAAACTGCTGAGCTACGGCATTCGCCGCGTCATTATTACGCTCGGCGCAAACGGCTCGTTGCTGGCGGGAAAAGAAGGCACGGAGCACTTGCCGGCATTTCCGGTGAAGAGTATCGACAGCACCGGCGCAGGCGACGCCTTTATCGGCAGCTTCGCCGTCTTTCTTGGAGAAGGCCTGCCGGAGCGCGAGGCGGTGCGGCGCGCGAATTTATACGCCGGACTCTCGACCACCGGGGTGGGAACGCAGAAATCTTTTTACGACCGGGCGCGATTCGATGCCGAGTGGACGGCGCGCAGCAAATCCTAGCGCCGGCTCGTTGCTTCCATTGGTCACTGGAATTCTTTGGCCCTTTGCGTAATTTGCGGTCAAGAGCTTTAACCGCAAAGGTCGCGAAGGATTCCGCAAAGGTCGCTAAGAAAAGCGACTGTCAACCGCCATCTGGAAAATCCGCGCTACAGGAGTAAGTTCTCAATGCGGAGAGCCTTAACCCGCGTCGTGCTCACATGTCTGTTGCTTTGCACTCTGGCCTCGGCCCAGAAGAAAATAAAAGTCATCGCCGACCAGGACAGTGCCGGGCCCCAGGGCACGAACTTTCTTTCTCTGTTGATGCTATTGCGCGCTCCGCAGATTGACCTGCTGGGCATCACCACGGTGAGCGGTGACCAGTGGATGGAGCCCGCTACCGTGTTTGCGCTTTGGGGGTTGGAACAGGCGGGCCGCCCCGATGTTCCCGTTATCAAGGGCGCGGAAATGCCGCTGATCAATACGCCCCGTGAGCAAGAGCTCCGCGAAGCGCTTTACGGTTCCTACGTCGGCTGGCACGGATCATTCAACCCCGACGCGCCTCCGCCAAAGCAGACCTGGGCGCCTCCCGGCGGCTATCCCAAACTCAAGCCGCGGCCGGGGCGCGCTGCCGATTTCATTGCCGACACCATTCGCGCCAATCCCGGCGAAGTCGTGCTCTATTGCGCCGGCCCCTTGACTAACATCGCGCTCGCTATTCGTATGGACCCTGAAATTGTGCCGCTCACCAAGGCCATCTACATCATGGGTGGAAGCAGCGCCGGAGGCCCGGAACTGAACTGGTGGTGGGACCCGGAAGCAGCGGCGATCGTGCTGCGCGCTCCCTGGAAAGAGATTGTGGTGACGCCCTTCGAGGCCGGCAGCCAGGTCTGGTCAAGCCAACAGTTAATGCGCCGCGCAGTGCAGGCGGGCGGACCCCTGGCCAGTCATCTTCAGAAGATGTATCTCGACTTTCAGCCGCCGAAGGGGACCTCGCTGTGGTCGATGATGTGGGACGAATTGACGGTCGCGTCTATCCTCGATCCCAGTGTGATCAAAAAATCGGAGACCATGTACCTGGATGTCGATATCGACCACGGGCCCAAATACGGACATACCGTGATCTGGAAGAGGCCGGACGACGTTCCGCAATTCTTCCTTCCCTACAGCGGCCCCGATGCGCCCGATCGCGAGAAATGGCTCTCGCACCTGGCGCCGCCTCCGCAGCTTCATCCCGCCAGTGTGCAGATGGAAGTGGACGTGAAGAAATTCGAGAATATTTTTGTCCAGGTGATGGGGCACTAATAAGGTGTTTCGTACGTCCTGACTTGAGGTCTGGCTCTCCATTCAAGGCGTCATGCTGAGCTTGCGAAGCATCTGGCGTGGAGTGCCTCTGCGGCGGGCAGGCGAAGCTGCAGGTCCACGCTAGATCCTTCCGGACGGAAGTCCCTCAGGATGACCTCAGTTTGTGGGGACGGGCGAAACTGAGCCATGGTGTTCAGGCGCTGTCAATCCAAAAGACAAATAAGTACAATAGGGAACTTCCATAGGAGCTCTCCATGTCGAGAATTTCCCCGCGAGCCGGCCTTCTCCGAAAATTGATATTTTCTCTCTCCCTCTTCCTTCTGTTATGCGGACCGATGTCCCTTGTCAGCCTGGCCTTCCAAGGCAACGCCCCGGCCCATCTGCAATGCGAAGGCATGGAAGAGCCGCTCGGAATCGACATCGTCCATCCCCGGCTCTCATGGCAGCTTCAGGATTCCAGCCGTGGCGCCCGGCAGGGGGCGTATGAAATTCGTGTGGCCAGTTCGTCCGAAGCTCTGGCGCAGGATCGCGCCGATGTCTGGGACAGCGGCCGGGTTGAATCCGATCACTCGGTCAATGTTCCTTACGGCGGCCCCGCGGTTGAATCTCGCAGACGCTACTACTGGCAGGTGCGGGTTTGGGACGCGCAGGGGCAAGCTTCGTCCTACAGCCAGGCCAACTGGTGGGAGATGGGACTGCTCTCTCCCGACGACTGGAAAGCGAAATGGATTACCCGCGACATGCCGCTCTTGCGCGGGGATTATGAATCGGCGCCGAAATGGATATGGGCGGCGGATGACAACGCGCTGACCAAAGCCACGCCCGGCAAGCACGATTTCCGTTTCAGCTTCAAGCTGGCGCAAAAGCCCAAAGAGGCCACGCTCTTCATCACCGCAAAAGACAACGTGGCGGCGTGGGTCAATGGCAAGCAGGTGGTGGTCGAATCGCCGATGGGCAAGTTCGGCCGGGCTCAAGATCCGTGGGGATATTTTCGAGTCATCCCCGTCGGCAAGTTCCTGAGCGCAGGCGCGAATTCGCTGGCGGCTGAGGCAATTGTTCAGCAGGAGCGCAATAAGCCTCCGCAAGCCGGATTCATCGCGCTGCTCCGGGTGCAGATGGCCGACGGCAAAATTGAACGCTTTGTTTCCGGTCCCGATTGGAAGACAGCGCCCGAGCAAACCGGGAATGCCTGGCTGGGACAAACGTTTGACGATTCCTCCTGGCCCGCCGCGGCCGTGGTGGCGGAAATCGGTCAGTCGCCGCTGGGCACTCCCTGGCCGGCGCAACCGGTAGATTTATTGCGTAAAAACTTCAGCCTGGCCAAGGCGGTGCGCAGTGCGCGAATCTACTCCACCGCACTGGGAACCTATCAGCTCTACTTGAACGGCCAGCGGGTCGGAAACGACGTTCTGGCTCCCGGATGGACCGACTATCGCAAGCGAGTGGTCTATCAGGTCTATGACGTTACTTCGCAAGTGCGGCAGGGCGGGAACGCCATCGGCGCGATTCTGGGCGGAGGCTGGTATGCCGACGGCCTGGGCTGGTTGCAGACCCGGTACAACTTCGGACCGCCGCCCGTCCGCTTGCTGGTGCAACTTGAGATCGAATATGCCGACGGCTCGCGTGATTCCATCCTGAGCGATGAATCGTGGAAGGCGAAACCCTCTCCCATTCTCGACTCGGAAATCTACAACGGCGAAAATTATGATGCCCGGCTGGAACCGGCAGGATGGGACCAGACTTCGTTCTCCGACTCGCGCTGGGGAGCGGTCACGCACCGCGCCACCGCCCCAGGCTCCGCTGGTCGCACAGGATTTCCAGCCTATCCGGGTCAACGAAATCCTCAAGCCCAGGACGGTCAGCAATCCCGACGCCCGGAGTCTATATTTTCGATCTCGGGCAGAACATGGTGGGCTGGGCGCGGCTGCATGTTTCCGGCAAGGCCGGTACCAAAGTCCGGCTGCGCTTCGGAGAAGTCCTCAAGCCGGATGGCGAGCTCTATACGGAGAATCTGCGTACCGCCGAGGCCACCGATACCTACATCCTGCGCGGGAAGGGAAGCGAATCGTTTGAACCTCACTTTACCTTCCACGGATTTCGTTACGTCGAACTCACCGGCTACCCGGGAACGCCCACGAAGGATGCGATTGAAGGCATAGTTTTCTACACCGCGGCGCCATTCACCATTCAGTTCAGCACGGGAAACCCGATTGTGAACCAGTTGTGGAGCAACATCCTCTGGGGACAGCGCGGAAATTTTCTCAGCGTACCCACTGATTGCCCGCAGCGCGACGAGCGTCTGGGCTGGATGGGGGACGCCGAAGTCTTCTGGCGGACGGCGTCCTTCAACGCCAACCTGGCCGCCTTCTCCCACAAATTCACTACCGATATTCGGGACGCGCAAAGTCCGGCGGGCGCCTTCGCCGACGTGTCACCGCGCGTGGGTCCCACGGGGGAGAGCGTTGCCGGATGGGCCGATGCCGGCGTAATCATTCCCTGGGCAGCCTACCTGCAGTTTCGCGATACCCGCATTCTCGAAGACAACTGGGCGGCGATGGAAAAGTGGATGGAGCACATCGCGGGCTCGAATCCCAACTATCTGTGGCTGAAAGAGCGCGGCAATGATTACGGCGACTGGCTGGCTATCGGCAGCACCACGTCAAAAGACCTGATTGCCACGGCATATTGGGCCTACGATGCGGAGCTGATGATGCAAATAGCTCAGGCGCTCGACCGGCCGCAGGACGAGCAGAAGTATAGAGAGCTCTTCGTAAAGGTCCGGGCAGCGTTCAACCAGGAATACGTGAAGCCCGACGGCACGGTCGGGACCGGCAGCCAGACCAGTTACGTGCTCGCTCTCCACATGAACCTGCTCTCCCAAAAGGACCGCGCCATCGCGGCCGACAAGCTGGTCGAAGACATCAAGGCCCACGACTGGCACCTGACCACCGGCTTCCTGGGCACTCCTTACCTGATGATCGAGCTCAGCAACAGCGGCCACAGCGATGTGGCTTACCGGCTGCTGCTGCAGAAGACGTACCCCTCCTGGGGATACATGATCGAGCACGGTGCGACGACGATGTGGGAGCGCTGGAACGGCGATCAGATGATGGGCGATCCCTCGATGAATTCCTACAATCACTATGCCTACGGTGCGGTCGCCGAGTGGCTTTACCGCTACGCCGCCGGGATCGATGAATCGGCCGAACACCCGGGGTTCCATCGCATTCTGCTGCATCCGCAATTCGATGCCACGCTGGGCGAGGTCAAGGGGACGTACGATTCGTCGTACGGAGCGATCACCTCGAACTGGAAGGTTGACGGCAGCACGATCAAGTGGGAGGTGGTAATTCCGCCCAACACGACGGGTCTGCTTTACTTCCCGGGCGGCTCCGCGGCGAGGATTCTGGAAGGCGGTAAGGACGTCAGGCAGAGCACGGACGTATCGTTCGTTCTCAGAGACAGCCGCAACGCGATCTACGAAGCGGCTGCTGGTTCCTATACATTCACGATTGAAGAGTAAGTTTGCTCGCGGAACTCATTTCATCCGGAAGGTGGACATGGACAGAAGAACTTTGCTGCAGGCGCTTCCCACGATGGCGCTTCTCCCCACGGCAGTGTGGGCGGCGGCGCAACCCGAGATGGCTGGACCGGAAGGACCGTCATCCACCGTGTATGAACTTCGCATCTATCATGCCAACGAAGGCAAGCTCGACGACCTGCTGAAGCGTTTTCGCGAGCACACGACCAGGATCTTCGAGAAGCACGGGATGAAGAACGTTGCCTACTGGACGCCGCTCGACGATCCGTTAAAGGGCAAGACCCTGATTTATATTCTGGCCCACCCCAGCCGGGAAGCCGCGGTCCGCAACTGGAAGGCGTTCAGCGATGATCCGGAATGGCAGAAGGTGCGCGATGCCTCCGAGGTAAACGGAAAGCTGGTGGAGAAGGTGGATTCCACTTTCATGGCGTTGACCGATTTCTCTCCGACCCCGTAAGCGGGTCTGCGTGAGTTCATTCATTCGGCAGACGCGGCCCTGCAAATCCAATAGGTAAATATATTCATTTTGCTTGACAGCGCCCCTCCGCCGTCGTTACAGTGGCGCCGCAATCCGACTCGACCACTTTTCCGCGCAGGGGGCTGGAGATTTCCGTTCGCCGCATCTGGACGCCTTTCATACTTCGCAGACCTCAGCGGGCGCAACGTGCTTTTTCCCTGTTAGGTTTTTCCAAATTGCTTGCAGGAAGGACTCATTGACATGAATCGATACCGCCCCATATTGCTCCGGACAATTGCGCTTGGATTCGTCCTCGCGATCATGACTGGCATGACGATTGGCCAAAGTTCGAACGACACGCTGGAGCAGGGCTTCCGGCAGCCGCCGGATTCGGCGAAGCCGCGAGTCTGGTGGCACTGGATGAATGGCAATATCAGCAAGGAAGGCATCAAGCTGGACCTGGAGTGGATGCATCGCGCGCGGCTGGCTGGATTCCAGAACTTCGATGCCGCCCTGGCCACGCCCCAGGTGGTGGACCATCGCCTCGCCTACATGACGCCGGAGTGGAAGGATGCGTTTAAATATGCGACCACGCTCGCCGATCAACTGGGAATGGAAGAGGCGATTGCAGGTTCTCCAGGATGGAGCGAGACCGGTGGTCCGTGGGTCCCGGCGGCGCAGGGAATGAAGAAGTATGTGTGGAGCGAGACCCTGGTTGAGGGTGGCAAGCCGTTCACAGGCACGCTGGCGCATCCGCCATCCAACACCGGAGCTTTTCAGGACATCGGCGTTCGTGATGCTCTGGCCGCGCCCGCGGGCGCTCCGCCTCCACCCCAGTTCTACTCCGACGCTGCCGTGATCGCATACCGCCGGCCGTCTGATGATGTCTCGGTTGAATCGTTGCATGCGAAGGTGACGGCCAGCGCAGGAACTCCTGACGCGGCCATGCTCGACGACGGCGATTTGGAAAAGACCACGAAGCTCCCCATCCCCAAAGCCGGCGAGAGCAACTGGATCCAATACGAATTCGCGCAGCCCCAGACCATCCGCTCTCTCACCATTGTCACCAAAGGCGTGGACTTCATCACCGCCATGGTGGCCGGCATCAGCAATCCGGAGAAGTCGTTGGAATCGAGCGACGATGGTCAAAACTTCCACCTGGTGGTGAAGGTGCCCGAGGGCGGCGCTCCCGAGCACACGCTTTCCTTTCCGCCGGTGACCGCGAAGTTCTTCCGGGTTGTGTTCAAACGCACGCCGCCGCCACCGGTGCCGGCGTGGGCGAGCGGCATCGATCCCGAGTCTCTGGGAATAAAGCTCGGCGCGCCTCCGACCGACTATGAAATTGGCGAGTTGGCGTTGCATCCGGATGCACGCGTAAACCGCTTCGAAGAAAAAGCCGCGTTCACTCCCGTGCCCGATGTCTATCAGTTCGCAACTTCTCCGGTGCCCGCTTCGGAAGCGGTTGCAAAATCCGATGTGATCGACCTGACTTCGAAGATGCGTCCCGACGGCAGTCTCGACTGGACGCCTCCAGCCGGCAATTGGGTGGTGCTCCGTTTTGGTTATTCACTGCTGGGAATCACCAACCATCCCGCGACCGCGGAGGCCACCGGCCTGGAGGTGGACAAGCTGAACTCCGGCTTTGTGAAGAATTACATGGACCACTACCTCGACAGCTACAAGCAGACGGTGGGCGCGGACTATATGGGCAAGCGCGGCATCCGCTATGTGATTACCGACAGCTGGGAAGCAGGTTCACAGAACTGGACCGACGACATGATGGCCCAGTTCCAAAAGCGGCGCGGCTATGATCCAGCGCCCTGGATGCCCGTCCTTACCGGGCGGGTGGTGGAAAGTGCCGAAGCCAGCGACCAGTTCCTGTGGGATTTCCGCAAGACCATTTCCGATTTGATCGCCGACGAGCATTACGGACAGGTGCAGGCCTCGCTGAAAGAGCGCGGCATCGGCCACTATTCGGAATCGCACGAGAGCGGACGAGCCTTCGTTGCTGATGGCATGGAAGTCAAGAAGCTGGCTGAAGTCCCCATGAGCGCGATGTGGACGCAGGTCCCGGGCGTCAACAAGGAACAATACGGCTACAACGCGGATGATCGCGAGTCCGCGTCGGTGGCGCATATCTATGGCCAGAATCTTGCGGCGGCAGAGTCGCTGACCGCGGGTGCGGCGCCTTGGGCGTGGTCGCCGGCCACCCTGAAGCCGACCGCGGACCAGGAGCTGCTCAACGGAATCAATCGCTTCGTGATCCACGAATCCGCGCACCAGCCCTTGATCGATAAAGCGCCGGGCCTGACCCTCGGACCCTTCGGACAATGGTTTAACCGCAACGAAACCTGGGCAGAGCAGGCTGGAGCGTGGACGGATTATCTGGCGCGCAGCTCGTACATGTTGCAGCAGGGACGCTTTGCGGCGGACATCATTTACTTCTACGGTGAAGACTCGAACCTTACCGCGATCTTTAACGATAAATCTCCCGATGTGCCCGCCGGGTATGGCTTCGACTACATTAATGCCGACGGCCTGATCCACGAACTGAGCGTGGCCGATGGACGAATCGCCACCAAAAGCGGCATGAACTATCGTGTGCTGGCACTTGATCCGTACAGCAAGCACATGTCTTTGCCGGTGCTGCGCGGCATTTACAAACTGGTCGAGCAGGGTGCAGTGGTGGCCGGCGAGAAGTCAACCGACACGCCGAGCCTGGCGGACGACGCAGCAGAATTCAAGAAACTGAACGATGAACTCTTCGGCGACGGGAGCGGTGTGCACTCCGTGGGAAAGGGCAAGATCTATGCGGGACAGAATGCTGAAGCAACGCTGAAGGCATTGAGCGTGGCTCCAGACTTTGACTACTCCAAACCGGAGAACGACACCAGAATCCTGTTTGTGCATCGCAGGCTGCCCGATGCCGACATCTACTTCCTCGACAACCGCAACGACCGTGATGAGACGGTGGATGCGAGCTTCCGCGTGACTGGCAAGGCGCCGGAACTGTGGTACGCCGAGACCGGAAGGTCAGCGCCCAGTTCGTATAACATCGCCGGCGGCCGGACCACGGTTCCGCTGCATCTCGAACCCTGGGGCACGGTGTTTGTCGTCTTCCGTAAACCTGCAAAGGCGGAATCTCTCAGCTTGCCCAGGCCGGTCGAGACCGAGCTGACGACCGTGGAAGGCCCGTGGGATGTCAGTTTCCAGCCAGGCCGCGGCGCGCCCGCGTCCGTGAAACTGGCCAAGCTCATTTCGTGGAGCGACAGTCAGGATCGCGGCGTGAAGTATTTCTCCGGGATCGGCACTTACAGCAAAACCATCCAGGCGTCACCGGACTGGTTCAAGCACGGGGCGAAGCTATGGATCGACCTGGGTGAGGTGAAGAATCTGGCGGAGGTGACCGTGAACGGGAAGTCGCTGGGCATCGTCTGGCATGCGCCTTATCGCACGAACGTCACCAGCGCTCTGAAGCCGGGCGCGAACCAGGTGACCATCAAAGTGATCAATGCATGGGTCAACCGCCTGATTGGCGATCAGCAGCCGGATGCGACGACCAAATACACGTTTGCGGACGTCAAGCCCTACAAGGCGAATTCGCCGTTGCTTCCTTCAGGACTCCTGGGGCCGGTGAAACTGGAACGAATGACCGCCCAGTAACGACCGGCGGAGCATGGCATTCCCAGCAGTGGAGGGGAGACTCATCGCGACCCTCCACGATCACTGGGATTTCTCACGACATTTTTTTCAACCGTCCGCTTTCAGTTGCATCCAACACAATTCCTGGAGGATTAATGATTCGCAAATTGCTCATTTGCTGTACCGCCTTCTTGTTCATCTCGCCGGCTTTTGCTCAGGTTGAGACCTGGAAGATCGATCCCAACCACTCGGCGGCGCAATTCGCCGTTCGTCATCTGGGCATTTCGACGGTCCGGGGCGAATTCAGGAAAGTCACTGGCAGCGCGAATTACGATCCCGCCGATCCCGGCAAGACTTCGCTGGAAGCGACCATTGATGCGACCACGGTCGATACCCGCGTCGAGATGCGGGACAAGGACTTGCGTAGTCCGAACTTTCTGGATGTCGAAAAATATCCCACCATCACTTTCAAGTCCAAGCGGGCCGAGGCCGCCGGCGCGGGCAAACTGAAGATCACCGGCGACCTGACGATTCACGGCGTGACCCGCGAGGTTGTGCTTGACGTGGATGGGCCTACCGCTCCGGTGAAAGACCCGAGAGGAAATCTTCACATGGGCGCATCCGCGACCACGAAAATCAGCCGGAAGGATTTCGGGGTGAACGGGGCACCCGCCATGGCGGGTGATGAAATATCCATCACCATCGACACCGAACTGATCAAACAATAAATAAATAATAAATAATGGAGGCCGGGCGTCCCCGCCCGGCGGCACGCCCGTCCTCCATTCTCGCGCTGGATCGGCGCTCAAGCGTAGGTGGTCACGGAAACCGAGTTGTGCTCTCTGCGCGCGGCGGTGATCCGCTCCAGGTATCCACTCTCGCGGAAAGCCTGCATGGGATCTTCGGGCAGGCCGTGACTGCGCCGCCATTCGCGCAGCACTGGCCGCACGTCATACCAGAACGTGCCGCGCAGAGTTTCCTCAGCCTCCACCAGCGAACAACTCTGCTGCAACGTCGCCAGGCGGGCGTGGTCCACGATCGCCGCCTTGGCGTAGAGTTCCTGTGCGGTGCAGACGGTCTGGATCATGGCTTC
Source organism: Terriglobia bacterium (assembly GCA_963752375.1). Classification (GTDB taxonomy): domain Bacteria; phylum Acidobacteriota; class Terriglobia; order Terriglobales; family Acidobacteriaceae; genus JAIQFF01. The sequence continues at coordinate 33,863 of CAVVYF010000015.1, forward strand.
CATCTTGCCCTTGAGATTGTGGCTCTGGTCCACCATATAAGCCAGGTCGGCGGGCGCGCCCGTTTCCCAGGCGTAGTTGTGGATCTCGTGGAAGATGCGGAAAATCTGGTAGGGATCGATGGAGCCCAGTGTGAGATCGTCGTCCGCGTATCTGCGGTCGTTGAAATGGAATCCGCCAATCATGCCGTAATGCAACAGCCAGGCGACGATCTGCTCAATATTTTGGGCCTGATAGTGATGACCGGTATCCACCAGCACGTAGGCCTGTGGACCTGCGGTGCGCGCCAGCAGAAAGGCCATACCCCAATCGGCAATGTCAGAGTGATAAAAAGCGGGCTCGAATGGCTTGTACTCGATCAGCAGACGCTGCTTTGGACTCAGGCCGGCGTGCACGGTTTTCAACGCTTCTTCGAACCATCCGATCCGGTTTCGAATGCTCTGCGTGCCGGGATAGTTGGAGCCGTCCGCAAACCAGGGTGAAACGTCGCGGCACTCCAGCGCCTGGGCGATGGCCACACAATCCAGAATGTGGTCGAGGGCCCGCTTGCGGATCGCGGGGTCCGGGTTTCCTACGGATCCGTGCTTGTATTCCTGGTCCTGAAAAACGTTGGGATTGATTGAACCGGGCTGCACTCCGTATTTTTCGGCCAGGCGCTTGACCTGGGCAACATCCTTCAAACCATTGGGCAGGTCCCACTGCACATGCAGAGCCACGGTGGGGCAAGCGCCGGTGAGGGCATGCACCTGCCCCGCGTCGCTGAACTTGTCTTCGATCGTGACCGCGGCCGCAAGCTGAATGAATTTTCCAAAGCGAGTTCCGGTATTGGCGAAACCCCAGGAGGGCAGCTCGATATTAAAATTGTCGAGAGCACGATGTATCAGGACTTCCAGTTTTTCCGTCATGCAAGTGCCTTTCCAGTTGGCCGTTGGACCTCTGCTGCTTGGTGGGCCGGTATTGTGGCGCCAGGCGCCTCGATTCGGGTGGAATCAATGGGTAGCGCCGACAAAATCCCGGCCCATTCCGCCACCGCGTCCGCTGCGACTCCGATATTGCTGCTGTAATTCCCTTCGAGCGCCGCCAGTTGGATCCCCAGGTTGCCGACGGTCGCGCTCTCCGTCGATGCAGTCAACACCTCAAGCCCAGTCGTCTTTGCCGTAAGCCGGTTCAGCAGGGTGTTCCTGCTTCCTCCGCCCACGATGTAAAGCCGCTTCAAAGTTTTACCCGTGATCCGCGCCGCATCCTGCAAAACTGTCGCGTAGCGTGCGGCCAGGCTGTGAAGAATCAGGTTCGTCATTCTGAACGCGCTGTCTGGGCCTTCGCGAATGGAGGCTGACCCATGCCCGATTCAGTTGCGCATTGATGCGTGCCGGGCATGTCGCCGGGCAGCAGCAGATCCGGGCTCGTCCACGTCAATGAGGCATTCGGGAGCGCCGAAAGATGTGCATGCCTTCGACCAGTTGTTCAACCGTCCAAGCCTGACCTTGCGACCGCCAATGCTCGATGCACTGGCGCAGCAGCCACATGCCATTCACATTTTTCAGAAAATAAATCTTGCCGCCTATGCCGCCTTCATTGCTGAAGTTGCTGCCGCGCGCAGCATCGCTGACGCAAGCCGAATCGAGCACGCAACCCACCAGCGACCAGGTGCCGGAACTGATGAAAGCCCAATCGCTTCCCTGGGCTGGAATTCCCGCGATGGCCGATGCGGTGTCATGACAGGCGGGCGCGATCAGGCGGGTATTGCGAAATGCCGGCAGGGAAGCCAGATCGCCCTGCAGCCGGCCAATCTCGGTCCCCGGCCTCACCAACGGCGGCGCCGCGCTCAGGTCCAGGCCGGCGGCAGCAAAAATTTCAGGACACCAGGTTTGGTCGCGCACCCCCAGCAGCTGCGTATGCGTGGCGTTGGTGTATTCGGAGACGCGCCTCCCGCCCAACTGGTGCAGCAGAAATTCCGGCAAGTTCACCCACGGAAGCTTCTGCTCGGCGGCACCATCGGCGTGCAGTTGATAGAGCGTGTTCAGAGTAATGATCTGGACCCCGGTGAGCTGGTAGAGGCGTTCCGCGGAAATCCGAGAGAGTACCTGCTCCTTGGCCTGGACGTTGCGCTCGTCGCGATAGCAATATGCGTCAGCAACCGGTTGCCCGTCCGCGCCCAGGCGTACATAATCCACGGCCCAGCCGTCCACGCCAATGGCGGCAATTCCCTGGGTCGAGAGTTGTGCGCAGGCCCTCAGGCCTTCCTCCACACCCTTGCGGATGGCGGAGATATTCCAGCGCAGCCCATTGCCCGCATTACGGGCGGAATTGGCGAAGCGGTGCACCAAGCGAATTTCCGGCTGACCGCCGATCCATCGCAGCAGTGAGACGCGACAGCTTTCCGCGCCCAAATCCACGGCCACCAGCACAGGGTGTTGCCTTCCATCCCCGCCCACAGCACCGCTGTTCGCCTCCGCCGCGCGCTTGTCGCCTGTGCCCGCGCTCCGATCCTGCGAAACATCACTCATCGCAGGAAGGCCTCGGTCAGTCCGCCGTCCACCGGAATGATGTGGCCGGTGGTGCAAGGTGATTTCGGTCCCGCCAGAAAGAGAATCGCTTCCGCACAGTCCTTCGGATCGATCGGACAATGCGTGAGCGTGCGTTTGGCATAGAACTCAGCCAAGAGAGTCCGCAACTGCTCGTCGCCCGCCGTATCCTGATAGGGGATTTCATACTTCTTCAGGGACGCGATTACGCGGTCACGCGGAAACATCGTGGACCCCTTGATCACGGTGGCCGGGCTGATGCCATTCACTCGAATCTTCGGAGACAGCGAAATGGCCAGCTCGCGCACCAGATGACTGAGCGCCGCCTTGCTCACGTCGTAAGCTTCGCTGCCGCGTTTGGGGACCACGGCGTTGGCCGAACTGGTCAGCACGATCGAAGCGTCGAGATTCTGGTCGCGCAGAATGCGCCCCGCCTCATCACCCAAAAGGTAGTTGGCCGTGACATTCACGTCCAGCGTCACGCCCCATTGTTCATCGCTGATTTGACCATCTTTCGAAGAAGGGAAGAGCGCGGCAGTGTTGATCAGCACATCCAGTCCGCCGTACGCCGCAACCAGTTCGCGCAAACTCTGGCGGATGGCATCGCGGCGGCGGATGTCCACAGCCACGGCCAGGCCGCATTCCTTTCCCGCCACGGCCCTGGCTTCTTCTGCCACCTTCTTTGCTGCTTCATGATCGCGGTCCGCGACCACCACATGCGCTCCACGTTCCGCCGCCAGCAAAGCAACTTCGCGGCCGATTCCGCTTCCGCCCCCCACAATCATGACTACGCGGCGGCCCAACTCCTTTTCCGGCGGCTGGCGTCGAATTTTGGCCTCCTCCAACTTCCAGTATTCAATGCGGAAGGCCTCCGACGGAGGCAGGGCGACATAATTCGAATGAACCGTGAACGCGCTGGTGGGCGCGGCTGCGCCAGCCTGGGGCAGAGTGTCGGGTGTCTTCCCGGTGTCCAGCGAGGTCGCGCCTTCCATCACGTGGATGGCATTGACGTAGAACTCGCCGGTCAGCCGGGCTTCGGTCTTGCTTTTTCCAAAACTGAACATGCCGATACCCGGAAGCAGCACGACGGTGGGATTGGAATCCCGCATGGCCGGTGAATCGGGTTGGGCAAACGAGTTGTAATATTCCGCGTACTCCTTGCGGTAGTTCTGCAGCGCGGAATCAATCTGCTCACGCAATCCGTCCACGCTCGCGGACGGCTGCCAGGGAACAAACAGCGGTCGAACTTTGGTGCGAATGAAGTGGTCGGGACAACTCGTACCCAAATGCGCCAACTGAGGGGCGTCTGCCGAATTCACGAAGCGCAGCACTTCCGGCAGATCACTGAAGTTCCCGATCAGGCGCCGTGCACCCGAGACCCGTCCGCGCAGAAACGGAAAAATATCAAGCGCGAGATCCCGCCGGTTTTCCAGTGCCTGGTGTCGCGGCCCGCCGAACAGGCCCGCGCCCTTCTTGTCCACGTGCTCCACCACAAACTGTCCCAACTGATCGATAATGCCAATCGTGTTCTCGTAGCACTCCTGCTGCGTATCTCCCCAGGTAAACAGGCCGTGGCCGCCCAGCACAACGCCATCGCAGTCAGGACTCTCCTGCACCGCGCGCCGCAGCATCATAGCCAGTTCGAATCCCGGGCGCTGCCACGGCACCCAGATCAGATGGTGGTCATAGAGACGATTGAATTCTTCCATCTTTTCGCGCCCGTTGGCTGAGGCTGCCAGGGCGATACCCCAATCGGGATGCAAATGGTCGATGTGGGGGAAAGGAAGGAATCCATGGAGGGGAGTGTCAATCGAAGCCGCAACACTGTTCCTGCCGAAGGCGCACAACGGATACATGTCCACCATCTCATCTTCGTATTCGGCGCCTCGATATGTATGCTCCAGTCCCTGCAGCTTTTCGGAGTACAGGGCGGCCAGCCCGCTCAGCTTGATGCTGCCCAGGTCGCCGCCGCTGCCCTTGATCCACAATACTTCTTCCGGTTTCCCGCTGAGCGGGTCGGCTTGCTGTATTTTCGAACTGGTGTTTCCCCCGCCAAAATTCGTGATGCGAAGGTCCGAGCCCAGCAGGTTTGAACGGTAGCGCAGCAATTCCGGCGGGTCGAGGGTGCGCGCGACCTGCTCGTCCCAACGGTCTTCTAAATAGCGCAAACTTGTTTTGACCTGCATGGAGACGCTCTCAGGGGAAAAGTATTCGGAACGCGGCGACCATCTCATCATACCCAAGCTGCCCACGCGCGTCGAAAGCCGCAGTTATCATACTCCTCGAATGCAATAGGGCAACAGTTTCTATAAGAGAATTTGCACAACCCGGGGATCAGGCTGTCTTGCTGTTTTCCGGCAACCACGAACCGGTCACCAGCTTGTGTTCGACATAATTGTAGGGTGCGACGCGATGGCCGCTGAGTAACGAAAGGGCCAGATGGATCAGGCGGGGACCGTAGCTTTGGGCTTCGTGGGAAATCGAGCCGATCAGCGGGCTGTCGGGACGGGAAATTTCTTTCAAAGCTTCGGGAATGCAATCCTGTCCGACAATGGCAACGTACTTTTCCCGCTTCAACTCGCGCACCGCTTGCACCGCGCCCAGGGCGCTGGTATCGGTGGCGGCGGCGATCAGGATGCCGCGGTCTTTCGGGTGACGCCGCAGGAAATCCAGCACCAGTTGACAGCTCTTTTCGCGCAGGCCGCGGGCGTCCATGCGCACCAGAAATTCGGCGGGTATTCCAGGCAGCCGGGAGCGGATCGCTTCAAACGCTCCGGTTACGCGGCTCTGCACCAGCGGCCCGGCCTCGTCGATGTCCAATCCCAGGGCCCAGCGCACTTTGCCGTCCCATAGCTTCTTGGCGTACTGGGCCAGGCATTCCCCAGCCTCGAAGCCCACCCGGTAATTATTGACCCCAAAGAAAGTCGCGTGGGGATGCGGTATGTCCACCGCAATCAAGGGGATACCCGCGGCATCGATTTTGTCCGCGAGCACCGGAGCGACATGCTGATCGATCTGAAATTCGATCACCAGGTCCACCCGGTTGCGCACGAATTCATCGGCGTTATGCAGGGCGGTGGAACCGTCGTAGCGATTGTCGAGCACGATCAGGTCAACCCCGGCGGCAGAAGATGCGGCCTTCAGACTGTCGGTCACCGCTTCCGAAAAAGGCATTTCCGCCGATTGGCTGCCAAAACCGAAGCGTGCTTTCTTGGGACGCGCCACCAGGCGATACAGGCCGTCCTGCGACTGCGCCAGATAGCCGCGATGCACAAAGGTTTTCAGAATGCGATAAACCGTGGTCTTGGAAATATTGGTCCGCTGGTAGATGGCTTCGAGCGCAAGTGGCCCTTGCTCGTTCTGCAGCAGCTCAAGAATATCGAGCGCCTTCGATAGCACCGGGATCAGGTAGAGCCGCTTGGGAGTTGAGCGTGTCAATTGCGTTATGCCTCACTGACGGCAATGAATGCCTAAAGAATATAACTTGGACCGCCGTGTTTCGCCTAAAGAGACGCAGCCTCGCGGAAATATACAGGGACCGCTGAGGGCTTCTGCAACAACCGCAACACCTCAAATGCTAAAGCCGGCCGATCATGGTAATTCAATAGAGAAACAAATTCACTTTTTTCTTGACAACGATAATTGACGGTCGCTACAGTGCGCCCAGTCGAGGTAGGGATCCTGCGCAAAATATTTCCCTGCCTTGGGTCCACGTTGACCGCTCAGTGCCCCAGAGGCACAGGAGGAATGCGACCATGAGAGTCCACATTCTGGTGGTATGTCTGTTTGTAGTTTTGTCGGCGGGCTTGCTTTACGGGCAGGGAGGGGCCAATGGCACCATCCTGGGAACGGTGACCGACAGTTCAGGAGCGGTGGTGGGCAGCGCGAACATCGACGTTTTGAACGTCGCCACCGGTGTAACCAGTCATACCGAAACCAGTGTGAACGGGGATTACACTGCCCCGTACCTTGCGCCCGGAATCTACCGGGTTACTGCCCAGGCCCCGGGCTTCCAAAAGGCGGTAGCCGACGGCATTACATTGGTCGTGGCGCAGCAGGCCAGGGTGAATATCGTCATGAAGCCCGGCCAGGTGTCGGAAACAATCGAAGTGCAAGCCAATCCCGTCTCGCTGGACACGGATAGCGCGGCGGTCTCGCAGCTCATCAGCCAGACCCAGGTGGAGCAGTTGCCACTCAACGGCCGCAACTTCCTCAACCTGCTGTTCATTGGGGCGGGCGCCGTGCAGACCACCGGCGAGCAGGGGCAGATGCGGCAGGGAGAAGGCAACGCCATCAGCATCAATGGCGGACGGCCCACCTCGAACAACTACACCTTGGACGGGCTGGTCAACACTGACACCGCTTTGAACACTCCGGCGGTCATTCTGTCGCAGGACGCGATCCAGGAATTCAAGGTGCAGAGCGAAACCTACTCTGCCGAATACGGCTTCAGCGCCAATCAGGTGAACATCGTCAGCAAGAGCGGGACCAACCAGCTGCACGGTACCGCGTTCGAATTTCTGCGCAACGACGCTTTCGATGCCAAGGCACCCTTTCAATCTGCGATTCCTGAACTGCGGCAAAATCAGTTCGGCTTCGTCCTGGGCGGTCCCATCTACATTCCGAAAGTGTACGACGGGCGCAACAAAACCTTCTTCCTGGTCAACTACGAAGGCTGGCGCATTCGCAACGGCATCAATCAGGACACATTCAATGTTCCTAATCCCGCTTGGCTTAGCGGTGATTTTTCGGGCTCGGGACTAACTCCGGTCACGGCCGGTTGCATTCCCAGTGCGACCACGTTCTGTATGCCCATCGATCCGACAACGGGCGCTCCTTTCCCAGGTAATATTATTCCGAGTGGCAGCTTTTCACGCCTGGCGCAAGTGGCCATCGGAGCGGGTCTCTTCCCTGCACCCAATTGCCCCAGCGGCTGTCGCGGAAACTATCGCCTGACCACCGCATTGCCCAACACAGTCGACCAGCAAACTTATAAACTTGATCAACAGCTGGGCCGTTTTGGTTCGATGTTCTTTCGCTACACCACTGCACAATACGAAAACCAGAACATCAACGGTTCAGTCTCGCTTCCATTCGGCATCGGCACCTTCAATGAGAAGTCCGAGAGTTGGATGATTTCGCACACTATTCCTATCACCCATAACATCGTTAACAACTTCCGCTTCGGCCGGCTGGAGCCAATCTCGATCCAGGGTGGAATAGCTGCCTCCGATTCGGACATAACCAAGCTCGGTCTCACGGGTGTGTTCCAGGACCTGCCCGGTTATGCGGCTATGTACCCGGGGATTAATTTTCAGGGCATAAACAGCACGGCCTTCGGCAGCCAGGGCAACGACGTTACAACAAGTGACATACCGACCTGGGAATTTTCAGATTCGCTTTCGATGACTCATGGCAGGCACACCATTGCGGTGGGCTTCGACTATCGCCGCTGGGTGCAGAAGCGAGATCTTTCCAACGACTTCCTCGGTCAATTCGGCTTCAACAACGATACAATTACTTCGAATAGCGGCGGCTGCCCGAACGCAACGGGCGACTGCGGCACCGGCAATTCCGTGGCCGACTTCCTGCTCGGCTACTACAACAATGCCTCTACATTCCAGCCGGGGCCATTTAGTCCAGCGGGAGTGGCAGGCAACCTGAACCAATATCACTTCCAGTATTTTGCGCCCTACGTTCAGGACGATTGGAAAATGACCAACCGCCTCACCCTGAATCTGGGCCTGCGTTGGGACTACCGCACCGTGCCCTTCGAGCAGGACAACAAGATGTTCTGGTTTGATCGTGCTAACCCGCAGGGCGGCCTGTGTTACGCCGATAAAAACCTCGGCACCGCAAGTGTTACGGGACTCGGCGGCCCGATTGCGCCCGACGGCAACGGCTTCTATCGATACTGCGGCCGCAACAATCCCGCCGCAGCGTCGAAAAAGCCATTCGCTCCCCGGATTGGCTTCGCCTATCGCCTGACCGACAAGACCGTGGTTCGAGGCGGATACGGCCTCTTCTTCGATTCCGCCGAGACTCGCGAAATTGACGATTCTGGCGACATCTATCCGTTTGTCGTGCGCGCTTCCCCCAATCCGAACGTGGATCCCACATTGCCGAAGTTGACCGATAACATGTTTCCTGCGGTTCCACTCCACCAGGTGACTCCGGCGCTCGACGGCAGCCAGTTCTTCGCCGTAATCATCTCGGAGTTCCCTCGCAACCCATATGTTCAGCAGTGGTCTCTTTCAGTCCAGCGTGAACTGGCAAAGAACACTACCCTGGAAGTCAACTACGTGGGCAATAAGGGCACCCACCTGCTGAACCGCACCAACTATGGCCAAGGTCTGCCGCCGGCCAATCCAGCGCTCTGCGACCCAAGCACGGGTGGCGACCCCACGGCCGGCGACTGCCCAAAGTCGGCCCGGAGGCCATTCCCCAATATCACCTCTTCGCTGGGTTTTCTGGGCAGTCAGTGGAACGGGTATTCCAGCTACAACGCCGGCAATGTGAAACTTGAGCGGCGCTCCAGTTCCATCGCACTGGTTGCGGTCTATACCTGGGCGAAGAGTCTGGACGACAAATCAGCAGCCGCTGGCGTGGGCTCGACCAATGCATTCGCAGGTCACATGAACGAGCACAATCAGGCGCTCGACTACGGTCGTTCCGATTTTGATGTCAATCACCGCTTTGTAACCAGCGTCGTTTATCAATTACCGCTCGGCCGAGGCAAACGCTTCGGAGGCAATATGAACCGGGCGGCCGACCTGGCGATTGGCGGATGGCAAGTCACCGCCATCACCACCTTCCAGAAGGGATTCCCGTACTCCATCCTGGCCAACGACAATTTTGGTCTGCTTACAACCTTTACTCAGCGGGCCAACCTGGTGCCCGGCTGCAACCCCAACAGCGGATTTACCAAGAGCATCAACGAATACTTCAACACTGCGTGCTTCACCCAGCCCCTCGCAGGCCAGTTCGGCAACAGCGGCCGCGACATCCTGCGCGGGCCGGGAATCAACAACTGGGACATGGGTATCGGCAAAGACTTCAATTTCACCGAGCGCGTTGCCTTTCAGTTCCGGGCTGAAGCTTTTAACGTTTTCAACCACGCGCAATATGGCTACGATCCGAATACGGCAACGTCCATCGGGGCGCCCATCGACAACAACCCCAACGATGCCGCCTACGGCAGGGTGCTGGCCGCCCGCCCGGGGCGCATCATCCAGCTCGGAGGCAAACTAATCTTCTGATCCTGTCAACCTTCTTTCAGATCCGCCAGGCCAGTTCCGGCTTGGCGGATTTTTTTGTTGAGGTACACTCGCTTTTCATGCTTCGCTTCTTCGGAATTCGCCGGCTGGCTGGGGTGGCCCTGGTGTGTTGCTGTGTCTGTTCTGCGGCTGCGCAATCCGCGGACCCCATAGAAAAATACTCCGCGGAAGGTCAGCAGGCCCTTGCGCACGGCAACTACGCAGAAGCCGAGGCTGCCTTCGAAAAGCTCAGGGAACTCGAGCCGGGCGTGGCTGAAGTGCATGCCAACCTGGGTGTCATCTACTTCCAGGAGAGAAAATTCGAGGCCGCCGTTTCCGCTCTGCGCCAGGCCTTGAAGCTCAAACCGGCCCTGCCAAAAACTGACGCCATGCTGGCCATGTCATTGTCCGAGCTTGGCCGCTACACAGAAGCTCTGCCCGGCCTGGAGAAGTGCTTTCAGCGCTCAACCGACTCTCCCATCAAACGTATGTGCGGTCTGCAACTCCTGCGGGCCTACCCAGGTCTGCGTCGCGACAGCAAGGCGGTGGAGGTGGCGCTGGAGCTGAACCGGCGCTATCCGGACGATCCCGAGGTGCTGTACCACACCGCGCGAATATTCGGCAGCGCTGCCTTCCTCAACATGCAGAAGCTGGCGCGGGTGGCTCCCGCATCGGTGTGGAGGCATCAGGCAGAAGCTGAAGCCTACGAAAGCCAGGGATCAAACGACGCAGCCATCAGCGAGTATCGCCAGGTGCTTTCCGCCGATCCCCGGCGGCCGGGCATTCATTACCGCATCGGGCGGACCCTGCTGGCGCGCTCCCGGCAAAGCAATACGCCGGATGACGTGGCCGCCGCTGCCAAGGAGTTCTCGCAGGAACTGGAAGTCGATCCCGGCAACGCTAACGCCGCTTACGAACTGGGAGAAATTCATCGCAACGCGGGTGAGTTCGACGAGGCGCAGAAATTCTTTGCGCTGGCGGTGCAGCACCATCCCGACTTCGAAGAAGCTCAACTAGGACTGGCGGCAGTTCTGATGTCGCAGCAAAAGCCGGACGTTGCTCTGCCTCATCTGCAGAAGGCGGTCTCGCTGAATGCCGGAAACGAGGTCGCGTGGTACCGGCTTTCGCAGGTGCAGGGAATGTTGGGGCACGAGGCCGAGCAGAAAAAGGCCTTTGCGGAATTTCAGCGACGGCGCAACCAGAAATCCAGCCAGCAAGAGGCCGGCAAACAAATCTTCTCGCCAGACGAAGTTACTCGCCAGCAACTTGACCCGACTGCTCCTAAGTAGAGACGTCGCGTGCCGCGAACCACTTATGGACGGGTGCTCCCACCCACCCGGCCGGGCCAGGCCCGGCGGTGGTGGCGCCATTCGAAAACCCGCGAAACCGTTAACCACAAAGGACACGAAGGTACACGAAGAAGACCAAGGTCCTCGCGGTACTTCGTGGTGTATGTATGCATTTTGTGCGGCGTATCGTGAAACTGACCCACGACGAAAACCCGGGCGAGCCGTGCTCGCCCGCCCGGACGAGGGCGTCCAGGCCTACGTGGGTTTTGGGGTGTCCGGGTTCAGGCGTGTTTTGCCGGCATAATCCCTGTGCCTTCCTTCACCGTGATCAACTGCTTCGCGGCGACATCCGTCAGGGTTTGCCAGTCGCCGTTCGGCCAGCGGATCTTTACCTCGGCGCTCTTGGCCTGGCCCAGGCCGAAGTGCAGACGAAAATCATTGCAGGAGAGGAAGCTTGACTGACTCTGCACTTCCTGGGTTTGGGTCGATTCTTCAGTTTTCACGACCACCCGCGCGCCAATCGCGCTGCGATTGGATTTCGTGCCGATCAGTTTCACCTTGAGCCAGGAATTATTACCAGTGACGTCATTGCGAAGGAGAGACGGAGGCTCGTTCAGATTGATTACAAGAATGTCGAGATCGCCGTCATTGTCGAAATCTCCGAAAGAGCAGCCGCGGCTGTTATGCGATTCAAGGATTGCGCCGCCGGCCTGGTCGGTAAGCTCTTCGAACCGTCCCTTGCCCAGATTCCGAAACAGCATCCTCGGGTCTTTCGCAGGGAACTCGGGATGCCGTTTCTCAATCTCCGGAAAAGTGTGCCCCGCCACCATGAATAAGTCAGGCAGGCCATTGTTGTCGAGATCGGCCATGCCTGCGCCCCAGCAGACGAAGCGATTCTCCACCGCCAGGCCCGCCCGCCGGCTGGCTTCTTCGAAATTGGCTTTGCCCAGGTTGCGGTAGAGGTCCGGGGTATCGCCTTCGAAATTGGTCTTGAAGATGTCGAGGCGGCCGTCGAGATCGTAGTCGCCCACAGCCGCGCCCATCCCGGCCTGCTCCTGGCCATCTTCACCATAAGCGACGCCGCGAATGGCGCCTTCTTCGCGGAAGGTGCCGTCGTGATTGTTCATGAACAGCAAGCTCGGGGTGGAATCGCAGGCCACATAAATGTCCGGCCAGCCGTCATCGTCGAAGTCTCCGGCGATGGCGGTGAGCCCGTAGCTGTTCCTGGCGGCGGAAATCCCGGACTCCGCGCTGACGTCGGTAAAGGTTCCATCTCCTTTATTACGGTAGAGACTGTGCCGGCCGTAAGGAAAGCCGCGCGGACCGCAGGTTACGGGCGTATCCAGCCAGCGGCAGTTCGCGTTCTGGCCGGGCCTGGGAGCTTTCTGCAAATCAAAATCAAGATAGTTGGAGACAAACAGGTCGAGGTGCCCATCGCGGTCGTAGTCTAGGAAGGTGCATCCGCTGCCCCAGCGATGGGCGGAGTCTGCCAGTCCGGCCGCGCGGGTTACATCCGTGAAAGTGCCGTCGCCGTTGTTGCGGTAGAGGACATTCTGTCCCCAGCAGGTGACGAACAGGTCCTCGAAGCCATCATTGTTATAGTCGCCCACGCAGACGCCGCAGGCCCAGCCTGTTTTCAACAATCCCGCACGCTGGGTTACGTCGGTGAAAGTGCCGTCGCGGTTGTTTTTGAAGAGGCGATTGCTGGCGCCGGCAGGGGCGTCAGCCAGGCGAGTGCCGGAGAGCAGAAAGATATCCAGCCAGCCGTCGTTGTCGAAATCGAAAAAGGCGCAGCCGCAGCCCAGGGTTTCGACAATGTATTCCTTGTGATCGCTTTCGCCATAGACCGTGAGCGCTTGCAGGCCGGCCTTGGCGGCCACATCGGTGAAAGTGGAATTGAAAGGGAGCCCGGACGGTTTGCCGCGCGGCTGCGCCGCAGCCTTGTGAGCTGCGACCCCTTGACCCAGGCATGCGGTCGCGGTCGCGCTGAATAGTCCGGTGAGAAAAATCCGCCGAGAGGTTGCCATGAAGGACGGCCCGCTACTCCATGTAGAAAACTTCCTTCATCATAGCGAAGCGCTCGCCGGGCCGAAGCCCGGGCACGGGCTCAAAGTATTTGGCCATTTCCGCCTGCCAGCGCAGGTTTACCGGGTCGGTGGCCAGCGCGTCCCAGGCTGCGTCGAAGTCTTTTACGCGCATGACCAGAATGAGGTCCTGGTCGCGGCGGAAGATCGAATAATCCGAAATGCCGACCTCTTTCAGCTTGGCCAGCAATTCCGGCCACACGTTGGCGTGATCTTTTTCGTATCCCGCGATGGCATCGGCCTTGATTCGCAAGCGGAAGGCTACGCGCGGCATTGGATCTCCTCGTGCATGACTCTTGTAGCGCCGGCGCTACAGTTCAGGGCAGCGTCACTACGGCCACCGCGAGGCCGTTCAGGGTGATCTTCTCGCCGGTCAGCCTGGTCGAGCCCGGAGGATCGAAGCCCGTGGTCTGGTCCACGAACTCTTCCTGGCCGCCGGTGGCGCCGGGTACGGTGATTTCAAATGGACGGTCCCGCTTGTTGACCAGCAGAATACGCCGCTTGCCGTCCGGTTTCACCACCGCCAAAGAATAAAGATACGAATTTACCGACCGGTTGAAAGGCTCCGTTTCCACAATCTTGTCGCCGGGCCCGAAGTTTTCGCGGAGCAGACTCAACACTCGTATGCGCGAATTGGGCTTGCCCGTATTCCAATCGACCATGGAAACCGAGGGAAACTGCGTGGGATAGCCCACCAGTTGCGACTCGCCCGCGACATCCACTCCCATGCGCGTCAGCTCGCCGAAGATGTAGGCGTACAGAGCGCAGGTCAGGTTCCAGTAGGAATTCGGAATCGGCTGGGTGACATGGCCGGGCTGGTCCTGCATCACGTCATCGGCTGAAATGGCGCCAATTTCGTCGATGGTTGTCTTGGTTTCCGGCGAAAGCCTTTTCCGGATCGTCTCCACGTAGCGCACCGTACTAAGGAAGCCATCCGCATAGGCGAAAAATGTGTAGGGCTGAATCGCGGGGTCCTGGTCGGCCGTGGGGACAGCGTAGAAATGGTAAGAGATGAAATCGAGGGGAATGCCCGGCTTGTGGTTTTTAGGATTGAGAAAGTATTCGAACTGCTCGGGGTGCGTCGAAGGCTGGGCCAGCGCCAGGCCCACGAACTTGGTCTCGGGAGCTACGCGCCGGATGGCCTCGACGACCGCGTCGTACACTTTGGTGTAGGTTTCCGGGGTCATCTGATGCTCAAACTCAATTTCGTTCAGCACCTCCCAGTAGGGAATGGAGTAGTGATATCCGGACTCATGCCGTTTGCCCAACTCATCGGTAAATCCGCCTTGCGTGTACCATGAAAAAAGACGGCCGTAGTAATCGCCGACCTCCTTCATCGTAGGATCGCGGAACTCGGTGCCCTGGGTGTAATCCCACACCGGCTGGTCGGGATCGGCAGGGTAGGTGACCGGTTTGTCGGTCTTGAACATCCAGGCCGGAATCGTGCTGAAATTGAGAATGACGGAGTGGCCCTTGGTGGCCTCGAGAAAATCGATGGTCATGGGATCGATCAGCGAAAAATCCCACGAAGTCTTTCCATTCGCGGGAGGCTCGAGTTCGGCAATGCCCAGTTTCGGATAGGGCAGCCAGGGGACATAGCGCACGTAATCGGCCTGAATGTCGTGCAGCGATTTGAAGGCGTTGTCATGAATCGCCGACCCGCGGCGCAGCGGAGGGTTTACCACCACTTGCAGAGTTGCGGTGGTCTTGGAGACTCCGGTAACTTTGTCCCAGTGAGCGGCCAATGTTGCCGGCGCCTGGGCCCACGAAGTGGACACTGCGATCACAGAGAAAAACACAGCCAGCAACAGGGATGGCCGACATCGATTCATCCGAATCCTCCGGGGAAGCACGCAGCATTGTGCGGGGATCCAAAGCAAAATTCAATAGGAAAATAAACTTACTATTGACAACGACCGACGCAGAATACTACAGTTCAGCCGTTTGCAGCGAGTAGGATTTGTGCCGGCACAAATTCGCCAATGGACAAGCCCAGAGCATACGCCGAGCCCAAGATTGGGCTCTTCGGGATCGGCCTGGACGCCTATTGGCCGCAGTTCCCCGGCCTGGAAGAGCGGTTAAAGGGATACGCCGGACAAGTCGCTCAGAAGCTCGAAAGTGCGGGCGCCCAGGTGGTGAATCTAGGACTGATCGACACCCCCGAGAAGGCGCTCGCGGCCGGCCACGAGTTCCGGCGCGCCGATGTCGATCTGATCTTCCTCCACGTCACCACTTACGCACTCTCTTCGACCGTGCTGCCGGTGGTCCGGCGAGCCAGGGTGCCCGTCATCATTCTGAATCTGAGCCCTGCCGCGGCCATTGACTATGACTGGTTCAATGGCCTGGGCGACCGCACCAAAATGACCGGAGAATGGCTCGCCTACTGCCAGGCTTGTCCGGTGCCGGAAATCGCGAATGTCTTCAACCGCTGCAAAATCCCCTTTTTCCAGGTGACCGGTACGCTGGAGAACGACCCGGTGGCCGCGAACGAAATCCAGGAGTGGGTTGAAGCCGCCCGCGTCGCCTACACCATGGAACACAATCGACTGGGGGTGATGGGCCATTACTATGGCGGAATGCTCGACATCTACTCCGACCTCACTCAGCACTGCGCGAATTTCGGCGGGCATGTTGAAGTGGTTGAAGTGGATGAATTGTCGGCGCTGCGGCGGCAGGTTTCGGATTCTGAAATCAAGGGACGGGTCGCGGAGTTTCGCGTCAGCTTCGACGTCCAGCCCGATTGCCCGCAGGAAGAGTTGGAGCGCGCAGCCCGCACTTCGGTGGCGCTTGATCGACTGGTAGAGGTCCACAATCTGGGCTCTCTCGCCTACTACTACCAGGGGACAGGCAATGAGGAGAACGAAGATGCCATCAGTTCGATCATTCTCGGCACCAGCCTGCTGACGGCGCGGGGAATTCCGGTGGCCGGGGAATACGAGATCAAGAACGCGCAGGCCATGAAGATCATGGACAGCTTCGGCGCGGGCGGGTCGTTCACCGAATACTACGCCGCTGATTTCACCGACGACATTCTGCTGATGGGACACGATGGCCCGGGACACATCGCCATCGCGCAAGGCAAGACCAAGGTTCGCCCCTTGAGCGTCTATCACGGCAAAGTGGGCCGGGGACTGTCGGTGGAAATGTCGGTGAAGCATGGTCCGGTAACCCTGTTGTCGGTGATTCAAAGCGTCGATGGAAAGCTGAAGCTGCTGGTGGCCGAGGGCGAGTCTGTTGCCGGCCCGATTCTCGAAATCGGAAACACCAACAGCCGCTACCGATTCTCCATTGGCGCCAGAAATTTCATGAATGAATGGAACGTGCACGGCCCGGCACATCATTGCGCTGTGGGTGTGGGGCATATTGCCGGCAAACTCAAGAAGTTCGGAGCTCTGACCGGAATCGAATGCGTTCAAGTGTGCTGAGCAGAGCATCTGAAGTCCAGGTCCCGAGGATGATATGAATCCAAATCCTGTAATTGGTGTGTTGTACCACTGGCTGGGCGGTCTGGCTTCCGGCAGTTTCTACGTGCCCTATCGTGGAGTCAAGCGATGGGCGTGGGAAACGTTCTGGCTGGCCGGCGGCTTTTTCAGCTGGATTATCGCGCCCTGGTTTTTTGCTCTGCTCATGACCCGGGACTTGTTGCCCGTGCTCCGCGAGACCCCGGGAACGGTCATTTTCTGGACATTCTTCTTCGGCCTGTTGTGGGGAATCGGTGGCCTCACCTTCGGTCTGACCATGCGCTATCTGGGGTTGTCGCTCGGGATGGCCGTTGTGTTGGGCCTCTGCGCCGCCTTCGGGACGCTGATCCCGCCCATCTTCCGCGGGGAATTTATGACCCAGGTAGTCGGGACGTCTTCCGGGAGGATCATCCTGCTGGGAATTTTTGTCTGCCTGCTCGGCATTGCGGCAGCGGGTTTGGCGGGCATCTACAAAGAGCGGGCCATGTCGCCGGAGCAGCAGAAAGAAACGATCAAGGAATTCGATTTGAAGAAGGGCATCGGCGTGGCGGTTCTCTCCGGCGTGATGAGCGCCTGTTTCGCCTACGGCCTGGCGGCGGGCGACCCCATCAAGGCGCTCACCATCGAGCACGGGACCCCAAATCTGTGGCAGGGGTTGCCGGTGCTGGTCGTGGTGCTGCTGGGAGGCTTCACCACGAATTTTATCTGGTGCGTCATTCTGAATGTCCGCAACAAGACCGGCTACCAGTACTTCACTTCGATTTCGCGCGAGCCCAATGATCAGGGCCACGACGACGTTACGATCGAAACTGCGCTCGATGCTCCCAGCAGGGAAGTGGTCGAACATATGCCGTCCGGCAAGCTGCGGGCGCAGTCCTCCGTGGCCATACAAGAGGCGCCGGCTGTAAGAAAGGCAGACGGGACGCGTGTTCCCATGCTGGCCAACTACCTGCTCTGTGCGCTGGCTGGTACTACCTGGTATTTCCAGTTCTTCTTCTACTCGATGGGCGAAACCCAGATGGGCAAATACAAATTTTCCAGCTGGACGCTGCACATGGCCAGTATCATCATCTTCAGCAGCCTGTGGGGCATCGGATTGAAGGAATGGAAGGGCGCGGGCGTCCAGGCAGGACGGTTGCTGGCCCTGGCCCTCCTGCTGCTCGTAGGATCGACAGTGATCGTCGGCTATGGAAATTACGTGGGCCTGTCGCACTAGGACTCCGATGATAAGACGAACCAGTGCCATCGTTATTCTGTGTGTTGCTGCCTCAATTTTCACTCTTGGTCAGGTGGCGCACGATCTCACGGCTGAGCCGCAGACCATTCTGTTGTGGCAGAACGGCGCTCCCGGAGCGTTAGGGCAGGGGGATGACGACAAACCCACGATCACTGTCTATCGCCCCTGGGGGCATAACCTCTCCGGTACCGCAGTCATTGTTGTCCCCGGCGGCAGCTATGGATTTCTGGCTTCCAACCACGAAGGCCGGCAAGTCGCGAACTGGTTCAATGCCATGGGCGTGACCGCTTTCGTTCTCAAGTACAGGCTGGGACCGCGTTATCACCATCCCATCGAGTTGGGAGATGCGCAGCGGGCAATCCGGTTGGTGCACAGCCGGGCCGGGGAATTCGAGATCTCGCCTGACCGCATTGGGATGATGGGCTTCTCGGCGGGCGGACATCTGGCTTCGACTACCGCGACTCACTTTGACAGCGGCAATCCCGCGGCCGCCGACCCCATCGATCGGGCCAGCAGCCGTCCTGATTTCGCGATCCTCGGCTATCCGGTGATCACCCTCGAAGCGCCTTATGCCCACCAGGGGTCGGTCAAGAACCTGCTGGGCGACCATCCCGACCCCAAGCTGGTCGAGGAACTCTCCAACGAGCTTCATGTCACGCCTCAAACTCCGCCTACATTCCTTTTCGCCACCAGCGATGACAACGTTGTGCCGGTGGAGAATAGCGTTAACTTTTACGTCGCGCTGCACAAAGCCGGGGTTCCCGCGGAATTGCATGTCTTCGAAAAGGGACCGCATGGAGTGGGTCTCGCTCTGGGCGATCCTGCTTTGAGCGAGTGGCCCGCCCTGCTGGCAAACTGGCTGCGCCAGCGCGGTCTGTTGACCAAGCCAGACGACGGGACGGCGAAGTAGCCCGGCGCTCCTCCGTGATTGTTCGACACACGCTGTGTCAACTCACACACCCAAACTCAGCGCATCTTGGCATTCATAAAGGCTGTGGTAAGGTGATCGCGGTCAAGTCCGGCGGCCGGCTGCGTTTCTGCCTGGACTCGACACACGGCAGGCTGATTCTTGGATCCCGTCAAACCCCGGCAGTTGCTCGGAGTATTCGACGCCACCATGATCGTCATGGGCGGCATTGTCGGCTCCGGCATTTTTATCAATCCTTACGTCGTCGCCCTGCGCGTGCACACTCCGTTTTTGATCCTGGGTGTCTGGCTCCTGGGCGGAGGACTTGCCCTGCTCGGCGCATTCATCTGGGCCGAACTGGCATCCCGCCTGCCCGGCGCGGGTGGGCAATACCTTTACCTGCGTGAGGCCTACCACCCGTCGGTGGCTTTCATTTATGGCTGGGTACTTCTTCTCGTAACGCAGACCGGCGGGATGGCGGCGGTGGCGGTCACGTTCAGCCGGTACTATCGCGAGATCAGCGGAGTCTCGGCCGGCGATGGGCCGATCGCAGCCGTGACCCTGCTGGGCTTGACGGCGATCAATTGTTTTGGAGTGCGCGCCGGCAGCAACGTGCAAAGCGTGCTCATGCTGCTGAAGGCCGCCGCCATCGCCGCCATGGTCGTTGTGGGAATGCTCTGGGGCGGCGGCAGCGTGCACGCCTTGCCCTTGCTCGACCGCCCGGTTTCGCTGGGACTTGGAAGCGCGATCGGCGCCGCCATGATTCCTGTTGCCTTCGCCTACGGCGGATGGCAGACCGCTAGTTTCGTGGCCGGCGAGATGCGCCATCCCCGTCGCGATCTCTCGCGCGGATTGATCATCGGCGTGATCGGAGTGGTGGTCCTCTATCTGGCCGTCAACTTCGTTTGCCTGCGAGTGCTCGGCCCGGACGGCCTGGCTGCCACCCGCATTCCCGCGTCGGCAGTGATGCGCGCTGCACTGGGTGAACGTGGCGCGCAGTGGATTGCATTCGGCGTCGCTATTTCGACGCTGGGTTTTCTGAGCCAGGGAATTCTGACCGCGCCGCGGGTTTACTTCGCCATGGCCCGCGATGGCCTCTTCTTCAAGAGCGTGGGCTGGCTCTCTCCCCGCACCGGAGTTCCGGTGGTGGCCATCGTTCTGCAAGGCGTGACCGCGACTGTGATCGCCCTCTCCGGACGCTACGAGCAGATCCTGAACTACGTGATCTCCGTGGACTTCATTTCTTTCGGATTGACGGCCGCGTCGCTGTTTGTATTCCGGCGAAAGGTTGCGGATTCACCCGAGAAGCTGTATTTGACCCCGGGCCATCCCTACACCACGGGCCTTTTCGTGCTGGCCTGTGCCGCCATCGTGATCACCACCGTCGCGACTTTCCCGGCGAATTCCGCTATCGGACTGGTGATTCTGCTGGCCGGCTTCCCGGTATATTTGTACTGGAGCCGCAGGGCGCGGCAAAATCCTCCGGCACCGAGCCTATGAGACATCGACATTCCGATTACATGCTGTGGGCAAAGACCCAGGGCAGTGCGAAGTACAATCTCGCGACCAGCGGCGTGGCTTCGTTTCCCCTGCATGAGCTTCCGGTAACCATCGATCAGCTCGAGATCAATGGCGACAGCACGTATGGCTACGCTCCGCTGCAGCATGCCATCGCGAAGAAATGCGGCGTCGATACCGAGTGCGTGGTGGCCGCCGCCGGGACATCCATGGCCAATCATCTGGCCATGGCCGCGCTGCTCGATCCTGGCGACGAGGTCCTGATCGAACAGCCCACCTATGAGTTGCTCACTTCCACGCTTCTATACCTGGGTGCGGCAGTGAAAACTTTCCTCCGCAGGGAAGACAACGGGTATGCTCTCGATCCCGCGGAAGTTCGCCGTTCGATCAGCCCGAAGACTAAATTAGTTGTGCTCACCAACCTGCATAATCCCAGCAGCGTTCTGGCTCCTGAATCCGTGCTGCGTGAAATCGGCGAACTGGCCCGCAGCGTGGGAGCGCGCGTGCTGGTTGACGAGGTGTATCTCGACGCGGTTTACAGCAACACTCCGAAGACCGCCTGTCTTCTGGGACCGGAGTTCATCGTCACCAGCAGTCTGACCAAGATTTACGGCCTGAGCGGCCTGCGCTGTGGCTGGATCCTGGCTGAGCCCGGCCTGGCACGCGCCATGTGGCGGCTGAATGACCTGTTTGCGTCCATCCCGGCGCATCCCGCCGAATTGTTGAGCGTCGTGGCGCTGGAGCATCTGGACCAGATCCGCGAACGCGGCCGCAAAATTGTAGAAGCTGACCGCGCGCTGCTGGGTGATTTCCTCACGGCACAAAAAGGGATCTCCGCCCCACGCACTGAATTTGGCACAACTGCCATCCTCCGCCTGGCCAGGGGAAACGTGGATGATTTCCTGGCCCGTCTGCGCACCGAGTATGAAACTTCCGCCGTGCCTGGACATTTTTTCGGCCTGTCCAACCATTTCCGCATCGGCATGGGAGTGGACACAGAAATGTTTGGCGAAGGATTGCGACAGAATAAGCCGGGCCCTGAGTTCCGCGTAGCGCCGGCGCTACACGGTCAATCACGTTCAACCGGAGGCAGGGAGCGCCGCGCTACCGCCGGCGCATCCGGCGGGGCCTTGACCGGCAGCGGGATCTCGAGGGTGCCGATATGGCTGTCGGCCACGTCCTCCACTCCCAGTCGCAGGGCGACGCTTCTGAGTGGGACATCAATTTCCTGGTGCACGCGCACGCCGCCCAGCTGGATGTCCCGAAACGTCTCCGGCTTGAGATCGGCGGCCACCTGGCTGATCTGGCTCGCCACCAGGGCCCCCTCTTCGTCAAAAGCCGTCGCCATGAAATTGATGACATCGTGATAGGTCCCATCCGGCATGGGATTGAAGCGCAGGTCCGCGGGAGTCACCGCATAGTCGATGGAATAGAGTTGCATCTCGACCGGCGCCGCTTCTCCCTTCCGCTTTTTCTTGGCGGCTTTGGCCGTCAGGGCGGGAGCATCCTTCACCATCCTGGGCTGGCCCAGTGGAACCACCTTCGCCCCGAACACAATCTGTCGCGACTGTGGCGATCCCTGCTGCATGGCGGCCATCGCCAGGCTGGAGGCCAGATCTTTCTCCGGCCTGGCCATGGCATGGGGATCGACTGCGTAGTAGCCGCTGCGATAGGCCAGGCGGTACTTTTTCCCGGCCAGCGAAACTTTCACTTTGCGAAACGATCCGTCGTAGTTCTTGTTAGCGGGCGTATAAGAGAGTGCATAGTAGTTCGCGCCCTCCTCATTTGCCGCGTCGATCGCCTTGGCGATACCGTTGGTGTTGTAGAAGGCGCGGCCACCCGTTTCCGCCGCCAGTTTATCCATGGTGGCGTGTTCCCCCATCTGGGCCAGGCCGAACTGTTCAGCCGAGGCTTGCATGGCGGCGATTGGCACCGCATTGCTGGCATTTCGTTTGGCCCCGGGAAAATCTCCGTTTCCGCCTCCGCCTGCCGGTCCTGTCGGGGTTGACCCCTGCATGGATATGGGCGCGAGCGTGTCGTTGCTGGTAGCGCTGAACAGCGGGTCCGTCACCAGTCCGCGCACGTCCACCGGATAAACCGCCACGTGCGCCTCGGCAAACAGATTCGAGACTCGCTTCACGTTCTCGCTGTAATTCCGCGCCTGAATGAACGGGTCCTGCCCGCTGGTGTCGGGAGAGATTCCCAGAGTGAAGGAACCCGACAACCAAACCAGGTTCTTTCGTCCCGGGATCCCGGACAGATAGCGCGCCAACTGGGCAAAGGCGTCCACGGTCACCATCATGCGCCGGTCTGCATCCACCACCCGGGCCTCCGACTGCTGCAACTCAATCGCCTGCACAAAAAAATCCAGGTTGGGGAGAAATTTCGCCGTGGCGCGTCCCGCCTCTATCGAAATCGGCGCCGCATCGGAGTCGAGCACAGACTTATTGCGGAACGACGCTTTCTTGCCGTGCGCTGAGGCCAGCAGGATACGCTCGTCCCGGGTGAAACCCTGGATCATCTGCAGTTTGTTGCTCAGCGTGCACAGCGCGAATTGCGCATCCTGCGGCTTGGTCTTCAAAAACTTTATGAGTTGTGCCTGGGCGTAGGCCTGGTCTGCCATCGGGGTGTTGAGCAGATCAAGCAGAACCACGGTCACGGAACCGGGCTCCGACGGCTGCTTGTAGTTGGAAAAAATATTCGGGGGAAGTTTCGCCGCCTCTGCTTCCGCCTGCGCTGGCGGCGGAGGCGGGGTCGGAGCCTGCTCCGGCGAATACTCCCGGAAGTGGCGCAGCACCTGCGGTTTGCCATCTTCGCCGACGCTGAAATCACTCTGCTGCAGACCCTTCACCACGTGACCCCTGGAGTCGGTCACTACCACATCTAACGCCACCACCTGAGTACCGGTTCGGAAGGTCAACGCGGGCGGATTTGAGTTTGCACTACCTTCCGCCAGTGGCGCGGCACTTGCCACCGGCGCAGGGCTTCCACTCGGCCCGGGTCCCGGAATCGAGTTGGCCGGAATCTTTGCCAGGTTCGCGGCCGCAGGGGCAGGCGTGGAGACAGGAGTGGCCGCATCCGGCACGCCCGAAGCGTCGGCGGCCGAAATCTCAATCGTTTCCACGGCGGAATCGCCGTTGGCCCGCGGCGGGGGCACATACAGTCCGGGGGTGTCGTCTTTGATTGCGAGATATTTCGTGCGCTCGTCGGCGGACATCTCCCGAAGGGCATAGATGCTCAGAGTAGTTTCCTGCAAGACCGCCAGTTGTCCTCCGTCCGGCGAGAGCGCGTAGTTCACACCGTCCAGGATCGGCGGCGCCACTCGAACCGAGAGCACCGACGCTCCGCCCGCGGTATCAAAGACCTGAACTGTTTGTTCCAGGCCGTCCTCCACGGGGCGGCTTTCGCTCGCGGGCGCGGGCGCGGAGTCTGACAAGACCGTGAGCGAACTGGCGGCAAAGCGGCTGCCGTCTTCATTCACGGCCACGGTCGGAGTGTACCGGCACTCACTCCAACGCTGCTTCCACAAGTGGGTTCCGGTCACGGTGAACGCGCTGACGATGTAGTCGTTTCCGGAAAGCGAGCAGCGGCCAACCAGCATGGTGTTTGCGCTGCTGTATAGAATGTTGGGCGGACGCCGCGCTTTCACCCGCGTGATGTTGACTCGATCGCGCACCGCCGGACCGAAGCGCACCAGCCACACTCCGCCGTAATTCCGCACATCGGAAAAACCTGATTCGGTCGCCTGCAGATTGATCGCGCCCTGCGACTCTATGACGCGCTGCACGGCCATGGATCTGGAATCGAGGAAAGTAAGCCGGGCCCGGACTTTGCTTTTTGGCGGGCTGTCCTTGGACGCCGCGGCCACGCTGGTTTCCGTGATGATCTGCTTCCCACCCGGCGTGACCGATACCCAAAGCAGTTCCTGGGGAGAGTCGAGAACCAGCTTTTCTTCCAGGTCGGCGTTGACTTCGTAAAGCCGGTTGAGGCGCCGCAGCAGAATTCGTCCCGGCCCTAACTCCCAGAGATAGCGTCGTGCGTCATGCAGGTACCAATCCGCCTGCTTGACCACCTTTCCACCGGGAACTTCGAGGACGGCCACATGCATCAACCGGTCATCGTGGCTGGGCGGACACTCGGGCAGGCGCGTGAACAGCTTCTTGGGATTGAAAGTCAGCAGGACATGCCGGGCGTCCAGAAAATTCAGGGAAACATTAACAGCGCCCGACAGCCGGGCCCCGCGGGAGAGTCCCAAATACCCGGCGGAGGCCAGATCAATTTGAAAGCTGGGTTTTGCCGGAATAGCCGTGCTGTCATTCCGCCGCGCAAACCCAGGCAGCGAGCAGGCAAGCATCCAAAGCAGAAGCACCGCAGCGCCGACCCGTCGCGGACAAGCGCTGGCAACCCGCTCCGGTAGGGCCCTCTCCCAGCCTTTCCACCTCTTTGCGAAAACTGCAACCATCCCGGGTCCTCGTGGTGTGTCCGTCGCCGGCGGTGGGTAGTTTAGCGTATTTATGCCCTTTTTTTGTCAGCCTCGGACACCGGAAACCATCATGCAACGAAATCATCAATTGAAAGGCACGAAGTATCTCCAAGTCGGGATTCAGGGATTTCCTTCGTGTACCTTCGTGTCCTTCGTGGTGAATAGTTTTTGCAGACTCACACGGACTGTGTGTCGTTGACCTCGAACGCTGACCAGCGTAGTGTAAAAAGATAACAAACGTTCATACGCTGAAGATCGCGTCCTCCGCTCCGCGACCCTCTTTCCAATAACCCCAGCTGCAAAATAAAGAGGAGGAAAATCACATGCCATCTACCAACGTCGAAACCGTTCGGAGTGCCCATGAAAGCTGGAACAAACGGGACTTCGCAGCCTCTCTGAAGAACACCGCGGAAAACGTGGTTTACACCGATAACGCTCGCGGACTCACAATGAATGGCCGGGACAAATTCAGGACCTGGCAGGAAGGCTGGGCCAAGGCCTTCTCAGACGGGCGCATCACCAATCCCAAATACATCGATGCCGGGGATGTAGTGGTCGCCCAATTCACTGCCGTGGGTACCCACGACGGACCGTTCGGTTCCCTGAAGCCAACTGGACGCAGGATCTCTGTGCCATTCTGTGAAATTACCCAATTCGACAAACAGGGACGCGTAGTCTCGGGCGGCGTTTACTATGATCAACACTCGCTGTTGACGCAGCTCGGATACGCGCAGCCCATACCGGTTGCAGCCTGACTGCGACCGGTTGCAAAGAACACGGCGCGCCTGAGATGGAGCGCCGTGTTCCCCCGAATCCAGATTCCAGTCACTCCAGACAATGACGTTGAACGACTTTCGTCAATCCCTCGCCGCCACCGAACCCCCAGCAGAACTCCCGCTCGCCCTCGCTGGATTATGGTGGGACGCTAAGGGCAACTGGGAGCGGGCGCACGGTTCCGCGCAACAGGACGAAGGCGTCGCCGGTTCGTGGGTCCATGCCTACTTGCATCGTAAAGAAGGCGATCAGGGCAACGCCGACTACTGGTACAGCCGGGCAGGCAAAGCCATTTGCCGCGGGTCGCTGGAAGCGGAATGGGTCCATATTGCAACCGCTTTGCTGGAATAGACGGACTCAAGGTCGCGGCAAAATGTCCACGATAGTTGCAAACTCATTTCAGGTGAACGATTCAAGTGGTGCCCGGGATCGGAATCGAACCGATACGACTCTTTCGAGTCTCGGGATTTTAAGTCCCGTGCGTCTGCCAGTTTCGCCACCCGGGCGTTGGTTTGCAAACCGATCTAACTCAGATAGTTACATGGTCATGCGGACTTCTAGAGTAGCATCGCCATCAGCATTGGTGCTAGTTGTGGTGTCAGTTCGATTTTCAGGTATTTTGCTGCCTCGTTCAATCTTCCCTGTCGCATCTTCGATGTCGCCAAGGCTGGTAATGTCATAGCGCAAAAAGATACTCCGCGTCTTATGCCCGGATAAGCGCATGGCGACCGTCTCCGACACACCTCGCCGTACCATATTTCTCACGGCGGACCGGCGCAAATCGTGAAACAGTAGGCCTTCCCACTTCGATTTCTTGTTTCCTCCGGTTACGAACCTGCCAAGCCCCGCTCTTTCGCAGAGAGAGTACCACGCCCCCCGAAAATTCCGGATGGGCTCACCGTTGGCTCGGGTGAAGACATGTTCCCCAGGTTCTTTTCCACGAACACAATCGCGTAACAGGCCGTAGACTTCGGCGGTCATTTTCACGGTTCGGCCTTCATTATTTTTGGTTGTACCAGTGAATAGCCGAATGGTACGGCTCTCCAGATCGATCTGCCTCACCTTCATGCTTAACAAGAGTTCGCTCTTGCGGAATCCGAAGGTATAAGCCGCCGCCAAAATCGCCTTCAGCCAAACCTCGTCGGCATGCTTGACGAGCCTGCCGTACTCTTCGTCTTCGACAAAACCTTGTCGCGGGGCATTCTCGGTCAGGTGAGGGAATACTGGCACAGTTCTAACCTTTGGCGGAGTACTGGCACGTGCGATGTTGAATATTCGCCGCAGTGCTGCCATCTCCCGATTAATGGTAGCGTTCGATGCTCCGTCGTCGCGCCTCTTGTCAACGTAGCGGTTGAGATCGTCCGTACCAAGCTCATTCGCGGCGGTTTGCCCAAAGAAGGGAAGAAGGTGTTTGCGCAATCGGCGCTCGACCGAATCGTATGACTTCTGCTTGTTCGCTTTGTAGTCTTTTTCTATCGCGGGTGCGATGTCAGAAACCCTAACAACCGTGCGTAGGTTTTCAGGTAATTTGGTCTGTTCCCGCACCTGATTTTTTCGCCGCATGTACAATTGGATCGCCGCACTTTTGGACCCGACCTTTTCCCTCCGGATACGGCCCGATCCGTCAGCGAAACGTACCCACCAGATTCCCGATCCCGGCACTTTCTCAAAAACCCCGCGCTGCCTCGCTTTTACCTTCATTCGTTTCCTCCGCCCGCCCGCTCCCAAACCGGAACGACTGTTGCCGTTAAATCGAGCACAAATTTGGATTCAGCCGGATTCGCCTTTCGCCACTCGTGCTCCTCATCACGGGGGATGACCTTCCAGCCAAAATCGGTCGATGTCGTGAGTTTTCTGGTTTGAACCAGCAGAAAATGCCCGTTCTCCGGGTCTAGTTCTGATTCTTTTATCTTGCCTAGCGCAGCGCCGATGGCATGAGCCGAGAATCCAAAACGAAAGAGTTGCTCCGCGACAGCAATCCGAAGAACGTCGTCAAAGTCATACAGCTTCCTGCTGCCCCGACCAATTCCAACATGCACGGGATTAATGCCATAGGCTTCTACATCCGAGTAGTTTTTGACCCGGATTGGGTCATCGATCGCGAGCAATTCCGCGACCTGATCGGGGCGGAGAATCAAGGCTAAGACCTTTACACGCGCCGATTGAATCCACAGTAGCCCAGCAATCAGGGCTGTTTCACGGAGTATTTCTGGGACAGCCCATTCTGCCGAACGGGAGACAGTCACCATTACTGCGAGCGCTTCAGCCGTGTCCCGAAGTGCCGCAACAGAGAACTGGCTGGATTGGACCAATGACAACATTTATCTTCCCGAACTTAACCAGGAAGCGGCGAGCCGACGCGCAGCATACCTGTCTAGTCGGCTGACCGAGACAGCAAAGGAACTGTTATATGCACGGATGTGCGGAACGATGCAGTCGGTCCCGTCGGACGATCCGGAAATAGCATCGGCGTGAGTTTTGATTCCTGACATCGTCAGGAACATCGGTTCGACCGGCGAAGAATCCGGGCCTGAACCTAATCCTGACTAAATGATCGAACAGTGGGAGATGCCTGAACTGTCTGGAATCAGGGATGCCGGATACGACAAAGCAAAGACTGAAATCGAAGTCTTCACGGGCCAAAAGTATACCGTGGCCCACTGGAATGGGGTTACAGCGAGCCACGGAGTCCGCCCCACCCCGTCCTCGCCTCATCCGCTGTGTCCGGCTTAGTCTCTGCCGGACCGGACACCGTGGAGATCGGCACCGGCGAAGAACCGCCACAATTATCGGGCAGTGGTTTGGTCGATTGGCTGAATCGGCAGGATATTTCCGCCGATCCAGAATTGCGCGAAGCATTGGGCGCGGACAATCTATTCTTTGATGAACAGATAAGAATCGGGGACGACGACGTTTCCCTAAACGGGAGATTGGAGTCGGATGGTTGGCATGTAACCGCGCGGAGCGGTCAAAAGACACGCGATCTCAAATTCCGGCTGGGGCGTAACCTTACCCGCGAACAGGCGATTGAACAGGCTGCCGGATACGTGGAAATGAAATTCGGTCCACGGTTTAGGCAGTTAACCGACAACGAACGCAGAATGTGTGAACGTATGGCGGTGACGGATCGGGTCAGTGCGTTCGTCTTCTACATCCAGGCGCGATTACCCGACTATCTGGCGGATGAGTTTCTTCAGCTCGGCGCGGCCGGAGACGACCTCGCGATTCAACGGTTCGGAGCGGACGAAAAGATATCGGAGATCGCGGAAGAAGCCTGTGAACACGTGTTCTATTGGAACAACCCAAAAGCGAGTGAAGACTTTTTCGAATACGCCCGCGCCCATGATGGCGGACGCACTTGGGTATTTCCGCTATTAGATTCTTTGTGGACCCGATACCAGACCCGCTCCGCGATAAACCATCTGAACCCGAGCGAACCAACCGCTGAAGAAATCCTCGCTGACGCGGAGAACATGACAGACGAAGAACTGGCGGCGACGTTGACGGAGGCGCGGAGACTGAGAAGTAACGGGGGAGCGCGATGACTTTATGGAACAGGGTCCAGTAGCCGTAATCACTGCTACAATCCCGTGCCGAGGGGAAACTCACATGGCGGGCGTGTCTTCAATTATTAGGCAGTTGAAAAAGGAACGCGATCTAGTAGCAAAGCAGTTATCGGGAATCGACGCTGCACTTACGGCGTTCGCAACTGTGTACCGTATGCCCAGGCGTGAACGTCGCAGGATGAGTTTAGCTGGACGGAAGAAAATCGCCGCTGCGCAGAGAGCGCGGTGGGCCAAGTTCAGAGCAAAGCAGACGGGCTAGATATTGCTGTGCCGAGACGGGTTCGCGAAGTTGCAGGCTGGCAAATGAAACGTGCACGTTCAAACTAGAGAGCGCGCCTAAAGCTCGCAATACAGTATTCGCTGTATTCCCTGCGGGGGAAATAGAGAGGACTCTAGCAGTAGGGTGAATTCTCCATGAGAGCCGACGTTTTTATCGACAAGACGGCGGGCGGCGCCGTTGAAATATCTGTGGTTAGAAATGGTCTCAGCTCTGGCGCTGGGCACAAATACGCCACAGTCGAGAAAGCCAGATCGGTGCTTCTTACATTCGGACTCGACCTGGAACTGATTGATCGCCAGCTCCGATCACTTTCGAAGGTTCCTCCTAGCTTCCTCCTTAGATTTCCGGCGGCTGAAATAGCCGATGACATTTTGCGATCATTGGGATTTACGGCTGCCGCATTTCACGTTAGCTAGGTCGCAGAGACAGCCCATCCAGCGCACGAGACAGGTCACGCTGCCTTGACTGTTTGTGCTCGACCGCTTTGCATGATTTTCACAGGAAGGCGCAGTATGTATGTGAGCGCTTGGGTCTCCTTTCGCTTTTGCGCGAATTGCGATCCGATCGTGCTCAGGAAACGCACAAGCATCTTCTGCTGATTCAGGGCTCGCAAATCGGTTGACAAAACTAGATGGGACATTTCGCCGAGACCCGCGACTTCTTGCCCCTCGATGCGGCCTAATCTTACGGTCACTCTGTAAAGTTGGGATGAAGGGTTGCAAGCGTATCGAGAAGAACCGAGCAACACGCCTTGGCACTTTCCTCCGTCAATGCAGTCTCGTCTTCCACCCAGGGTCGCAAATGCTCAATAGCCTTAGCGCCAACCTCGAAATTCCGTTCGCTTCTCTCTACAGTACCGGACGTATTCCAGTTCGAGTTTGCAGCGATAACGCGGTCATGTTCCCATCGAAGCGTCGCGACGAGCTGCCGCAGGCCTTTGTAAATACCCGCCAGAAAAAACAAAGCAAAGCAGGCGAACAGTCCTGCACTGACGCTGTCCCACCAGAATCCGAATGCCGCAGCTCCTGCAAGCACCGCGGTGGGTGGAATCGTGTCGTGAATCCAATGCGCAGACCGATCAAAAACCATCGCCTTCTTGGCCTTCCTAACCAAAGAGGTAATCCATCGTTGCATCTTAGCCGCCAACCGGCTTATTTGACCTTGAATGATGGTGGTTAATGAGCCAACCGACGGCTGTATCTCTGTGTCCGTGTGCATTTGTTAGCGCCGATTTAAAAGGGAGCCAGTCTGGCCGGTTTTGAATGAGCCAGGGTGGCGGGATGGCGGGGCACACGAATGCGTCGGCCGCCGTCGGGAACAAGCAGTCATGAGTTCGAGTTTGTTGGCTATCCGCGTCGATGGTCAGTTCATGGGCGCTTCTCCCGCGCCGTCCACTCGAGGCGTAACTGCGGATCCGGGCTGTGTTTGGTGTCCCTCTTGACCGACTCGATAACCAGGTAGAGTTTGTCCGCGCTGTTGACCTTTCCCGACACGCAGTAATAGTGGTCTGACGTGATGATTTGGGATTTGGTGAAGTCGTACAGGCGGTAGACCCGGCGAGTGGAGTCGTCCTGCATGAGGAACACGACACAGGTGCGGTATTCCATACGCGAAAGCAAGAGCAGATGATTGGCGCTGAAGTTGAACATAAGGAAGGAAACCAGAGAGCGGGAGTGGTTGCTCCCGCCCCCGTCGGCAGCGCCGTTGAGGGGTTACCCGACGGACTTCTCCGTGCGGGATATCGTCACAGAGCGGCGCCTGATCTGAGCCAGCCGAACCGATTATTCAGTTGGAGGCTGGCTCTTATTACCTTTGCGAAGGCTTTCGCCTCCCAGAAGGAAGATCTCGGAGTTTTCCACCAGGCGATCGGCGATGGCGGTGGCAATGGTGGTGTTGTAGAGGATGTTGCCCCAGTCGGAGAAAGCAGTGTTGGTCGTAATGAGCGTGCTGCGCTTATGGCTGTGGCGAGTGGAGATGACCTGATAGAAGAGATTGGAGGTCTGCTGGTCGAGCGAAAGATATCCCAGTTCGTCCACGACTAACAAAGCAGGTTCGGTATAGAGCTTGAGTTTGCGAATCAGGGAATGATCCACCTGAGAAGCCAGGAGATGGTTGAGCATGTCCATGGCGGTGGTAAACAACACCCGCTGGTTAGCCTGACAGGCGCGCCAGGCGATGATCTTGGCCAGGTACGTCTTGCCCACACCGGGATTGCCAATGAGACACACGCTGGTGCCGACGCGCAGGAAGTCGAGATCGAGCAGGCGAAGGATGCGAGTCTTGAGCTGGAGTCGGGACTTGTGATGGTTAAAGTGGAAGCTGTCGATGGAAGGCTTGCTCTGCAAGCGCGAGAGTTTGAAGCGGCGTTCGATGGAACGCTGGTGACGGGCTTCGAGTTCGCGATCGAGGAGTGCTTCCAGGGTTTGGGCGAGGCTGAGATTCCTGGCGGTGGCGTCAGTCAGCATCTGATCCAGATGGAGGCTCATCGTCGCCAGATTCAGTTGATTCAGTTTCTGTTGCAGTAAGGTCATCGGAGTCCTTTTTAGAGCGAAGGATAAAAGAGTCGTAGTCGGCCAGCGACAGCGGATCGGTGGCCAGTTCATTGAGTTGTGGGTTCTGGAAACGAAGGGGTGGCTGCACGTCGCGTCGCATTCGTTGCTGACGGAGAAGGTTGGCGATGTAATCGGCGCCGAAGGCGCCGGCAGCATGAGCTTGACCAACCGCGGCCGCCACGGCATCGGGTCCATATTCACGAACCAAGAGGAGCAGTTCGCGGACTTGCCGGGTCAGCGAGCGGTCGGTGTCGGCCAGGCGACGCAGGTAAGACTCCGAGGCCGGACCAAGCCAGCTGACCAGTCGCTGTTGTTCGGCCGAGCGCTGCGCGGCCGTTAACTGGGCCAACAGTTCCTTTTGAAAACGCTCTGCACCCAAAGTCTGGCCGCGCTGCCAGCAGCGGGCATAAGAAACGATCTCCTGATACTGGTCGTAGAAGGTGACGGAAGAAGCATCGGCCTTGATGGTGAGGCGACGGCCGACATAGCGCGGCGGCACGCAGTAGCGGTTGCCATCGAATGCTAGTCGGAGATCTTTGTGGACCAGAGCTTCTGTGCTGTCCCGATAATCCGGTGTAATCACAGGCAGAGCTCGCAGAGTCTCAGGCTGAATGCGGGCTGCCGGAGTTTCTCCGGTTTCGCGGTGGTGGCGTTGGTTAGCGACCTGTTCGAGCCAACGTCGCACCTGCGAGTTGACATCGGTTAAATCGGCAAAGGTGCGCAGCGGCCAGAAGTTCTGCCGTAAATATCCCACGGCTCTCTCGATTTTTCCTTTTTCCCAGGCCGCCCGCACGTGACAAGCGCGTGGCAGGAAACTGTATTCGCGAGCGAAGGCCAGAAAACGCGGATGAAAACGGACTAAGTTGCCATCATGTTCGGCGACAGCGGTGGCGAGATTGTCATACCAGAGTTCCCGTGCGATCCCGCCCAGGAACTGGAAAGCGTGGAGGTGACAGCGCACGAAAGTCTCGAAGCTCTGGCTGTGCGTGAACTCCACAAACAGTTTGCGGCTATGACATTCGACCAGACAGAAGGCATAGAGCTTGCGCGCGTGACCCTGGTAGAGAAGGGCACCGAAGTGACCCCAGTCGATTTCGAAGCGCTCCCCCGGTCCTGGCTCCATGCGCACATAGGCACGCTGGACCGCGGTGTGTGCTCGCACCGCGTGCAAGTAATCTTTCAGGATGCTCAGACCACCGTTGAAGCCCAGCGAACGGAGACGTTGCGCGATCACCATGGCACTCGCCTTCGCATCTTGCTCCAACAGTTCGGCGATGGTGGCTTTGAACGGATCCAGTTTGCTGGCGCGTTGCCGACGAGCCGCGCTGCGTGCCGGCGTGACCAGATACTGGGAGATGGTTCTACGTCCCAGGTGAAGATGACGGGCGATCTTGCGCACCGACCAATGCTCGGCCCAGTGCAGGCGATGAATCGAGTTGATTTGTTCCGCGGTCAGCATGACTCTGCTGCAACCGTATAAAGCCAGCCACGTCCGCAAACCATAGGGATGTTCTTGTCAAGACGGCCCGCGGTCCTCCGAAGAATGGCCAAGTGACGGAAAAATCAGGACTTGCGCGAAAGCTAAGTTGTTCTTGTCAAGATTGCACAGTTTGGGCCCCAACAGCCAAACCTCTGATGCTGAATGCTTTAGATCCAAAGCTAAGTTGTTCTTGTCAAGAAGACGCTGCCGCAGACGGCGCTTCTGATCCCGCTGCCGCTGACGTTCACGGTTGTTCTCCACCGGTTGCGGATTCTGCCGCCGCCACTGTTTCTGATAGTCAGGATGTTCCTCTCGCCACTGCTTCTGACTTTCCAAGGCGACCTGGTGATACTCGGCGTCAGTCGCAAGTTTCTTACGGTGATAATCGGTGCGGCGCCGACGTTGGCACGTCGGCTGACTGCACACGCTTTGTTGAGGACGATAAGCGGAGGGCAGAAACGAACTATGACAGTAAGGACAACGGCGGGACTGGCTCAAGCCGACTCCTCAGAGGATCATGGGATGAATCACTGAGGAGAATCGAAACCTCCAGCGGTACGCAAGCCTGCGGGGAAAAACTAATTTAGAAACTGCTGTAAAGTTCCTACCGCGTCCCCGCCAACGGGGGCTCTCTCTACTGGATCACTGGCTCCGACCTATACCGGCCAGAATGGCTCCGTTCTTCACTGACGCTGACATGCATTGTCCACTCCATTCTATTGGCCTTCAGGCGCGTATCAATAGGTCGATTCTAGGGCAGCTCTTGTGGCACTCCGACGTAACGAAAGGACATCGGCAAACACCAACCGAGCACCTGCCTGTTACTGGTGCCTACGGGCGTGAACGTCCAGCAAACATGTTCCGCGAATTGGTACTCCGAATGGTTTGCGAATGTGGGACGATAAGCTTCTTGCCGAAGGTTCGGAACTTGACAACTTCCAGATTTCGTTTCGTCGTAGAGATTACTTGCCAAAGACTCTCAGCTCGCTTCGTCTACGACCTGCTCGACCGGAAGCCCTGGTAGGCAAGGTATGTCGCGACGGCGAGCCCAATCCAGCTAATCCACAGTGGCACGGCAACGCTTTCTACCGTCACATGCCAGCCGAAGAGGAGACGAAGAGCATGCCCTATAGCTATCAGCAAGAACAACGCCGCGGTGATAAGGCAAAAGATTCTTGGTGTCATTCTCCACCTCTTACCAATAAAGCGTTGCAACCGAGGCCTTTTAAATTCCCAACGATACTGCCAGAGAGAAAGTGTTCAGGCAGCGTGTATTCTCCTCAGGCTGCCCGCCGTTTGCCGAAGGCTGCGACCGCCTCTTCGTTGCTTGCGTACACTCTAAATATTGTGTCCAGATGTGTGCGTCGCAGCAGATCCGTGACGCGCTTTCGGGGAGAAGCTAGCTTGAGGTCGCCAGATCGGTTTCTCGCCGAGACGAGGAGTCCAACTAGCATGCCTAGTCCATCGCTGTCGATGTGATCCACGCCTTCCAGGTTAACCACAATATTCGGGGTTCCTGGCAGCATGTTCACGACTCTTTCGCGCAAGACGGCGCATTCGTCGCGGGATATGATGCGACCGTTGCAGCCGAGGATAAACACGTCGCCAGATATCTGCGTCTGTACTGTTAATGCCATCAATCCACCTGATGCTTTCTGTTACGGCCGCAGAAAGACGTCAAGCAGCGGCCAGGAAGCGCCTCACCGTCTCCGCCCACTGTCCGCGCGAGGTGTCACCCGAGGCGACTTCACCGGGCCAGGTACGCGACAGGTACCTAGCCTCCTTAATTCACCAGAACTGAGATTTGCCTACGCGGATGTGCGATCGGGCATGATGAAGGGCAGAGTCATCCAGATCATGAGTATGTGAGGGACGGTTTGGGGTCGCGAGCCTGAGAGAGAAGGATTTTAAACATGGCTCCGCCGGAACCAGGGACAGGCAGTTGAGTTGGGAAGTAAGGAAAGGGATCAACTGCTGTTGACAGCGAGGGCGGCGGAGCGGAACAGGTTCTGAAAGGGCCAGCCGCTGGCGAGATGGAAGCGGCAGCAGCGGGCGGTGTGGCGGACGCGAGCGCCGATTTTGAAGAGCTGGGCGCGCAAGGTTTCGATCTGGGCGGAGCGCCAAGGCTGGGGCAACTGCAGGCGAAAGAAGTTAACCAGGTTGTAAGCGGCGGCGTGCAGGAGCAGGCGGAAAGCGTTGGCCAGGAAGCGGTGGCAGCTCAAGCGGTCGGCGCGGAAACCGTTCTTGAACTCCTCGATGCGGTTCTCGCACTCGCCGCGATCGTTGTAGAAAGCGAAGACTTCGGAGGCGCGACCGGCGCAGTTGGTAATGACGAAGCGCAGGTTGGTACCGGCGGCGGTGTGCTCGGCTTTGTAGCAGATGCGGCGCTGGCGCGGCCAACTGCGGGCGCGGTGACGGAAACTGGAGAAGCTGCGCTGTGGAAGTTGGGTGCGGCGATAGCGCCGTTTTAGCCGCTTCTGTCGCGGCTGGGCGCGACGCTTGAAGACGCAGTTGGCGGGGATGCCGAGGGCATACTCGATGTCGAAGAACTCGCAGAACTGATACAGCAGGGGCAGAGCGAACCCGGCGTCGCCACGCAGTTTGATTTTCACGGCGGGGAAAGCGGCCTGCAAACGCGGCACCAGGCGCAGCAGCATGGGTACGATACGGGCATGACTGGAGGCGTTTCCCGGTCGCAGGCGAGCCGCCAGCAGGCATCCGGTGTGGCGTTCGAAGATCAGCATGGGGTGATACATGTGCTGGCCGTAGGCGCCATTGAAGAAGCTGAGTTGCTGTTGGCCGTGAGTGGGATCGTCGGTGGAATCGAGATCGAGCAGGATCTCGCCGCGCTGACGAACTTGGTCGCCACAGACACGGATGAACTGCTCGCACAGCAAGTCGTTGGCGTGCACCAGGTCGCGGGCGGACGGCGCGTTTTCCCAGCGGCTGAGCGTGGGTTGGGAACCGAGTGCGTCGCCTAGTTTCTGATCGGCAACGATCTGCAACATGGGATCGTGGCGCAAACGATCGGCGTCGTTGGCATCTTCATACCCGGCCACGATCTGGTAGATGCGTTGCCGCAACAGGGCCAGAGAATCATGGCGCAGGCGGTCGTGTTGCCGGGGATCGCTGAGTTGCGCGGCCCAGTCGCGGGTCAGATGATGGCGCTGATCGAAGGCTCGCAGGGGCAACAGACCGGCGTCGCTGGTGATCTGGCCGCCGGAAAAATCGGCGCGGATGGGTTGATGACGGTAGAAGGAGAAGCTCAGTTGTGGTAAAACACTTTGTATCAAGCGATGGATGCTCCGAAAGGGAATGCTGGGTGCGCAAAACCCAGTGTTCATCAACCTTTTAGAGCATCCTTTCTTTTTTGGCTAGAGATTTCGTGAATAATCCAGGCTAGGTGGGCCAATCAGGAAGGCGAATTGCTGCTGGGGACTTGCGTCTTTGATCTCGCCGTAGAATTTGAGCGCTTCCCCCGGGAAGTATCTGCGAACGTCGAGCATGACGAGATCATCGATATTGGGTTGCCACAGAAAATGCGCTCCGGAGATCTCCTCGGCTTCATGCACCTCGACTCCGCGACTTCGCAGGATGGCTGCGCGCGCCTCGCGCGTAGCCCGGAAGCGGTCTATGAGGAGAACTTTTTTGTCGGCAAGAACTGTGCTGTCACGAAGTGGCAGGCGATGCATAGGACACTCCCGGAACGAGCGCGCCCTTTTTAGGAAGGGTGATTCGAGCAAAGTCTGCGCCGCAGGGGAGCGGGAGTCAACTAAATTCTTAGCGCGGGGTCGCCACCGCCTGAGCAGCCGAATCACGCGCCATGTCGGGGTTGACAGTTTTGTATATTTGTTGCGTAGTAGAACTACGTAGAGCCTACGACTGCGACTACCCCTTTTTCCGCGACCGCTAGAACTGACCGCTTATTGCTCGACCACTTTCGCGACTAGCCCTGCCGCTTGGCTTGCGTGAATAGGCGATCTTTTGAAGATCAGCCAGGGTGGTCAGCGCGTTGCGGAGTGCAACGCGTTCCGAGATGCTGCCTGCAGGTTCGTCTTTCTGCAATTCTTCCATTCTCCTGTGGATCGCATCCGTCGCGTGTTCCATGCGACGCTGCAGGTTGGCCCTGTCCGCCTCAAATAATGCAACATCCAAAAGATCGCTCCAGTCTTTGGTGTCATTCGTAGCCATGATTTGACTCCTTGACGCTAGAGATGCAGCAATACATCCGGGCTTATGCGTTCGCGCCGTGCCATTTGTGTCCATTAGACCTGGCGCGAATCTCCTCGCACCAGCCGGTTACTCCGTCGCATTGTTGTCCAGTCATATTGGTATGCAACTCCGCAACGGAGACAAACCTGATAGTGCTGACCACTCAAACTGATACGTGGCCAGGCAAACCGGTGTGTGCAACACCCGTATAAAAGCCGTCTAAAGAGAGATGCCATAAGTCCCTATCCTGGACAGCAAGTTACCACGGGAAACGGGAGAACAGGTCTCACACGCCGGTTCATCCGGTCCGGGATGATGGCCACTGTCCCGCAGGTTACCGAGCGAGCCGGGCGGATTTTGCGCCTGTAGGACGATGGAAGTTAACATAAATCTAAAAAGCCCCGATCTCTCGGGGCTTTTGGTCTTTCGGAAGTCTTTATTGGCGCCTGGCGCCGAGCCGACGATGCCCTGCGGGCGCGATAGGTTGAGCAGGATGATGTCGCGCCGCAGCACGTGGTGTGCGGCGTAGTGTGCCACCTCGTCTCAGGGAGAGCGACGCAAAAATGCTAGGGTGCGTTGCGCGTCTTCCATGAGTTTCCGCTCTTCATGATGGTCGCTATCACTCTGCAAGTCCCGCAGGCGACCGTGAATTGCCGCTTCAGCCGCATCCACCCGCTCACTGACGTGCTTCGGTTCTAATTCAAGAACAGCAGAAGCGTATAGCCCATACCAAGGTTGAGATTTGGCTTCATTCACGCGAAACCTAATTTCTTCAAAACAGATTGATTGACGGAAACGGAAGAGGGTAGAGAAACCATAGTCGGGGATGCTCGAGTGCGTCTGATCAATATTGGTCATTTTCGACCAGCGTCTCCTCGTTTGGTTTCAAGGGAGTTGAAAAAGAGAAGGGAAGGAGTCTGTGGAAATCCAGCAGTGGCGCTAGTTTCTTTGTGAGATGAGTTGTTGTCTCTGGAATTGTCCTGACGCCAACTCCAAATCCCGAGTGAATCGTGCCATAAAGGCGAAAGGCGCGGGCGACACTGATTGCAGAGGATCAGGTTCGATCGGTCTGCAACGTATGCCGTCCGCGGTTCGCTTGCTTCAACTTCGGCTTCGGGTGCTGTGGCCCTCGCATGGCCTTACTTGTGCGTTTGCACGCTGTCGAACGCTTTTTCGAATTGGGTCACCAGCGGCGTCTCGCCCGATTGGAGGCCGTTGCGGCCCATGACGCGCCAGAGATAATTGCCCCTCGGTCCCCCGTGCCCGTCGTACACCGCCATCACATCTTCGGAAGGCCGACTCGTGACCAGAATGATGATGTCTGCTTCGGACGGCCGGTAGACGAGCGTCAGTTTGCCCCAATTTTGAATGGCGTCCTGCACGGCACTGATCGCATTCCGATCTTCTGGAAGAAGGTTGAGGTTGAACTGGTCGCCGTCGTAGGAGGCAACGTAGACGTAGCGTGCGTTCGCGAGAGTGCCCGGAAACGCTGGGACGTTTGCGGTATCGGGCTTGGGTGCCGCGAGGGCGGAAATCGCCAACATCATAAGCAGGCTGATCGCCAGGAGAGAAAAGCGTTTCATATAAATGCCTCTATGCATTAGATGCCCACGGAGAGGGCGGAGATGCTGTCTCAAATCAGTGGCTTACAGACCTGCGGTACGTGATGCCGACAAAGTCACGGAATAGGTCGGAGCCGGGCCTGCCGCCGGGTTTTGCGCGGTTTAAAAACAGAATGAGCCTCCGAACAATTGGAAGGCTCACTCAGCGGGCCGGAGTTTCTTATACGCTACTTTGCTGCTTGGTGTTTGGCGAATTCTGCGGGCGTGAATTTGCCGCCTTGGACGTAGCTTGCGTTGATCTCCGTAAATTGCTTCCACTTCTCGGGCAGGTCATCCAGCGCGAAAATCGCGGACACCGGGCAGACCGGCACACAGGCGCCACAGTCGATGCACTCGATGGGATCGATGTAGAGCTGCGAGACTTCATCGAAGCTGGGACGGCCATCATCGTAGGCCGTGCTCTTCTTGGGGTGGATGCAATCTACGGGGCAAGCATCAACGCAGGCGGTGTCCTTCACCCCGATGCAGGGCTCGGCAATGACGTACGTCATAGGCCACCTCCTTCTTCCACGCTATGCTTCCTGGAGCGGAGATTCAAGCGATGCTGGGAGTAGACTGCTGGGTATGACCATGACGGTGGAGAAGATTTCGGCGGTGACGTTTCGGGTCTTGAACATGAAGGCTTCCGTGCGGTTTTACAAAGATGTTTTGGGCATGGAGATTATCTACGGAGGCGAAGATGGATCTTTTTCTTCTCTCCGCGCCAAGGACGCAAACACCCTAATCCTGAATCTAGAGCAGGGTCGTTCGGTTCCAGGCTGGGGGCGGATGATTTTCTACGTGGCGGATGTGGATGCGTTTTGGGAACATCTGCGGGGAAAGGGACTTCAGCCAGAGAGTCCGCGAGACGCGTCCTGGGGTGAGCGGTATTTTCATATGCCCGATCCGGATGGCCACGAATTATCGTTTGCGCGTCCGATCTAGCAGTCTTCGAGCAGATGCATGAACTCATCTTCATTGAGGAGAAGTTTCTGAAGATACTTTCGCAACAACGTTGCGCCGAGGTTCTTTCCGGGGTGAGGTTCGTGCATTGAGATGACTGTAGGCACGCGATTCGGGTTTGTAAACGCTCTTGCTGCACCGGCCTTTCCCTTCTGGGCGGTGTAGCCCAGTTTCCGGAGCACGCAGACGAAGCGCCTCCACGGGAGCTGAGAGGGCAGCGCAGGCATCAATTAGACTGTAGGCCACCCGCGGTCTCGGGCGCAAACTGCGGGGCTGTTTTTGTTTCTTGATACACTCTCCACCCTATATTGCCGGGGGTGTGCGATGGCGTATTACAAGGTTCGGATTGAAGTCTGGTGCGATTGGAATCCGGCGGAGAGTGACCTCGAGGACATTGCCCAGAGTATGGGGGTCGGTGAGGCGATTTGCACGCGGCGTGAGGTTATTGCCGTCGTAGATCGCCCGCAGGATATTGAGGATGAGGAAGCCATGAGTTTCTTCGGGGGATCAGAGGGCGATGCGGATGAGAGTCAGGGGTAGGTGGGATCGGAGACTCATCGAGCAGCGTGGATTTACTTCCGCTACTTTGCTGCCTGGCGTTTCGCGAACTCTTGGGGCGTGAAGTTGCCGTCGAGCAGCCCTCGCCGTTTTGTGGCCTGCTACAGAGAACTCAAGAATTCGAGAATGTTCGCCTGATCACCCTTGGAAAGCTTCCCAAAGTGGCGAGTCACCTCGGCCGCTTCGCCGCTGTGCCGAAGAATAGCATCCCGCAGGGTGGACGATTGGCCGTCGTGCATCAATCGGTTGCGCAACCGGACTCCCCATAAGGGGGCGGTCCGGATCTTGTCTCGCGCCGCTTGGAAGCGATCGGGAGAAAAGTTCTTCCACTTGATCTGATACATGTTCTGCCCGTAATGCTCCTGCATCGGTGCCGCAATCCCGTCCCCAGTGCCTATGTTGTGCAAGAGAAAATCCGAAAATGGGTAAAACGTTTTCCGCCCGAGCGCTGCCGGAATGGTAAACGTGCCACCGTTGACCTTCGTCCCTGCAGGTGCGGTCGTCAACGTGCGCACGTGGCAAGTGGCGCAGCCAACCTTGTCAAACAGCTCGGACCCTCTCTTGGCCGGCGGCGTTTCCGCCCCCTGGGAATCACGAGCCGGCGCCTTTGAGGATCGAGTGAAGCGGGCAAATCGGTCCGCATCGTCGAGCCCGTCGGGGCCGGGCGAATCGTTGGGCTCGGGGGCCGTATTACAGATCTTTGTGACCTCGTCAGGAAACAGGTGTGTGGTGATGCCCATCTCGTTGAGGTACGCATCTCCTGAGAACGATAGTAGGCTGGCATGCTGATCCTTCCAGCCAAACCTTCCAATGCCAGTTTCCCCCGGAGCTTCCACAATGGGAACGTACAGCGCCTGCCCGCAAATCTTGCGGTGTGAAGCCTTGCACTGTTTCTCGGCTAATTCCAAGAAGGTCTCCTCGGGCACGGCTTCCACGAAGCCATCCCCGAGAAGGTTTATCGCAACCCGTGTGGTGCGAATGGGCTCGGTTTCCGGCACATGCTCCCGGATCTCACTGGCAGGAAAGGTAGCACTCGGGCAAATAGCGCGATCATTTACCAAGGTACGGCCAGAGATAATCTCTGTTCCATGCGCGATCGGGATGTCGGGATTGTGAAAGCTGTGATCTGGCCCCTGATGGCCCACGCGTAGCTCAGTAGTCTGGCTGACTCCGCCCGAAGTCGGGCTCTGATGACATTCTCGGCAGGATTGCGCGTTGTAAAGAGGCCCGAGGCCCTCACTTACCGTTTCGATGTCATCGAACCTCGACTTATCGGCCTGATGAGTGGCATCATCTACCATTCCATTGCTCTTGTCGTCGAATCCGGTTGGTGCTTGCGAAGTCTGTGGGGCGGCAACCCCGAGGGCGACCGCGAGAATCGTGACACCCAGCGCAAATTTCATGAGTTCCTCCCAGAACAAAGACTCGTAAGGTCCTAGATATGATCGGCTGCTGTTTCACACAAGTCCGGTGGTTTGGAGACGCCTTTTGGTTTCCTCCACAGACAGGGATGCCAGGTATTGACGGTTATCCGGACGTTTTGGAAGATACGGTCGCACGACGCGAGGTTTACGCGGCGCCGGTGAGGTCTGCGTTTACGCGGATCTCCCACTCATCCAGCAGCCATTCTGGGATGTAGAAATTGTTGCGGTTCCTTTCGCACCAGGTGCGCAGCTCAGCCGAGGAGGTATAGGTCTCTGGCATCAGATGTAATTGCCTAACCTGCATTTCGAATTCGGTGGAAGCTGGAGCAAATTGGAAGGGCCGCCCCCAGTTAGGATTGCCGCGCTTGCGAATCATAAACTTAGACCCAGTCCGGATCGTACTCCGCCAAACCCAAGTTGGCGACTCAAATGATGGTGGAGCCAAGCGTACATAAAAAGGCCCCGGAGCGGTCCGGGGCTTGCCTCACTTTCTGGCTGGGAGTGTCTGCACAAATCAGGCGGAGGCGGTGCGGAATTTCTTCTGTGTGAGCTCCTCTTTCGCGCGGAACCAATCTTCCTGTTCGTGACCGTCCTGGCGGCCGCGGGCCTCGTAGAGTTCATAGGCACGCTCTCGGATCTGCTGCTCGAGTTCGATGTCTTGTGGATCGCCTGTTACGGTCGCTGGTTGTTTCTTCGGGGGATTGTCATTCATGGGGGAGACTCCTTTGAGGCAAACGTACGCCCGGTGGAAGAATGGAGTCAATTACCCAAGATTGGTGCAGTGGCGGGCGTAAACTACGCTAGTGCCGTCATGGCAGAAATCAAACATCAGATTGTGCACGCGCTGCAGAAGTACTTGCTCAACCCGCCGATTAAGCTGCTGTTTGCTATGGGTGTCGTGCCGCCCGGATATGCGCTGCTTGAGACGACCGGTCGCACGACTGGGAAGCCGCGCCGGACTCCGGTTGGCAACGCGCGCATCGGCAATCGGTTCTGGATTGTGGCAGAGCACGGCATGAAAGCAGGATACGTGCGTAATCTGGTGCGTCATCCTCGTGTGCGCCTGAAGCTGCGTGAAGGCTTCAGCGCTCGCTGGCACACCGGCACGGCGCATGTGCTTTCGGACGATGATCCGCGCGAAAGGCAGCGTTGGCTTGCCGGTCAGGTGCCGAGCACTGTGACGAATGCGGCCGCCGTGCGCCTGTTCGGGACGGAGCTTCTTACGGTGCGGATTGATTTGGATGGGTGAGGCTCTGCCGCTACAATGCTGCCGGGCCAAATGCCTGTTGGAAGAAAGAGCAGCGGAGGGAGTCTTGTCACCAGATACGCGCGGAGAGGATAAGCAGAAAATACGAATCGAACAGCACACCTTTATGGGGACGGTGTGGTTCGCCGGATGGCTCTTCACCATCGGCTTTCTACACTTG
This sequence comes from Terriglobia bacterium, assembly GCA_963752375.1. GTDB lineage: Bacteria > Acidobacteriota > Terriglobia > Terriglobales > Acidobacteriaceae > JAIQFF01. The sequence continues at coordinate 77,458 of CAVVYF010000015.1, forward strand.
GCTTTTTGGAAAGGGGTTTTCGCGATTGTGCTCTGGCCGTATTATCTCGGCGCGCACTTCAGTTCGCTGACGCATTGATCAGCCGGGTAAATGTTTAAAAGGGCTGCGGCATCGGTTACGCTCTAGCCATCAGCTCTTGCGAGAGAGCCGACACCGTGGATGCGTGCACCGCCGCAGCCCCTGATGTAATCACCGCTTTCGCGGTTCCAAACCCCAGCTGCTCCTCACAGAGTCAGTCGGTTTTTTCGGGTTTGGTGGCTCGGCAAGTTGCCTCGCCAAGCGGATCACCCGGCCTACTTCAGATCGGTCAATGTTACTTAAACCAACCTTTTCAGCCGTCGACAATTGCAAGACTATTCCTCCCGATTCGGGAATGCGGTGACGGGGATCACAATGCGCGTATTTTTTTGTATTAGTCTGTGGAAAAAACGTGAGAACAGCGGTTTGGACTATGCCGTTAAAACATTCCCGACAGAGTAGGTTCTGCCTAGAATACTCACATGCTCTATTATGTGGAGGAATGGATCATAGCTGCTTCTCTCGTGGGCGGCATCCTATTCGGTCTAGCAGCCGCTCTTTCTCCCGTCCGGCGGCCGCACTTGGCAGTGTCGGCGACGGTTCTGTTTCTCGTGTTGGTGTATGAGATTCGGATGGATCGATGGGAGAAGACCGTTAGGGCGCCGATTAGACTCGATATGTTTGTGGAAATCCCGCTGCTGATCCTCTTCCTGATGTTCGGCACATGGCAGCTATTTGTGTGCAGCACGAGAAAAAGGCTTTAGGGGTTCATCCAGCGCGCTTAGCGGTGGCCTGTATGCGGTCAGAGTGAATTACTCAGAAATGAAAAGTGCCCCAGACCTTGGGAGGAATCACCGCTCCTTTCGGCAAATCGTGCAGGCACCCGGTTAGTGTCACGGGTTTTCCGTTGAACCGCGATAAATGGGCATTGATGGATGCGACTCCAATGCCGCAACCGATCGTCGCGATCTCACCCGGCCACGTTACAGTGCCGCTATTGACCGTTCCACCGAAAATCCCGCCGTTCTTCAAGATGAACAGCCAGCTGCCACCGACAATGTTCACTGATCCCTTGAACGCCGGTTGTCCGGTGTAGTTGATTAGAACCAACCACGTGCCTAGGCCGGTTCCCGGGAATTTCAACCAGTCGCCCGTGCTCGTCTCTCCCGTCCAACCGGTGAACGTAGCGCCGCACGTGGCAGGTGCACCGCCGACCACACAGTCGCGCCCAATAGACAGTTCATAACCCGAGGCCGGGACCGAAACACCGAGCTCGGCGAACGCAGGGCTAACCAACAGGAGGGCGGTGGCGATACTCAAGGTGAGAGGGTGACGTAGAAATCGGAATGACATAGAGCCTCACTTTGCTGCGGATAGGCTTCCGCGAGATGCCCAGGGGATAGGCGCAAATGATACACCGAGCCGCTCTCGGAGCGCAGCATTAAATCCTTTTGATCGCCAGTAACCCGGCGACTTGGGGGAGCGGGCTTTTTTGGCGGCAGCGGCTGTTAGTTGACAGGAACACCTGGAGGGACGACACTGGGACGCCAAATTGGGCCCATCGGTGTTTTGTAAAAACCAACAAGATTAAGGAGGCAACCATGCCGGATTGTTCGGGTTCTTTCTCTGGGAGAGCTACCTCACAGACGACTATTTCTTTGCCCGATGTTTCCAACCACGACCTGAGCCACGTCGAGGTCAGAGGCGTCCAGAAATCAACCGATCAGAATTGGGACAATGCGAAGATCACGTACTGGGGTACCGCCGACCTGATCGCTGGCAACGGTCCGCAGCACGGCTATTTCGTCAATGAGCATGCCGACGGGGACCGCGACTTCGGTACCTTTGAGGGGAAGATCGTTACGACTGGCGGCGAGGTCACGATCGAGGGCAACTGGAAATATACGGGTGGTACGGGAAATTTCCAGGGACTCACTGGCGGAGGCACATACAAGGGCCGGATGACATCGCCTACTGAAGTCGAAAATACTTGGGAGGGGGTGTACGAGCTTGCAGCACAAGCTCGGGCGGCCTAGGGAAACGCGCGAAATGTTCAAAGATGCTGGCTCACTCTTACGAAGTCGGGAGTGGGCCTTTTTGTTTAGCTGCCCTTCAAAACGGCAGCTTCATTTCTTCGAGCTGCTTCCTTCGAGGGTTCGAGGTATTTTTGCGTTGTGGCAAATGTCGATCAAAGACATGTGTCCATGGATTCTTTTTTCCCAGTATCAGATCCCGGAATATGAGTGCTGAAACCATGGCGTACGTCATGCCATTTCCCGAAAATGCCGTTGCGACACACTGATGCGGTTTGTACGCGCCGATCAGTGGCAGGCCGCCCACCGGCTCAAGGACGGCTCCGATCCATTTGCGAGCGATTAGATGGGACTGGCCGCCGAGAAGGTCGGCAAGGTATTCCCGTAGGGCATCGAACTTCTTCGTCGGGCTGACAGGAAGGTCGGAACGATGGTCTTCGCCGCCGAGGATCATTCGGTCAAATGTTCCCCGGCGGTCGATGCGGAAATAATGGTAGGGGTTCTTAGTATCCCAATAAAGTCCTTCTATAAATATTCCTTTTGGAAGGCGTACCTCAAAAACATAACTGCTGTACATTCCTTTTGTGTATTTCGCCGTCCCTGGTTTGTTGAAGGGCACGTAGGTGGCCACGATCACATCTTTTGCCGTGACACTTCCGGCGGCCGTTTTGACCGTAGTGACACTATCCGCGTCTCCCTTCAAAGAAAGTGCCTTTGAGTGTTCAAATATCTTGCCCCCGTAAGCCGCTATTATTTCGGCAACGCCGCGCAAGAACTTTAACGGGTGGAACTTGGCCTGATCCTGCACTTCAAGGTGACCGTACTCTTCAAACGGCAACGTATTATTTTTGACAAGCCTTGTTGCGAATCCCAAACGCTTTGCGGCACGATGCTCATTTTTCAATGCCTTAAATTCTTCTTCACTCGACGCGTAAATGCGGGCGGAGCATCGTTGGAACTCGCAATCGATCTCTTCTTTCTTCACGATCCTTTCTATTCTGTTTATCGCCTGCTCTCCAGCCTGCCATATGCTCTTCGCTTCTCGTGGGCCGACCATTCTTATGAGATCGCCGAGACTGGTGTCGATCACCTGAGTGATGAAGGCGGTGGTATATGCAGTTGCGCCGGAACCCAACGTACCTGCTTCCAAAACCGCCACTTTCTTGCCATTTGTCGACAACAGATACGCAGTGAGCAGGCCGGTTAGGCCGCCGCCGATAACAGCGACGTCGGCCGTTACATCACCCTTGATCTTGGGGTATGTCTTTTGCCCTCCTCCGACCCATGTTGGTTGATGGGAGATCTTCATGTGAGCAGTATGAATCCAAGCTTCTCTACTTCATCCAGACGGTCGGGCGGCCTGAAGGTCTGGTGTCAGTTCTGGTGTCAGTTGGTTTTTGACTTCGGTGCTTTTTTGTGCATTTCAATGCTGAAACTACCTTGCTTCGAGCCGCATGAATACAGCCCAATGCGGCGTTTTGCATCTTCGTGCGGATCAGTGCAGAAGTCATAGAACGGATTTTAAGTCCCGTGCGTCTGCCAGTTTCGCCACCCGGGCGGGCAGGAATGTCGAAGTCAATATATCAGTTCAACAGGGGCAGGCTGGGCGGCACGGGCGGAGGGGCTTTTGCTGGCCGCAAAACAAAACGTCCCAGACTCATTGAGTCATGGGACGTTCGTCGAACAAGCCCTCCCCCGAAAGATTGTTCATGAATAGCCTATCGTTAGTGGGGGGACCTGGGAATAGCACGAACGGGCTATTCCCGCGAATCTGGCCTAACGTTGGTAACTTTCAGACGGTTACTTTCAGGGAAGTGCTTTCTCCTCAGCGAGCACCACCACCCGGCTTAAATTGCGCGGATGATCGGGATCGAGACCCTTCCTCAGTCCGGTATAGAGGCCGGTCAACTGCCCGGCAAACACGTAAGGCGCCAGGCACGCGATTTCCGGCAGGTCGAGATCAAATTCGACCAGCAGGTCGGAGGCGGCCCGGGCCCGTTTGTCAGCCCGATTGGCAACCGTCAGCGTGGTTCCTCCCAGACCCTTGATCTCCTGCAGGACATCGCACTCGGCGTCGTAACCCTGCTCCGACAGCAGGAAAATGATCAGCGTTTCCGGTCCCACGATTGACTTAGGTCCGTGGCGGAATTCCAGGGTATGAAAGCACTGCGCATAGGATACGGACATCTCTGTAATCTTGAGCGCAGTCTCCGAGGCCAAACCGAAGAACGGCCCCTGGCCCAGGCAAACGTAATCGGCAAAGTGGCGGGCCGCCACGAAGTCGCGGACCCGGGGATGCAGGCTGTCCATGACGGGTTGGGTCAGGCCGGATAGTTTGCCCAGGGCCTGGCGCAGAGTGGAATCTTCGGCCTGGCAGGCGGCCAGATATTGCAGCCCCAGGAGCATCGACGTGAATGACCGCGTCATGACCGTGCTTTGCTCATCGCAAGGCAACAGGGGGAGGGTGGCGGTAGCGGTCTGCTCGAGCGGTTGGTCGGGCGTGCCGGTAACGGCCAGAACGCGAATGTTTTTCTCCCGCTCCAGCAATCGCGCCGCTTGTACGGCCTCCGACGTACGCCCCGAGCGGGAAATCACAACGGCTGCGAGGCCCGCTGCATCCGCCAGCACCAGGTCGGGAAAGAGCAACAACTCGGAAGCCGGAATGGCCCGGGCACGAATTCCGGTGATGCGGCTCCAGGCTGCTGCCGCCGCCAGCGCGATGTAGTAGCTGGAACCACAGCCGATAAACAGCCACTGGCTGGCGGAATGAAAGGGTTGCCGGATTTGTGCCAGAGATCCTTCGCGCTCCAATCCCTCGAGACAGCGTCCCCAGAATTGCGGTTGCGAGAGAATCTCGGCCAGGGAATCGGCGCCAGGAACCGCCGTCAGCGTGGACGGCCCCGTCTTCTTCTGTTCGAGCGAGTTCCGGTCGAGCATGTTCTGGTCGAACAAGCGCTGGTCAGACAATCGTCACCTCAATGCCCATCTTCTTCAGAGCTTTCAGGTCGGACTTGGGAATGCCGTGGTCGGTGATGACTTCCTGCAAAGCCGTAGGCGGGACAATCATGGACAAACTGCGGCGGCCAAATTTACTGGAATCACAGACCGCGACCGTCCGCTTCGCTACTTCAACCATGACGCGGTTAACCTTGGCTTCGAGAAGATTGGGCGTGCTGAGCCCGTAGTGGACATCAAAACCATCCACACCGAGAAAGAGAACGTCGGCGTTCAATCCGCGCAGGGTTTCCTCCGCGATCGGTCCTACCAGCGAAAAAGAGTTCTTTCGTAAAGTGCCGCCGGTGAGAATCACTTCGACCGGCGCGCCGGTCAGGTCGGCTGCAATATTTAACCCGTTGGTGATAATCGTAATGTTATGAAAGTTCCGCAACGCGCGCGCGATGGCGGTGGTGGTGGTGCCGGAATCGAGAATCACCACCTGGCCTTCCTTGACCTGGGCCGCCGCCGAAGCCGCAATCCGCACCTTCTCCTTGCGGTGGAGTTTTTCCTTTTCCCGCAGGGAGGGGTCTTCCAGCGCGCCTTCGCGGGCCGGTAATGCGCCGCCGTGAGTGCGGTGCACCAGGCCGTGGGAGTGCAGGACCTCCAGGTCTTTCCGGATGGTGACCTGGGAAGTGTCGAATTTCCGGGCCATGTCCGCGACCAAGACACGGCCATCGCGCTCCAGGTCCTCGATAATGGCCCGCCGGCGTTCTTCGTTGAGCACGTTTTTTCCCAAAACCAGGGCTTATGATTGCCCTTTCTTTTTATATCGTTTGCTTTCGGTTGTCCAGTCCAAAAGGGAGCAGCCGGCGCCCGCGGGGGGGAATTTCAAGGCCGGACGATTTACCGCTAAAAATCGAATCCCAGCCGAAGGCTGTAACTGCGCGGCGGCGCAATACCGGTGCCGGAGAAGAGGCCGGCAAAATTGATCAGGTTGAGCCGGTTGTTAAGGTTCTGCACGTCGGCCTGCAGGCGCATGAGCAGGTGCTCTCGTTTTACCAGGTCGGCGCCGACCGAGGCCTCCAGCGCGAGCGAAGGGCGCACCCGCCCGCGCTCAAAATTTACGCGATCGACAATCTGTTGTCCGAATTGGTGGATCGCATCCTGTACCGTCCCATCGAATTCAGTGGGCAGGCCGCTGCCGTAGGCCCCTCCGAATGCCACCCAGGCGCGCGACACCACCTGATAGCGAAAGCGGGTGGTGATCGTATTTCGCTGGTCCTGTGAAACCGGGAAGCGGCCGGTATTGGCCAGCGCGTCCGAGGCTTCATCTCCCAGGAACAGGCCGCCGGTCACGGGCGTGTAGCCAAAGCCCACCATGTTGGAGTAGGCGACTTGGCCGGAGAGGCGTCCCCAGTTGGGCAGGTCCAGTTTGGCTTCGATGCCGTGGATGGTTCCGCGGCGGAAGGCGATGGGAAAGCTTACCCCGGTGTCGAACAGCACATCGTCATCGGCGTAGTTGTCGAAGACGCGATCGTAGTAATTCAGGTCCAGCTTCAGCTTTCCAAAAAGGCCTTTCGTGATGCCGGCCTCGTAGAAATTACCGTGCGAGGGCTCCACGGGAAGGCGCAGCACTTGCGGATCGAGCGCGGCCACTGCGGTCGAGCTGGCGAGCAGAATATTTTCCGCGGCGGGAGTCTGGAAAATCCGGTCATAGGATGCATGCAGCACCAGGTCGGCCCGGGGCCAATACCAGGCGATTCCAAGGCGGGGGCTCAGCGCGTTGCGATCGACCACCAGACGATAGTGGTCCCAGCGCAACCCGGCGCTCAGCGTCCAGCGGCCCAGGCGCATCAGGTCCTGAACGTAGAGAGCCTGCTCGCGGTCGAGCCCGTGGTCGAAAAAGTTGAAAGTCGGCGGCGTTCCCGGATCGAACTGGCTGAAATCCGTAATGGCGTAATCGAACTGCTCATGGATAGACGCCGTAGTCCATGTCGGCGCCGGCCTTGATCTCGTGAATGCCATGATGAATCGAGATATTGCCCTTGACATAGAGTTCGCGGAAGCTGCGCTGCTGCCCGGCAATGATGGGAGTGGAGAGCGGGTTCGAAGAGAGCCCGGACGAATCGTCTCTCGACATGAGGCGGAAATCGCCCAGCACGTTGGAGGAAAAAACATGCTGGTAGGAGAGAATGCCGATGGTCTCGTTGCTGTTGCGGTCCTGGCGTTGTCCGGCGGCCTGCTGCACTAATTCGTTGGGAACCTGAAATACCGTCTGCTCGTGACGAACAATCAATCCCAGGCGGTCGCGGTCGGTGAGGTCGCGTTCATAGTGGGCCGCAAAACTGCCAGTCGTGGCCCGATTGGTGAAGTTATCCAGCACGGGTGGATCGAGGTAACGGTCGGTAAGGGCGCCCTCCGCGCTGATGCCGAGAGTGTTCCTGCCCCAACCCTGTTGCACCATCAGGTAGCCGTCGGCGGTGCCGAAGCTGCCGCCGGAGGCCACAAACTTGCCATGAAAGCCCGGGCGAAAGTTGCGGACGGTGGAAATCTCGACCACGCCGCCGAGCTTTCTTCCATATTCAGCGGGGAAGTTCGCGGTGAGGATGGTCATCGATTCGGCATCGTCGGCCTCAATCTCGGGTGCAAAGGATGGCGAACGATTGTCGGTGAGAGGAATTCCATCCACCACGTATTGCGTCTGGTATTCCGACCCCCGGGGATGCAACACGCCATTCGATTCCAGCAACCAGCCGGGCTGCGAGTTCACCAGGTCGATGACGGAGCGCCCCGGCAGCGCGGTGCTGCGGTGTTCGAGCGTATCCGTTCCCACCCGGTTAATCGTGCCCGTGCGATGAGGATCAACCAGGGTATCGGAGTCCCTGACCTCTACGGCAGTCTGCGCAGATGCGACCGATAACTGGATGCGCAGTTCGCTCGAAATCGCCGACCGCACTTCAACCACGCTGGAATAAAGAGCGAAGCCGGAGCGCTTCACCTCGACGTGATACACACCAAAAGGAAGATTCCTCGCTACCAGGACGCCGGTTTCATCGGTGACATAGCTCTGGCGAAACTGATTGGCCTCGGAGACCAGTTCCACTGAAGTTTGCAGACCCAGGCCGGTAGGGTCCACGATCCTTAGCCGTAACCCGCCCGAGTTGCTCTGTCCGAAGAGTTGCGCCGCGAACAGGCAAAGAATCAGGTACTTTCTCATTATCTTCCACCCTAAAACCGGCCACTCTCGGAGGCTTACTTATGTTACACCGGCATCGAGACTACCCACTTCGCGGAGTTAAGGGACCGTCTTTCTCGGCGGAATGGTCTTTTAGGACGAGGGTGAAAAGGCCTGCCCAGGCGAGCCTAGGCGGAGTGCGGGTTTTGAAGGATGTTCTCCATTTTCACGAAAATTTCAGGATTTCCTTCTTCAAACGGCGCAGTTTATCGAGGGCCAGTTTAATTTCGTTCCGTTCAGCGAAACCGTCGGGGCTCTGCACCAGGACCTCGCGGCGAGCGAGGATCGCCGCCTCGGCGACCTCGATCCGCTTGAAAAGGATACGGTGGTCGGTTTCCTGCAAGGCGGCTTCATATTCTTGTTGCCATTGGGGTAAGGACCCTTCTGGAACCGAAGATGAGAACTCATGGGACGCCATCGGCCATCTCCTGACCCGTGATTCGACAGTTTGTGTAACCGCCCATCCTAAAAAAAGAAAACCGGAGGCGTCTGCCCGCTGGCGTACACGCACGCGTACGCCGCCGGACTTGTACGGAGCGACTTGGTGACAGCGCGGAGTGGCTCAATTTGAAAACCGTCTCTTTCCAGCGGCGTCATCCTGGGACTACAGTCCCGACGGATATGGCGTGCATCCGCAGCAACGCAGAGGTAAGGGTGTATCTGCTTCAGGCCAGGTCCTTCACGGCCTGAAGGCCGATCAGGATGACGCCCGTGGGTAAGAAGAATTTCAAACTGAGCGACTACCGGGGAGACCGCCGACCGTTGATTTGGATGGCCCGAACCACTAGAATGACGTGATTTCACGCGACCGGGCGGCGCGGATTTGACCGCCCATCGCAGACTTTTGGGGGACTATGAGACCGAACAGGAAGCGGGCATTCGTGAATGCGTGGGTTCCCATCGCCATGCTGGTTCTGGCCATCGCAATCGCTGCCAGCCCGGCCGCCGGGCAGGGCGATGCGGCCGGCGCAGATGTGTATAAGGCAAAGTGCGCCACTTGCCACGGGCAGGACGGCAGCGGCAACACGCCGGTGGGCAAAAGTCTGCAGGTTGCCGACCTGCGATCGGCGGCAGTCCAGAGCAAATCCGACGCTGAACTCATCCAATCCGTCACCGAGGGAAAAGGCAACATGCCGGGCTTCAAAGGCAATATCACCGACGACGAAATCCACGCGGTGGTGAAATTTATTCGCTCCTTTGCCACCAAAGACGATTCCGCTCCCAAGAAAAAATAGGGCGCCCCAACTTCAAATCTTCAGCGCAGACCGAGACCTTTAACCACCAGGGACACGAAGGTGCACGAAGGAAACCTTGAGGCAGAAGGCTTCCTTCGTGGACCTTCGTGTCCTTGGTGGTTAAAGATCCTCCTCCCTTCACGGAACATTCGCGCTTGCCGAAGCTGATCCCCTTCCGCTATATACTTCACCTCACGAGCGGCGGAGCACCCATGAAAAGAATGCTTATCGTCATCACGATGGGACTGTGGCTGGGTGTACCGGCCCGGGCGGGCGCACAGGATTCATCGAAGGTCATTGCGATGGAGAACATGTGGAACCGGGCTGAGTTGAACAATGATGCGCCTGCGGTGCGGCTTCTGCTGGCGGACGACTTCGTCATGACCGTGGCCGAGGGCACTCTCTACAACAAATCCCAGATCGTCGCTTCGGTGGCCGACAAGTCCTACCGCCCTGAAGCACTGCAATCCTCCGACATGGTGGTCCACTCTTACGGAAATACGGCGGTAGTGACCGGTGCTTACTACGAAAAGGGAGTGGACAAAGGCAAGCCCTGGGAGCGCCGCGGCCGCTTCACCGATACCTGGATGAACCTGGATGGGCGCTGGCAATGCATAGCCAGCCACTTTAGCATCAAGCCGAAGTGAGTCCCCCGAAAGCTGACTTTATTCGGGCCAGATCCCCGCGGCAGTACCGGATAGAATCCGCTGCCGCACTTCTTCCTTCAGCGGCAGTGCCATGAAATCATCCAGGTTCTTCTTGATGTCGGGAACGCCCGGGCCGGGCCAGTCGGTGCCAAAGAGGGTCTTGCTCGCGATTTCCTCCAGCCGCGGAAAGTATTTGAGCAACGCCTTGGGCGGGATACCGCTGATGTCCAGGTAAACATTGGGATGGCGGCGCAGGAGGAAGAATGCGGTGTCCATCCAGAGCGGCCTCCCGCCGTGCGCCAGAAGGATCTTCAGCTTCGGAAAATCGACTGCGACATCATCGATGTAAATTGGGTCTCCATACTTGTTACGGGCACCGTGAAAGATTGATGTTCCGGTGTGGAACATGACCGGAACTCCGTTGGCCTCCGCCGCCCGGTAGATGATTTCCAGTTCCTTCACACCATGAAGATAGTCGTTGGGAAAGAGCAGCTGGTGCGGAGGATGGATCTTGATCATGCGGATTTTCAGCCGCAGAATCTGTTCGACATCCGCCATGATGTTTGGGGAATGCCGGGGATGAAGGCCGCCGCAAGAAATCAGGCGCCTGGGCTCGGCCTTGGTATAGTCCGCCACCCATTGGTTGACTTCGGGACCGAAGCCAATCACCTCCGGCGCGACGTAATTGATCAGCACTGCCCGGCCGATGCCGGCTGCATCCAGATATTTCAGGAAGGCCCTGGGGGATTCGCAGAATTCAGCGATCTGATCGAAATTGGGCCGCTTATGTTTTAGGAGCGCCAGCGCCTCCGGCTTGAACATCTCCAGCGGCTGGATATGGATGTGGCAGTCGGTAACCATGGGATACGCCAGCGCAACTGGCTGAAGGTGAGGTAGAACCTTATCGAACACAGCTCGTGATTTGCAACTTAAAATTGCCGTCTGCTACCTCTGGTGTTTCTTTGCGTCCTTAGCGGCTTCTCTTTGCGGCCTTGGCGGTAAAGAGTTTGACCTTGCCTGAATCGTCCAAAAGATTTTCACCGCAAAGGACGCAAAGAGAAGGCGCAAAGGACGCAAAGCGAACCGACCAGCCCAATGTCTAGAGGCGCGGACATTGCCACACTGGCTGGCTGCGGTTCAGTCGGTGGGGTTGCGTGGAAACTTCTGGTAGGGCAGCCGCACTCCGTCAACTACAACCTGGTCGGCCCGCATCGCGGTGGGCGCCTCAAAGCCAACCGCGCCGGCGTGGGTTACGAAGTCGTCCTGGTCAACTCCGTCGCCGCTCACGCCCAATCCTCCCACCAGCACACCATTCTTATACAGGGGCAAACTGCCGGGGAAGAACACGACTCCGTTCTGATTGGCATTGGCCGCCTGTGAACCCTGGGTGCAGGGATGCGCGAGGTCGAACAGGAACAGGCTGAAGAAGGGTCCGGGAGCGGTGCCGTCAATGCCCGGTGTGAACAGGGGTTGGGCGCCGAATCCAATCGTCCGGTTGGTGACCGCCGTGCCCGCAGGAACTCCGGGCAAATCCGGAGCGCCCGCCGGATCGCTGAAGTAAATCACGTTGCGGGCCTTCGCCACCGCCACGTCGATGCTGAACACGGTGGCATCGGACATGCGGTGCAAAGCCAGCAAGGTGCCGTCGAGATCGGCCACGGCGATCGTCATTCGGGCCCGCGAACCGGCGGGAAGACGGATGACGGCGCGCGTCATCTCCGCGGTGGCCACGGCATGATTGATGATGGCGGCCACATCGCTTTGGGTCAATCCCGATGTTCCCCCCACGGGACCCACCATATCGCCTTCCGGCGGCAATCCTCCGGCTAACGGTCCCACCACAAATGTCCCTGCCGCGGATCCCGGCCCCACCCCGCTGGGTGCAGTGGTCTGGTTCACGAAGGGCAAAGCAATGCCGCCGATAATCACCACACCGGGCGGAGGAAGTTGCGCCAGCGTCGGCAGGAAGCCGGCTTGGGAGGCCCCGGAGAAAGCGGCAAACTCCGCGACCGCCGCCGAAGTACTCACCACTCCAACTCCGCCCACAGCCGCCCCGTTCTTAAACAATGGAACGCCACCCGGATTCACTGCGGCAGGATTGCTGTCATCGGCATCAGCCTTGCCCGTGATCACGCCTAAACCCGGGCTCAGCCCGTCGATCGAACGCGCCGGATCTATACTCTGTCCCGCCAGGAAGCTGGCATTGAGCGGGCAACCCCGATTGGTGTTCTCGATCCCATACAGGTCCGCGTTGGGAGCATTCGAAACTCCCGGCGGAAAATGAATGCCGCTGATAAAGCGAACCGTCCGGCTGCTGAGCGGCGCCTGATTGTTGCTGAAGAGCGCGGCGGTGCGAGCCAGCGCTGCGGCAAGTTCATTGCTATCGACCGTGGCTCCGAAATTGCCGGTTGAAGTCAGAGGCGCGGTGGCATTGCGAAACACCGCCAGAATTTTCCCCGCCCGGTCGGCCACGGCAATGACCAGAGGAGCATCCGCCGATTGGGCCGCGTCTTGAACAACCTGCTGGACGTCAGCCGAACTGAGCGGGGTAGGCGTCACGGATGGAGAAGAAGGTGTCGTCGTGCCTCCCCCGCCGCATGACATCAGCAGCGTGCCCGCCAGCATTAAACCCGCCAGCACTAAAGAAGACGCACAAATCGTCACCGTGCCGGATCGCAGCGGAGGAGGCTTCATTCGGTCTCGATAGGCCAGGGGAATGTCGTTCTCCATCATGAAGTCCACCGCTGCAAGGAATTTAATACGGCGCAGGCCCGAGAACGACGGGGCTGACACCTTCGTGTAACCACACTGGTCACTCCCAGGGCACCGTAACGTTGACTTTCCCTAGGGCTCTGGCACAATTCGGCTAAGCCCAAAAATAGGCTGTTACTTGGGGAAAGGGAATTATTGTGGACACTTTCAGACGCCTGATCGCCGGAGTTCTCTGCCTGCTCATGTCATCCTTGCCTGCCCTGGGCGCGCCGCCCGCAGGACAACGCGCGGGCGAGATCAAAGCCCTGATCCCTGCCGCCACCAAAAACGAACAAGCCACCAAGGCCAAGGACGAACTGGACTGGAATGACCTGCTCAAGACGGCCGCGAGCGGCCGGGTGCGGGCCGGGCTGGACGATGGCTCGATTCTCAGCGTGGGCTCGAACAGTGAATTGCGCGTGCTCCAGCATGATGCCGCGTCGCAGCAGACCTCGCTGGAGATGGATGCAGGACGGTTGCGCAGCAAAGTCGTGAAAATCACGCAGCCCAACGGCAAATTCGAAGTGCACACGCCGAATGCTGTAATCGGCGTGATCGGCACCGATTTCTACGTCGAGTACGCCAACAACAAGACCACGGTAATCTGCTATACCGGTGTGGTTTCGGTTACGCCGCTGAACGGTGCGCATGCCGTGAACAACACATCCAATGCCGCCAATGCCGGCAACGCCGTGACCCTGACAGCCGGTCAGATGGTTGAAATCACCAACGAGGTGCCCCCGGGCGGCTACCAGGCGCAGTCAACCCCGCGTGATGTACAGAACGCGAGCATGGGTTCAACCGATGTTCCGGACATGCCCTTCCCGGCGGCGACCGCCGGAGTGACCAGCCCCTGGCATTGGGCCCTGTTGATGGGCGCGTTCGCCGGGGCGGCGGTGGGCCTTACCTTCGCTGTGGACCGGGGAACAACCACCGCTCCGGTGCGACCGCCGGGCTGTCCGGTGGGTGTGCCCATCTCGCAATGCAACAAGTAAGCTGGGCGGAAGCAAGGTTAAGGGTGGCCCAGGTTCACCCCACCAGACCGGGATGACACCGCAAGCCAATCAGGGATGGTCGGCGCGGCTGGGCAGAGTCTCGGCCCGCCAGGTGGATCTTGCACTGGCCGTGCTGGTCACGTTTGCCGGACTCGTCCTGTTTGCCTATTCCGGCATTGGCGGCAACCGTCGCGCCGGGTTCCTCTTTCTCCAGAACATCGAGCTGCGTACGCTGGACCTGCGTTTCGCCCTGCGGGGCACGCGGCCGCACGACGATCGCATCGTCATCGTCGGCATCGATGAAAGAACTCTTCAGAAGCTGGGGTCTTTTCCTCTTCCGCGGAAGTCCTATGCTCAGCTGGTGCAAAGCCTGTCGAACGCGGGCGCGCGCGTAATCGCCTTCGACGCCACCTTTCCCACTCCCGAGAGCAACTCGGCGGTGGCGGCCCTGGAAAAACTTCAGGCGGAAATCTCGCCCGGAGCGCCGCCATCTTTTCTGAAGAAAATTCAGGACCTGGAAGCTGCCAGCGACGAGGACGCCGTTTTCGCCGCGGCGCTCAAGCAATCCGGCAACGTAGTTCTCGGACACCTGTTTCTGGACGAGCAGCGGGCCCGGCTCTCCGATCCTAAAAAGGCAGAAGAATATTTCAACGTCGCCTGGGCCAAGGCATTTCCGCAGGTGCTCAAGGTCAAGTCCAAAGACGGGCGCGACTTTGACATGGGCAAATCATGGATCGAGAACGGAGGTACGGTTGCGGCCGGGGCTGAAGCCAACATCGCCAAGCTCGCGGAAGCGGCCTCGTCTTACGGATTCATTGATATCAATCCTGATCCTGACGGCACCCTCCGCCACGCCCTGCTCATTATGCGTTATCAGGACCAGGATTTCTTTCCCTCGCTGGCGCTGCAGTCGGTGCGGGAGTACGAAAACATTCCCGACCAGGAAATCGCCGCCTACATCGCCGAGACCGGCCTGGAGCGCATCCAGTTGGGCAAGCATCTGCTGCTGCCTTCGCGCGATGGTACGGCTCTCATCAATTACACCGGCCCTTACCGGACGTATTCGCAATACTCTATGGCGGATGTAATTGACGGTACAGTTCCAGCCGCCGCGCTCCGGGACAAGATCGTCCTGGTGGGCGCCACCGCCATGGCCATCGGCGACCTGCGTAATACCCCTTTCCAGAGCGGAACCGCCAGCTACATGGGAGTCGAGGTCCACGCCAATATCATCGACAACCTGCTGCACAGCGCCGAGCCGGGGCGTACGTTTCTCACCCGTGGCATTCGGGAAGACCTGACTGACGCCGGCTTTATCGTTCTGTTTGGCCTCGCCTTCGGCGCCTGGTTCGCGCGCATCAAGCCGCTCTACTCCACGCTCTCCCTGGTGTGCGCCCTCGCCTTATTCGGATGGTTCGTCTATTTCAGCTTTGCCTCCCGGGGAAGGTGGCTCAGTTTTGTAATCCCCGCCGGAACGCTGGTGGCGAACTACGCCGTGATTACAAGTTTCCGCATGATCTTCGAAGAACGCGAGAAGCGGAAGATCCGCAAAACTTTCTCGCAGTATCTGTCACCCGGCGTGATTGCGCTGATCGAAAAAGATCCGCAGAAATACATTCGCCCCGGCGGCGAGACCAAGGAACTGACCGTCATGTTCAGCGACATTCGCGGCTTCACCAGTCTTTCCGAAGGCATGACCGCCGACGAACTGGTGCGCCTGCTGAACGAATACCTGGGTGAGATGACCGAGGTCATCTTCAAAAACCTGGGCACGCTCGACAAGTACATCGGCGACGCCATCATGGCTTTCTGGGGATCGCCCTACCCCCAGGACGATCACGCGCTGCGCGCCTGCCACTGCGCCCTGGAGATGATTCATGGCCTGGAGAAGCTCAACACAAAGTGGGTCGGGGAAGGACGCAAAGAGATCGCCATCGGAATTGGCCTCAACACCGGCCCGGTGAACGTTGGAAATATGGGATCGTCCAAGCGGCTGGCGTGGACGGTGATGGGGGACAACGTCAACCTGGCATCGCGACTGGAGGGCATGACCAAACAATATCGCTCCCACATCGTCATCAGCGAGGGAACCTACAGGCAAGTCGGGGAACATTTTGTCTGCCGCGAACTGGACCGGATCCGCGTGAAAGGCAAACACCAGCCGGTCGTGGTTTACGAATTGATGGACATAGAATCAGCCAGACCGAAATATGAGGCGCTGATTACCCGCTTCGAGAACGCCATGAAGGCATATCACGCGCAAAACTGGCGCGAGGCTGCTGGCACTTTCGGGGAACTGCTCGCATCTTTTCCGGAAGACGGCCCGACGCAAATCTTCCTGCAGCGCGCCCTCGAATTCATGGAGAATGCGCCGGAGGCGGATTGGGATGGCGTGTACGAGATGAAAAGCAAGTAGTGGAGATCACGGCTCGGGATGCTGCGAGGTGCGACGAGCGCTCGCTCCCGCCGTCCGGGTTGGGAAGGGCACGAGTTCACTCGTGCCATCATTGCCGCGGGATGGCGCGGCTTTAGCCGCTGACGTAGGCTGTGATTCTGCGTGCCCGCTAACGATTCCTGACAACTCAGCGTTCGACAAGCGAACCCCAGCGGCGGAAGCCGCGGAGCACCGGGACTTTGTTTGGCACGACTGAAGTCGTGCCCTTCCATAATCCGCCTCCACTTCCAACGTGCCATTCCTATTATCTGGGTCACTCCTCGAAGTTTCGCCAATGCCGCCCGTCGCGTTCCATCAATTCGTCGGCATCCTTCGGTCCCCAGGTCCCCGACGCGTAGTTGGGGAAATTGCGTGGCGGCAGCGCCTTCCAGAGGTCCAGCATGGGACTCACCACGCTCCAGCCCGCTTCGACCATGTCTGCCCGCTGGAACAGAGTCGCGTCGCCCACCATGCAATCGTGCAGCAAGCGCTCGTAACCGGTGCTGGGCTGCTTGCCGAAATAGTCGGAGTATTGAAAATCCATGTCCACCGTTCCCAATCGCATGATGGGGCCCGGAGTCTTGGCCGCGAAGCGTAGCGCAATTCCTTCCTCCGGCTGAATGTGCAGGACCAGCTGGTTGGGCATGAGTTTTTCCACTTCGGTATCGCGGAAAAGCACAAACGGCGCGCGCCGGAACTGGATGACGATGTAGGTGCTTCGCGACGCCATGCGCTTTCCGGTGCGCAGATAGAAGGGAACACCCGCCCAGCGCCAGTTATCCACCTGCAGCTTCACCGCGACGAAAGTTTCAGTACGCGAATCGGGCGGTACGCCGGGCTCGGAGCGATAGGCGGGAACGTGCTGGCCGGCGATCTCGCCTTCGCCATATTGGCCGCGCACGGTCCGGGTTAACACGTCTTCGGAACTCAACGGCTGCACCGCGTGCAATATCTTGGCCTGTTCGTCGCGTACCGCGTCTGCCTGGAAGGAGATGGGCGGCTCCATCGCGGTCAGGCTGATCAGTTGCATGATGTGGTTGGGCACCATATCGCGCAACGCACCCGCAGTATCGTAATAGCCGCCCCGCTTCTCCACGCCGACAGTCTCGCCCACGGAAATTTGCACGTGATCGATGTAGCGCCGGTTCCAGATCGGCTCGAAAATCCCGTTGGCGAAGCGGAAGGCCAGAATATTCTGTACGGTTTCCTTACCCAGATAGTGGTCGATGCGGTAAATCTGCTTTTCGCTTACTTCCTTGAGCAGTTGCTGGTTCAGCGCTCTCGCCGAATCCAGGTCGCGTCCGAAGGGTTTTTCGATGATCACTCTCCGCCACTGATGATTTTCCTCGCTCATGAGGCCGGTGGCGGCCAGGTGCTGCACGATGGGACCAAAGAAATCCGGGGCGGTCGCCAGATAGTAAAAATAATTTCCGTGGGTAGCGTGGTCCTGGTCAACTTTCTGAAGCGTTTCCTTGAGCTGCTGATACGTGCTCTGGTCGGCAAACTCGCCGGTGATATAGAAGACGTGCCGCTCGAACCACTCCTGCAGGTCGGGATCGACCGGGCCATCCACGAACTCCTTCAGGTCCGCCACCAGCTTGGCGCGGAATTCGTCGGTGGTCATCGGGTTCCTGGCAATGCCAATCATCGCAAACTCGCGCGACAGCAGGTTGTATTTCGCCAGGTTATAGAGCGATGGGATCAACTTGCGTCGGGTAAGGTCGCCGGCCGCGCCGAAAATGACCATTACGCAGGGGTCGCCGCACCGCCCCACCCGCTCTCCTTCGACCGCCGTTGCCGCCTGCGACATGTTCTCACTCCCTCGTCGGGCGAGTTTAACAAGTCTGCCGGGGGTTTTGGTTTCCTGTGTCGGTACCAGTGACAAACCAAAGTCACTGGCCGCACTTCTGTTGCATGCGGAGAATCGCTATGGTACGAAAAGACATCACTCTCCAAGGGATGGTGGCGACGGGTGCTGACAGGCCGATGCTGGCACGGGTTCCTGTGGTCCGGGTCGCCGCATGCTGCATGGACGCTGCGACTGTCCATTTCTCTCTGCCTGTTTTCGTTGTTGGCTTTCCCCCTGGCGCAGGAAGCAGGCGCGCAGACTGATTCCGGGCGGCAGCTTCCGGAGCATCGTCCGGCAAACGTCATGTCGCTGCAGGGAATCGTGCGGGACCAGCAGGGGAGGGCTGTTCCCGGTGTCCACCTCGACCTGCGCAACGCCTCCGGTGCTCATTACGAAACCAGCACAGGCGCGGAAGGAATCTTCCGGCTGCGCGAGGTCGAGCTTGGGACCTACAAACTCACATTGGCCAAGCCGGGTTTCAAAACCCTGACGATTGAACGCCTGGAGCTGATCAAACGGGACCTTTCAACGCTTGAGCTTCAGATGCAGGCACTAACCGCTCGTGCTCCGGAAAATAAGGGGCCATCTGGTTTGCCGGGAACGCCCGGTACCCCCGCCGTGGCCGCTCCAACTGCGCCTTATCCGGGGATGAATCGTCCAGCTCCGGAAGTCACGGCCGTGGAATCGGGTGCGGAAGCAATCCCGCCTGCCTCTGCCAACTTCTCTCCCCAGCCCGACCGCTGGGACACGGCCATGCCGGAGTGGCGCCGCTACGAGCAGCAGCGCGACGCGCCCTACGTGAAGGGCCATTGGTACGATCCGTTCAATCGCAATCGCCTGAAGGGCGACTATCCCATCCTCGGCCAGCGCTGGTTTTTCAACTTCACCGGCAGCAGCGAAACCGCCGTGGATGGCCGTCGCCTGCCCCTGCCCAGCGGCGTGGACACCGAGCGTCCGGACAGTGGCGACTTTTTCGGACGCGGTGAGCAGGCCCTGCTCACGCAAAACCTGCGTTTCTCCTTCGACCTCTTCCGCGGCGATACTTCATTTCGGCCGGTCGATTTTCGAGTGCGCGTCACACCCGAGATCAACCTCAACTTCCTGCAGACTCGTGAGCGCCGCATCGTGAACGTGGACCCGCAGGAGGGAATCAATCGCTTCGATACCCACGTGGGATTGCAGGAAGCATTCGTTGAAGCCAAGATCCGCGACCTGAGTCCGAATTATGATTTCGTTTCGGTTCGGGCAGGCATTCAGCAGTTCACCAGCGACTTTCGCGGCTTCCTGTTCTCCGAAGAACAGCCCGGAGTGCGGGTTTTCGGCAACCTACGCTCCAACCGCCTGGTCTACAACCTCGCCTGGTTCAACTTCCTCGAGAAAAATACGAATAGTGGTCTGAACACATTTCAGAATCGCGGACAGCAGGTTTATGTCGGCAACATCTACGTTCAGGACTTCCTGACCAAGGGCTACACGACCGAATTCAGCTTTCACTACAATCGCGACGACGCCAGCATCCATTACGACGACAACGGGTTTCTGGTCCGTCCGGCGCCCGCGGGCGCAGTGGTCAATGGAAATGTGAATGCGCATGCCATCCGCGCCTACTACCTGGGCTGGGCCAGCAACGGTCACATTGGCCGCATAAACCTCAGCCATGCCTTCTACCAGGTTCTCGGCCACGATGATTTCAATCCCATCGCCGGACGCCGGGTTGACATCAACGCCAGGATGGCGGCGGTCGAACTTTCCGCCGACAAAGACTGGGTTCGCTACCGGGCTTCATTCTTCTACGCCTCCGGCGATTCCAGCGGCCGCTCCGGAGCTTCCCGTACAGATGGCACGGCCCACGGCTTCGACACCATTGTCGATGACACTCACTTTGCCGGCAGCGCCTTCAGCTTCTGGGACCACGAAGGTCTTCGCCTCACCGGGACCGGCATCGGGCTGATGAATCCCATGAGCCTGCTGCCCAGCCTGCGTTCGAATAAAGAAGAAGGCCAGGCGAATTTCGTAAATCCCGGCCTTTATTTATTCAATCTGGGCGCCGATTTCAACCTCACGCCAAAGCTGCGTGCATTCGTGAATGGCAACTACCTGCGTTTCGACCGGACCGAACCGCTGGAGCTCTTGCTGTTCCAGCACGGGATTCGTCACAGCATCGGGACAGATTTGGGTACGGGCGTGGAATATCGCCCCCCGCTCAGCGAAAACATTGTCCTGACGGGCGGTATATCGTCGCTGGTTCCGGGCCGAGGATTCGAAGAAATTTACAACGGCAAGACTCTATTCTCAGTCTTCGCCAGAATAAAGTTTCAGTTCTGAGGGGAATCATGTGGACGCGGGCGAGTCGCCCGCGAGGCTGTAGCAGGAAGTCATCAGTCGTAGGATTTTGGAAATCGATGCGAAGCAATTCATCCAGACCGGCGCACCTGCTCCTCATCGTGCTAAGCCTCGCCTTCGTGGGCCGGAGCCCGGCTCAGAGCGAGACATCATCCGACGTCCTCCTGCTGCAATCCCAGGCCGAGGCCGACCGCAAATCCGCCGGCTGCATCACCTGCCATACCGCCACCGACACTCCCACCATGCACAACACGGGCACCGTACGCCTGGGATGTACCGACTGTCACGGAGGAAATGCCGAAATCCGCTTGACCGCGGACGCCCCGAAGGATTCTCCGCAGTACGATCAGGCCAAAGGCCAGGCCCATCCCGAACCTCGGAACCCGGCCAATGCTCGCAGTTCCGCCAATCCGGTGCGGGCCTACACGCAGTGGCTTGACGAAGACTGGAACTACATTCGCTTCGTCAACCCGGGAGATTTGCGCGTCGCCGAGAAAACCTGCGGCACCAGCGGCTGTCACACTGCTGAAGTAAGAAAAGTGCAAACCAGCATGATGACCCATGGCGCCATGCTGTGGAGCGCTGCGCTCTACAACAACGGGGCTTTTCCACTGAAGACGGCGCACTTTGGTGAGAGCTACAGCCTCGATGGCACTCCGCAAAGATTGCTCACCTTCCCGCCGCCTACACCCGAAGAGGTCAGCAAGAAAGGAGTGCTGCCCTATCTCGATCCGCTGGAGCGTTGGGAGATTTCGCAGCCCGGCAACGTCTTGCGCGTCTTCGAACGGGGCAGCCAGAAAAAGCCGGAAATAGGGAACCCAAGCCTCGAAGAAGAGCCGGGCAAACCGGAAATCAAACTGAGCGAGCGCGGCTTCGGCACCGAGTTGCGCACCGATCCCGTCTTCCTCGGACTGCAAAAGACACGCCTGTTCGATCCGCTTCTATCTTTTCCCGGCACCAACGACCAGGCGGGCGACTACCGCGCCAGCGGTTGCAGTGCCTGCCACGTGGTGTATGCCAACGATCGTTCGCCGGAACATTCCGGAACGTACGCGGCTGCCGGAAATATGGGACAGACCGCAACTGCCGATCCCACGATTCCGCGAAATCAGTCTGGACATCCCATCCGCCACCAGTTCACGCGCTCGATTCCGTCCAGCCAGTGCATGGTCTGTCACATGCACCCGGGGACGAACATGGTCGCAACTTATTTTGGCTACACCTGGTGGGACAACGAAGTGGACGGCGAGCACATGTGGCCCGCCCAGCAGCGCCATCCCAGCGCAGCCGAGCAGAATCAGATTCAGACTCGCAATCCCGAGCGCTCCGCCGTGCGTGGCCTGTGGTCCGATCCGGAATTCCTCGAGAAAACCGGCACGCCCGAGTTCAACCGGCAACTGCAACACACCCAGTTTGCCGACTTTCACAGCCATGGCTGGATCTTCCGCGCTGTCTTCAAGCACGATCGCAAAGGCAACCTGCTCGACCAGGAAGATAAGAAGGTCTCGTTTGACGATCCCGACAAGTTTGGCAAGGCGGTGCACCTCAAAGACATCCACCTGGAAAAAGGAATGCATTGTATTGACTGCCACTTCGAGCAGGACAATCACGGCAACGGCAAGCTCTACGGAGAAACCCGCAACGCCATCGAAATCGATTGCGTCGATTGCCACGGCACGATTCAGCAGCACGCGACGCTGGTCACCTCTGGCATTGCAGCTCCGAAAGGCGGGACCAACCTTGCGGGCTTGCGTACCCCATGGCAGGAGCGCCGCTTCTACTGGAAGGACGGCCGCCTGTATCAGCGCTCGATGCTGGAAAAAGACAAAGAGTGGGAAGTGGTGCAGGTACTCGATACCATCACGCCGGGCGCTCAGCATTACAGCGAAAAATCGCGCCTGGCCAAGACCATCCAGCAGGATGGCCAGACCTGGGGAGACGCTACAACAAAAGAATCAGCACTCGCACATCCGAACAGCAAAATGACCTGCTACGCCTGCCACTCATCCTGGGCGCCTACCTGCTATGGCTGCCATCTCTCGATGACGGCGAACCAGCGCATGCCCATGCTGCATAACGAGGGCCTCACCACGCGCAACTGGACTTCCTACAATTTTCAAGTCCTGCGCGACGACATCTACACTCTGGGAATTGACGGCACGGTGACCGGCCATCGCGTCGCGCCGGTCCGATCCGCCTGTGCGGTGCTGGTCAGTTCGCAGAACAACGACCGCGACTGGCTCTACTACCAGCAGCAGACGATTTCTGCCGAAGGCTTCAGCGGGCAGGCCTTCAGCACCTTCGTGCCGCACACCGTGCGTGCAAAAGAGACCAAAGGCTGCACCGATTGCCACGTCTCGCGCGCCAATGACAACAATGCCTGGATGGCGCAACTTCTGCTCCAGGGCACGAATTTTATGAACTTCATGGGCCGCTATGTTTTCGTGGCCAGCGGCAAGGGCGGATACGAGGCCGTGGCCGTCGCCGAACATGATGAACCGCCAGCCGTGATTGGCAGCGACTTCCAGAAAATCGCCTATCCTGAAAATTACAAGAAGCATGTCGCCGCCCGCAGCGAACTCCAGGAGGCCTACCACCACGCCGGCTCGGAGGTCCTCGACGTGCAGGCCCGGGGAGAATATCTGTACGCGGCGATGGGCAAGGGCGGTTTTCGGATATTCGACATCGCCAACATCGACAACAAAGATATTTCAGAACGCATGGTGACCGCGCCGGTTTCACCGCTGGGCCAGCGTTTTTACCTGCCCACGAAATACGCCACGGCGGTGGCGACGCCCACTACTCTCGGAGTCGATCCGCTACGCACTCATCGCGCGGAGAACGAAGAGCAGACCATCCACCTCATGTACGGGTTCCTCTACGTCGCCGATAAGTACGAGGGCCTGGTGATCGTGGGCGATCCCAACCTGAAAGGCAAGAGTCCGGGCGTAGGCACCCTGCTCGACGGCAATCCTTCTAACAATTTCCTCAAGCGCGCCGCAACCTTCAATCCGCAGGGCGCGCTGAACGGTGCCCGCCGCATCACCATCGCCGGAACTTACGCCTACATCCTGTGTGATCGCGGACTGGTGGTAGTGGATCTCGACCACCCGCTGCAGCCCAGGATCGTGGCTGAAATTGGCGCTCCGTTTCTGCTGCAGCCACGTGGCCTCGCCATCCAGTTCCGCTACGCCTTCGTGGTGGATCGCCAGGGACTGAAAGTCCTGGACGTCACCAATCTGGCCCAGCCCAAGCCGGTGCCGGGCGCGCTGGTTCCGCTGGAGGATGCGCGCAATTTGTACCTGGCCCGCACCTACGCTTATGTCGCCGCCGGCAAACAGGGAATGGCAATCGTGGATGTGGAACGCCCCGAACAACCCCGGCTCGATGAAATCTTCAATGCTGCCGGCGCGCTCAACGACGCCAACGACGTGAAGCTGGGCATGGTGAGTTCAAGCCTGTTCGCCTACGTCGCCGACGGAGCGAACGGATTGAAGGTCGTGCAACTGTTCTCGCCGGTCGATAACCCGGCCTTCAGTGGATTCAGTCCGCGTCCCACGCCCAGGCTCATCGCGAGCTATCGCACGCGCGGTCCGGCGCTCGCCATCTCCAAGGGGATTGACCGCGACCGCGCCGTGGATGAGAGCGGCAACCAGCTCGCGGTCTTCGGACGCCGGGGCGCGCGCCCCTTCAACCGTGAGGAGATGGAGCGCATGTATCTAAGAAATGGAAACGTGTTTACGGTAACCGATGGAGCGGGTTTCGGTGCTCCCGAAAACTCGAGCCCACAGAGCGTGGAAGGTGTTCGCTGAGCATGCTCAAGTCGATCAATGTTCTCTGTGTACTCTGTCGTAAGAAGTGTGCTCGGAGAGAAAATCTCACTCACGCGGCTCCCCGAGTCGCGCCACGCCGCGCAACTCCGGAATCGTAAACCGTCCCTTCGTGCGTTTGGCCTTGGTCCAGTCATGATATTGATGACACTCGAAACAGCGCCCCTCGGCAGCTTCCCTCGGTTTGTCCTCACGATGGCATTGCCGGCAAGTCTGAATGCCGAGCAACAGTATGTCGGAGGTCTCGCGGCTGTTGAGCGTATTCGCGTGACACGCGCTGCACGTCATCATGCGGTGGGCGTGATGATCAAACTGGGCGTGAGGCAACCAGCGGGCCGTCAGATTGGAGTTTGCCACCGCGGGCAGCGGTCCTGCTCCAGGATTCAGGGCGTGGCACTGCTTGCAGGTCTTGCTCCACAGCAACCATTCAGCATCGTCAGTGCGGAACTGCACCCATTCTGACGCGTTACGCGCAACCCGTGGCACGCGCACCCGCTCCGGAATCTGGCGGTCCGGCGGGTTGACCTCGTGCACCGCTGCGGGATGCGCCGCGATGTACTCGCCGAATCTTTTCAGCAGAAATGCGTGCACCACTTCCGGCTTTTCATGCGGCACCTGCTCATTGCCGAATCGTTTGTCGAACTGCAAGGTATGACAAGCCGCGCAATTTTGAGAGAACGTGATTGGAGCCATGTAGCGCTCTCGTATCGGGAAGGGCACGGCTTCAGCCGTGCCACCACGATCCGTGAAAGACGCGGGCTTCAGCCCCTGAGGTGCGCTTTCGCTAGCCTGAGATGCATCACTGACCGCCGCGTAGGGCCATCCATCAAGCCCCGTCGCCGTGCGATGGCAGTCGTCGCAACTCATCTCTACACGCTCGTTGTTCGGGCCCATAAGTTGAGGTCGCAGGTGGACATAGTGATTGAACTTTATTTTTCCTGGATCCAGCTTGCCTTTGCGCAGCGCGGAAAACTCAGGATGCCCCTGGGTAAACGCCGCAATTGAAGCGGCGTAGTGTGGCTTTCCATCTCGTGTGCGCAGATCGGCATGGCACTGCGAGCAACTGGAATCAGAAGTTGCTGCGAGTAATCGCGCTCCCTTATGCTCCAGGTGGCACGAACTGCAGGCCGGCGTGAAAGTCTGGTTGGCATGGTGCGCGGGTGCGTCATGGCAGGCCAGGCAAGCCTGGTCGCTCACCTGCGCGCTGAAAGTGGCGGTACGGGCGAGGTGGCAAAGACTGCACTGCTGAGTGAAAACCGCGTGCGATGCGGAGAGCGGCCCGCTTGAATACACCTTCTGCCCGCCCTGCGCCCGCTGCGTGACCAACCAGCCCAGAGCGATGACCGGCACTGCCACTGACAGCCAGAAGCGCCAGCGCCGGAAGGCGTGCGGACGCGTGAAATATTGCAGGTCAATCCGCTTGGCGAGTTTCTTGGTGGTTCGTGACCGTCGCAGCATCGCCTAGTCTCAAAACTTCAGGGCCATTACCGCATGGACCGCTCCCAGAACGAGCAGCGCATAAGACAGCGGAATGTGCACCAGCAACCAGCCGTGCAGGACCTTATGCAGCCTGCTCTGCTGGTCCAGTTGGCGCTTTTCCTCGCAGATGTTTTCCAGGTCGTCCACGCTGGAGTGCAGATTCTGGGGCAGCAACACGCGCAGTTGCTGGAACATCGTCTGCGCCTGCGAAGCATCGCCCAAACTCATTCCGCCCGCGCCCGCGCGGCTCAAATACGGCTCCATTTCACTGCTTAAGAAATGCCGAAGTTGTGTGCTGACTCCTTCATCCGCTTGCAGTCCGGATGCTACGGTGAGTCCGCCCATCTTTCCCGCGCTGGCCGATGTGGCTCGCTGCAATTCGCTGGCGTGCGAAACCTCGCCTTCCAGAGCGGAGCAGGCCTCTTCCACCAGTCGCACGGCTTCCTCCGCCAGTTGGCCGCGCACCCGGTCAATCTGCTCGTAAATCGTCTCCATCGGAAGCTGCGCGGTGTGGATGCGTGGAATGAAGTGCTGCAGCGCAGCGCCCAGAATCCCACTGGCGAAAACAAAAATAAAAAGCCACATCAGGACGCGAGTCAGCGGTCCGCCGAAGTGAAAGCCGCCATGGAAAAGGATGAGCGGAAAGCTGAGGAATCCCAGCCAAAGATGGCCACGCATCCAGGACTGTGCTCTTCCCACTCGCCAGATGGGAAACTTCTTGCGCAGCCCCAGCAGTCCGGCAAACAGCATGAAGCTGAATCCAACGATGCCGAACGTCAGGCCCAGTGCGCTGCCGCCGCGCGGGCCTTGCGCCGAACGCACGCTGTAAAGCACATACACCGCGGTTGCCACCGCGAGCCCGATCAGGCTTCCGACGAACCAGTTGCGGTGAGTTTTGTCGATCCGCACGCGGCCTCAGCTCCTCGTTTTCGTTGCCATGCTCGGCGGTTGAATGATATTGGCGAAGAACTCCGGCGGATTTACCCGGTGCGCGGCGTCGTGCGGACAGGCATACACACAGCTGGGCTCGGCGTGGTCGTGGCATAAATCGCACGACGTCGCCTTGACCTTGACGCTCGCGATCTGCCGGCCGGGATGCGCGGGATCGTCCACCTCCACGGGGAAGGGATGCAGGTTGATGTTCCCGTACGGGCAGTTGGTGGCGCACAGGCCGCAGCCGATGCACCAGTCTTCGATAATTACTTCCAGCGTGTTGCGCCGCCGGATCGAGCCAACGGGGCAGCCCACCATGCACAGGGGATCGCGGCACTGGCGGCACGAGGTCGCCACCAGGTACTTGTCGAAACGCAGGCCTTCGCGCACCAGGCGGCTCACGCCGTCATGAGCGTCGGCGCAGGCGCGCACGCACTGGTCGCAACGCGTGCAGCGTTCCAGGTCGAGCACCAGCAGGCTCTGCGCTTCCATCAGTCCCTGGGCGAGAAACTGGTCCACGGGAACATTCTCGGTTCGGATGGTGCGGCTCTGGTTCTCAGCCAGCCGTGCGTGCGCCGTGGCCTCCAGGCTGTGCCGCACGTCGGGAAACTTGTCGAGCATCAGTTGAAAATCTTCGGCGGAAATGCGCACCACCTCGACGTGGTCGAGCGCGGTGCAGGTGGCGGTGCGCGGGCTCCCCGTGAGCAGGGCGATTTCGCCGAAGTAGCCGCCCCGCGCCAGGTAGGCCAGCACCAACTCGCCGCCCATTTTCTCTTCGGAAACTTTCACGAACCCGATGCGGATCAGGTAGAAGCTGTCGGCGGCATCGCCCTGGCGGCAGATCACCTGCCCCGGGCTGAAGCGCACTAATTCGACCCGGTCGCGCAAGTGATCGACAAAGTCCTTGGTGAGCGGAGCGAAGATAGGCACGCTGCGCAGGTGCGAATCCAGCGCCCGGACACGATAGTTGCGCTCCAGTTGCGCGCGGAAAGTCTTGTTGCGCTGCAGGATGTCGAGCACGTTGCGCAGCATTTCCAGCATCACGCAGTCGGTCTTCGCCCGCACTGTGGCCGAGCGCGGGTAGTAGCTCATGCAGGTCATCTCGCCGAACAGGTCGCCCGGCCCCAGTCCGGCGATCGGGTTGTCGTAGGGCAAATCGACCGAGGCATCAATCGGAATGAACGGCCGATAGGATTCTTCGCTGCGGCTGTCCTCCTCGCGCGGAGACAGCATGCTCTTCAGGCGGCTGAAGAATCCGCTGCTGCTGCCCTGCGTCTTGACGTGCGCAATCGGGCTGGAGAGAAACACTTCCGCTTTGCCTTCCAGAATATAAAAAGCCGTGGAGCCAAAATCTCCTTCGCGGCAGATAATCTCCCCTGCACGAAACCGTCGCTTGACCACGGCCTTTTGATTAAGTTCGAGAAATGTCCCCGAAACATTTTCAAAAATCGGCAGGTGCAAAAGCTCGGCAGGATCAAGAACGTCGCCTTCTCCCAATTCCGTTCCGACAACCCGCTTGTTGGTGAGCGCCCCGGTGGGACATGACACCATGCACTCGCCGCAGGAAACGCACGACGAGCCACCCATGGGCAGGTTGTTATCGAAGGCGATCCCGGCCTGGTATCCCTTGCCGCGGCGGGCCAGCACCCAGTTGTGCCGGATGTCGTCGCAGCCGCGAATGCAGCGGTCGCACAGGATGCAGGACTCGTGGTCCACCGCAATCACCGCCGAGGAGTCATCCTTGCCCCGAGGCGTGGTGCGGTGCGGGAAGCGGGGTTCGGTGATTCCCGCGGCCGCGGCCAGATGTTCCAGTTCGCAATCGCCCGAGTGCAACTGCCGGGCGCACGGCGCGGGATGGTCCGACATCAGCAATTCGATGAGGGTGTGTCGCGCGCCTTGCACCTGCTCTGTCGCCGTCTTCACCGTCATGCCGGCTTCCGCCTGGCGAATGCAGGACGCGGCATACACTCGCTGCCCAACATCGACTACGCACACCCGGCACACGCCCACCGGATTTTCATTCTGCTGATGGCAAAGCGTGGGAATCGGGATGCCGTTGATGCGGGCAGCGTCGAAGATCGTCGTCCCGGCTGGGACCGAAACTGGCTTGCCATCGATGGTCAGCTGGATTTCGGGAGCAGGCCTCGAACTCATGCCGCGCCTCGCTTCGGGACGCAAACGCCCGCGGGGCAGCGCCCGTTCTTCACGTGCTCATCCACCACCTGGGGAAAATGTTTCAGCACCGATTGGATGGGAGCGGGAACAATCTGCCCCAGGCCGCAGATCGAAGTCAGTTTCATGGCAAAGGAGAGTTCGTCGAGCAGTTGCAGGTCTGAATTCGAGGCGCGGCCTTCCGTCCATCCGGTGAGCATCTCGACCATTTTTTGCGAGCCCACACGGCAGGGAACGCACTTTCCACAGGACTCGTTGCGATAAAAGCGTACCGCGTTCAGCGCCATATCCAGCATGCAGCGGCCTTCGCCGCACACCACAATCGCTCCGGAGCCGACCATCGAACCCGCCGCCGCCAGCGCATTCCAGTCGAGCGGAAGATCGGCCATGGAAGCGGGCAGATATCCGGAAGATGGCCCCGAGGGCGCGAAGCCCAGTAGCGCGCGACCATCGAGCACACCGCCGGCGTACTCCTGAATCAGTTCGGAATACTTCGTGCCCATCGGCACTTCAAAAATCCCAGGCCGGTTTACATCGCCGCTGATGCCGACAAACTTCATACCGGCCGATCCGTTTTTACCTTGCGACTTGAACCAATCCACTCCGCGCACGAGAATCACCGTGGCAAAAGCGAAGGTCTCCACGTTATTGATCGCGGTCGGCTGGTTCCACAACCCATTCGTTCCGGGAAAGGGAGGCTTGTTCCGAGGCTCAGACCGCTTGCCTTCAATGGCCTCGAGCAACGCGCTCTCTTCGCCGCAGATGTAGCCGCCGGGACTGACGAAGATTTCCAGATCGAAGCTGAGATCGCTCCCCAGAATGTCTGCGCCCAGCAACCTCTCGCGGTAGCAGCGCTCGATCTCTTCCTGCAGAATTTCCTTTGGATTGTCGTATTCGTGCCGGATGTACAGGATTCCGCGCCGCGCGCCGGTGACCAGGCCGGCTGTGATCATGCCTTCAATTACCAGCCAGGGCGCGTTCTCCATGATGAAGCGGTCCTTGATCGTCCCCGGTTCGCTTTCATCAGCGTTGCATACAATGTATTTTTCCTTGCCGGCGGCGTTGCGCACGATCTCCCATTTGCTGCCGGTGGGGAAGCCGGCGCCGCCCATGCCTCGCAGGCCGCTGGCTTTGAGCGTCGAGACAATGCCGGCCCAGTCCCGAGTTTCCACAAATTTCCGCACCACCGAATAATTCGACGAGCCCTCATAGGGATCGGAAATCACCGCCGTTCGCCGGCGGTCCCGCGCCGGCTCGGGAAGGGCCCCGCCCGAGAGCAGGTCCTTGATCACTGCGGCGGTGCGCTCGCCCTGAACGTTGCAATAAATCCGATCATTGATCGAAATCGCCGGAGCCTGATCACAGCGCCCCAGGCAGGACACGTCGCGGATACTCACCGTTTCAGGGCTGGTGCCGCGGAATGCCTGGTCCAGCGCGGCTTTCACTTCGACGCCACCGCGCAAGTGACAACTCATATCGGCACACACCCGCACATCCACCTGGGGCGGAGGCGTGAGTTGAAAATGTGGATAGAAGCTGGCCACGGCGTGAATCTGGCTCAGCGGCACATCGATCCTGGCGGCCAGCCGCCGCAGTTGGTCCGCGGGCAGGTAGCCGAATTCGTGTTGAATGCCCCTGAGTTCGTCGAACACGCCGCGAGTATCCCCTTAGCCTTGCATCATAACGTCGCGCCTTCCCCTGCCATCGTAACGGCAAAGGTTCTCTCCGGGGATGCCCGCAGCGCCTTTATGTGTGTGCCCCCACGTACCACACTGTCAATTGATTTCGCGGGATGGAATGGGTATAAGCAAGCCAAATCGTTTTTTTCTGAATCATTGCGCGATACCGTTCACTCATGAAGCGCGGAATGCTCACTCTCGGCGCAGCCGGCCGCAAACATTTCCGGCGCCTAGCCTGTATGGGGATGGCCTTCACCCTCGTCGCTGCCGCCCAGACTTCGCCCGTCGGAAAATATAACGGCCCCGGAGGCTGCGCTTCCAGCAGCTGCCATGGCAGCATTCAGCCGAAACAGATTACTCACGTCGCTCAAAATGAGTACAGCATCTGGGCCGGACAGGACAAGCACGCTCGCGCCTATCAGGTTCTTTCCAACGATGTCTCTCTCCGCATCGGGCGCATTCTGAATCTCAAGGCTCCGCCCGAACAGAATGAAAAATGCCTGGCCTGTCACGCGCTGGCGGTTCCTGCCGAGGAACGGGCTCAGACCTTTGACCTGAACGACGGCGTGAGTTGCGAGAGCTGCCACGGTCCCGCGGCAGGCTGGCTGGGGCCGCATACGGTCAAGGGTTGGGAAAATCAATCGGCGGAGCAAAAAGCGAAACTGGGCATGATCGATTTGCGCGACGTTGCGGTCCGCAGCCACACCTGCCTGCGCTGTCATGTTGGCACTGCTGAAAAATTCGTCGATCACCAGATGATCGCCGCCGGACATCCTGACCTGACCTTCGAGTTGAATCTGTTCAGCGCGGTGATGCCGCGCCACTGGAAGGAACCAACGGAGACCCCGTGGTTCGGTGCCAAAGAATGGGCCGTCGGCCAGGGCATGCAGTTGCGCGATAGCCTGCAGCGTCTGGCGCGGCGGGCGCGCAGTTCG
Organism: Terriglobia bacterium; assembly: GCA_963752375.1. GTDB lineage: Bacteria > Acidobacteriota > Terriglobia > Terriglobales > Acidobacteriaceae > JAIQFF01. The sequence continues at coordinate 108,963 of CAVVYF010000015.1, forward strand.
ACCTGGCCGGAGTACGCGGAACTCGATTGCATTGCCTGCCACCACAGCCTTACCGCGCCGAAAGACAGCTGGCGTCAGGAAGCAGGTTACGCCGGACGCACGCCCGGCGTTCCCGCATGGAACGCCGCGCGCTTCGTCGTCTTCCGCTACGCAGCCGTCGCGACCGATGCCACCGCCGCCGGCAAGTTGGAAGCGGAGGTCGCAACTCTCAGCAGCCTGATGGGACAACTCAACGGCGACCGCGAACAGATCGCGGCCTCGGCGGAACGGGCCGCCGCGCTGGCGGACTCGCTCGCGCGCGAACTGGACGACCGCGCTTACGATCAGGCGTTTACGCTCCAGGTCATGCGCCGCATTGCCGCCGATCCGAACCTGTCACTGCAGGGCCAGCGCGCCGCCGAGCAAGCCGCCATGTCTCTTGACTCGCTCTACAACGTTTGCAAGCAGGGCGGCGCGCCCGACAACAATGTGCAAACTGCGATTGCAGGATTGTTCGCCCAGGTACAGAACCCGTCAGCCTACAACGCGCCCGCCTTTGCCGCGCAGCTCCAGAGAGTCGGGGCCGCGCTCGGTCGTGGAGTTGGGCAGGCCGGCAAATAGCGGTGCCAGATCCGACCATGGAAAACAACACTTCCGAGCATCAGCGGCTGCGCGAGAAACATTCCGGCCCGGTCGCGCCCTGGCGCAAGTGGGGACCTTACGTCAGCGAACGTTCCTGGGGCAGCGTCCGCGAAGACTACAGTCCCGATGGTTGTGCCTGGGAATTTCTCACCCACGATATGGCGCGCAGCAAGGCTTATCGCTGGGGGGAGGATGGCATTGCCGGCATCTGCGATCGCTACCAGCTTCTGGTCTTCGCCCTGGCCTTGTGGAATGGCCGGGATCCTATCCTTAAAGAACGCATGTTCGGGCTCACCGGGAACGAAGGCAACCATGGCGAGGACGCGAAAGAATACTGGTTCTACCTCGACAACACGCCGACGCACAGCTACATGAAGATGTTGTACAAGTATCCGCAGGGCGAGTTTCCTTATCAGAAATTGCTGGACGAAAACCGGCGCCGCTGGGGGCAGCTGGGCGCGCCTGAGTACGAATTGCTGGACACGGGAATATTCGATCAAGACCGCTACTTCGACGTCTTCATCGAGTATGCCAAGGCAGGGCCGGAGGACATTTGCGTTCGCGTTGAGGCCATCAACCGCGGGCCGGAGGCCGCCGACCTGCACTTGCTTCCACACCTCTGGTTCCGCAATACCTGGGCCTGGACCGATCCGCCGGGCGCAGAGCCTTCCATCCGGCTGCAGGCCGCGGGAAATCAGATTGCACTCGTGGCCGATGAATCGAACGCCACCAGCCTG
>CAVVYF010000016.1:0-17273 GCA_963752375.1 Terriglobia bacterium
TATTCAAATTGGCATGAAGCTTTTGGTAGTGTTTGCGTTTAATTGAATTGAAAGGTTTTAATCGCCTGTTCATTTTTGATTTTATTCGTAGAAAATTTAAAATTTTAAGAGAAACTCAGCAAAAACCACATTTTTCGGCTCTAAATTTGAGACTCGAAGCAAAGCCATTGACTTTAGAGTGGACTGGCTGGTTCGAATGGCGATACCGTACAGACATCTGGCATAATATGGATTGCTTTTGTGCGCCATGATAGGTGTGTTGAAGAAGACAATATAAAGAAAACACATGGATTCACTACCAATAGAAAGAAGAACGCTCATGTGCACGTCCATGTTGCGTCTTTTGCTAATGTTGTTCAATCGCCGAAGTAACATGGATAAAGTCTTCAATGTTGCCCGTGCGTTACTCAAGGCTCGTAGTTCATATTTTGCGTATGCTCGCAATGGGTGTAGTGAAGCGGATATGTTTATTGTTAAAAAGTCATTGCCTTTAGACACCATATTTTCACTTCCATTTTTGGTCAATATTTTAAATGTCATTTTTGGGCAAAGATCAGTCGAAGACAACGAGAACTTATAGGAAACCAAATATGAGAATGGATAAATACTGAACCTAGTACTCTATCGGCATCAAACAGGCGAAAAACAAGCCACTGCGCAAGGTGGCCCTGACCGAAGTGCAGTCCGCCATCGGCCCCAATATGCAAAAGATCGAAAGACTCTACATTCCGCAGAAAACAAAAAATACCGAATTCCTTGAAGGCTCCCCGCCGAAGTCGCCAGGAAACTGGTGGAGAAATTGCGAAACGAAGTACGAGTGCTGTAACTGGGAACCGGGAACTCAAATCTGGAAACTGGTTTTAAGATAATCACCCCGGATCCCTACCCGAGACGAAAATCATGCCTGAGTCCATCCTCGTTATCGTCGAACAACGTGAAGGAAAACTGAACCGCGTCTCCTGGGAGACGCTCGCCGCCGGGCAGGCGCTGGCTGCCGAAACCGGCTGGACGCTCGAAGCCGCCGTTGCCGGCAGTGGAGTCACAAGCCTCGCCAATGAAATCGCGGGCAAGAAGGTTGCGAAAGTGTACGCCGTCGAGTGCAAGAAACTCGAACCTTATACGCCGGATGCCTTTGCGGCAGCACTCAAGCAATTCATCGCCTCAAAACAACCCCGGCTGGTGCTGATGCCGCACACTTATCAGGTGCGCGATTTTGTGCCCAAGCTGGCCACCGCGATGGAGCGCACCGCCATCAGCGACTGCATCGGATACAAGAAGGACGGCGACAGACTTCTCTTCACCCGCCAGATGTTTCAGGGCAAGCTGGCCGCCGACGTAAGCTTCGCGTGCGATGCTCCGTGGTTCGTCACCTTCCAGAACGGGGCCTTTCGCGGGGACAAGGTTGAAGCCGGCGCTTCCGCCGCCCCCGTCGAAACCGTCAATGTTGAAATCGCGGATGGCGTCATCCGCAACCAGCCGCAGGAAGTCTTCAAGGAAGCAAAACAGGCGGTGGACCTGACGCAAGCCGAAATCATCGTGTCAGTCGGTCGCGGCATCAAAGAGCAGAAAAATATCGAGCTGGCCAGGCAGCTGGCCGAAGCTCTCGGTGGCGAACTGGCGGCGTCGCGCCCCATCTGCGATTCGGGATGGCTCCCCATGGACCGCCAGATCGGCTCCTCCGGGCAAACGGTTGCGCCCAAGCTCTATCTCGCGCTGGGCATCAGCGGCGCCATTCAGCACATCGTAGGCATGAAGGGCGCACGCACGATTATCGCGATCAACAAAGACTCTGAAGCGCCGATCTTCGAGATCGCCGATTTCGCCGTGGTAGGAAATCTGTTCGATATCGTGCCGCCGCTGATTGAAGAAGTGAAAAAGGCGAAGGCAGGGAGTTGATGGCTAAGCGCTTTGGGTACACCCCCACCGGTAACCAATTTTTCGGTACGAATGTTGGACGGAACCCTCTAAAATAAGACCATGGACATGACTCTGACAGCCGTCTATGAGCAGGTTTCGAAGAGCGAGGGCGACGGCTACGTCGCCTATGTGGAAGAATTGCCTGGTGCTATCTCCGAGGGAGACACACTGGAGGAAGCACGCGAGAATTTGCGCGATGCAGTCGAACTGCTCTTGGAAGCCAACCGCGATCTGGCCGGACAACGGATCTCTGGTAAGAAAATCACTCGGGAAAAGATCACCGTTTCGGTCGCATAGCGGGCCCCAAAAAAGCCCCTTAGTCTGAATTCATCCGACTTGCTTGCACGATTTCGCTAGACTAGCGGAGACAAATGTCTTATATATATATCGGTATATGAAATCACGGACGTCTATCGATTATTACTCAATGTTCGCCGAACTGGTTACTCGCCATGCCCAACTCGTGCAGCAGCGCAACGAAATTGATAGCGAGGTCACAAAACTCAAGCAGCTTATCCTCGCAACATTCTCTCTGCTTCCGAAAGACAAGCAGGCGCTCTTTCAAGCAGAAATTGAGGAAATGGAGGAGCAAAGCGGAGGTCTTCTGAATGCCGTCAGGCTCGTATTTAGCGCCCACAAAGGCGAATGGCTTACGCCTACGCAAGTGCGCGACTACTTGACCGCGATGGGTTTCAGTCTCACGCACTATAGAGCGAATCCGCTTGCTTCGATCGTAACTACCCTGCGAAGGATGGTTCCGAGTCAATTGGAATCGAAGACCTCGCCGGACGGACTGGTCCTGTACCAGCGCCGCCTCACCCTCCTTGACCAAATGGGGCAAGCCAATCTTGAAAAGCTGAAATGGCAACGCGACAAACTCCTTCGTGAAGGGGAAAAGATCTTAAGGACGACTCCGAAAAGCAACTCAAAACTAGCCGAATGAAGCGCCAAGACTTAATTCGCCACCTGGAGACAAATGGCTGCGTCCTCCTCCGCGAAGGCGCCAGGCACAGTGTGTACTACAATCCCGCTGCCCAGCGAACCAGCACTGTCCCACGGCATCGTGAAGTCAAGAATCCGACCGCAATTCGCATCTGCAAACAACTTGCTGTGCCTGATCCCCTTCGTTGAATTCACAGAGCCGTATATCATAAGCAGTCGGCCCAAGTTGAACTCGGCTAAAGGCCCAATACCGGATGCTAATCTTCCGCAAGCCGCTCCCGAACATCGAACGCCCCCAGATGCCCGCCGACGTGGTCATCGTCGGCGGAGGCCCGGCCGGCATGGCTTGCGCTCTGCGGCTTTCTCAACTGATCAATCAGCACAACGCGGGCCATCCCGATTCTCAACTCAGCAAAGAGAATATTTACGTTCTCGAAAAAGCTCGCGAGGTAGGCCAGCACTGCCTTTCTGGCGCGCTGCTCGATCCCCGCTCCATGCGCGAACTGCTTCCGGGATTCGAGAAGGAAGCGCCGATCGAGGCCGCAGTCACGAAAGAAGCAGTTTACTTCTTCACCCAATCGGGGAAATTCAAATTTCCCATCACGCCGCCGCCCCTGCGCGATCACGGCAACTACGTCATCTCGCTTAACCGGTTTGTGAAGTGGCTGGGCGGCAAGGTGGAAGAAACAGGCATCACGATTTTCACTGGTTTCGCGGGCTCGGAACTTTTGCTCGACGGTGATCGCGTTACCGGCGTCCGCACAGACGACAAGGGCGTGGACAAGGAGAACCACCCGAAATCAAATTTCGAACCGGGCTATGACCTGCAAGCCAAGGTCGTGATTCTTGCCGAGGGCACCCGCGGTTCGCTCACCAAGCAGCTCATCGCGCGCTTCGCCCTCAATCGCGACCGCAATCCGCAAACTTACGGGCAGGGCATCAAGGAACTCTGGGAAGTCCCTGCCGGACGCATTGCGCCCGGCGAAGTCATCTACACCATGGGCTGGCCCCTGACCACGAAGGAATACGGCGGCGCCTGGATTTACGGCGGAAAAGACAACGTGGTCTCGCTCGGCTTTGTCGTCGGGCTCGACTATCCCGATCCGCGTCTCGATCCCCAGCGCGTCTTACAGGAATTCAAGAAACACCCGTTCGTGGCCAGGCTTCTCGAAGGCGGCAAGATGATCCGTTACGGCGCCAAATCTCTGCCGTACGGTGGCTGGTGGTCGATTCCGCCGCTGGCCGGCAACGGCTGGATGATCCTCGGCGATTCCGCCGGCCTGCTGAATTCGCAGCGCCTGAAGGGAATTCATCTTGCCATCAAGAGCGGCATGCTGGCGGCGGAGACCACGTTCGAGGCGCTGAAGAAAGACGATTTCTCCGCGGCCAGCTTAGGTGATTTTCAGCAGCGGGTGGGATCGAGCTGGATCAAAGACGAACTCTGGAAAGTCCGCAACTTCCATCAGGGCTTCGAGCATGGTTTCTGGCGGGGCATGATCAACGCCGGCCTGCAGCAGTTCACCGGCGGCCGCGGCCTGCGCAACCGCTATCCCTCAACCGCGGGATATCAGCATCTGAAGAGACTCGCCGAACTGCCCGCGGACGGTGGCGACGAAGCCCACCTGCTGGGACCAGCCAAAGGCGACGGCAAGCTGACTTTCGACAAGCTCACCGACCTCTACCACTCCGGCACGAAACACGAAGAGGACCAGCCGGCGCACCTGATCATTCACGATACCGATGTCTGCAACACTCGCTGCATAAAAGAATTTGGCAGCCCGTGCCAGAATTTCTGCCCGGCCAACGTGTACGAGATGGTGGACGACGCCAGTCAGCCCAATGGCAAGCGCATCAGCCTGAACCCGTCGAACTGTGTGCACTGCAAAACCTGCGACATCGCTGACCCGTACCAGATCATTACATGGGTCCCGCCCGAAGGCGGTGGCGGCCCAAACTACGACGGCATGTAGCGCCGAGTCCGTGTGGGGACCGGTCTCTGACCCGTCCGGTCGAGCGCAGCTCGACAAGTTTTCTTGAACCAACCGGTAAGTAGAAGAGCGGTGAAGTGATGATATCGCTTGCGAACTTCTTCGCCACGGATTACACGGATTCGCACGGATGAGTTGCACTATCCTGTTCCCCGAGGAAACCATGCACCTTAGATCGCGTCACTTTCTCTCCCACTGTGCGGCCATTTCACTGCTTGCGCTCTGCGCTCAGGCCCAGCAACCCGCCATTCCCACCACCGGATTCGCCGGCCTCGACCAGTACCGGGCCTCGCGCATCGCGGTCTTCACCGACGACTACGGCCAGCTCGCCCGCTACCGCGACGCTAACGCCGCTCTCAAACCGCCCGCGCCGGGCGAGAACCGTGTCGTCTTCTTCGGAGATTCCATCACCGATATCTGGAAGCTCGAAGACTCTTTCCCCGGAAAGCCCTACCTCAACCGCGGCATTGGCGGGCAGACCACGCCGCAGATGCTGGTGCGCTTCCGCCAGGATGTAATCGACCTGCATCCCAAGGTGGTGGTCATTCTGGCCGGCACCAACGACATCGCCGGCAACACCGGCCCCATGCGCCTCGAAGACATCGAGGCCGACTATGCTTCCATGGCGGAACTGGCGCGGGCGAGTCATATCGCAGTCGTATTTTCCTCCGTTCTGCCGGTGCACAACTACACTCCCAAATCGCAGGATTTTTTCGCGCAGCGCTCTCCGCAGAAAATTCTCGCGCTCAATCAGTGGCTAAAGAAGTATTGCGCCGCCAACGGCCTCGTGTACCTCGACTACTTCTCCGCCATGGTGGACGACAAAGGCCTGCTGAAGCGAGACCTCGCCGAAGACGGACTGCACCCCAACGCCGCCGGATTCAAGATCATGGCCCCGATGGCGGAGAAGGCGATCGGCAAGGCGCTGGCGAAGAAGCCTTAAATTTGCCTCTTCGGTTCGCCCCGTGCATCTATAATAAAAGTCGAGTTTCCGACCGCCCCAGCCTTCGGGTATACCCTGGCTGCGGCGGCGAGGGATGGTTTTTCTTTGCGTGGTCTTTGCGCCCTTTGCGGTTAAAAGCTTTTGACCGCCAGGACCGCCAAGGATTCGCAAAGTTCGCAAAGAGAAGCCAACCCCGAGGGTGCAGGTTGGAAACGCCCGCGCCTCCCGGCTTCGCAAGAAGCCATTGGAAAGGAAACAGCTGCCGGGACGTCCCTGCCTGTCTGTGTCCTTTCTCTGGTCGTTGGCCAATGGTCGTTAGTCGCTAGTCAAAATTCATACGATCACGCAGCCGACGGTTACGACCAAAGACCAACGACGAACGACCAACGACGAACGACCAACGACGTGCCTCTTACCGACAAATTCGGCCGCGCCATCACCGATCTTCGGATTTCGGTCACCGATCGCTGCAACTATAAGTGTGTTTACTGCCGCACCGGAAACGAGGGCGCGCTTTACGGCGACCTGCCCTTTGCCGACTATCTGCGCATGGCCCGCGTGCTGGTGGACCTGGGAATCCAGAAAGTCCGCATCACCGGGGGAGAGCCGCTGTTGCGCAAGGGGGTGGTGGATTTCGTACGCCAACTGGCGAAGCTCCGCACTACCGATGGAGAAGATCTCGACATCGCACTGACCACCAACGGCCACCTTCTGGCCGACATGGCGCAACCGCTGAAGGACGCCGGCATGCGACGCGTCACCGTCAGTATGGACGCGGTCGATCCTGATCGCTTCGCCCGCATCACGCGCGTGCCTGACGGCTACGACAACGTGCTCGCCGGTATCCGGGCTTCCCGCCGCGTGGGCCTGTGGCCGGTGAAAGTCAACTGCGTCCTGATGCGCGGCTTCAACGAAGACCAGATCATCCCCTTCGGCATGTTTGCCCGCGAAGAAGGCGTGGTGGTGCGCTTCATCGAGTTCATGCCGCTGGAGGAAGACCGCGTCTGGTCGCCGAATACCGTGGTCACGCTCGATGAAATCCTGCAGCGCATGGGCGAATACCGGCCCCTGGTCGAGATTCCGCACGCCCGCAGCGAAACTGCGCGGCGCTACCGCTTCGAGGACGGAATCGGAGAAATCGGAATCATCGCGCCGGTATCACATCCCTTCTGCGGTCACTGCAGCCGCATTCGCATCACCTCCGACGGCAAAATCCGTACTTGCCTGTTTTCCATCTGGGACCACGACCTGCATGGCCAGATGCGCCGCGGTGCTTCAGACGAAGAGTTGGCGGAATTCATTCGCGGCGTAATCCAGAAGAAAGAAGCGCGCCACCATATCGGCGAGCCGGATTTCGTCCCCGCCTCGCGGACCATGGTGCACATCGGCGGCTAAGCGGCTCTGGTGAGGACGCCCGTCCTCCATGGTCGAGTCCCACGTTTTCCCCACAATCCATAAGCCCGGCCGTTCTTGTCTTTGCAGGAAAACCAACTGCTTCATGTTGCCCGATTGTCCCCACCGTCAAAGGAATATTCCCCATACTCAATTCATCAAGGATTTCTAAATCGAAGGAGCAATTGAAATGAAGATCACATACTTACTGATGGCGTTCATCATGCTGTTGTCCGTGACCACCAGCGCGCTCGCGGCCGAAAAAAAAGACATCGTGGACACGGCGGTCGCAGCCGGCAACTTCAAGACCCTGGCGGCTGCATTGCAGGCCGCCGGCCTGGTGGACACGCTCAAGGGACCGGGCCCGTTCACGGTCTTCGCGCCCACGGATGAGGCCTTTGCCAAACTCCCGGCCGGCACGGTGGAGGAGTTGCTCAAACCCGAGAACAAGGAAAAGCTGGTCGCGATCCTGACCTATCACGTCGTCCCCGGCAAAGTCATGGCCAAGGACGTGATGAAGCTGAACTCGGCCAAGACGGTCAACGGCAAGAGTGTCAGCATTTCAGACCGCAACGGAGCGGTCATGGTGGACAACGCCAGGGTTGTCCAGGCCGACATCGCGTGCTCGAACGGAGTCATTCACGTAATCGATTCGGTAATTCTGCCGCAATAGGTTGGTGGTACGCCTCTGCCCCAACGGCTGGGAACAATATTTCCCAGCCGCTTTTTTCTTCACCGACACCTCCACCGCGAATCGCAGAACGCTCGTTTTTCTGAGCCTGACCTCACGATGTCATCCCAAGCGTAGTCGCGGGACCTGCTTTCTGCCGGCACGCAATCTGCACCACCCGCTGGCGGGGATTCCCGAAAGGCTATTGAACCCAGTAACATCTTTTAAATGCGGTGCTCTTCCCGGATACGGTTAACCACGGCCCTGATCATCGCCTTCAGCTTGAACATGAGGCCACAGTCCGCGCCCGCTGCCCCCGCATCGACCTACCTGGGATTCGACCGCAACCAATATCCCGGAGACGCGAACCTGAAGCTACTGCGGCAGACATTTTCCTACGCGGGCTTCTGGCTTAACTACCCTCCCGGCGAAGCGACCAACACCTGGGCCGGCAAGCGCAAGGCCTTGCAGGCGGCCGGCTTCGGATTTCTCGTGCTGTTCAACGGCAGGCCGTACTCGCAATTGAGAACCCTTTCCCGTGCCGGCAAGCTGGGCCCATCGGATGCCCAGATTGCCGTTGCCTCGGCGCGGCGCGAAGGCTTTCCCAAGGGAACAATCATCTTTCTCGATCAGGAAGAAGGTGGCCGGATGCTGCCCGCGCAGAAGGCTTACATCTACGCCTGGGTGGACAGCGTGGCCACAGCCGGTTTCCGCGCCGGCATTTACTGTTCCGGAATCGCGGCTGAAGAAGATGGCGGCGCGTCCATCGTCACCGCGGAAGATGTCCGGCAGAATTCCGGCGGAAGGAAGATTGCCTATTGGGTCGCGAACGACTCCTGCCCGCCCTCGCCGGGATGCACCTTCCCCCAGCCTCCGCCCAGCCCAGCCGGGAGCGGCATCGACTTCGCGGAGGTGTGGCAATTTGCGCAATCTCCGAAGAGGCAAGATGTCGCCGCCAGGTGTCCCGCGAACTACGACCGGGACGGCAGTTGTTACCCGCCCGGGATCGACCGCAGCCAGCGCTTGTATGTGGACTTGAATACTGCAGCCCGCGCCGATCCGTCGCAGGGCAGAACGCGCTGAGTGTTCGCCCGCCGGCCGGGGGGAATCGAATGATGCTGCGGGGTTTCCGGCGCAAGATGAGTGGTCCCGTAGTTCCGCAAAAAAACGGCGGCCCGGATGGATTAGAATAGCCATATACCCCTATGGCTGACCGCAGTTTCACCCTCGATGAAGCCCAAAGTCTTCTGCCCGTTCTGGAATCCTTACTGCGCACTGCGATTGATGGCAAGAAACTGATTGAAACCGTCGATGCCGAACTCCAGGACCTTGCCCACAAGGTCTTCCTCAGCGGCGGTTTGCTGGTGAATATTGTTCAGGTGGCGCGGCGCAAAGCGGAGCGCGAGAAGACCATCCAGCGCGTGAAAGATACGCTCGCCGAAATCGACGCCACCGGAGTCCAGGTGAAAGACCTCGACATCGGATTGCTCGACTTCCCCTGCCAGGTGGAAGGCCGCATCGTTCTGTTGTGCTGGAAACTGGGTGAACAGGGAATCACGCACTGGCACGACACCAGCGAAGGTTTTGCCGGCCGCAAGCCCATCGACGAAAAAATCGCCAGGGCGAAAAGGGCGAACTAGTCGTCAGTCGTCAGTCGTCGGTCTTCGGTCGTCAGCCAATCCCATTCTCAGAGGATCCCAACGAAGCAACCAAATTTTTTCCCGGTGCGCCCGGCGGCTGAAGACTGACGCCCGACGACCGACAGGTTTCGCTGACGACCGAAGACTGTTGACCGACGACTGCTTAGGTTCTGCTGACGACTGAAGACTGACGACCGACGACTGCTCTATGGCTTTCCCCCCACATTCCACTGCGGCGTAAAGGAAGAATTCACCAGCCAGCGGACCGGCCCCAACAGCGAGCCGATGGCTGCGTCCATGTGCCTGAAGTCGATGTGGGCCACGTCGTCGCTGGGCTGGTGGTAGTCGCTGTGCAGTCCGTAGCTTGAAACTGTCTGAGCGACTACGCCCTTCTTCGCCAGGACGTAGTTGTCGGAGCGCGCGAAAAAATTTTGTTTGGGATGCGGATCTCCCACCAGCTTGGCGCCCCGGGCCGCCAGCGTGGGTCCGAGGTTTGAGCGCTCCCACCCCGTGAGCCACACCGTGTCCGCCTTCACCGCCGGATCGGCGCGTCCCAGCATTTCGAATTCGAGGTTGACGGCGATTTGCTTCAAAGGCACCGGCGGGTGCTGCAGGAAGAATGTCGATCCCTGGCCTCCGGTTTCCTCGCTGCCGAACAGGGCGAAGATCACAGTGCGCCTGGGCTTTCGTCCGCTTCCCAGAACACGCGCCAGTTCGAGCACCGCCGTCGTGCCCGAAGCGTCGTCATCGGCGCCGTTATAGATGTCATCCCCATTCACGGCCTGTCCGATTCCCAGATGATCCAGATGCGCCGAGAGCAAAACCGCGGTCGTCTGCAACTTCGGGTCCCGGCCACGCAGGATGCCCACCGCATTCCAGGTGTATTTCTTTTCCGCGGTCGAAGGGCCGTCAAAGGTCAGGATTGTGTTCTCTGGAAGCGCTTCGAGGGCGGCGGTTGCCTCGGGACTGGCCTCCAGCAGGTTGAGATCGTTCCCCAGGCCAGAAGCATCCGGCCCTTCCAGCTTCACCGGCAGCGTGGGCAGTTGTGGCGCGCGCTGGAACTGGGCAGTGCGTTCCGCGGTGACAGGGATGATCGCCGCGACTGCTCCTTTTGCCGCCAGCTCGAACGCCTTGCTGCGCTGCCGGCGCCGGTCGTTGCCCAGGATCAGGACCACCGCGCCTGAGGTCTGCGGATCGTCTTCATCGACGTTGATCACGCGCAACGGACCCGAAAAGCGGGCTTGCGCGAGGTAACGGGCGGCGAACTCCTTGCCGCAGTTCCAGGCAACCCTTTCTCCGCCGGCCCCTGGTTTAACGAAGGTGAGTTGTGGGGGCGCGGTAAATTTTGGCTGCAGCAGCCCCGCCCGCTGCAGATACCCGCCGTTGTCGCCGGCAGGAGTGATGCCGTAGGCGCGCAGTCGCGAGGCCACATAGGTCGCCGCCACCAGTTCGTCGTCGGTGGCGCTGCCGCGTCCGCGCAGGGCGTCAGAAGCCAGAAATTCCATGTTCGCCCGGACGCAGGCGGAGCAGAGTCGGGGAAGGAGCGGGGAGACGTGTGTCCGCGCCCGTTGTAATTTGTTAGCGGGCGGCTGCGTAAGGCCGGTTTCGCCGACAGACCCCGCAGAAACGTGTATCGAGAAAGGGAGAAGGCAAAGAAGAACAAGGAGAGAGAGTCTTTTCATTCCGTAGCTTCAGCCTCGGAGCTGGCGCGCCCAAAAATGCTACCAGCAGATTAGCAGGCCCGGGGGCCGGCTGGCATCGGACTGCTGGTAACTGGGATCCGCCACCGACCTTAGTGCACACAGAAGTACACCCGTTGGGATGGCAAAAAACCTGGTCTGCTACAATTCTTTTCAGCCACTCGAAGCGGACAGTGCGGGAAAACTATGTCTGCCAGGACTTTTTGAAGATGCCTTCCTTTAGCCGGAATCTCCGTCTTTTGGCTCTGTTTGCGGCGCTGTTCCTGCTGGCCCTGGCAGCGGGTTGTCGCGGTTTTTTTGTGAACCCCACGCTGACCTCGCTGGCCGTGCTGCCTACGACGGCGTCGCTGATCGAAGGGCACACCCAGCAGATAAACGCGACCGGCACCTACAATGACGGCAGCACCAAGGATCTTACCGGGAGCACCACCTGGACCACGTCCGATTCAACCGTGGCGACCGTCAGCAGCGGCGGTCTGGTTACGGCCGCGGCGACCATCGCCAGCCCTCCCGGGAGTGCGACCATCACCGCCGCTTCCGGCACGCTCACGGCCACGTCCACGATCACGGTGAACACGGGGCCATTGCTGTCGATCGTACTTACGACCTCTACCAGTAGCCCGACCGCCGGCTCGACTTTCACTCTGACCGCGATGGGGACGTTTTCCGGGAGCAGTCAAGCCCAGGACATTACCAGTCAGGTTACCTGGAGCAATGACAACACCACCGCCGTCAGTTTGAGCCAGGGCAGCGGAAGCGCGACGGCCAACACCGGCACTTCGGGCCAGATCGCTCACATCTTCGCCACGCTGAGTGGCATCAACAGCAACACCTTGACCATTACCGTGCAATGACCGCGATTCGCTGCATCGGCATCTGCACCGGAGGCGGCGATGCACCCGGCCTCAACGCCGTCATTCGTGCCGTGGTGAAGTGTGCCTTCCTTAAGTACAAGTGGAAGGTCATCGGCATCCCGGACGGTTTCGATGGACTGATCTGGCCGGAGAAATCCTACGAACTCAAACTCAAGGATGTAAGCGGTATTCTGCCTCGCGGCGGCACCATCCTGGGCACCACCAATCGCGGCAATCCCTTTCAGTACTGCACCACCGAAAACGGCCAGGAAGTTACCCGCGATATTTCCGACGAGGTCATTGCCAACTCGCGCAAACTCGGCATCGATGCCGTGATCAGCATCGGCGGCGAGGGCTCGCAGACCATTGCTCTCGAACTTTTTCATAAGGGTATGCAGATCGTGGGCGTGCCCAAGACCATCGACAATGATCTTTCGGCCACCGAAGTCACCTTCGGTTTTGACACTGCCGTCACCACTGCTACGGACGCCGTGGACAAGATCCATACCACTGCGGAATCGCATCACCGCATCATGGTGGTCGAGGTCATGGGACGTGACGCCGGCTGGATCGCGGTCGAGGCCGGCATTGCCGGTGGAGCCCACGTCATTCTCATTCCCGAAATTCCCTTTACGGTCGAAAACGTCTGCAACTTTGTGCGGGCGCGCGAAAGCTATGGCAAGCGCTTCACCATCGTGGTGGTAGCGGAAGGCGTCAAACTCCCTCCGGAGTTGAAGAACAACCGGCGCGCCGGCTCGGTCGGCAACCTGATCGGCAGTGCGATTGCCGCCTGCGCCAACAAGGAAGTCCGCGTCAGCGTGCTAGGTCATATTCAGCGCGGCGGGACGCCCACGCCCTTCGACCGCATCCTGGCCACTCGTTTTGGCGTGGCCGCAGTCGATCTGATCGCCCAGGGCGGGTTTGGCAAGATGGTGTGCTTGCGCAGCGGGCGCATCGAAGCCGTGGATATTGCCGAAGCCATCGGCCGTCTGAAGACGGTCGATCCCAACGGTCAGTTCGTGCAAACCGCCAAAGCCATCGGTATTTCCTTCGGGGACTACACTCCTCAGGCGTAGTCTGGGAAAGAAAGCCGTGGTTCGAACTTGGGTCGAAACCTGACGCTGTGAAATTCCGCCACCCATTTCTCGCATGCTGTTGTCTCGTCCTGCTGGCAGGTGTCGGGCTGCTCGACGGCTGCAATCGCGGTCAAAGCGGCACCAAAGAGATGGCCTACGTATCCGCCCCGCAGGCATTTCTGCGCGACCAGGTGGCTGCGGTTTACAACAAGGCCGGCACGGTAAAGAACGGCGAGGCGGTGGAAATACTCGGACGGGACCGCCGTTTTGCCCGGGTCCGCACATCCACCGGCGCCGAGGGATGGCTGGAGCAGCGTTACCTGGTCAGCCAGGAAGACTATGACGCCTTCCAGAAACTGGCGGAGCAGACCCGCAGTGATCCCGTGCAGGCGACTGCCATTGCGCACAACCCGAGCAACATCCACCTGGAGCCGGCGCGCGATGCGGAACACCTCTACCAGATCGAACAGGGGGCCAAGGTGGCGCTGCTCAAGCGCGCCAGCAGCGAGAGACTCGTGCCCGGCGGACAAGCTCAGGCCGCGACTCCCGGCAAAGCCCCCGCTCCGCCGCCCATGGAGGACTGGTGGCTGGTTCGCGATGAGTCGGGACATGTGGGCTGGGTCCTAGGGCGCATGCTGGATGTCGATGTGCCCCTCGAGATCGCCCAGTACTCCGAGGGGCAGCGCCTGGTGTCTTCATTTGTGCTCGACCACGTTACCGACGGCGAGAAGCAGGTTCCCCAGTACCTGGTGCTCTTCACCGAAAACAAAGATGGCTTGCCCTTCGACTACAACCAGATCCGGGTCTTCACCTGGAACGTCAGAAAGCATCGCTACGAAACCGCTTATCGCGAGCGCAACCTGAACGGGATGCTGCCAGTGACGGTCTCGCACGAGACCTTCGACAAAGAAGGCGATCTGCCGGTCTTTGTGGTGCGGGTCAAAGATGACGCCGGAAACCTGATCGAACGCAAATACAAGCTGAACACGCCCATTGTGCGGCGCGTGCTGGCGCCCGGTGAACAGAAAAAAGAAGTCGTCGGTCGCCGGTCATCAGTCGTCAGAAAGAAAAAGAAACAAAGACGCTGACGCAACCATCCACTGACAACTGACAACTGCGATTACCTGCCACAACCACGAACGATAACTATTCCATCACCACAATCGTAGGCAAAGGGGGCACCGCGGTGCCTTCGTCCAGAGCACGCTGCCACGCCGCGATCGAGCTCAACAACAGCGCCGAATCGATGCCGCCAAAGTTCTCCGGATAGCGGGAGAGATTTCGAAACCCACGCCGGAGCACGGAGCGCGCCCCCACGGAATTCCCGTTGCCGTGGTGGTAAAGCGCAACCGCCACCTGAATCAGCCCCTGCAGAAACTTCTTCTCGGCCGCCGGCGCCGCCCGCCAGACGTCCTCCAGAGCCTCATGCGCGTCGAAGAAAGCGGCCCGGTTGAACAGCTCAACTCCGTGCCGATATTGCGCGGAATCCACGCCGTATTGTGGCATAGGACGAGAGAGCTAAAGCTGTGTGAAAATACAATATTTCATAGCCGAGGCTAGATCAGCCATACGTTTTTCGGTATTAGACGGCAAATCATCATCACAAATGCATGAAAACATTGTGTGTTATAGAACGCTAATGTTGGAAGCCAAGTTGCTTTGTTATGTCCAGTGCGTTTTGTCGCTATGTTATGTTTTTTGGCCCGGTTTTCCTGTTCAGGGCCATAATTCCCAGGATTTCAGTGGTGAGGAGAGAAAGTATGTCTCGAGTTGCTTGCACTTTAAGAGCCTTTACAATTGCGCTGGCCTTGCTGGGTCTGTTGACGCTGGGCGTTGGAGCGGCCTACGGTCAGGCCATCACCGGCAATGTGGTGGGTACGGTAGTGGACTCGTCGGGCGCCGCCGTGGTCAATGCTGACCTCAGCGTAATCAATATTGCCACCGGCGTGATCGTAAACGGCAAGACCAACGAGACGGGCGGATATCGCTTCGACAATCTGCTGCCCGGTTCCTACAAAGTTACGGTGAAGTCGGCGGGATTTCGCACCACCACGGTGTCATTTGAAGTGCGGCTGAACGGAACCAGCACAGCCAACGTAAGGTTGGAGCCCGGGGCCAGCACCGAGACCGTGGAAGTTTCGGGACAAGCGCCCATCATCGATACCACCACGATCCAGCTGCAGAACACTTTTGAAGGCAAGGCGCTGCGCGACGTGGCCATCGCCAACATGGGCGTTGCCACCAACGGAGAGAACCTGGGCGTGCTCAATCTCTCCCTTCTGGACGCCGGCGTGGGCAGCACCGGTGGCTTGGGCGCCGGCGACGGTCCCTCCATCAGCGGACAGCGGCCGCGCAACAATAACTTCACCATTGAGGGCGTGGATAACAACAACAAGGGTGTGACCGGGCCGCTCGCCTACGTGCCGGCCGACGCGGTAGCCAACTTCTCGCTATTGCAGAACCAGTTCAGTCCGGAGTTTGGCCATTCCACCGGCGGCCAGTTCAACATCACGGTCATGGGCGGCACCAACAACTTCCATGGCAGTGCGTATGAGTATTTCCAAAACCGCAACCTGAACGCCGTGGACCAGAGCCTTGCCAATCAGGGTGTTTTCTCCAACCCGCGCTATGACAATAATCGTTATGGCGGGCAGATTGGCGGCCCGATTTTCAAGAACAAGCTCTTCTTCTTCGCCAACTTTGAATACAACGCAGTGGGTCTGGCGGCGGTTCCTGCCGCGCCCGTCCTGGCCCCCACCCAGACCGGCTACACCACCTTGAACGGTATTCCCAACGTCTCCGCCAATAACATCTCGGTGTTGCAGCAATACGCCGTCGCTCCCACCGCTTGCCCCACCAGCACTCCCAACACCAACCCTTCGTGCCCGGACGGGGGTACGCTCTCGGTCGGCGGAGTTCCCGTCCAGGTCGGCATCTTTCCCATCGTGTCGCCGAACTACACCAACTACCGGGCGTTGACGACTTCGATGGACTACAACCTCAGTGAAAAAGACCAGATCCGGGGCCGGTACATCTACAATAAGCTTGCCACCATCGACACCGGTGCGACCCTGGCGGCGTTCTATACCCCACTCGTGGAACCCTTCCACCTGGTGAACCTCAGCGAATATCACACCTTCTCGCCATCGATCAACAACGAGTTGCGTTTGGGATACAATCGCTTCGCGCAAACTTTCACCGTTCCCGATCTTACCTTCAACGGACTCGACGCATTCCCCAACGTCCAAATCGATAACCTGGGAAACCTCAACGTCGGTCCTGACCCGAATGCTCCGCAATACTCAGTGCAGAACACCTACCAGTTGGTGGACAACATCACCTGGACCAAGGGGAACCACACCCTGAAGTTTGGCATCGAAGGTCGCAAGTCAATCTCTCCTCAGCTGTTTATTCAGCGCTCCCGCGGCGACTATGATTGGAGTACCCTTGAGTCCTATGCTCTGGACCAGGTACCTGATTTTGGCCAGCGCAGCTTCGGCTCGGTGGGCTACTCCGGAGACCAATATGGAGTTTTCTGGTTCGTCAACGACATCTGGAAGATACGGCCCAACTTCAGCCTGAACCTCGGTCTGCGTTACGAATACACCAGCACCCCGGCCGGGTGGAACCAGATGGCCCTGAATAGTGTGGCGGACGTGCCTGGACTGATCAGCTTTACTGCTCCAGAGGCGCCCAAGAAAGACTTCATGCCGCGAGTTGGGTTTGCGTGGTCACCCGGTACCAGCGGCAATACCTCGATCCGCGGCGGCTTCGGCATGGGCTATGACGTTCTCTACGACAACATCGGAACGCTTTCTCGTCCTCCGCAGATCGGTTCCACCAAGAACTGTCCCGACCCGGTATGCCAGGCTGCATTCCTGGCTAACGGCGGAATTCCGCCCCAGGCCAGCAGCGGCATTACCGTTCTGGACCCGGCCACTGCCATCGCCAACACCTCAAGCTTCCTGCCCAATCACGTGCAGTATCCGTATTCGGAGCAGTGGAACCTGGGCGTGCAGCACGTATTCATGAAGGATTACACCGCGGAAATTCGCTATGTCGGCACCCGCGGAGTGGACCTCGACGCGCAAAACATTATCAATTTCCAGCCCGTCGTGACTCCAAGCCATCACCTCCCTACCTACCTGCAG
>CAVVYF010000017.1:0-16238 GCA_963752375.1 Terriglobia bacterium
GAAGCTGCGGGAGTACGAGCGGGTGTTCGTAGTCCGATAGTAGTGGCTCTACCGGCTTAGCAAGGGCCTCGGTGAATTAGCCGGGCCCCTTCTTATCAACTGACGACTGGATGATCCAGGCTGCGTGGTTTCCGCAAAAGAGATCAGGGATGCCAGAGCTTGCTTCGCCATAGCCAATAACAGACATTAAATCGGACGATACTCCAAAAACGAAGCCAGTAGGGCCGAGCATCCGTGTAGTCACCGGCAGGTGCCGTAATCAAACTTAAGCTTGGGTGTTCGGCGATGCCCTTGTCGCAATCACAGGCATGTCTCAAGGGTCCAGAGCAGCTGTTCCAGAGGCGATCCACGATCGCCGTCTTTGTGCCCTCGATATTAAACACGCTCCCAGGTTTGAGAATAATTCTCAAGTCTGTATGCGCAATCTCTCCTTGTTCTACGTGGTGGATGACGTCAGCGGATAAGATTTCATTCAGTTCGGTGGAGTTAGCCAGTGCACGAACTGCTTTTCCCTTTAGTTCGTAGGCGCCACAATACACCTTCCGATTCTTTTCCTTGAACCTGCCCGCTGCTCGGTCGTTTTCATTCATGCTGGCCGCCAAACGGCAACCGTAATGGTGAATTAGCTTTGTGGTGGGGACGTACCTTTCCCAAGTCAGGGAAGCCAACAGTCTCCCGTCCCCTTGGTCGTAAAGCTTTAGCAACTTCTCAGGTGCGTATCTGTTGCCTCTAAACGTTACCGGGTAGATGGACTGACGGAACAAACTCTCGCCATCTGGGATGTGACCGGATGTCATATCCGACTCAACCGACGAACTCCGTCGGATCGGACACTGCTCCGGTGATCAGGCGTTGGACAGGCTTTTTAAAATACGTGGCTCTGATAGAAAGGAGTGCGGCGGACGGATCAGTCAGTTCGTTTACCGAGTATTCCACTCGCCGTTTAATCCGTTCTGGCGAAGATATTAAGGCGGAAATGTGGTCAGCACTTACAGTCAGGTACATATTATCTGCCTCGCGCGACCAGTTAAAGACAATTGATTTTGTACCGTGATTGAAAATACGCGGTGCTGGAAACGAACTCGCCATCAGTCCCGCAGCAACGTAACATGCAGCGTCGTAGACGGGGGGATCAATTTTCCATTCGTCCCCTTCTTCAAGTTTTGTCATCTCACTGAGCGCTGCCCCGAGTTCCTGATATTCCTGTTTTCTCAACTCCGACTCCCAAATGACTGGCACACTCGAGAACGTCGTAGTGATCAAAGTCTGTGTAGTCATGAGATCGGTGAATGCAGTAGCGTTGTGTTGTAGTTGCACCGTCGGCGCATATGAGGAGGTCGCGGTGTCTTGCCGCTTAGAGCTTGAATCTAATATGACCACCGCTTGTCGGTATACCTTAGCGGGATAGCTAGGCATTTTGAAATCCCTCAACGTTTAGGCCAATGGCTTGCTGCATTTGAGCTACTGCAATGAGTGCTTCACGCAATAACGAAGCTGGTTGCCCGTCATGGAGCGGGCTCGCTGTTGGAACGTTGTTAATGTCGAAATTCACGCTGGCCGCGATGAACTGCTCAGCCTGAGACCCTGAGGCATGAGTCTGCGCTGAAGTAGTCGGCCCGCTAAGCGGAACTGCAAAAGTCAAGATTTGAAGCCGATCCACGCTCCATTTAGTAATGAAGTTCGTCTTGATGCCTGCGACACTCTTGCTTGTGTAAGGCTGGTTGATCTGAAAAATAAAGTCCTCTTCGTCGGTGATTTTAACGCCATATTGCTCAGGTATGCTTGCGGCCAGAACCTTATTGGCTTCCGTAGGACTTGGCTTGAGAGCCAGAAATTGAATACCGAGAGCCACGCGGACAATGGAATTTACGCCAATGTCCCGATCGAGGATGTCGATTATGTTTGATAGTTCGGTGCGAAGTAGACCCGTATCTTCGATCAGGGGAAACAACGCGCGTTCTTGTGCTTCCTCTTGTGAAGGAGGAGATGGCGTCAAGTTGAAATCAATGCGTGCTGGCTGAGCAAAACAACCTGCCCTTAGACCGTTGCGACTACCCTGGGCAATAGACGGCATAAGAGGATTCGCCGGCTTCTGGAAGCTGTCTGGCTCTTCGCCCCAGGCTTTCCTGTACAGGTCAAGTGCCGAATGCGGAGGGGAGGACACGGCGGCAGGGAACACAGTAATGCGACCGCCTGTGGACTTCCATTCGCTCATTGCCGTGCCTTGACTGTGAGACCTTGTCGCGTTTCTTGGGGAAGGTGAATCGGTTCGTTCATCTTGCTGCTTAAGACTCGGATCGGCCCGTTATTCTTCAATCTCGATTATACAAAATTTCACCAGTAACCGATTTTTGCAGCTTTTTCCTTTGCTCGTCAAGATAACGTTGTTGCTTCTTTCGTGACTATGGCGGGCGGTCCACCGTCCCAGCCCCAAGATTCCATTCCTTGGAGGGTGGCGGGTGGCTGTAGATGATCAGGACGTTGTACATGGATCAGAGCGGCTGATGCGCGCCTAAGGAATTCTGGGACAGACGGGACGTTCCTTTCTTTCTTGGACTGATGGCCCACTCTTCCTGACCCGCATTCCCGTTTGAGCCTCGTTTCTCACGCGAACCATTCAGGTACCGCGAATTCCGCTTCGCTGCTATTCCTTTGTTGACAACGCAACGCCACGCTATCATCATCTCGGAACAATAATCTGACCATCTGGGTCGTATCAATATTAAGAAGGTGCCTCATGTCGGAAGAACTGGACAGACTGATAGAAATGGCGAGGAAAGTAGAAATGACAGCCGAGCAGGCTGAAAGCCAGCGGCGCAGTTTTGCCTATGGCAATACCAAAATCGAGAATGATTCCATCACATGGGACAGGATTAACCGGGCCGCGGAGCAACTAAAAGACGAGAAGTGAGCGCTCGCTAGTGCCACGCCCAGCTTATCAACTTTACGACACGCTAGAACAAAAGGCCGACCTCGAATCGAGGAACGGCCTTTTGCAATTTGACGCGGTAAAGCAGATGGTTACCGAGTTCATTCCAGAATTTAAGCTCAAACCCCAAATCCTTGCGCGCCTTCACTACCTGGCCATCCGTGACATTTATGGCTGCGTCGGCAGTTTCCGCATGGGGCCTGTGTATCTAAGCCGCGCGGGAACTGCTGACGGTACGCTTCATCAGCCTCCGCCTTGGGAACAAGTAATGCCGCTGGTGGAAGAAATGTGTTCGTACGTGAATAGCAATTTTGGAAGCTCAGCGATCCACCTCGCGGCCTACGTGATGTGGCGCCATAACTGGATCCATCCATTTCTTGGAGGCAATGGCAGAACATCTCGTGCGGCCTCGTATCTGGTGCTGTGTGTCAGGCTCGGGTATAACCTGCCTGGCGAACCGACCGTACCTCAGCAAATCGCTGACAATCCGAAGAGCCGTGATCGATATTTCCGCGCTCTGCAGGCTGCTGACGCGTCTGATCGAAACGGGAGACTGGATGTGTCGGCTATGGAAGAATTGGTTTCGGATTGCTTGGCGGCTCAATTGTTGAGTGTGCACAACCAGGCGGGAAAGGGAGGGTAGGGTGTTCGACGCACGATTATTTGTTCCTGTGACGATGCAAACAAACAGCAGGTCCCTCGACTTCGCTCGGGATGACAGGGGTTGGGGAGGTCTGAAGCTTTGAGGTCAAAATGCCCACTCTAATTTCGTAAAATGCGCGAAATCAGAATGGGTCGCCCGGCGCGGGTTGTGCTGCACGCAAAACTCAAGGTCCCTCCACTGCGCTCGCTTGCGCTTCGCTTCGGTCGGGATGACAGGTTTTGGGAGGTTGAGCGGGCTGAGTATGGATGGTTGTCAATAGGGAGAAATTACCGGAATGACGGTATCGTGAGGGAACGGTGGGAGATATAAACCGGGGTGGGGTGTCCCATTTCTGGGTGTTGGGTTGATAAGATTGAATTAAGGCATCGAATGTGCGCGGCCCATGGGGGCCGCGTTTTCTATTTGGGGGTGCATTTCGGATGTGAAGGAGTGGGCGTGAGAAAAGATATGGGCTCGAAGAAGACTTGTAAAGAACGCGGCGAGTGGGCGGAACTTTGTTTTATGGCGCGGGCGGCGGACCGGGGGTTGAATGTGTCGCGTCCGCATGGGGATTCGGCCAGTTATGACGTTGGGGTGGAACAGAATGGGAGGTTTCTGCGGATACAGGTGAAGTCAACGACGTTTTGCCGCAAGGGATCGTACACATCCAATATCACCGGGCCGAAGCATGAGCGCTATGCGCGGGGGAAGGTGGATTTCTTTGCGGTGTACCTGGTGCCGGTGGATGTTTGGTACATCATCCCGTTCGATGTGGTGGAGGGGAATTTGTCGTTGAACCTTACGCCGAGGAAGGGGCATAAGTTCGCGCAGTATATGGAAGGGTGGAATCTGCTGCGGGGGGCGGAGAAGAAGGTCAAAATCCCCACTCTAATTTCGCCAAAGGCGCGAAATTAGAATGGGGCACTCTCGAATTCATTTTCTGGCATGCGGGTGGCCCAGCCTTTCGCGTTCTGTGCGAAAGGGTGGGTGGCGCGATTGCCGTCACGGATTACTAGGTTTGCATTCGGCGCACGAACGCTATCCGGGCCTGTGACGATGCGAGCGAACAGCAGGTCCCCATTCGACTCCCCCTCGTTTGCACTCGGAGTTCGCTCAGGGCAGGCTCTCCACTTCGCTCGCTGCGCTTCGCTTCGGTCGGGATGACAGTGCGTGGGAGGTCTGAGGCGTTAAGTCAAAATCCCCACCCTAATTTCGCAAAAAGCGCGAAATTAGAATGGGGCAACCTGCGCGTTTTTTTTGCCCTCGTGCCTTTCTTTTGCCCTCGCGCTTTTCTTTTGCCCTCCGCCTTTCTTTGCCCCTCGTAGTTTCATCGCGGAGGCTTCTTCACTTGGTCAAAGACTGGTGGTCGAAGCTGATGACGCAGGTGACCTTCCACACTCCGTCCTGGTTTTGCCAGAGGTGGATGAACTTGGCCTCGCCGACGGAGCCGGGGTCCTCGTGTCCGGGATGATGGAAACGGTGGATGCCGATCTCGACGGCGCCGTAGTTGGCAATGGGATAGACCTCGAGGGTGCCGGGAACGAGTTCTCTGGTGACTTTGCCGCAGATGTTGTTCCTGATTCCCTCGACGAGCGCTGCGCGTCCGCGGCTCAGTCCGGTTTTGTCGTGGTAGAACTCGATGTCGTCGGCGATCAGCGATCCGAATTTCTCGAGATCGCAGTGGTTGTAGGCGTCGAAGAGCTGGGTGTCCAGAGACTGGATGGTTTTGAAGAGCGCGTCGGGAGAGGGCGCGGTTTGGGAGTGGGCGAAAGGTGTGGTGAGCAAGGCTGCGACGAGAACGGCCTGCACAAGCACAGTGGTCTTTTTCATTCTGGGATCCCTTTTTTACGCGAGATATGCCACCTGATGTACGTGCGAACGGGGGCGATTGTTCCGTGGGTGGGAAAGAATGAATGGGCGCGGGGAGCGCCCAGGTTGCCTTCAGAGACTTCCACGCACGAGAAAAACGATCAAGAGAATTACCAGAACCGTTCCTGCCAAACCGTAACCTAACATAGAACCTCCTACCTGACTGTCATACACACCGAGTATGCAGACACTGGAGGCTTTTAGCTGGTCAGTTTAGCTCATCGTGCGCAGGAGGGCCTCAATCGTAAGTCAAGATTCGCACTCGAATTTCGCAAAAGGCGCGAAACTAGAATGGGGTGCCCGGCCACCCCGGTCAACTTCCGCACAGCTTTCCCAATTCCAGATGACGAGGAGTAGACTCTAGCGGTTCTGATTAACCAGACCATTTGCCATAACAAGGAGATTAGATGAAATATGTGATCAGCTGGAATGAACGGCCGCAGGGGTCGCCGGCGGAGTATGAGAATGCGCAGAAGCGGATCCTTGAGGTGTTTGGGCAGTGGAAGGCGCCGGCTAATTTCAAGATCGAGTTCTTTGTCATACGGGTGGGAGACTGGGGCGGGCATTTGCTGGTGGATTGCGACGATCCGCTGGCGGTGCACAAGTTTTGCTCGATGCTGCCGGCGTTTCAGATGGAGGCGCGGCCGGTGATTGCTGTCCAGGATGCGGTCCGGGCCGAACTTGAAGTGATGGCATGGCGCGATGGGTTGAAGGCCAGCTGACATCGACAGGCGCGCGTCGTGGGTGGTGGCGGGAAGTTCTCAGTCTTCAAGGTCAGGTTCCCCATCTTAATTTTCGCAACAAACGCGGAATCAGGATGGGGCGCCCGCGCTCCCAAACCGCGCACTCGCCATACTTTGAGCCGTACACGGTCAGTGGCGGAAACGGCCTACCGGGTTACCGCCGCGAGAATCAGTTTTTGATTTTTGAGGATTTCTTCGAGCGCGGCCTGGTTCTTCTTGATGATGCCCTGGTTGCTGATGATGGTCTTCTGGTTCTTCACGATGGCGCTCTGGTTGGACAGGATGGTCTTCTGATTTCTCCCGATTGTCGCCTGGTTGGACAGAATGGTTTTCTGGTTGGATAGAATTTTGGCGTCCGCCATGGTGATTTCTCCTGGGTGTTTTCGCCAACAGTCTATCACCCGGCGGGCGGACGGTTTCTGTCAGGAAGGCCCGGGGACCCGGTCGTCGATGTTCGCCGGCGCGGCCTCGGGTTTCTCTCCGCGATAGACGCGGGCGATACCGCGCACCAGGCGGCGCAGGGGCAGTCCACTCTTAGGATCGGCAAAGAAAATTTCTCCCGAGCGGGTGCCGCGGTAGAACCAGCGCTTGAGCAGAGCGAGGTGCTCCATGGTCTCAAGGGCCGTCATGGCGCCGGCGGGCGGAAGGGTGGCCAGCGCAGCCTGCACCCTTGACTCCATGGATTGTGATTTGGCGTGCTCCGCGGCCTGGATGGGGAACGTGAGCGGGCCGTTGATAACGCCGGCGCTAATCAGGAAAAATGCCACGGATTCAGGGAAGGCCGACGGCTGCACCATGATTGCAGTCAGTTGATCGATGCGGCGCACGATTTCGGGAAGCTGGCCGAGCACGGGCCTGAGTTTTTCCATGCGAGCATGCAGCGCCGCGGCGCTTTCAAATTCCAGGCTGGACGAGGCCTGCTCGCGCTGGGCGGATATCTCGCGCACCAGCGAGCCGCCGCTGGTGTCGAAGTACGACTGCACCCGGGCCACTTCGGCGTGGTAGTCCTCGTCGGTGCAGCCCTTGAAGCAGGGCGCGAGACACATTTTCATCTCGGAGTAGATGCATCCGGGAAATTGCGGGTCGGGATGGAGATCGTCCACGCAGCGGCGCATCTTGAAGAAATCGAGCGAGTCGTTGGCGAATTTTTCGGCGGCCGCACGCGATGGGAACGGCCCGTAGTAAAGAGAGCGCCCGCCCAGGCGTCCGAGCCGGGTGGTGATCGAAGCGCGCGGGTATTCATTTTCCATGTGCAGCTTGAGCAGCGGGGCGAAGCGCAGGCGGAGGCGGTCGGCGTAGGTCCTGGGGAAGGCCTGGCGCAGCACGCCATACAGCACGAAGCCGGATTCGAAATCGGAGCCGGTGGCGGTGTACTCAATGGAGCGCACGCGGTCGCACAGGTTCAGTCTTCGCGTCTCATCTGGAGGACCCAGGAGGCGGTGCAGGCGGCGGCGCAGATTGGCGGTCTTGCTGACATAGGGATCAGCCTGGGGATCCTCCCCGCGCAAAAGAAACACTGCCGGCGCGGCCGGGGCCGCTGCGAATGCTTCCGCGTCGCGATCGGGGTTGAAATCGAGATGCTCGGTCAGCACAAGGGCATTCTAGTTTGAATCAACCACGGAATGCCGGGCTCCCAGAAATACATTGGAATATCGAAATGTAAGCGGCCCGGGCCGCTAGCGGAAGCTGGCACTCTTCAGGCTGCGGCGGTAATCTGCGCCGTCCATCTCGATGATGCGGCACATTTCGTGCAGTCTCGAAAGCATGCGCTCGCCGATGCGGTCGCCCAAGGTTTCCTTCTCCGCCGAATATTTCGCGGCTTCCAGGCTGCGGATGCCGGCACTGCGATGGCGCTCGCGTTCCCCGAGATTGGGCAGGTTGGTGGTTATGATGGTCGTGCGTTTGGCATTGTAGCGGGTGTTCAGAATCAGGCTCACCGTGTCCCAAACCCACTCCGTGGGCTTGACCGCGCCCAGTTCGTCGAGCACCAGGACTTCCGTCTCGAATACCGGGCGCAGGACGTCCAGTTCAGTGGCCTTCACCGAGTCGTTATAAGAATTCTGGATCTGCTTCAGCAATTCGCGGTAGTCATAGAACAGGCAGGCAATCCCCTTGCTCAGGACCAGTTCCTTGATGATGCCTACCGCGAGGTGGGTCTTGCCGACCCCAATGCTCCCGATCAGCATGAGGCCGGTGCCGTCCAGGGGATACTCCTCCACAAATTTGCACGCGGCCATGCGAGCGGGAAACAATTGCCGGTGCGCACCGTCGAAGTCGAAGTTCGAGAGCTCGCAATGCTCGTAACGTTTGGGAATGCGGGCGGCGGCGAGCAGGGTCTGGGTACGCGCCTGCCGGCGGCAGTCGCAACGGGTTACACGACGATCGGAGCCGATAGAGACTGATTTCCAGCCAGTACCTTCGCACAGAGGACACACGTCCGCGGAAACTTTCATCACCTTGGGTTCTTTTCCTTATCTAAACTGTGCACCGGCGACCCGCTTTTCGCAAGTGCCAAAGCCGGTGTGCCTGTGTACATCCTGTGCAGTCGAGGAAGGAATTGTGGAGGGCTGAGGAAATAGCGCCTAGCCGCGGGATGCGCTTCGGCGGGGGACCTCTTCGCGTCCCGCAGAGCCACTCTTCCCCGGCTTTGCCCCTGGGAAAAGGCGCTTTCCCAGGCCGGGAACGGGTCGGATTTGCCGGAGTGACCCAGACTCGGCATCCGGCGCGGATTTCCACAGTTGACATTCTCTTCAGACGGTAGCTAAATAAGGCCGTCGGGTTTCCCCACTCAGCGAGTGTTCGTTCGTTTCCTCCCCTGTGCGCGCTGGGGGACTAACGAAACCTGCCAGGAGAGAAGATGAATAAAGCCGATCTCATTGACCGAATCTCAGCTAGCTGCCACATCAGCAAGGCCACGGCAGCCACGGCTATCGACACCACTGTCGACAGCATCACTTCTGCTCTGAAAAAAGGAGATCGAGTAGCGTTGATTGGTTTTGGCACGTTCTCCGTCTCGCAGAGAAAAGCCCGCAACGGGCGTAATCCGCAGACTGGGGCCACCATCAAGATCGCTGCCCGGAAAGTCGCCAAATTTTCATCCGGAGCCGAACTCAAGAAAGCGGTCAACCGCGGTAAATAGGTCCACAGGTTCAACCGGAAACGGCAGGAGGTCGGTCCTGCCGTTTTTGCTTTTTGCGGACTCGTGCAGGGACGGGTCGGAGCCGGCCCTGAGCGAAGTCGCAGGGACCCGTCCAGGCCGAGCCAGGCTCGTCTAAGGTTTTTGGCCTCGGCATCGACAGCCGGCGGGACGCCGGCGCTACTGAAATCAAGCTCATCCGGGTTGCTGAATCCTACCGTAATCCTTTAGAATCTGATGTCTCGAATAAGTTTGGAGACCCCATGAAGGCAGCCATTCATCCCGCTTACAACGAAATACGCGTCATGTGCGCCTGCGGCAGCAGCTTTACCACCCGCTCGACCCACAAGGGCGACATCCACGTGGAAATCTGCTCCGCCTGCCATCCTTTCTTCACCGGCAAGCAGAAGCTCATGGATACGGCAGGGCGCGTGGAGCGCTTCCGCCGGAAGTATGCCAAGGCGGAGCCAGCCAAGAAGTAACTTCGGCGACGGGCTTTCGCGTATTCCCAAGGTTCTTCCCAGCCCCTGCTCCGGCAGGGGCTTCGTTTTGAGGAGAGAAACTCGAGGGCCCCCTCGCGCCTCCGAATTGACTTGCCCATGCCCGGGACATACCATGGGCGCGGCCCGAACCGGCTCTGGTCAACGTAACTCAGAAAGATGAAAGAAGAGAGGAAGCATCAATGAGAAATAGATCGATAAGAAATGCCGCGACCGCCGCGGTGATTCTTGTGCTCGTCTGTGCAGCGTCGAGCGCCGCCTTGGCGCAGAAGGCAACCGTACTGCGAGTGGTCGTGGTCAAGACGGACGATCCAGCCGCCTACGCTCAGGAGATAGAAAAAGGCAGGCAGGTGATGAAGAGTCTCGGAGTCCAGGGTCAGACCCGGGTGTGGCAGGCCCGGTTCGCCGGTCCGGACGCCGGGATGGTGGTAGCCACGATCGAGTATCCCAACATGGCCGCCTTTGCCGACGCCGTCGCCAAGACCAACGCCAGCAGCGAATACCAGGCGTGGATCAAGGGCCTCGACAAGATCAGGAAGATTGTCTCCGACAGCCTCTACACCGAATGGTAGCCAGGTAGGTAGTCCCCAGAGATTTAAAGCCAAGGGCGCCCACCCTCCTTCGTGCTTTTTGCGAAGAGGGTGGGGACTTTCGATCCTCCTGAATTCCTCATCTGTACATATTTCCAATCCACTCCGCGACGGCGGAACAATTTCGTTGGTGATCAAGTCCCGGTCCTGCTTTGCGGGGCTTTGTTTTTTGGGTACGGGTAGAATAGGGTCGTGCGCAAGTATTGGGACAATCCGGCGCCTGGCGCGGGCGAGTCGCCCGCGACCACACAAGAGAAAGCGGCTACTCCTGTGGCTGCTGCGATGACGATCGGGAAGGTGCGGATTGCTCCGGCCACCGTGCTGGCTCCCATGGCCGGGGTGACCGACACTGTGTTTCGCCGCTTCATCCGCAATCTGGGTGGGTGCGGGCTGATCATGACCGAGTTCACTTCGGCGGACGGCATCCTGCGCTCGAAGGACCGGAAGGCTAAGCTCTATCTGCACTTTTACGAGGACGAGCACCCTATCTCGGCGCAGCTTTTTGGCAGCGATCCCAAAGTCATGGCTGAGGCCGCCCGCATGGTCGAGGGGCTGGGCTTCGACCTGGTGGACCTGAATCTGGGATGTCCGGCGAAGAAAGTTGTGAAGTGCAACGGAGGGTCCGGCCTGCTGAAGGACCTGCCCGCCATTGGGAAGATCTTTGAAGCGGTGCGGTCTGCGGTCACGATTCCTTTCACCGTGAAGTTCCGTGCCGGCTGGAATGACGACAACATCGTTTGCGTCGAGCTGGCAAAGATGGCGGAGGATTGCGGTTTGTGCGCGGTCGCATTACACGCCCGCACCCGCGAGCAGGGTTACAGCGGACAGGCCCGCTGGGATTGGATTGCCGCGGTCAAGGATGCGGTGAAGATTCCCGTGATTGGGAACGGAGATATCCGCACCCCGCAGGACGCCTGCGCCATGGTGGCGCAGACGGGATGCGATGCGGTGATGATCGGGCGGACGGCGCCTTCGAATCCGTGGATCTTCCGGCAGATCGAGCAGTACTGCGGCGCCGTCCGTGTGGGGCTACCCGGCCAGGCCGAGTCAGGGCTCGGCGAGCTGGCGCTCGCCCGGACAGCCGAGGGCGGCCGTCCCCACGTGGGTAGTGGTTATGACGAGCCCAGCGAGGCCGACCGCTACCAGATGATCCGGACATACTTCGAGATGTTGATTGAAGAGGAGATGCCGGGCGCCGAGGGCAAGATGAAGCAGTTTGCCTCATGGTTCACGCACGGAGTGGCAGGCGGAGCGGCCCTGCGTAAGACGATTTACGAATCGAAGAGCCGGGTGGAGATACTCACGAACGTCGAAGCCTTCTTTGAGGCTCGGCTCGAATTGTGTGGCGCGGGCGCCTCCGCCTGCGAGAGCGTGGCTTCTACCCCTTAGCCGGTGATCTGGTCGGCGTTGCGCAGTTCGGGGAAGGCCCACGCCCAAATTGCGATCACGGCCAGCGTTCCTACTCCACCCAGCACGACTGCCGGCACCGTCCCGAACCAGTGTGCCGTGAGGCCGGACTCGAACTGGCCCAGCTCGTTTGAGACTCCGATAAAGATCATATCCACGGCATTCACCCGCCCGCGCATTTCGTCCGGAGTGGCCAGCTGCACCAGGATGGAGCGAATGATCACGCTGACCATGTCCGAGGCGCCGAGCAGCAGCAGCGCGACCAGAGAGAGCGCCAGGCTGCGCGAGAGCCCAAAAATAATTGTGCATACGCCAAATCCAGCTACACACCACAGCATGGTGAGTCCGGCATGCCTGCGCAGAGGACGGTGTGCCACCAGGATGGCCATGGCGGTCGCGCCCACGCCCGGAGCGCTGCGCAGCAGGCCCAGTCCCCAGGGGCCGGTCTTGAGAATTTCGCTGGCGTACACCGGAAGCAGCGCCACTGCGCCTCCCAGCAGGACGGCAAACATATCCAGCGAGATCGAGCCCAGCACCAGCTTATGGTTCCAGATGTAGTGAAAGCCCGCCAGCACCGTATTCCAGGTGACGGGCTCCCGGGCCCGGGCCTGGGTCTGCAAGGTGATGCGAAGGGTGGAAAAGACGGCGGCCAGGCCGGTGACCACGGCGGTCGCGTACACCATGGTCGGCCCGCGCGAAAGGGCGTAGAGAAAGCCGCCGATGGATGGTCCGAGAATGGTTGCCGCCTGAAAGATGCTGGCGTTCCAGGCTACTGCGTTGGGAAAATGTTCCTCCGGAACCAGTTGCGGCAGCAGCGCCCGGCTCACCGGAGCATTGAAGGCGCGCACCACGCCGATCAGGACGACCACGGCATAAATCAGGCGAACGGAATGGCTGCCGCGCCAGGCAATTGCCCACAGGAGTCCGGATGAGACGGCGAAGCCGCAATAGCACAGCGTCACCACTTTGCGCCGGTCGAAGCGGTCGGCCACATGTCCCGAGACCAGGAACAGAAGCATCCCGGGCAGAAACTGGGCCAGGCCGATCAGTCCGAGATCGAGAGGCCTCCGGGTAATCTCGTAAACCTGCCATCCCACCGCTACCGACTGCATTTCCAACGCGGCCACGATGAAGAAGCGCGCGGCCTGGTAAATGGTGAAGTCAGGATAGGTGAAGGCGATGCGGCCAGCCGGAAGAGTGGGCCCGGGCAAACCCGGTTCAGGGAGACTGGGCTGGAGGGATTCTGCCATCCTCTACTCTGCCACAAAACCAGCCGCGGGTGGCGCGAGACTTCTGGCGCGCAGATCCTGCTTGCTCTGAACCCCTTCGACCTTGGGGTGCCTGCGTGGGTTGCGCTCGTACAGCGAACCCCAGCCGCTAAAGCGCCACGCACTTCGATGGCTGGGCGGCACGACTAAAGTCGTGCCCTTCCACAGCTATAATCCGCAGCGTGCTGGTATTTCTCCGCGCGGTCGCGTGGTTGGCGTGCGTCGTCTATGCCACCATTCCGGCATTCTGGCTGCTCATCCATCCTCGCGTGCACTACTGGCGTTCGCGGCAGGGTTCGCCCTATCGCATCCTGATACCGTTCTGGATGGCCATGTGGATCGTGGTTGCGGCCGGCACTGCGAAGTGGCGGAGCGTGGCCATTTACACCACGCCTTGGAGCTGGCTGCCCGCAGCCCTGCTCTTTTGTGCCGGGGTGTGGATTTACCGTCGCTCCGGGGCCGGTTTCAGCGCCGCCCAGCTGGGAGGCCTTCCCGAACTCATTCCCGGACATCGCGAACAGAGCCTGATCACTTCGGGCATACGCGCCCGGGTGCGACACCCGGTCTATCTGGGGCATTTATGCGAGATGCTGGCCTGGAGCGTCGGAAGCGGGTTGGCGGTTTGCTACGCGCTGAGCTTGCTCGCGGTGATCACAGGCGCCATCATGATCCGGCTGGAAGATCAAGAGCTTGAACAGCGCTTCGGCGCAGAGTACCGGGAGTACCGGCGGAGGGTGCCGGCGGTCGTGCCCCGGGAAAATTTATTCGGCAAGGGTCGATAACGGGGCTTCCCGTTCGACTAACAGGTAGTACTGTCAAGGAGGCCTGGTAAAAATGCAATATCTGCTATTGATCTACGGTAACGAAAACCGCTGGGACAAAATCGGCTCGCCGGAACGGGAAAGTGTGCTGGGTGAATATGGGGCCTTTACCCAGAGTATCCACCAGAGCGGACACCTCCGCGGCGCGAACGAATTGGACCTAACCTCGAAGGCCGCGACCGTGCGGGTGCGCGACGGTAAGAGCATGGTCACCGACGGACCTTTCGCCGAAACCAAAGAGCAGTTGGGCGGCTATTACCTGATCGAAGCCAAGGATCAGCAGGACGCCATCGCCATCGCAGCGAGGATTCCTTCGGCTCGCTGGGGTTCGATCGAAGTGCGGCCCATCATTCCGCATCCCATGCCTTGACCGATCGAGCCTGCGGGGAATGAGGCCAGATTCGAGTTCAGCCGCGCACGGGCAGCTATAATTCGGTCTGGCTGAAAGCTGATAGCTGACGGCTGACAGCTTCCTCCATGCGCTTCGAATTCTTCATCGCCACCCGCTATCTTCGCGCCAAACGCCGACAGGCCGTGATCGGCGTGATCACCGGCATCTCGATCGCCGGCGTCGCCGCGGGAGTAGCTTCGCTGATCGTCGCTCTCGCCATCAACAACGGCTTCCGCCAGGACCTGCAGGACCGCCTGCTGGGTTCGACCTCGCACATCAATCTCCTGCGGGTGGAAAGCGACGGTATCAAGAACTGGCGTCCGCTGATGGAGCGCTTGTCAAAACAGCCCCATGTGATCGGCACTGCGCCTGCAATTTACGAACAGGTATTGATCTCGAGAGGACCACGGGCCCGCGGGGCGGTGCTGAAAGGGATGATTCCTGCGTATGAGCGCAAGGTGAGCGATCTACTGAACACGGTGAAGATTGGATCGATGATCCGCTGCACGCCAGCTGGGTTCTTCCACCCCGGCCTGGGCGGGTCGGACGTCGACACGACCGCATCGGCCACGAACTCTCCGGTCGCACCGAACGCGGTGCAGGAGCGCATCGCTGCCATGCCGCCGATCGTTCTGGGCAAGGACATTGCCGAAGACCTGGACGCCACGCTGAACTCGGTGGTGCTGGTCACGAAGTCCGCAGGGCGAACTTACACCGTTTGGGCTGGTTCCGAAGTACAGCCGCTTCCTGGGAGTGGGGATTTTCAACTCCGGCTTCTTCGACTATGACAGTTCGTGGGCCTTTGCCCGTCTCCGGGACACGCAAAATCTGGAAGGCCTGGGCGATCAAATCACGGCGTCGCCTCAAGGTTGACGACATTTACCAGGCGGTAAAGATTTCGCGGCAGCTCGAACAGGCCGCCGGCAAAGGTTTCATGGCGACCAACTGGATGGAGCAGAACAAGGGCTCTTCCGTGCCTTCAGGCTGGAGCGGGTGGTCACTTTCATCATGATCGGGCTGATCGTCTTCGTCGCCGCGCTGAATATTTTGATTTCACTCACCATGATGGTGATGGAAAAGACGCGGGATATTGCGGTGATGATTCCGATGGGCAGGTGCAAATCGCAGGTGTGGTGGTCTGTTTATCACCAAAGGTTCGTTGATTGGAGTGATTGGCACGGCGATCGGGTTGGCGCTCGAGCAAAGGCTGTCCTGGGCGGGAGGCCACTACCATTCTTGCTGTTGCTGGCTCCCGAAGTTTATTCCATCAATGATGTTTCCGTTGATGGGGGCGCCATCGATGGCGCGTTGGTCGCGCTGGTGGCCATCGGGATTTCCCTGATCGCCACGTTCTTATCCCTCCTGGTCGGCAGCGCGGATTCTCCCCGCGGAAGCATTGCGCTACGAGCTAGCCCTGGGTGAGCGTAGTGACCATGGTCATGTCGTAATTCGCGAAAATTGGGCTTAAGGTTTGCTTCATAAGCATTCCCAAAGAGGGAGCAGGAGGTTTTCGGCCCGGCGTTCATGCTTTAATGAGAGGTTGCGCTTGCGGATAGCTGAGAGCTATGGCAGGCAGTTGCGGTTTGAGCCGAGGAGCCGGAATTTTTCCGGCATCGAATCGAACAGGAAACGATGCTGCGCGTCGAAGGTCTGAAAAAAAGTCTTTCGCTGGGGTGAGTCGGACCTGGTGCTCTTTGAAGAATTCTGTCGTTTGAAGTGGCCAAGGGGGAAATGCTGTCCATCGTGGGCGAGTCAGGCTCGGGCAAGAGTACCTTGTTACACATCCTCGGCGCTCTTGATCGTGCTTCTTCGGGTGACGTATACTGCGCCCACTTGCGATTGAGTTCGCCCTCAGAAGATGACGCGGCCGGGTTCCGCAATCATGAACTCGGTTTCGTTCTTGGCAGTTCCACTACCTGCTGCCGGAATTCACGGCACTGG
>CAVVYF010000018.1:0-46751 GCA_963752375.1 Terriglobia bacterium
GGGTGCCCGGCCACCCCGGTCAACTTCCGCACAGCTTTCCCAATTCCAGATGACGAGGAGTAGACTCTAGCGGTTCTGATTAACCAGACCATTTGCCATAACAAGGAGATTAGATGAAATATGTGATCAGCTGGAACGAACGGCCGCAGGGTTCGCCGGCGGAGTATGAGAATGCGCAGAAGCGGATCCTTGAGGTGTTTGGGCAGTGGAAGGCGCCGGCTAATTTCAAGATCGAGTTCTTTGTCATACGGGTGGGAGACTGGGGCGGGCATTTGCTGGTGGATTGCGACGATCCGCTGGCGGTGCACAAGTTTTGCTCGATGCTGCCGGCATTTCAAATGGAGGCGCGGCCGGTGATTGCTGTCCAGGATGCGGTCCGGGCCGAACTTGAAGTGATGGCATGGCGCGACGGGTTGAAGGCCAGCTGACATCGACAGGCGCGCGTCGTGGGTGGCGGCGGGAAGTTCTCAGTCTTCAAGGCCAGGTTCCCATCTTAATTTTCGCAACAAACGCGGAATCAGGATGGGGCGCCCGCGCTCCCAAACCGCGCACTCGCCATACTTTGAGCCGTACACGGTCAGTGGCGGAAACGGCCTACCGGGTTACCGCCGCGAGAATCAGTTTTTGATTTTTGAGGATTTCTTCGAGCGCGGCCTGGTTCTTCTTGATGATGCCCTGGTTGGCTGATGATGGTCTTCTGGTTCTTCACGATGGCGCTCTGGTTGGACAGGATGGTCTTCTGATTTCTCCCGATTGTCGCCTGGTTGGACAGAATGGTTTTCTGGTTGGATAGAATTTTGGCGTCCGCCATGGTGATTTCTCCTGGGTGTTTTCGCCAACAGTCTATCACCCGGCGGGCGGACGGTTTCTGTCAGGAAGGCCCGGGAACCCGGTCTTCGTCCATGTTCGCCGGCGCGGCCTCGGGTTTCTCTCCGCGATAGACGCGGGCGATACCGCGCACCAGGCGGCGCAGGGGCAGTCCACTTTAGGATCGGCAAAGAAAATTTCTCCCGAGCGGGTGCCGCGGTAGAACCAGCGCTTGAGCAGAGCGAGGTGCTCCATGGTCTCAAGGGCCGTCATGGCGCCGGCGGGCGGAAGGGTGGCCAGCGCAGCCTGCACCCTTGACTCCATGGATTGTGATTTGGCGTGCTCCGCGGCCTGGATGGGGAACGTGAGCGGGCCGTTGATAACGCCGGCGCTAATCAGGAAAAATGCCACGGATTCAGGGAAGGCCGACGGCTGCACCATGATTGCAGTCAGTTGATCGATGCGGCGCACGATTTCGGGAAGCTGGCCGAGCACGGGCCTGAGTTTTTCCATGCGAGCATGCAGCGCCGCGGCGCTTTCAAATTCCAGGCTGGACGAGGCCTGCTCGCGCTGGGCGGATATCTCGCGCACCAGCGAGCCGCCGCTGGTGTCGAAGTACGACTGCACCCGGGCCACTTCGGCGCGATAGTCCTCGTCGGTGCAGCCCTTGAAACAGGGCGCGAGACACATTTTCATCTCGGAATAGATACATCCGGGAAATTGCGGGTCGGGATGGAGATCGTCCACGCAGCGACGCATCTTGAAGAAATCGAGCGAGTCGTTGGCGAATTTTTCGGCGGCCGCACGCGATGGGAACGGCCCGTAGTAAAGGGAGCGCCCGCCCAGGCGTCCCAGCCGGGTAGTGATCGAAGCGCGCGGGTATTCATTTTCCATGTGCAGCTTAAGCAGCGGGGCGAAGCGCAGCCGGAGGCGGTCGCCGTAGGTCCTGGGAAAGGCCTGGCGCAGCACGCCATACAGCACGAAGCCGGATTCGAAATCGGAGCCGGTGGCGGTGTACTCAATGGAGCGCACGCGGTCGCGCAGGTTCAGTCTTCGCGTCTCATCTGGAGGACCCAGGAGGCGGTGCAGGCGGCGGCGCAGATTGGCGGTCTTGCTGACATAGGGATCAGCCTGGGGATCGTCCCCGCGCAAAAGAAACACTGCCGGCGCGGCCGGGGCCGCTGCGAATGCTTCCGCGTCGCGATCGGGGTTGAAATCGAGATGCTCGGTCAGCACAAGGGCATTCTAGTTTGAATCAACCACCGAGAATGCCGGGCTCCCAGAAATACATTGGAATATCGAAATGTAAGCGGCCCGGGGCGCTAGCGGAAGCTGGCACTCTTCAGGCTGCGGCGGTAATCTGCGCCGTCCATCTCGATGATGCGGCACATTTCGTGCAGTCTCGAAAGCATGCGCTCGCCGATGCGGTCGCCCAAGGTTTCCTTCTCCGCCGAATATTTCGCGGCTTCCAGGCTGCGGATGCCGGCACTGCGATGGCGCTCGCGTTCCCCGAGATTGGGCAGGTTGGTGGTTATGATGGTCGTGCGTTTGGCATTGTAGCGGGTGTTCAGAATCAGGCTCACCGTGTCCCAAACCCACTCCGTGGGCTTGACCGCGCCCAGTTCGTCGAGCACCAGGACTTCCGTCTCGAATACCGGGCGCAGGACGTCCAGTTCAGTGGCCTTCACCGAGTCGTTATAAGAATTCTGGATCTGCTTCAGCAATTCGCGGTAGTCGTAGAACAGGCAGGCAATGCCCTTGCTGAGGACCAGTTCCTTGATGATGCCTACCGCGAGGTGGGTCTTGCCGACCCCAATGCTCCCGATCAGCATGAGGCCGGTGCCGTCCAGGGGATACTCCTCCACAAATTTGCACGCGGCCATGCGAGCGGGAAACAATTGCCGGTGCGCACCGTCGAAGTCGAAGTTCGAGAGCTCGCAGTGTTCGTAACGTTTGGGAATGCGGGCGGCGGCGAGCAGGGTCTGGGTACGCGCCTGCCGGCGGCAGTCGCAACGGGTTACACGACGATCGGAGCCGATAGAGACTGATTTCCAGCCAGTACCTTCACACAGAGGACACACGTCCGCGGAAACTTTCATCACCTTGGGTTCTTTTCCTTATCTAAACTGTGCACCGGCGACCCGCTTTTCGCAAGTGCCAAAGCCGGTGTGCCTGTGTACATCCTGTGCAGTCGAGGAAGGAATTGTGGAGGGCTGAGGAAATAGCGCCTGGCCGCGGGATGCGCTTCGGCGGGGGACCTCTTCGCGTCCCGCAGAGCCACTCTTCCCCGGCTTTGCCCCTGGGAAAAGGCGCTTTCCCAGGCCGGGAACGGGTCGGATTTGCCGGAGTGACCCAGACTCGGCATCCGGCGCGGATTTCCACAGTTGACATTCTCTTCAGACGGTAGCTAAATAAGGCCGTCGGGTTTCCCCACTCAGCGAGTGTTCATTCGTTTCCTCCCCTGTGCGCGCTGGGGGACTAACGAAACCTGCCAGGAGAGAAGATGAATAAAGCCGATCTCATTGACCGAATCTCAGCTAGCTGCCACATCAGCAAGGCCACGGCAGCCACGGCTATCGACACCACTGTCGACAGCATCACTTCTGCTCTGAAAAAAGGAGATCGAGTAGCGTTGATTGGTTTTGGCACGTTCTCCGTCTCGCAGAGAAAAGCCCGCAACGGGCGTAATCCGCAGACCGGGGCCACCATCAAGATCGCTGCCCGGAAAGTCGCCAAATTTTCATCCGGAGCCGAACTCAAGAAAGCGGTCAACCGCGGTAAATAGGTCCACAGGTTCAACCGGAAACGGCAGGAGGTCGGTCCTGCCGTTTTTGCTTTTTGCGGACTCGTGCAGGGACGGGTCGGAGCCGGCCCTGAGCGAAGTCGCAGGGACCCGTCCAGGCCGAGCCAGGCTCGTCTAAGGTTTTTGGCCTCGGCATCGACAGCCGGCGGGACGCCGGCGCTACTGAAATCAAGCTCATCCGGGTTGCTGAATCCTACCGTAATCCTTTAGAATCTAATGTCTCGAATAAGTTTGGAGACCCCATGAAGGCAGCCATTCATCCCGCTTACAACGAAATACGCGTCATGTGCGCCTGCGGCAGCAGCTTTACCACCCGCTCGACCCACAAAGGCGACATCCACGTGGAAATCTGCTCCGCCTGCCATCCTTTCTTCACCGGCAAGCAGAAGCTCATGGATACGGCAGGGCGCGTGGAGCGCTTCCGCCGGAAGTATGCCAAGGCGGAGCCAGCCAAGAAGTAACTTCGGCGACGGGCTTTCGCGTATTCCCAAGGTTCTTCCCAGCCCCTGCTCCGGCAGG
Source organism: Terriglobia bacterium (assembly GCA_963752375.1). Lineage (GTDB taxonomy): Bacteria > Acidobacteriota > Terriglobia > Terriglobales > Acidobacteriaceae > JAIQFF01. The sequence goes on from CAVVYF010000018.1 coordinate 4,130, forward strand.
GGCTTCGTTTTGAGGAGAGAAACTCGAGGGCCCCCTCGCGCCTCCGAATTGACTTGCCCATGCCCGGGACATACCATGGGCGCGGCCCGAACCGGCTCTGGTCAACGTAACTCAGAAAGATGAAAGAAGAGAGGAAGCATCAATGAGAAATAGATCGATAAGAAATGCCGCGACCGCCGCGGTGATTCTTGTGCTCGTCTGTGCAGCGTCGAGCGCCGCCTTGGCGCAGAAGGCAACCGTACTGCGAGTGGTCGTGGTCAAGACGGACGATCCAGCCGCCTACGCTCAGGAGATAGAAAAAGGCAGGCAGGTGATGAAGAGTCTCGGAGTCCAGGGTCAGACCCGGGTGTGGCAGGCCCGGTTCGCCGGTCCGGACGCCGGGATGGTGGTAGCCACGATCGAGTATCCCAACATGGCCGCCTTTGCCGACGCCGTCGCCAAGACCAACGCCAGCAGCGAATACCAGGCGTGGATCAAGGGCCTCGACAAGATCAGGAAGATTGTCTCCGACAGCCTCTACACCGAATGGTAGCCAGGTAGGTAGTCCCCAGAGATTTAAAGCCAAGGGCGCCCACCCTCCTTCGTGCTTTTTGCGAAGAGGGTGGGGACTTTCGATCCTCCTGAATTCCTCATCTGTACATATTTCCAATCCACTCCGCGACGGCGGAACAATTTCGTTGGTGATCAAGTCCCGGTCCTGCTTTGCGGGGCTTTGTTTTTTGGGTACGGGTAGAATAGGGTCGTGCGCAAGTATTGGGACAATCCGGCGCCTGACGCGGGCGAGTCGCCCGCGACCACACAGGAGAAAGCGGACTACTCCTGTGGCTGCTGCGATGACGATCGGGAAGGTGCGGATTGCTCCGGCCACCGTGCTGGCTCCCATGGCCGGGGTGACCGACACTGTGTTTCGCCGCTTCATCCGCAATCTGGGTGGGTGCGGGCTGATCATGACCGAGTTCACTTCGGCGGACGGCATCCTGCGCTCGAAGGACCGGAAGGCTAAGCTCTATCTGCACTTTTACGAGGACGAGCACCCTATCTCGGCGCAGCTTTTTGGCAGCGATCCCAAAGTCATGGCTGAGGCCGCCCGCATGGTCGAGGGGCTGGGCTTCGACCTGGTGGACCTGAATCTGGGATGTCCGGCGAAGAAAGTTGTGAAGTGCAACGGAGGGTCCGGCCTGCTGAAGGACCTGCCCGCCATTGGGAAGATCTTTGAAGCGGTGCGGTCTGCGGTCACGATTCCTTTCACCGTGAAGTTCCGTGCCGGCTGGAATGACGACAACATCGTTTGCGTCGAGCTGGCAAAGATGGCGGAGGATTGCGGTTTGTGCGCGGTCGCATTACACGCCCGCACCCGCGAGCAGGGTTACAGCGGACAGGCCCGCTGGGATTGGATTGCCGCGGTCAAGGATGCGGTGAAGATTCCCGTGATTGGGAACGGAGATATCCGCACCCCGCAGGACGCCTGCGCCATGGTGGCGCAGACGGGATGCGATGCGGTGATGATCGGGCGGACGGCGCCTTCGAATCCGTGGATCTTCCGGCAGATCGAGCAGTACTGCGGCGCCGTCCGTGTGGGGCTACCCGGCCAGGCCGAGTCAGGGCTCGGCGAGCTGGCGCTCGCCCGGACAGCCGAGGGCGGCCGTCCCCACGTGGGTAGTGGTTATGACGAGCCCAGCGAGGCCGACCGCTACCAGATGATCCGGACATACTTCGAGATGTTGATTGAAGAGGAGATGCCGGGCGCCGAGGGCAAGATGAAGCAGTTTGCCTCATGGTTCACGCACGGAGTGGCAGGCGGAGCGGCCCTGCGTAAGACGATTTACGAATCGAAGAGCCGGGTGGAGATACTCACGAACGTCGAAGCCTTCTTTGAGGCTCGGCTCGAATTGTGTGGCGCGGGCGCCTCCGCCTGCGAGAGCGTGGCTTCTACCCCTTAGCCGGTGATCTGGTCGGCGTTGCGCAGTTCGGGGAAGGCCCACGCCCAAATTGCGATCACGGCCAGCGTTCCTACTCCACCCAGCACGACTGCCGGCACCGTCCCGAACCAGTGTGCCGTGAGGCCGGACTCGAACTGGCCCAGCTCGTTTGAGACTCCGATAAAGATCATATCCACGGCATTCACCCGCCCGCGCATTTCGTCCGGAGTGGCCAGCTGCACCAGGATGGAGCGAATGATCACGCTGACCATGTCCGAGGCGCCGAGCAGCAGCAGCGCGACCAGAGAGAGCGCCAGGCTGCGCGAGAGCCCAAAAATAATTGTGCATACGCCAAATCCAGCTACACACCACAGCATGGTGAGTCCGGCATGCCTGCGCAGAGGACGGTGTGCCACCAGGATGGCCATGGCGGTCGCGCCCACGCCCGGAGCGCTGCGCAGCAGGCCCAGTCCCCAGGGGCCGGTCTTGAGAATTTCGCTGGCGTACACCGGAAGCAGCGCCACTGCGCCTCCCAGCAGGACGGCAAACATATCCAGCGAGATCGAGCCCAGCACCAGCTTATGGTTCCAGATGTAGTGAAAGCCCGCCAGCACCGTATTCCAGGTGACGGGCTCCCGGGCCCGGGCCTGGGTCTGCAAGGTGATGCGAAGGGTGGAAAAGACGGCGGCCAGGCCGGTGACCACGGCGGTCGCGTACACCATGGTCGGCCCGCGCGAAAGGGCGTAGAGAAAGCCGCCGATGGATGGTCCGAGAATGGTTGCCGCCTGAAAGATGCTGGCGTTCCAGGCTACTGCGTTGGGAAAATGTTCCTCCGGAACCAGTTGCGGCAGCAGCGCCCGGCTCACCGGAGCATTGAAGGCGCGCACCACGCCGATCAGGACGACCACGGCATAAATCAGGCGAACGGAATGGCTGCCGCGCCAGGCAATTGCCCACAGGAGTCCGGATGAGACGGCGAAGCCGCAATAGCACAGCGTCACCACTTTGCGCCGGTCGAAGCGGTCGGCCACATGTCCCGAGACCAGGAACAGAAGCATCCCGGGCAGAAACTGGGCCAGGCCGATCAGTCCGAGATCGAGAGGCCGCCGGGTGATCTCGTAAACCTGCCATCCCACCGCTACCGACTGCATTTCCAACGCGGCCACGATGAAGAAGCGCGCGGCCTGGTAAATGGTGAAGTCAGGATAGGTGAAGGCGATGCGGCCAGCCGGAAGAGTGGGCCCGGGCAAACCCGGTTCAGGGAGACTGGGCTGGAGAGATTCTGCCATCCTCTACTCTGCCACAAAACCAGCCGCGGGTGGCGCGAGACTTCTGGCGCGCAGATCCTGCTTGCTCTGAACCCCTTCGACCTTGGGGTGCCTGCGTGGGTTGCGCTCGTACAGCGAACCCCAGCCGCTAAAGCGCCACGCACTTCGATGGCTGGGCGGCACGACTAAAGTCGTGCCCTTCCACAGCTATAATCCGCAGCGTGCTGGTATTTCTCCGCGCGGTCGCGTGGTTGGCGTGCGTCGTCTATGCCACCATTCCGGCATTCTGGCTGCTCATCCATCCTCGCGTGCACTACTGGCGTTCGCGGCAGGGTTCGCCCTATCGCATCCTGATACCGTTCTGGATGGCCATGTGGATCGTGGTTGCGGCCGGCACTGCGAAGTGGCGGAGCGTGGCCATTTACACCACGCCTTGGAGCTGGCTGCCCGCAGCCCTGCTCTTTTGTGCCGGGGTGTGGATTTACCGTCGCTCCGGGGCCGGTTTCAGCGCCGCCCAGCTGGGAGGCCTTCCCGAACTCATTCCCGGACATCGCGAACAGAGCCTGATCACTTCGGGCATACGCGCCCGGGTGCGACACCCGGTCTATCTGGGGCATTTATGCGAGATGCTGGCCTGGAGCGTCGGAAGCGGGTTGGCGGTTTGCTACGCGCTGAGCTTGCTCGCGGTGATCACAGGCGCCATCATGATCCGGCTGGAAGATCAAGAGCTTGAACAGCGCTTCGGCGCAGAGTACCGGGAGTATCGGCGGAGGGTGCCGGCGGTCGTGCCCCGGGAAAATTTATTCGGCAAGGGTCGATAACGGGGCTTCCCGTTCGACTAACAGGTAGTACTGTCAAGGAGGCCTGGTAAAAATGCAATATCTGCTATTGATCTACGGTAACGAAAACCGCTGGGACAAAATCGGCTCGCCGGAACGGGAAAGTGTGCTGGGTGAATATGGGGCCTTTACCCAGAGTATCCACCAGAGCGGACACCTCCGCGGCGCGAACGAATTGGACCTAACCTCGAAGGCCGCGACCGTGCGGGTGCGCGACGGTAAGAGCATGGTCACCGACGGACCTTTCGCCGAAACCAAAGAGCAGTTGGGCGGCTATTACCTGATCGAAGCCAAGGATCAGCAGGACGCCATCGCCATCGCAGCGAGGATTCCTTCGGCTCGCTGGGGTTCGATCGAAGTGCGGCCCATCATTCCGCATCCCATGCCTTGACCGATCGAGCCTGCGGGGAATGAGGCCAGATTCGAGTTCAGCCGCGCACGGGCAGCTATAATTCGGTCTGGCTGAAAGCTGATAGCTGACGGCTGACAGCTTCCTCCATGCGCTTCGAATTCTTCATCGCCACCCGCTATCTTCGCGCCAAACGCCGACAGGCCGTGATCGGCGTGATCACCGGCATCTCGATCGCCGGCGTCGCCGCGGGAGTAGCTTCGCTGATCGTCGCTCTCGCCATCAACAACGGCTTCCGCCAGGACCTGCAGGACCGCCTGCTGGGTTCGACCTCGCACATCAATCTCCTGCGGGTGGAGAGCGACGGTATCAAGAACTGGCGTCCGCTGATGGAGCGCTTGTCAAAACAGCCCCATGTGATCGGCACTGCGCCTGCAATTTACGAACAGGTATTGATCTCGAGAGGACCACGGGCCCGCGGGGCGGTGCTGAAAGGGATGATTCCTGCGTATGAGCGCAAGGTAAGCGATCTGCTGAACACGGTGAAGATTGGATCGATGGATCCGCTGGACGCGGAGCCGGGTCTTCGACCCGGCCTGGGCGGGTCTGAGACCCGCCCCACACGACGCATCGGCCACGAACTCTCCTGACGATCTGAACGCGGTGCAGGAGCGCATCGCTGCCATGCCGCCGATCGTTCTGGGCAAGGACATTGCCGAAGACCTGGACGCCACGCTGAACTCGGTGGTGCTGGTCACGAGTCCGCAGGGAGAACTTACACCGTTTGGGCTGGTTCCGAAGTACAGCCGCTTCCGCGTGGTGGGGATTTTCAACTCCGGCTTCTTCGACTATGACAGTTCGTGGGCCTTTGCCCGTCTCTCTGACACGCAAAATCTGGAAGGCCTGGGCGACCAGATCACGGTGCTCGAGTTCAAGGTGGACGACATTTACCAGGCGGGAAAGATTTCGCGGCAGCTCGAACAGGCCGCCGGCAAAGGTTTCATGGCCACCAACTGGATGGAGCAGAACAAGGCGCTCTTCCGCGCCTTGAGGCTGGAGCGGCTGGTGACCTTCATCACCATCGGACTGATTGTCTTCGTCGCCGCGCTGAATATTCTGATTTCACTCACCATGATGGTGATGGAGAAGACGCGCGACATCGCGGTGCTGATGTCCATGGGCACGCGCAAATCGCAGGTGCGGCGGTTGTTTATCACCCAAGGTTTGTTGATTGGAGTGATTGGCACGGCGATCGGGTTGGCGCTCGGCTACGCGCTGTCCTGGGCGGGAGGCCACTACCATCTGCTGTCGCTGGCTCCCGAAGTTTATTCCATCGACTACGTTCCCTTTGCTCCGCGCGCCATCGATGGCGCGTTGGTCGCGCTGGTGGCCATCGGGATTTCCCTGATCGCCACGTTGTATCCCTCCTGGTCGGCAGCGCGGATTCTCCCCGCGGAAGCATTGCGCTACGAGTGACCCCTGGGCCAGCGTAGTGACCATGGTCATGTCGTAATTCGCGAAAATTGGGCTTAAGGTTTGCTTCATAAGCATTCCCAAAGAGGGAGCAGGAGGTTTTCGGCCCGGCGTTCATGCTTTAATGAGAGGTTGCGCTTGCGGATAGCTGAGAGCTATGGCAGGCAGTTGCGGTTTGAGCCGAGGAGCCGGACTTTTGCATCTAATTGAACAGGAAACGATGCTGCGCGTCGAAGGTCTGAAAAAAGTCTTTCGCTCGGGCGAGTCGGACCTGGTGCTCTTTGACAATTTGTCGTTTGAGGTGGCCAAGGGGGAAATGCTGGCCATCGTGGGCGAGTCAGGCTCGGGCAAGAGTACCTTGTTACACATCCTCGGCGCTCTTGATCGTGCTTCTTCGGGTGACGTATACTGCGCCCACTTGCGATTGAGTTCGCTCTCAGAAGATGACGCGGCCGGGTTCCGCAATCATGAACTCGGTTTCGTCTGGCAGTTCCACTACCTGCTGCCGGAATTCACGGCACTGGAAAACGTGGCCATGCCGCTTCTGCTTAGGGGTCTGGCCCGGCAGAAGGCGGAGGGGGAAGCTTCGCGGTGGCTGCACGAGGTCGGACTGGAGCAGCGCTCGCATCACCGGGCGGGAGAACTTTCCGGCGGTGAGCAGCAGCGAGTGGCTCTGGCCCGGGCACTTATCACCCAGCCGAAGCTTTTGCTGGCGGATGAGCCCACCGGAGATCTCGACAGCCGCACAGCGGACTCGGTTTTTGAATTGATCGCCCGGCTACATCGCGACTACCAGCTAACCTCTCTTATTGCCACCCACAATTTTGCCTTCGCGCGCCGCTGCCACCGGGTGTTGCGTTTGCAGCGCGGGAAGGTGGAGGAAGTCGCGCCGGAGACGCTTTCCGGCTAGAGGTGACAGGAATTGGCAGAGTGCGGCCGGAGTTCCGAAAGGGAAACGACGCGAAGAGATGAAGTCAGTTGCCAGTTCACGGTTCTCGGTTCTCAGTTGATTGCTCGGGGATGCCTTTGGTAACGGAGCGGAGGTTCTACCGGCGCTTCCGGGCCATAGACGGGTTGGCAGATAGATTGCAATAATGATGAGGGCAGTTGGTTTCCCAGGGTTCGGGCCGTAAGCAGAAACCTCGGTCCTCAGTAGAGCCAAGGGGGGTAGGGCTTTATGTTTGAACGTTATACGGAAAAAGCAAGGCGCGTCATCTTTTTTGCGCGCTACGAAGCCAGCCAGTTCGGGTCTCCTTATATTGAGACGGAGCACCTGCTGCTTGGACTGTTGCGCGAAGACAAAGCCCTGACCAATCGCTTTCTGCGTTCGCACGCTTCAGTTGAATCCATTCGCAAGCAGATCGAAGGACACACCACCATCCGGGAAAAAGTCTCGACCTCGGTGGATCTGCCATTAAGTAATGAGTGCAAGCGGGTGCTGGCCTATGCCGCGGAAGAGGCGGAGCGGCTTTCGCACAAGCACATCGGGACCGAGCACTTGTTGTTGGGCTTACTAAGAGAAGAGAAGTGTTTTGCGGCTGAAATCCTGCATGAACGCGGCTTGAGGCTATCGACCATTCGTGAGGAACTGGCGCGCAGCAGCCAGGAGAAGTCGGCGCCACAGCGGCAGCGCGAGTCTTCGCTGCTCAGCGAATTTTCCCGCGACCTGACCCAGGCCGCCATGGACAACCAGCTCGATCCGCTGGTCGGACGCGACGGAGAGCTCGAACGCGTCATCCAGATTCTGTGCCGCCGCACCAAGAACAACCCGGTGCTGATCGGCGAGCCTGGCGTGGGCAAGACCGCCATCGTCGAAGGGCTGGCGCAGCGCATCGCCGACGGAGAAGTGCCGTCGTTCCTGGCCGACAAGCGCATTCTGGGACTCGACCTCTCGTTGATTGTCGCGGGCACCAAGTATCGCGGCCAGTTTGAAGAGCGGCTGAAGACCATCATGAAGGAGTTGATGGAATCGCAGAACTCGATCATCTTCATCGACGAGTTGCATACCCTGGTGGGCGCAGGCTCGGCGGAAGGCTCGCTCGATGCCGCCAACATCCTGAAGCCGGCATTGTCACGCGGTGAAATCCAGTGCATCGGGGCCACCACGCCGGGCGAGTATCGCAAGTCCATCGAAAAGGATCGTTCGCTGGAGCGCCGTTTCCAGGCGGTAAAAGTTCCGCCGCCGGACGAAGCCAACGCCACCAAGATTCTGTTCGGAATCAAAGACCGGTACGAGAAGTTCCACGCGGTCACTTACACTGACGAGTCCATCAACTTCGCGGTATCGCACTCGAACCGTTATATTCCGGACCGCTTTCTGCCGGACAAGGCCATCGACCTGATCGACGAAGCCGGAGCGCGGGTCAAGCTGCGCCAGACTTCGCTGCCGGAAGAAATTACGGAAGTCCAGAAGCGCATCAAGTTCATCGTCCACCGTATGGAGAACGCCATCGCGAACCACGAGTTCGAGAAGGCGCGCTTCTACTCGGATGAGGAACGCAAGGAGCGCGAGAACCTGCGCGCTCTTCGCGAAAAATACCACCTCGATGAATCCTCCACCGGCGTTGTCGGTCGGGAGGACATCGAGGACGTGGTATCGCGCTGGACCGGCGTCCCCATCACCTCAATAAAGGAAGAAGAGTCGCAGAAGCTGCTGCGCATCGAAGAAGAGCTGCACAAGCGGATCATCTCGCAGGACAAGGCCATCATCGCCCTGGCCCGCGCCATCCGCCGCAGTCGCGCCGGCCTGAAGAGCCCCAACCGGCCGATCGGCTCCTTCCTGTTCCTTGGACCCACGGGCGTCGGCAAAACCGAAGTCGCGCGCACCCTGGCCCAGTTCATGTTCGGCAGCGAGAAGTCGCTGGTGCGCTTCGATATGTCCGAGTTCATGGAAAAGCATTCGGTCTCGAAGCTGATCGGCTCGCCTCCGGGATACGTCGGCTACGAAGAAGGCGGGCAGCTCACCGAGCGCGTAAAGCGCGCACCGTACTCCGTCGTCCTGCTCGACGAAGTCGAGAAGGCGCACCCGGATGTCTTCAATATCCTGTTGCAGGTGTTTGAAGACGGCCAGCTCACCGACGGCCTGGGCAACACGGTGGACTTCAAGAACACGATCATCATCATGACCTCGAACATCGGCGCCCGGCACTTGCAGAAGCGCGAGGGCCTGGGTTTCCAGTCCAGCAACGAGGACATGATTTCGGGCAAGGTAGAGGACCTGGTCAAGGGCGAAGTGAAACGCACCTTCAATCCGGAATTCCTCAACCGGCTGGATGAAATCATCCTGTTCACGGCGCTGAGCGAGCAGGACCTGATCCAGATTCTGGAACTCATGGTCAGCCTGTTGAACCAGAACCTGGCCCAGAAGTCGATCACGGTTACGGTCACCGATGAGGCCAAGAAGTGGATCCTGAGCCAGACCGTGGGCGACCGCAGCTACGGTGCTCGCCCCCTGCGGCGGGCCTTGCAGAAGTACATTGAAGACCCGCTGTCGGAGGCGCTGATCCAGGGCACCATCACGACCCGCCCGGCGTTCATCGAAGTCTTCCTGGACGGACAGAAGCTTTACTACCGTCCGGTGGACTCGGAGAAGGCCGAAGGCGTGCTGTTGTACGAGAACTAGCTTTAGCCGTCAACTTTCAGCCGTCAGCTCGTGCTGGCGGCTTTGTTTTTCTTTGCGAACTTTGCGAAGTCCTTTGCGCTCTTTGCGGTCAAAGGCTTTACCGCAAAGGACGCAAAGAAAGATCGCGCAAAGGGCGCAAAGAAATCCCTATGGAACTTGTGGTCTATTCATCTCTCTGGTGTCCCGACTGCCGGGTGGCCAAGCGCTTCCTGCAGGGGCATGGCATTCCATTTAAAGAGGTTGACATCGAAAGCACGCCCGGTGCCGCGGAGGAAGTCGTAGCCCGCACCGGAAAGCGCGCCATTCCGCAATTTGTCATCGACGGCGAGTGGGTGCAACCCTACCGCGTGGGCGAGGGCTTTCTCTACGAGGAGATGTCCCAACGCCTGGGTATTAAAGAGCCTTAGGTCCACCCGTACATCACCTTCCGTACCCTAGAAGAGCCTGCCTTCAGGCCCCAAGATAGTAGGTCACAGGCGCGCCCGGCGGACACGCATTTCCCTCCCCCAATTTGCCGCGGCAGCCGGTTCGTCCTCATGATCGAGAACCAGCATTCGCCGGAAGAAGAGCCGGTCTGCACCACCTGGGCACGGCTGGTGGAGGTCGTGCTGGGCCTGTTCCTGATCATCGGGACCGGGGTCATGGCCCACTACTACGCCCCGCCTGCCCCGCTGCCATTACCGGCGCCGACCCCGGTTCGCCCGGTCATCGCCAACGACCACCAGGACGAACTGCGACAGCTTACCCGCGATGTGGATGAACTGAAGCAGGAGCAGGCCATGCCGGCCCTGGTCCTGAACCGCTATCGCAATTCCATCTGCTACATCTATGGCATTTACCAGGTCGCCATGCCGGGACGGCGACCCGCTCTGCGCGCCCGTATTTCCGGGACCGGCTTCGTGGTGGCGGAAGGACTGCTGGCCACCAACCGTCACGTGGCCGAGCCCTGGTACGGAGACTCCGAAGCCGATGCCCTGATCAGCCGGGGGGCCAAGCCAGTGCTGGAAAAGCTTGTCGCCTTTTTTCCAGGATTCCCGCTTCCGGTGGATATCACGCCTCTCGTGCTGTCCGCGACCGGGGACCTGGCTGTGCTGCACGTGGAAAATTCGCAAGCCATCAGCCGCCTTCGCCCTCTGCCGCTGGCCGAGCGGGTTTCGAATCCAGGGGAACTGGTCGCGGTAGTTGGATACCCCATGGGCGTGCTGGGGATGGTGGCGAAATCGCCGCCGGCAGTTTACGAGCGCCTGGCTTACCGCCGCGATGACATTGGCGCGGCCAATGAACTGGCAGCGCTGTCACTGATCCGCCCGTCGGCCACCTGCGGACATTTGGGAGACGTGGTTGGGGACAAGCTCATCTACGACGCTCCTACCGCCCACGGCGGCAGCGGCGGCCCCGTCTTCAACTCGCAAGGCCAGGTCATCGGCATCAACGAAGCCTACATTGACGGCTTCTCCGGCGGGACTCTGGGCGTGTCCGTGCAGGCGCTTCGACCGCTGATCGCAGCGGCGCAGAAGAGGGTCGAGCGCGAGCGCGCTTCAATCCAAACCCTAGATAAGAACCGGCGTCATCCTGAACCCGGCTTCAGCCGGGTGAAGGATCTGGCGTGCAGCAGCGCAGCTCTGTGGGCGGCCGGTGACGTTCGTCACAGACACGCTTGCCGGGATCATTCACAATGCCCCGGAAAAGGCACGCCATGAGGAAGCCGAAACACTCCACGGCGATGGCTCTCCGCTGACCCACGCCAGATCCTTCACGGCCTGAAGGCCGTTCAGGATGACGCCATCAAGGAGTGATCCGAAGCGATGGTCGGCCTGCCGCAAAGTAGAGCGTCATCCTGAACCCGGCTTCAGCCGGGTGAAGGATCTGGCGTGCAAGCGGCGCAGCCCTGTGGGCGGCCGACGTTCGTCACAGACACGCTTGCCGGGATCATTCACAATGTCCTGAAAAGGCACGCCATGAGAAAGCCGAAACACTTCTACGTTTACATCATGACCAACGGACCTCGCTCGCACGTGCTTTATACAGGCATAACCGGCAACCTGCCGCGCCGCGTGTTCGAGCACAAGAGCAAACTCGGCACGGGTTTTACAAGTCGCTACAATTTGACTCGCCTGGCCTATTACGAAATGTTTGTCTATCCGGCGGAGGCGATTGCCCGGGAGAAGGAAATCAAAGGCTGGCGGCGCAGCAAGAAGATCGCGCTAATTGAGGCAATGAACCCGCACTGGCACGATCTGGCGGCAGAATGGCAGGATCTGTACAAGCCGGTAACCCGGGTTCACGCTGACCCACGCCAGATCCTTCACGGCCTGAAGGCCGTTCAGGATGACGCCATAAACGAGTGAAGGCACGTTACTGGAAGCGCTTCACCCAGCCCGGCTCGCGCACGTGTTCCTCATCCAGCCGGTGCAGCCGCGCCGCCATGATTCCCGGCCTTCCCAGATAGCCAACCACGAGCTGCGGATCTTTGCGGTCCACCACCGGCAGACGGCCGATATTATTGCGCAGCATTTTCGCGGCGGCCTCATGCAAGGTTTCGTCAGGATAGGTCACGATCACTTTGCGGCTTCCCGCTTCGAGCAAAGGCATGGCGCCGGAAGGATCTTCGTCAAGCGAGCGCAAGACATCGCCGCGGGTGATGATTCCCACTAACCTGTTTTCTGCATCCATAAGCAGCATCCCCTGGTGGCGGCTCACTTCCGGTTCGTGACGGGCAATGCGTTCGGCCAATTCGCGTACCGGCATCTCGGCGGGAAGAACGGGCGCTTCGCGGTCCATGGTTTCCGACACCACCATCTGCTGCAGCACATCGGCTTCGTAGTCCTGGTGGATGCGCAATCCCCGCCGGACCAGCTTCTCGGTCATGATGGAAGCCTTGGGCATGAGCAGGATGGCAACTCCGTCGGCAATTACGGTGACCAGCATCAGGGGCAATACCGAGTTGTAGTCGCGGGTAATCTCGAAGGCAAAGACGATAAAAGAGAACGCGGCCCGCGAGGCCGCCCCAAACACCGCGCCCATGGCCACCAGAGCAAAGGCCCCGGCTGAGAGGTGGGCGGCGGGGAAAGCCTCATTCATCCCCATGGCAAATACTCCGCCCAGCGCGGCGCTCGACATGAACATGGGCGCGAGCAGGCCGCCCGACGTTCCCGAACCCAGCGAAATTACCAGCGCCACGGCCTTGGCCAGCATCACCACGATCAGCACCTTCATTGCGAGATTGGCATTCAGAATGTCGCTGATGGTGTCATAGCCGACGCCCAGCACCCGGGGAACGAAGTATCCGATAATGCCGAGTCCCAGGGCCCCGATTGCGGGCCACCAGAGTTGGTCAATGGGCAGCTTCTCGAACAGGTCTTCGGTCCAATAAAGCAACTTGCTGAAGCCCACGGCCGCCAGACCGCAAATCACTCCCAGCACCAGGTAAAACGGCAGGGCGCTGGGGACGCCGAAATCCATGGCCGTAACCGTGAACATCGGGCCCGCGCCCAGCAGTTGCATGTGAACGGCGGTGGCCAGGGTGCTGGCTACAACCAGGGGAATAAACGATCGCGCTTTGAACTCGAAGAGCAGCAGTTCGATGGCAAGAATCACGCCCGCAATGGGCGTATTGAAGGTCGCGGACATGCCGGCGGCCGCGCCACAGGCCAGCAGTACCTTGCGCTCCGACGCCGTAGTGTGAAAGATCTGCCCGACCAGCGATCCCACGGCGCCGCCGGTCTGAATGATGGGACCTTCGGCGCCGAAGGGGCCACCGGTTCCAATCGCGATGGCCGCCGAGATGGGCTTGAGAATCGCCACCCGCGGCTGAATGCGGCTGCGATTGAACAGCACCGCTTCCATGGCCTCGGGAATGCCGTGTCCCCTGATTTTCGATGACCCATACTTCGCCATGACTCCGACGATGAGCCCTCCGATGACCGGAATCGGAATGACCCACAGCCCCAGATGATTGTGACGGGCGCTGGTAAAGTCGGCCACGAAGCGGCCGTAGAAGGAAATGTTGGTCAACAGTCCGATCAGCCGGTACAGGAGAAACGCGATACCGCCGGCAATCAGGCCAATCGCCGCGGCCAGGAAGGAGACCAGCACCATGCGGAATTGGGCAGGCTCGGCCAGAGTTGTGTCGCCAACCTGTGCGCCCGTGGCCGCGATCGTTGGGCGGGCTTCGCGGCCCGCGCTATCTCCGGAAATTTCTTTCTCGTTCGGCTCCGTCACCTCTAGCCTGTTTCCCCGAATCGTCTCGAAGGACTTTTCGGTGGCAGAGGTTGAGCACCTTTCGTCGGCCGCATGGCCCGTTCCAGGGCGGCCACCAGTGCCGGACCCTGGGTGCGCAACTCGGCTTTGTGCCCCATGGACAATTCGCGAAGTACTTTTTCGCCTTTGGCGGTAAGCCCCAGCAGGACCTGACGACGGTCATCCCCCGCCCGGCTTCGCCGCACCAGGCCTCCGGCGGAAAGGCGGTTCACCAGTTCAACTGTGCTGTGGTGCTGCAGCTGCAACCGCTCGGCCAGCGTTCCAATCGTCGGGTGCAGCCCGTCCGGTAGTCCCTTGAGGGCCAGCATCAGCTGGTGCTGTTGCGGTTCCAGCCGCATTTTCCGCGCTGCCTGTTCGCTGAAGTGAAGGAAGCGGCGGATCTGATGGCGCAACTCGGCCAATGCCCGGTAGTCGGAGAGAGCGAGAGTGTCTTCCATGTGTATTATATATCGTATCACGATATATTAAAACGCAGCAAGGCGCGCAGGGGCTGGCCGGGTCTCAGCGGGCCCACGCCAGATCCGTCACGGCCTGAAGGCCGTTCAGGATGACGCCATCAAGAAGTAGGGATTCGAATTCCGCTCTTAGGCTTTGACGACTTTGCCGCTTTTCAGGCAGGAAGTGCAGACGCGGATGCGCCTGGTGGCGGCGCCCACTTTGGCGTGCACCGGACGCAGGTTCACATTCCAGCGCCGCTTGGTGATGTTATGGGCGTGGCTGATATTGTTTCCGAATTGCGGCCCCTTGCCGCAGATCTCACATACTTGTGCCATTGACTGCTCCAGGTAAGTTCAGAACTTGATGTGTAAAACATAGATTTTACCGGATTTCCTGCCCTTTCGACAACTTCACCACCCGGGCCCTGGGGAAAATTGCGGTGACGGCCAGCCTGACCATGCGGTTCAAGGTGGAATGAGATCGGCGGAGCTGAAAAAAGGTACGGCCCCGAAAGAGTTCGGGGCCGCCTTTAATCCTGGGCATTACAGCACCCTGCGACATCTTCGTATAAGTCACGTTGTGACGGAGTCAAGTTGCCATTCTGACCGGATCTTATCCCTGCATTAGCTCCCGCAGAACCGGCGCTCATTAGGAGCGTGGACCCGACGGGATTCGAACCCGCATTTGCGACCGTCGCAGGGTGCTGTGTTCCCATTACACTACGGGCCCGCACGGAGTCTATTTCTTCTGGCTCGCGCCAGTCACGGTCATCCGTCACAACGGATTCGCGTTGCCTTCCAAAACGGGAATGCCGGGATTTTCTTGTGCGATACTGAAATCATGCCCTCGCCGCCCGATCCCAAGTCGGTCAAAGTGAACCTGACTACTGGCAGCGGCGTGGATATCGAGTGGAAGGACGGCCACCGCTCGCACTATTACTTCCCTTTCCTGCGCGATGCCTGTCCATGCGCTCTATGTGACGACGAGCGCGGCAAGTCGGGCCGCAAGCCGGGCGAACGGCCGAAACTCGCGCCTGGCGCGCTTCCCATGTTCAAGGAGGCGGCCAAGCCGCTGTCGGCCGAGGCCGTGGGCAAATACGCGATCAAGTTTCACTGGAATGATGGCCACGAGCTGGGCATTTATTCCTGGCAGTTTCTGCGCGATGTTTGCCCATGCGAGGAATGCAAAGGCGATCGTGCGGCAGTGAAAACAGGATAGCCCCCGCCAAAGCAGGTAAAATTCAAGCAGTGAACCCTGGAGCCGTTCCACATTTGTCTTTTCTCGACAAGCTCAATCCGCAGCAACGGGCCGCCGTTGAGACCACGGAGGGCCCGGTCCTCATACTGGCAGGGGCGGGCAGCGGCAAGACGCGGGTCATCACCTACCGCATCGCCTATCTCATCGAAAACCTGGGCGTGATGCCTGAAGCCATTCTGGCCATGACCTTTACCAACAAGGCCGCGCAGGAAATGGTCGAGCGCGTGGATAAGCTGGTGGGCGGCCTCTCCATCGCCAAGCCGACGATTTCAACCTTTCACTCTTTCTGCGTGCGGGTGCTGCGGCGGGACATTGAACAACTGCGCATCCCGTCCGCCGTTCCGGGCCAGCCGCCGATCGGGCTGACCAAAAGCTTCGTGATTTATGACGAATCTGACCAGCAGCAACTGGTGAAGTCGGTGATGCGCCGGCTGGGCATTGACGACAAACAGACCACGCCGCGCTCCATCCTCTCCCACATTTCGTGGGCCAAGAACCACATGCTCGATCCGCAGGAGGTTTATCTGCAGTCGGGCGATCCCAAGACGGAAAAAGTGGCTCACATTTACGAGGAATATCGCAAGGAGCTGCGCAAGGCCAACGCTCTCGATTTTGACGATCTTCTTCTTGAAACCGTAAGGCTGCTGAAGGCAGTCCCGGCGGTTCGCGATTATTACAACCGCCGCTACCAGTACGTGATGATCGACGAATATCAGGACACCAACCGCCCGCAGTACGAACTGATGCGGTTGCTGGCCGGCACTCATCACAATATCTGCGCCGTAGGCGATGAGGATCAGTCGATTTATTCCTGGCGGGGCGCCGACATCCGCAACATTCTGGAGTTTGAGAAGGATTTTCCCGAGGCCAGGATCATCCGCCTGGAACAGAACTACCGCTCGACCCAGAACATCCTGCAGGGCGCGTCGGCGGTGGTCGCGAACAATCTCAAGCGCAAGGGCAAGAACCTGTGGACGGAACGCCAGGGAGGCTCCAGGATCGGGTACTACGAAGCTCCGGACGGCGAAAACGAGTCTCTCTTTGCCGCCGACTACATCTCGAAATATTTGCGCGAAGCCGTTGACCAGGGCCAGGGCGAGAGTGCGCGGGCCGCCGTGCTCTACCGCACCAACTCGCAGTCCCGGCTCTATGAAGAAGCCATGCGCCGCTACAGTCTGAAGTACCACGTAGTCGGAGGCTTCTCGTTTTACGAACGCGCCGAAATCAAGGACATGATTTCGTACCTCAAGGTCATCCATAACCCGGATGACTCTATCGCGCTGCTGCGCGTCATCAACACGCCGGTCCGCGGAATCGGCAAAACCAGTATTGAGACCCTGGAACGGGTTGCGCTCGAGACCGGCCTTTCGCTGTGGGGGGCGATTGGGGAGGTGATCAAGCGCCAGTTACTGCCCCAGCGGGCGGTGGCTGCCCTCAAGACATTCGCCAACATCATTGAAGACGGGCGCGCCATCCTGGCGGGTACGATTGCGGAGCGACTGGAAGAAACGGCAGGGGTTGAGGCTGAGCGGGGGGATGATCTTTCTCCGGTTGAGGACGACACCGATTTCAGTCCCGACAACTTCTCATTCGATTTCGGGGGTGACCTGGGAACGGCCGACGAAGGTAGCGCCGGCGTCCCGCCGGCACTGGAGCGGGCGGTCAGCCCGCTCGCCGAAGAGGTGGAGGCGGGACGCCTCCAGGACAGCCCGCAGGATGCCGGCGCTACAAGTGCGAGTCCCAGCACCGCCGATATCCTGAAATTTCTCATTGACCGCACCGGTTACATCAGGCTGCTGGAGGAAGAAGACACGCCTGAAGCCTACTCCCGGGTTGAGAACCTGCGCGAACTGGTGAACGCCGCCATGGATTCGCGGGACCGAGGTGAGACGCTCGACCAGTTTCTCGACCACGCCGCCCTGGTCAGCGACGCCGATGCGTATGACGAGCGCGCCCAGATCACGCTCATGACTTTGCACGCTGCCAAGGGCCTGGAATTTCCACTGGTTTTTCTCGGGGGCCTGGAAGAAGGACTGTTCCCGCATTCGCGGACTTTCCTGCAGCCCGACGATATCGAAGAAGAACGCCGGCTCTGCTACGTCGGCATGACCCGGGCCATGGACACGCTGGTTCTGACCCGAGCCGTCTATCGCCGCCGCTATGGCACCGACCTGCCCGAAGCCAGTATCCCGTCGCGTTTTCTGGAAGAGATTCCGGTGGAGCTGGTGGAGGACCTGGGAAAGACCAGGAAGAGGTCGTGTGGCCGCGGGCGACTCGCCCGCGTTCGGATATTCGCGGGCCAGTCGCCCGCGACCACACGAGCAGGCATTCGAGCACGAATCCTCCCACTACGCTTATGAAGATGAAGATCAAAGCGCAGCCTGGACCAGTCAGCAGAAGGCGCGCACTCCGGCGGCGCCTTATTCCGGCAAGGCCTACAACTCCATCGAGAATATTGCCGACTTTTTCGCCTCGCGAGGCAAGAAATTCAGCGTGCCCAAAGTGCCGGTCGAGCCCCCCAGAGGCAGGAGGGGCTTCCGTCCGGGACAGAAGGTCCGCCATCCGAAATATGGCGAAGGCACGGTGTACCAGCGCGAAGGAGAAGGTGAAGAGGCCAAGATTACGGTACAATTCCCTCGCTTCGGTTTGAAGAAGCTGGTGGAGAAGTACGCGCAGCTGGAGGGAGTCTGAGAGCAGCTTCTAGCGGCTAGCTCCTGGCTTCTAGCCGCGTAGCGGCGCAGGAATGTAGCCCAGGGCGCAAGCTCTGGGGACGAGCAGGAAATGACGCAGCCCCGAAAGGGCGAAAAGAAGTAGCACCAGAAAAGCCAGCTTCCAGCTAGAACCGCGGACCTTCGTGTTTTGGCTAGAAGCCAGCGACCAGCAGCGATTTTTTAAGGAGAAACACACAGCACTCATGGCAAACACAAGCACACTGAGCAAGGAAGAACGCAAGAAGAGCAAGCGGGCGTCGCGCAAGAAGCGCAAGACGGAAAATCCGCTCAAGCCCCGCGAACATGCTCGCGGTTCGGCCAAGCGCAAAGTCAAGAAGATGGCGCGCGGCACAGCGAAACGGTAAGGACCGCGCCTGGCAATGAGCGGTGAGCGCATGATCGCGTTCACTGGCTAAGTGCCAGGCGCCCAATGCCGGTGCTGACGTCAGAAGCTACAGGAGACCAAAACCCTTTGGCACAACCACCAACGGCCCGCACCTCTGACAACCAGCTGCTCTGCTGCAAGTCAATCGACAAGTTGATCGCGGAAGCCGACGAGCCGGGACATCGTCTTAAAAAGACGCTCGGTCCGTGGTCGCTGACCGCGCTCGGAATCGGCGCGATCATTGGCTCGGGGATATTCGTGCTCACCGGCACGGCGGCGGCGGGAGAGCACTTCGAAGCGCCATCCATCCTGCACGCGCAGGTTCTGGACCTGCTGAGCACGTTCCTGCGCACCGGTACCACTGCGGGTGCGTTGATGCACGGGCGTCCGCCCGCCGGACCTTCTATCGCAATCTCGTTTCTGCTGGTGGCGGTGGCCTGCAGTTTTGCCGGCCTGTGCTATGCCGAACTGGCCTCGATGATTCCAATCGCAGGCAGCGCCTACACCTACTCTTACGCCACGCTGGGCGAGATTTTCGCCTGGATCATCGGCTGGGACCTGATTCTGGAATATGTGGTGAGCAACGTAGCCGTCGCGGTCGGCTTCAGCGGATATGCCAAAGCGCAACTCGCGGCCTTCGGGCTCAACCTGCCTAATGAGTGGGCAAGTCCGGTCTGGGCTTCGGGGCACTGGACCGGCGCCTATTTCAACCTGCCTGGTTTCCTGATCGTATTTATTCTCACTCTGCTGCTGGTGCGGGGCGTGAAGGAATCGGCGGGCGCCAACAACGTGATGGTGATGATCAAGATCGGCGCCATCCTCACCTTCCTGGTGGTGGGCGGGATGCTGGTGAACAAGGCCAACTGGACGCCGTTCGCTCCCTCCGGGTTTGCCGGGATTATTACGGGCGGCGCCATCGTGTTTTTCACTTACATCGGCTTCGATTCCGTATCCACCGCGGCCGAAGAATGTAAGATGCCGCAGCGCGACCTGCCCTTCGGTATTATCGCTTCGCTGATCATCTGTACCATTCTTTATGTCGGCGTTGCCATCGTGCTGCTGGGCATGATGAAGTACACCACTTTTGTTTCCGGCGAAGCCGCGGAAGCGCCTGTGGCCTACGCGTTGAAATACCTGGGCGCGCACCCGTTCTTCCGCTCGGTGATCGTAGTGGGCGCCCTCACCGGCATGATTTCCTCGCTGCTGGTCTTTCAGTACGGGCAGGCGCGCATCTGGTACGCCATGTCGCGCGACGGCCTGCTGCCCAAACTTTTTTCCGCTGTGCATCCCAAGTTCAAGACTCCTTACTGGTCCACCTGGATTGCCTGCTTCGCGGTGGGGATCCCGGCTGGACTGGTGGACATCGGGGATGCCGCCGACCTGTCGAATATCGGTACGCTGTTCGCCTTCGTCCTGGTATCGTTGGCGTCATTTTTCTGCGCCGCCGCCAGCCCGATCGCCCGCGCACCTTCCGCGTTCCGTTTGTTCCCTGGTTTCCGCTGATCTCGGTGTTGTTGTGTGGCGGGCTCATGACTGGACTGACCGTGATTACATGGCTGCGTTTTGTCATCTGGCTGGCGATCGGCCTGGCCATTTACATCTTCTACAGCCGCCATCACAGCGAATTTGCTAAAAACAGAGGCTAGTGACAGAGGCAGAACCACGCGAGATGGCTGAGAGCTCCCCCCGAAACAGATCTGCTTTTGCAACGTCTGGCAGGGCAACGCTCAGTAGTCAGTTTTCAGATCTCAGTTCTCAGATTTAATGGCCGCCGTTTCTCCTGCAAACCTTCGATCTTCAATCTACAATCAGAAGAGTATGGCTTCGCAGCCCAGTTCGTTCATTGTTACCCTGCCCAAAGCCGAACTGCATCTTCATCTTGAAGGTGCGATCGACCCCGGCACCCTGCTCGAACTGCGACAGCGCCGCGGCAAAACCAGCAACCTCGCTGAGATCGAGCAGCTCTACAGCTACCAGGATTTCAATGGCTTCCTCATGGCGTTCAAGGCGGTGACCGAGGACCTGAAAACCGCCGACGACTACGAACTCATCACCTACCGCCTGATGGAAAGGCTTAAAGCGCAGAACGTGCTGCATGCGGAGGTCTATGTGTCGGTCGGGGTTTGCCTGTGGCGCAAGCAGGATTTCGGGGCGATCTTCGAAGGCCTGGATCGAGGCCGCAAAAACGGCGAGCGCGATTTCGGCGTTTCGCTGTTGTGGATCTTCGATGCGGTACGCCAGTTCGGCCCGGCTTCGGCCCGCGAGGTCTTCGAGGTCGCGGTGCGCCACCGGGAACGGAATGTTGTGGCAATCGGCCTGGGTGGCGACGAGCAGAAGGGCCCGCCCGAGTTGTTTCGCGATGCTTACGCCTATGCCGCCGAGAACGGACTCCATCTGACCGCCCACGCCGGCGAAAATGCAGGGCCGGAATCGGTCTGGGGCGCGCTCAATCTCCGCGCCGAACGCATCGGACATGGACTCACCGCCGCGCAGGACCCGGAACTGGTGGAAGAGCTTTCCACCCGGCAGGTCCCGGTGGAGATTTGCCTTACCAGCAATGTGCGCACCGGCTCCTGTCCGTCGTTGAGCGCTCATCCCGTCCGCCAGTACTTTGACCAGGGACTTATGATTACGCTCAACACTGACGATCCCGCCATGTTTCGTACTTCTCTGGCACGGGAGTATCAACTGGCCCAGCAGTCTTTCGGTTTTACCGAAGAGCACCTGCGGGAGCTGGCGAGGAATTCTTTCGAAGCATCCTTCCTTCCCGCGGAGAAAAAGCTGACGTTCCTGAATTTGTTTGACGCAGCCGTGGCCCACACTTAGATTTTCCAGATTCGCACCGGAGCCTGGGCATGAAGGCATCTCTGATCGTCGGGCTGTTTCTGACTGCTTTCCTGTGGGCCGGGGAACAGCCAAAGAGCACTGACGATGTGCTCATTTTCACCAATGTGAACGTCGTGGGCATGCGCGACGGCGAGATCGCCCAGGGCGTGACCCTCGTGATCAAGAAGGGGCGGATCAGCGGCCTGGCCAAGGTGGGCTTTGTCGGCCAGGGCCGGAACATTCAGATCGTCAATGCCCATGGAAAATACCTGATCCCGGGATTGTGGGACATGCACGTGCATAGCGCCTTCATTTCCCCGGCGTGGGACGAAAAGGTGATTTACCCGCTCTACATCGCCAACGGCGTGACCGGCGTGCGCGACATGGGCGGCGATCCGGATGTGCTTGAGGCACGCCGCAAACGGATCGAGAGTGGAGAACTGCTGGGTCCGCATCTCCGGCTGGCCGGCCCCTTTCTGGCGGCGGGGAAGAGCGACCGGCAGACCATCGCGGTGAACACTCCGGAGGACGCGCGTCAGGCGGTGGACACAGTTAAGAAGCGGGGGCTCGATTTCGTCAAGATACTCTCGGTTTCCCGGGAATCTTATTTCGCAATTGCCGAGGAATCTGCAAAAGAGAAAATCCCGTTCGTGGGGCACGTTCCGCATTCCGTCGAGCGCGCGCGAGGCGGCCACGGCGGGGCAGAAAAGTATCGAGCACCTCACTGGAATCCTGCTCGCCTGTTCCTCCCGGGAAGACGAACTTCGAGCTCAGGGCCTCGCCGCATTGGAGAAGCGCGACTACGCCGCTTATCGGAAACTCGGCCCGCAGATCATGGCCACGTATGACCCGGCCAAGGCGGGCGCGTTGTTCCTGCAGCTGGCGCAGCGCAACATCTGGCAGGTGCCGACACTGGTGTGGACAGAGACCAACAGCCGGATCGAGGATGCAGAGCTGGGCTCCGATCCTCGACTGAAGTACGTTCCCGCGTCCGTGCGCGAGCAGTGGGACCCGGCTAAGCTCCGCGAAAAAACTTCGCCGGAAGAGCTTGCAGCCCTGCGGGCCGAAGCTGCCCGCGATCTGGAACTGGTCAAGGCGATGCACAGTGCCGGAGTGCGGTTCATGGCCGGCAGCGACGGCCCCGACCCTTACGTATATCCCGGATTCAGTCTGCACGACGAACTGGAGTGGCTGGTAAAGAGCGGGTTCACTCCCCTGCAGGCCTTGCAGTCGGCCACATTCAATCCGGCGCTGTTCATGTCCAACATGGACAAATACGGAGTGGTGGAACTGCAGCGCGCGGCCGACCTGGTGCTGCTGGACGCAAATCCTCTCGATGATATCCGCAACACGCGCAAGATTTTTGGGGTCGTGGTGGGAGGCAAATATTATTCGCGCCGCGACCTGGACACGATGCTGCAGCAGGTGGAGAAGCTGGCCGCCCAGGAATAGGAGAGGGACGTATGACCCAGCACATCGGCATCGTGGCCTGCAGCGCGGAAGGAGCCGCGCTTTGCTACCGCACCATTGCGCTCGAGGGCGCGCATCTGATGGGGACCCACGATCACCCCGAAGTCTCGATGCACACTCATTCCCTGGCCCGATATATGGATTGCATCTATGCCGGCGACTGGCCTGGCGTCGCCGATCTGATGCTCTCGTCGGCTGCGAAGCTGGCCGCGGCGGGGGCCGATTTCCTCATCTGTCCCGACAACACGATTCACCAGGCCTTCGATCTGGTCGAACCCGGCTCCCCGCGACCCTGGCTGCACATTGCACAAGAAGTTGCGAGTGAGGCCCAGCGAAGTCACTTCAAACGGATAGGAGTATTGGGCACGCGCTACCTGATGGAGGGGCCAGTCTATCCGGAAAAGTTGAAGGCAGCCGGCCTTGAACACCGCATCCCGGGACCTCAGGCGCGGGAGAAGATCAACCAGATCATCATGGACGAACTGGTAAACGCCGAGTTCACTCCTCGTTCACTGGCATATTTTCAGGAGGTAATCCGGACCCTGGGCGACCAGGGCTGCGATGCGGTAGTCCTCGGGTGCACCGAAATTCCGCTGCTGGTCACACCCGATTCGTCATCGCTGCCGACACTGGATTCGACTCGCCTGCTGGCCAAAGCGGCAGTCATGAAAGCCGCAGGCCGTGCCTGAGACTGTGTGGGGACGGGTCTCGGACCCGTCCGGGCAGAGCACAGCTTGGCTGGTTTTTCATTCCCAGAGACTACTATGCCGCTAAAATTCCGACGCCTCCCAGGCACCTTCGCGATCTGCCGCCTGACGCCCGATGCACCGATCCCCGCAGCGATCGCAACTGCTTCCTTCGTCTCCATAACCCGAACCGCCGAAGAGCTCTCGATTGTTTGTCCTGTCAGTCAACTTCCGCAAAACACAAAGTGCGAGTTGCCCTGGACCTGCTTCGAACTGCAAGGCCCATTCCCGTTCTCGCTGACCGGAGTGCTGGCCTCTTTTATCGACCCCCTGGCCCAAAGCGGCATCCCCATATTTGCCATCTCAACTTTTGATACCGACTACGTGCTGGTAAAAGAAGAATTTGCGGAGGCGGCCCTGCAGACACTGCTGGGAGCCGGGCACGAGTTGATTTCCTGACCTGGCCGCGGGGGAGTCTTGCGTGCTGGGTGACGGTAGTAAGAAAGAAACAACAACCAGTTTGCAGTTACCAGTTCCCGGTTCTCAGATTCTCCATTCACTTCACCAATACCACCAAACGCTGCCCAATCGGTGCAGTTGGGACACCTCTATGCTCTAATAAAGCAGTCGTCATGGCTTCCGCCCGAATCACAGTACGCCGCCGTTTGAAGGCCTTCCACCGCAACTTGCGGGGGGCGGGCATGATCGTGGGCGCGTTCGCTTCCACCGACCATCCCCTGCTGGCCCATATTATTCCCATCCGACGCTGTAATCTGGCCTGCGAGTATTGCAACGAGTATGACGATTTTTCCAAACCTGTTCCCACCGAAGCCATGTTTCAGCGTGTGGACAAACTCGCTGACCTGGGAACCTCGGTCATCACCATCAGCGGTGGCGAGCCTTTGCTGCATCCTGAACTGGATGAAATCATCCGGCGCATTCGCAAGCGGGGCATGATCGCCGGGCTGATTACGAACGGTTATCTGCTGGTGGCGGAACGCATCCAGCGCCTTAACCGTGCCGGTCTGGAGTGGCTGCAGATTTCGATCGACAACGTGACCCCGGATGAGGTCTCGAAAAAAAGTCTGAAGGTGCTGGACAAAAAACTCGAACTGCTGGCCGAGCATGCCGACTTCCACGTCAACATCAATTCCGTGGTGGGCGGAGGGGTAAAAAATCCGCAGGACGCTCTCACCATCGGCAGGCGGGCTCTGGGCCTGGGTTTCAGCTCCACCATCGGAATCATTCATGACGGATCGGGGCAACTGCAGCCGCTGAATGACGAGGAGCGGCGGGTGTACAACGAAATGAAGGCGATGGAGAAGAGCAGCTTTACGCGCATCAACGGCTTCCAGGACAACATTGCGCAGGGCCGTCCCAATCAATGGCGCTGCCGCGCCGGGGCGCGCTATCTCTACATTTGCGAAGACGGCCTGGTGCACTACTGCTCCCAGCAGCGCGGCTATCCCGGCGTTCCTCTGGAGCAGTACACCGTCGATGACATTCGTCGCGAGTATCTATCAGAAAAGACCTGCGCTCCGAATTGCACGGTTTCGTGCGTCCACCAGGTGTCGGTGTTCGACTCCTGGCGCGCGCCGCAACTTCCCGCTCCAGCCGCGGTGACGCCGGGATCCGGCGGCCTGATCCAGATCAGGTAAAAGAGAGGGTGCCACACTCTCTTGCTAATCCCCGTATTGACGACTCAAATACTTGCCCACATCAGTCTGTAGCTGGCCATAGTCATCATGGGTGGTGGCGCGCAAAGCGGACTCGGTGGAATTTCCCTCGGCCAGCCGTTGCAGAATGCGCTGCAGTTCGCTCATGCCCTGGGTGTCGATGATGAATTGCACGGCGGCGAGAGATTCGTCGTAGGCCAGCATGGCTTCCAGACCTGAAAAGCGCATGAAGCTGCCTTCCAGCGCGTTGAAGGGAATTTCCTGTTGCGCCTTGAAGAGTTGAGCCAGGCGGCGGCCACGCGATGACAATGATTTCGGCTCCATGGCCTGCGCGATGCCCTCATTCAGCCATTGCGGACAGCGTCCGCCGGAAAGCTGGTTGATAAAGGAATGCGCGAGTTCGTGCTTCAACACCCGCGACAGTTCCGGCGTGACCGAACTCATCCCGTTGACGGGAATGCGCAGTTTGCCGTCGTTGACCGCCCCCGCCCATGAAGGTGATTGGGTGACGTCGAAAAAGGCCTGGTCGGTGTAGAGGATGACGGCAATACTGCCGCGCGGCGCTACGCCCAGATCGCGCACCAGGTCGCCGTAATGCGACTCCAGGGTGGAAACCAGGTCGCGACGCAATGATTCGGGGGTCTGCCGGCCTTCATATTTCAAGGTGAAGTGGCTGCTTTCGTTCTGCGTGTACTCCGATTCCACGCTGGCATCGCGTTCCGCCTTCTCCAGATATTTCTGCACCTGGGCGTCGGGGCGAAGCTGCAAAGAGCGCTTCCAGCTGCGTATGGCGTCCTTATTGCGATCGCTGGCGTATTGCGCATATCCCAGGATGGCAAGGGTGTCGGGTGAATCGGGGGCGATTCGTACCGCGCGTTCCGCGAAAGGCAGGCCTTCAACCGCGTTGCCGGTGCGCAGCAGCAGCGCGACATAATAATTCAGGATTGTGGGATTCTGGCTGTCAAAACGCAGCGCGGTTTCGAAATAGCCGCGGGCCTTGTTGAAATTGGTTTGCTCCATCTCGTGCTTGCCGGCGATGAAATACGCGGCTGCGGTCACGGGGCCGTTACCCTGTTGTTCGATCGCGGCCAGCGCGTCGGCGTCCACCTTGCCGTCGTGGACGATCTTGTCACTGACCCCAGGCTCACTCTTCAGATTGTCGGCAGGCGTAAGCGAGGGGACATCTTCGGAACCCTTGCCGGCAGAGGATGCCCGCTCAGGAGGGATGCCTCCGGCATCGACGCGTTCGACCAACGATTTCGGAATTGCGTAGGAGTCCTCGCCGACTTCATACTCCAGGTGGGAGCCATTCTCGTGGACCTGATCGGCATAGATGGTGCGGCCGTTTTTCAGGCGAATCACTTCCGCGTCAGCGCCGATTGCGCCCAGGAACAGCCCCGATAGCAGTAGGAGGATGACAGAAGCCCGCACTATGGCGCATTCTAGCAACAGGGGTGAAGCCCAGCCTACGTGACCAAGGTAATCAGAATTATTCCTGTGAAGGCGCTGGCGCTGTGTGGGCTGGCTCTGATGCTGTTTGCGGCGCTGCCCAGCAGCGCGCAGGGACCGGCGGCGCCTGCTTCCGCGGCTGCCACTTCAAGCCCGCCGGGTTCGTCCGCGGAAGCGCTCTATTTGCAGTTGCGCAGCGTGGGACTCGACAAGTCGCGGGTCTATCACATTCGCGACGTGACGCTGGAGCGCGCCGCTTTTCACATCACCTTTGACGACGGCACCATTGCTTTTACCCAGGATGTCGCCGGCCATGTCACTGGAGCTTTCTTTGAGGGCGAGGGCGAGGTGCTACTGATTCCCAGCAACCAGGCGGAGCGGGCTTCCATGGCGCTCTTCACCGGGGCGGCCATCCTGGAAGAAAAATTTGTTACCGGATATTTTCGCTTCAATGATGACACCTTTGCCGAGATGCAGCCAGATTTCCGTCCCGCCGAGAATGCGGAGGAGTTTCTCAGCCAGTGGGACTCCGCGGCTCATAACCTGGCCCAGCTCGACGCTTTGCGGCTGCTTTTCAGTTTCAGTAACTCCCTGCCCACGTCCGGCCCGGAGGCTGCCCCGCCGAAAAACACAAAGCGCCTTGCCGACGATGACCGCATGCTGCATGCGCGCCTTCAGGGACGGACGCTCGGGACTTTTGATCTTTACTTCGATTCCCTGGCAGCGGAACAAATCTGGGCGGGCCAACAGAAGACGATCGGCGGTGAAAGTTACTACGACGTGTGGAGCGCATTCGCCCTGGGCCAACCCGGCGGCCGTTCCGGCGACGCCGCCGGGGTCATGGGAGAAGAAGCGAAGCCCGAAGTGGTCAGCGTGTCGCAGTACAAGATCCAGGCGCGGGTTGCGCCGCCCACCCGGCTCGATGCCGAAGCTTTCGTGCAACTTGAGGTGCGGCAGGGCGGCCAGCGCGCCGTGCTCTTTGAATTGTCACGCTTTCTCCAGATCAGCAAGGTGGAGGCGAACGGCCACCCGGTGGAGTTCATCCACAACCAGGCCCTCGAAGGCACGCAGCTGGCGCGGCGCGGCAACGACATGGTTGCGGTCATCTTTCCCCAGCCACTGCATGCCGGCGAACAAGTCGACCTGCACTTTGTCTATGGAGGCGACGTGCTCTCCGAGGCCGGAGCCGGGCTGCTCTACGTGGGCGCACGCGGCACGTGGTATCCGAACCGCGGCCTGGAGATGGCGAAATTCGATTTGCAATTCCGCTATCCTGCCGGTTGGACGTTGCTCGCGACCGGCAAGAGGATTGAGGGCGATTCTGCCAATTTGCCACCGGGTGAACAATCCAGCCATTGGGTGTCGGACCGTCTCATGCCGATTGCGGGGTTTAACCTGGGCAAGTACTCACGGGTAGAAGCGCACGCGGGCAAGGTTGCGGTGGAAGCCTATGCCGCCGCCGGCATGGAGCGCACCTTCCCCAAGGGAACAACCGAGGCCATGATTTTGCCTCCACCGGTTGTGCCCTTCCCGCGGATCCACGCGACCGACGAAGTGACGGTGAATACGCCCCCGCCATCTCCCGCCCGCAATGCCCAGGCGGTCGCGGATGCGTCGGCGCGCGCGGTTGAGTTCTTCGCTCACCGTTTTGGCCCCTATCCATACTCCGGCCTGGCGCTGACCCAGATGCCCGGTGATGTCAGTCAGGGCTGGCCCTCGCTCATCTTCCTCTCCAGCTTTTCCTTTCTCACCCCCGAGGAAAAGTCGCATCTGCATATGAGTCCGGTAGGAAAGATCCTGAGCGATAACGTGATTGCCCACGAGACCGCTCACCAGTGGTGGGGCGATCTGTTGTCGTGGAAGAGCTACCGCGATCAATGGCTGTTCGAGGCCCTGGCCAACTACAGCGCCCTGCTGCTGCTCGAGTCGCAGTCGCCGCAGCAGTTTCACGCGGTCATGGAGAAATACCGCGAGGGCCTTCTGGTCAAGAACAAGGAGGGTTCTCCGCTGGCGGACGCGGGCCCGGTCACCTTCGGCACCCGGCTCAACTGTTCTCACTTTCCCGAGGGATATGAGGCCATCAGCTATGGTCGAGGCACCTGGCTCTTCCATATGTTGCGCTACATGTTGCGTGATGCTGCCCAGAAGAGCAGCGGGCGTTCCGCGGAGCTTTCCGACGCCGAGGCGGATGCACCGTTCTTGCGGGCCCTCAACCGAGTGCGGGAGCGTTTTCAGGGAGAGGCGATCAATACCCGGGAATTGCTGCAGGTGTTCGAAGAGGAATTG
Source organism: Terriglobia bacterium (assembly GCA_963752375.1). GTDB lineage: Bacteria > Acidobacteriota > Terriglobia > Terriglobales > Acidobacteriaceae > JAIQFF01. The sequence goes on from CAVVYF010000018.1 coordinate 33,044, forward strand.
CCCCCGTCCCTGCGCTACGAGGGACGCAAATCGCTGGAGTGGTTCTACGAGGGATGGATCAATGGCACGGCGCTTCCTCATCTGAAATTGCAGTCCGTGAAGTACCTGCAAAAGCCAGGGAGCGCGGTGGTGACAGGCACGATCGTACAAGAGGATGCGCCGAAAGAACTGGTGACCCTGGTCCCGGTATATGCCGTGCTGGCAGGAAAGAATGTGCTGCTGGGCCAGGTCTTCGCCGACGGACCCGAAACCAGCTTCCGCCTGGCGGCACCGGTGGGCACACGAAAGGTCGTACTCGATCCCTACCAGACGCTGCTGACCCGGCCCTGACTCCTGATTCGGGCGCGACTCTTCGCTGGATGGGACGGGCTCCCGATTTTCCCGAAAACACGCCTGGCGTCCCGGAACGACAACGTAATCAATGCTCCGAGGTTCGCCTCAGCTCCAGCCCGCAGCGCATAAGTCGCGGCCTATCAGCGTGCGGTACAGAAGGACTAGTCGCGCAGAGGATGGAAGGGCAAATGCACCATGCCCCTAAGAGGGATGAGACATGCATTCGCCGGATTCCAACCGCGGAGTAGAGGCATCCGTTTGCGCTTCTACCGTCGATGTGTCCAACCGTGCGGTTCCAACCATCCTGCTGGTGGAAGATGAGGCGTTCGTTCGCGAGGTGGCTTGCGAAATCCTGCGGGTTGCGGGCTACCGTGTACTGTCCGCGCGAAATGCCGCAGAGGCGGTCCCAGCCTTTCTCGCCCATCGGGAGGAAGTACAACTTTTACTGGCTGATGTGGTGTTGCCGGACCGCAACGGCCCCGATCTGGCGTTCGAGTTGGTGACTCTTGGCCACGCCTTCAGGACAATCTTCATATCCGGTTATCCGGAAAATTCTGTTACCAGAAATGGAGTTCAGAAACCCGGCTGGTTCTACCTTCCCAAACCATTCTCCGCCGCAGCCCTCGTGCAAAAAGTCAATGAAGTGATGAACCAAGCTTCGATTTAAGCTTCTGAATCTGATCAGGAGTGGATGCAGGTTCGAGCGCCCAATGGCGTATATCCGTGGACTGGTGGCTTGAACTGGCAGGGCCTGCAATTTTTTACGACGAGCGCAGACCTGGCGGAGCTTCGCTCCGCTGGACAGCCGGGGGCGGCTGTCTCCACGTGGTCGGCGATGGCTGCGAATCGCTGGCTAGGCGGCGGATTCGTCCCGGGCCAGATGTTCGGCAAGGATCGCTTCCGCCGTCTGCTCCGGCGAGACCTGATAGGTTCCGTTCGCAATGGCAGCCTGAATCGCCGCTATGCGCTCGCTCCGGATCTCCGGCGGGCCAGCCTGGACCAACCGTCCCGCCTTTTGCCGTTCCGGGGAGCCCTGGTCGTGATCCTGGGCGCCGCTTGTCCCTGTCTCTGCCAGCGAACTATGGTGGGCCGACCCTCCTGCTTCGGCGCCTCCGCTGCTTTGTGCGTTTGTCTCAATTCCCATGCGCGCTCTTCCTCCGCTTGAAATGCCCTGCAATTCAAGTATCGGCGGCTGATTAGAAACCTTTAATAAGCCGTGATGCCTCCTCTGGTTCGCCCGGCAACTGCTTGTCCTGGCCCAGCCGAAACTTTGCCCGTATCCGTTCGGTCGTAATCGTACATGCATCTTTGTGGCCGCTGGTCTGTCCCCGAAAACAGATCTGAACCTACCCAGCTCCTCATCATGGTCCGCCCGCCGCCCCTTTCGCAATCTCATGGTCCGGGCGCACCTCGCCCACTTCGGCCAGCCGGGCGCGCAGACGGATCACCGCCATCGAGTGAATCTGTGAAACCCGTGACTCTCCCACTCCGAGGATGATCCCCACTTCTTTCATGGTCAGCTCTTCGTAGTAGTAAAGCGCGAGCACCTGCTGCTCTTTCTCCGGCAGCTCCGCGATGGCCCGAGCCAGCAGATGCTTCATCTCGGAGCGCAAACAGAGAAAGAGCGGCGTTTCTTCGGAGTCGTCCGGCAGATATTCACACAGGTCTTCTTCCCGCCCGTCGCGGGGAGACTCGATGCGCAGACTGCCGATCTCCAGTCCGGAAATTTCTCCCAGCAGGAGTTGCAAGCCCCGCAAGTCAATGCCCAGCTCGGCCGCCAGTTCGGGCTCGCTGGGATTGCGTCCCAGCGACGAACGCAGGGTGTTGTTGGCTTCCTCCAGCCGCCGGGCCTTGCGTCGCAGATCGCGCGGGCTCCAGTCCATCTCCCGAAGACTGTCGAGGATCGCCCCCCGGATACGGAACTTGGCATACGACCCGAGCTGGACATGCTTGCTGTGATCGAACTTCTGCAGCGCATCGATCAGCCCCAGCACGCCGGCATGCACCAGGTCTTCCAGCGGGACGTGCCGGGGCAGGCGGTCGTGAATCCTGCGCGCAATGTAACGGACCTGCGGCAGTTGTTCCACCAGCAGCCGCTCGCGTTCATCATCGTTCTGCCAGCCGGCAAAGGCCCGCAGTCCTGCTTCGGTCATGGGGTCTCCGTTCCAGAGCGTGCGGCAGGTCGCGGTTCCGAAGCCGGAAGCTTGAGCAGATCGGGCATGTTCTGATTTGAAGCCGATGAAGTAAGAAGCGGATTAGTGGAGGATTAGATTGGCCTGTTGCGGGCAAATTTTTCCCACTCTCAGGAAAAGAACTGAAATGGGAAAAATGGAGGACGGGCGTCCTCGCCCGTCGCTGCCGAACCAAAAGTCACGACGGGTGCCTGAAGAATTGAAGAAGCTGACTCCGGATGGATCGGTTTCTCAGGGCAAGGCGGCGGGCGAGGGCGCCCGCCCTACGCGATCGCGGCGCTGATATATCCTCAGGGCTGTGTCTGCCGCCGAGGAATACGAGCAGCGTCTCAAAGCGCGCGAGGCCAGCGCCGCGCGCCACCAGAAACTTCACGTTCGACTCGGAAACCTTCGCCTGGCGCTGGTCATCGTGGCCGCAGCCATGGGCTGGGCGTCGCTGCGCGAACATACCTTCTCGCTCCTCTGGCTGCTCGTCCCGGCGCTGCTGTTCGTTGCGGATCACGGCTTATCATTCGAAGGTCCTGCGGGCTCTCGACCTGGCGCAACGCGCCGCTGCTTTCTATCGCAAGGGACTGGCCCGGATCGCCGACCAATGGCCGGACACGGGAGAGACCGGCGAGCGCTTCGACGATCCTCATCATCTCTATGCCTCCGATCTCGACTTGTTCTGTCGTGGTGGTTTGTTCGAACTGCTCTCGGTGGCGCGAACTCGCATGGGGGAGGAGACGCTGGCGCAGTGGTTGCTCGCGCCTTCGCCGCTCGATCAGATCCGAGAGCGGCATCTGGCGGTCGCGGAACTGTGTCCGCAAATCGATCTCGCCGAAAACCTTGCGGTACTGGGGGAAGATGCGAAGGTCGGAGTCCATCCCGAGGCCCTGATCCGCTGGGCCGAGACTCCGAACTGCATGGGTCCGCGCGGGCTGCGCTGGCTGGCCCCGGGCCTAGCTGCCTCCGCCGTCGCCGGCGTTTTCATCTGGGCCTTTCTAGGGATGGCCACTCCCCTGGTGCTGGTGGTGATTCTCGAAGCGGTGCTGACCTACAGGTTGCGCCAGCCCCTGGCGGAAGTCCTGCATGGAACGGAACAGACTTTCCATGGTCTGGAACAGCTCTCTGGAATGCTGGCGCGGCTGGAACGTCAGCGCTTCCACTCGCCGCGACTGCAGACGCTGCAAGGCCAGCTCCTGTCTCACCATATGCCCGGTTCGCGGGCCCTGGCCCGGCTGAACACCGTCGTGGATCTGATCGATTCCCGCGAGCACTTCCTGGTACGCACTCTGGACGCTCCCTTCATGTATTCGGTGCAGGTGGCGCTGGCGGCCGAACGCTGGCGCCGCGCTCACGGACACGCGGTGCGGAGCTGGGTGAATGCGATCGGCGAAATCGAGGCCCTGCTCTCCCTCGCAACCTACAGCTACGAACATCCTGCCGACCCCTTCCCTGAGTTCGTCGAAGGGGCGGCGGTTTTCGATGGCACCGACGTGGGGCACCCGCTGGTCCCGTCCGCAGCCTGTGTCCGGAACAGCGTTCGTGTGGGCGAAGACACCCGCGTGCTGCTGGTGAGCGGTTCCAATATGTCGGGCAAGAGCACGCTGCTGCGCTCGGTGGGAATCAATGTGGTCCTGGCCATGGCCGGAGCACCGGTGCGGGCGCGCGCTCTGCGGCTCACGCCGCTGCGTCTGGGGGCGAGTATCCGTATCAACGATTCATTGCAGGAGGGCAGTTCGCGTTTTTATGCCGAGATCATCCGCCTGCGCAAGATCTTCGACCTGGCCGGCGGCCAGCCCGCGCTCATGTTCCTGCTGGATGAACTGCTGCAAGGGACCAACTCGAAAGATCGCCGGATCGGCGCGGAAGGGGTGGTCCGGGCGCTGGTCGAACGGGGAGCTATCGGACTGATCAGCACTCACGATCTGGCGCTCACCGAGATCGGCGGCCTGCCGGAGGGCTATCTGCACAACGTCCACTTTCAGGATGACTTCGCAGGGGGAAAGATGAAATTCGATTACCGGTTGCGCGAGGGCGTGGTCACGAAGAGCAACGGCCTGGAGCTGATGCGATCGATCGGATTGGATGTGTAGGTCACTGCTGAGAGCGATGCCCTCACCGGCCGGGTTGAGCGCAGCTCGACGACCGGGGCTCATTTCGCGGAAGGCGTACTTCCACGCTGAGCTGGTCGGTCCCCGCTTCCAGGCGGAGACTCCCGCCGGCGGCTTCAAAAACAGCGCGCGCGATTCCCAGCCCCAACCGCCTCGCCATATCATCCGGCAAAGGGTCGTGGTTTGCCCCGGCAACCAGTACGCCATCGACATGGCGGCGGCCCGAAAGGGTCAGGGTCAACCAAACTTCGGCGTCACGCTCTTCCAGGTCGATCTTCAGCACCGCACCGGGCAGTCCCGACGAAACTCCGAAGCCGAGCAGATGAAACAGCCCCTGGCGCAGGCGCGGCGCATCGAACCACACCGGAGACGGAGAGCGCGGCGAATAGCAGACCTGCACTCCCGCCGATTGGGCCACGGGGAGCAGGTCGGCGACCGCGTCCTCGAGCACCCAGCGGAGTTCCAGAACTTCGCCGTCTTCCCCGGCCTGGCCCGCGTCAAAAAGTTCACGGATGGCGGTCGCCAGCCACGATACTTTCTCGGCCTGTGCCAGGGTGCGGCTCACGATCTCGCGATACTCTTCCGCGGTCGGAGTCTGGAGCTGGGCCAGTTCCAGGGAGCAACACAGGCTGGTAATGGGCTGGCTCAACTGGTGAAACAGATCGGAGACCAACTGGCGAGGTTCGCGGTTGGCCGCTGCCGGATTTGCCATGGTGGTGACCTTCATAATTCCGCTCCCGCTCCCGCGGCTGGCCCTTTTTCCGAGCGCGCACTGAGTTCGTAACCCACGCCGCGGATGGTATGGATCAGGTGCTTGCCATAGCCATCGTCCACTTTGCGGCGCAGGTAGTTGACGTAAACATCGACGACGTTGGTGCAGGTATCGAAAGAGAGGTTCCACACGTGCTCGATGATCATGGCGCGGGTAATGCGGCGGCCAGCGTTGCGCATGAGATATTCCAGCAGGCAGAATTCTTTCGAGGTCAGCTCAATCCGCCGCCCCGCCCGCTCCACCCGGCGCTCCACCCGGTCCAGCTTCAAATCGTCCACCGCCAGCACCGATTCGGCCGGCAGGTGGCTGCGCCGCATGAGGGCCCGAATGCGCGCCGAGAGTTCGGTGAAGGAAAAGGGCTTGCCCAGATAATCGTCCGCGCCCAGGTCGAGGCATTGCACCCGATCTTCCACCCGGGTGCGACCGGTCAACACCAGAATCGGCATACTCGGTTTGCGGGTGCGCAGGAAGCGCAGGATGGCCACTCCATCCAGCCGGGGCAGGTTGAGGTCGAGCACCACCAGGTCAAAATCCAGCTCGCCCGCCATGGCGCGCGCCTGTTCGCCATCGCGCTGAAACGTCCACCGCGTAGTGTTCGGACTCCAACCCTTTTTTAACGAAACTGGCCAGCGCCGTATCGTCTTCCGCAACTAGAATTCGCATAAGATCAATCTAATTTGAACTGCTTTGATCTTAGTCAGGAAGCCCGCCGGAGAGAAACCATTCAGCCCTGATCAAAGGTCTTGCCTTTCCGTCAACGGAACTGAGGTCAAAAAAGGAACTGGCATCGCCCTCGCGGAACCTGCCCCGTCACTCGATTGCACTTCCCGGCTGTCGCGATAAGGCGGATAATTAGCCCAAACCAATACGCAGCCGAAAGGAATTCGCTGGGGCGTGGATTTCTGGAGCCCAAAAACGCTCAAATCCCTGGTCTTGCCGGGAGGCATCTTCCTGCTGGCGGCCAGCGTGGTCTTTCGCGGTGCCTTCGGCCCGATTCCTTCCACTGCGGTAGTGTTTTCCTTCTATGCCGTATTTGCCGCCGGCATGCTGCTGGCCTGGCGCTTCCACACCAGCCGCATCCTGTTCGCTCTCGCGACATTGTTTCTTGCTCACCGCGCGCTGGAATTCTTCTCTTCAGGCCGGATCGCTGCCGCTGGACCCGGGCGGATCGCCCTCGAAGCCGTGGCCTTTCTGCTGCCGCTGAACTTTATTGCCTTCTCCGTCTTTCGCGAACGAGGCCTGGTTTTCCCGGCGATCCTGCCGCGGCTGGCGCTGCTGTTCTTTGAGTCGGTGTTTGTCGCCATCATCTGCCGTCCTGAAGAGACCATCGCGCCGGGCTTTCTGCATCCCCGTTTTCTCGGACATATCTCCAGGACGCCGCTCCCTACCCTGGCCGTGCTGGCCTTCGCCGCCGCCTTCGGGGTCCTGCTGGCGCGCTTTCTGCTCTACCGCCAGCCCACGGAGAGTGGCCTGCTGTGGGCGCTGGTGGCGGCGTTTCTTTCCTTTCAGGCCGGAGCGGCAGGGCCGGCGGCAACCGCCTACGTGGCAACGGCAGGACTGATCCTGATCAGCTCGATCATCGAGAATTCTTATTTTCTGGCCTACCACGACGAGCTGACTACGCTTCCCGCACGGCGCGCTTTCAACGACGCCCTGTTCCACCTGGAAGAACCGTACACGGTTGCCGTCGTGGACATCGATCACTTCAAAAAGTTCAACGACACCTACGGCCACGAAACCGGCGATCAGGTCTTGCGCATGGTGGCGGGCAAACTTGCGGGTGTCACAGGCGGGGGCCGCGCTTATCGCGTGGGTGGGGAGGAATTTTCCATTCTGTTCCCCGGAAAGACAGTCAAAGACGCAATGCCTCACCTGGAGCTGCTGCGCTCCGTAATCGAAGTTTCGACCTTCCGCGTGCGTGCAGGCGAGGAGCGCCGCCGCGCTCCCCAGGCGCGCAGGAAACCCTCGGATCAGGCAGGCGAGACCAAGGATTTTCGCGGCCAGGACCGGCGAAGCTCCGAACGGCGTACCCAGGCGAGGCGCGCCGGCGTGCCCAGAAGGTCAACCCGGCCTGTCCGGCCCAGCGAGGAAACTGCAAGCGCCGAAGTGTCGGTTACGGTCAGCATCGGCGTGGCCGAGCCCAGGGCCAGAATTCGCGCGGTCGAAGATGTAATCCAGGCCGCGGACCAGGCCTTGTACCGGGCCAAACAGGCAGGACGCAATCGAGTGGAGTTCGCGCCTGTATCTCGCCTTGCCCGGTTCAAGCGCAACATTGCGTGAAATACAGATCGTTGTGGACAACCCGCCGGGCTCACCTCGACAACCGGAGAAGGCGCTATGGCCGCGCGGCCTGCGCGCCGATCCAATTTTCAACCTGGGTATGCAGCACATCCAGGGGAAGCGGGCCGCTGCCGACCACCTCGTCGTGAAACGCGCGCAAGTCGAATTTGCTGCCCAGTTTCTGCCGCGCCTGCTCGCGTAATCGCAAGATTTCCAGTTGTCCCAGCTTGTACGCCAGGGCCTGTCCTGGCCAGGCAATGTAGCGGTCCACTTCGGTTTGCACATTGGGTTCGTCCATCGCGGTGTAGCGATGGAAAAAGTCCACCATCTGCTCCCGCGACCAGTGCTTCTCGTGCACTCCGGTGTCGATGACCAGGCGGATGGCGCGCCACATTTCGTTTTCCAGCCGTCCGTAGTCGCTGTAGGGGTCTTCGTAAAAACCGATTTCCTTGCCCAGGCGCTCCGAGTACAGCGCCCAGCCTTCGATGAAGGCGGTGTAGTCCCCGTTCTTGCGGAAAGCCGGCAGGTCTTTCAGTTCCTGACCGATGGAGATTTGCAGGTGATGTCCGGGCACGCCCTCGTGATAGGCGATGGCCTCGATGTTCAAGGTCAGGCGATGCTCGGGGTCCCACTCATTCACGTTGATATGCCCGGGACGCGAACCGTCCTGGGCGCCGGGCATGTAATCCGCCGGGACCGCATTCCTGGAGCGAAACGGATCCATCGGAATGACCTCGAGCTTGTTTTGCGGCAGCCGGCCGAAGAGCTTGGGCAACTGCTTCTCCATCTGCCGCGTGTATCTGGTGTAGAGGTCCAGCACCTGCTCACCCGACGTGGCGTAGAATTTGCGATCGTTCTTGATGTGTTCGTTCAGGCTGGCCAGGTCATTGAAACCCAGCTTGTGGGCCAGGGCCAGCATCTCGGCCTCAGTCTCGGCCACCTGTTTGAGTCCGATCTGGTGGATTTCATCCGGGGTCAGGTCGGTGGTGGTCATGACCTTGACTTCGTAGCGATAGCGTTCGGCGCCATCGGGCAACGCCCATACTCCGGGCTCGCTGCGGCCATGCGGCGCGTAATCGTCACGCACAAAGGCGGCGAAACGTTTGTAGGCGGGAAGAATTTCGCTGTTGATCGCGGCCAGCACCGCCGCTCGCAGCCGCCTCTGATCGTCGGCCGAAATCCCGGCGAGAAAGCTTTTCACCGGCTTGGCAAAGGGGCTGGCGTCAGCCTCGGTGTTTGCAATCTCCTGAGTTTGCGGCACCACTTTTTCCAGCAGGTAGCGGGGCGGCATCAGCCGGTCTTTCATTCCCTGCCGCATGTTGGCGGTCACCTGCTCGAGCATCCCGGGGACCTGATGCAATCGGGAAAGGTAGTCGTCGTAATCCTTCACACTGTTGAAAGGCGTCAGGCTCACCAATTCCAGCAGGCTGAGATGCGGCCCATTCATCTGGTTGACCGGCATTTCCCAGGGTTTGAAGCGCGCGCCTGCGATGTCCTGACGCAGCTTTCGGATCATCAACTCGCGGCTCAGCGCGTCCTGCTCAGACAATCCCGCCGGATCAATGGCTTCGAAGCGGGCGAGAAACTTGCGCCTGGTTTGCTCGTCGGAGCGATAGAACTTCGGAGACCGGTCGGTAAGACGATCGTTGTAGCGGTTGTCCCCGAGCGAAGTCGCGTCTTCGGGATCGGATCGCAGCTCGTACTGCCACTCCTCGTCGAACAGCGCAAGCAACTGCGCTCGCCGGCCCTCGATCTCTGCTGCCTTTCCTGCTGCCTGTGTCCTTTGGGCCGGCAGGGCCCCCGGCAACAACACCATCGCCGTCAGAACCGCAAAACAGCAGATTCGCGCTCCCTCAATGTTCATGCAAGTCTCCCGATAGGCGTTCCCGACAGCCGGCGGGACGCCGGCGCTACGATTCTCTCAGATTGGCCAGATGTGTCTCGATGACCAGGCTTGCCCTCGCCAGGGGCACCTCGCTTTAATATGCCTACTTCGGATACCAGTCCAGCAAGCGGACTTCAATGCCGGTCCCTGCCAATTCTCTTTGAAATACGGAGAGGTCAGACCCGCGATAGTGATACGGAATGACCACCTTGGGATGGAATGCCTTCACCGCCTCAGCGGCTTCCTCGGGCGGCATGGTGTAAGGCAGGTTCATGCATACGAAGGCCACGTCAATGTTCTTGAGCGCGCGCATCTCGGGAACGCCTTCGGTGTCGCCTGAGAAGTAGAAACGCTTGCCGCCATAAGTAAGGACGTAGCCGTTGCCGCGTCCCTTGTCGTGAAAAAGTTTTCCCGGCGCAGGTCCGCGCTTCAGGTTGTACGCAGGGATGGCCTCAATGGTCCACTCCTGCCAGGTCCTGGTTTCTCCATTGGCAATGGGCTTGGCGCTGGTCACAGTCTGCACCACGGCGGGCGGCGCCAGGATCTCGGTTCCGGCCTTGCTGATTTCTTTGATTGCATTAGGATCCATGTGGTCGCCGTGAATGTCGGTAATCAGAATGAGGTCAGCTTTCGATTGCCCGGAAAAGTTTGCGGGTTTGGCGGGATCGAGATAGATGATCTTTCCGCCCGCCTCAATCAGCGTGCTGGCATGATTCAGCGGCGTGATACTGACCGGCCCCGCCGATGTGGGAAAGACTTGCGTCTGGGATGCGGAATACGCCAGCGCTGACAATGCCAAAATAGAGCAGACAAGACCTGGAATCAATTTCATAGTTGACCTCATGGCCGGAAGGCCGAATTTTTCTTTTTGCCGTATGGGTCGGACACTCCTGTCCGACGCCTTTGACTTGGAGTCTGGTCAGGTGGCCCACATTTCACGGCCAGTAGAAAGCCGAAAGGCAGATAATCAATCTTCCCCGTCTATCATAAGTCCAGACTTACGCTGTCAGGGCCAACATCTAGGATCCAATAAATGACACATGCCATAGAAGCAAATTCAGCGCCGCCAGCGAGAGCCAATGTCACCATCGATACTCCATTTCCAGCTGAGAGACTTCCGCAGCTTCCGGTACGCGCGTAGTTCATAGGTCGCCAGGAGAGCGTTCACAGCAACGAACTCTACCCACTTTAATTGAGTTCTCTCCGTATATCGAGGCGGGAGAACCCAGACACTGATTGCAATCGCGGCCGCAATGACGATGGCCACCACCAGGGACACCAGAATGAGTCGTGCCTTGTCATTGCGTGGGGTCTTCAATGGCGTCCACCATCCGCAGTCGGGGCCCACTTCTCGCAAAAAACGCGAGAAATGGGGCACCCTCGCCTCTTCATTTCAGGGCTACAGCTTGACCGTTTTCCCGCTTCTGGCGGCTTCGTAGATGCCGGCCATGATGGTCAAGTCGCGCAATCCTTCTTCGCCGGGCGTTAACGGTTCTTTGTTCTCCATCACGCAGCCGGACATGTGGTCCATCTCGAGAGCAAAGTGATCGCGCACGGGAAGCAGGCGCTCTTCGGTGATGTTGTCGTGGTGGACATACATCCGTAAGCCGCTGTACTGGGTCGCGGGCTCCAGTTCGAACCAGCCTTTTGTCGTCACCGCGCGATAGCGATTTTGTCCTGAGTAGCCGTAACTGGAAGTGCAATTGGCCAGGACTCCGCTGGGGAATCGCAGTTGAAAATTTATCGTCTCTTCCACTTCCTTGAAGCGCACGTCGCCCGGAGTGTTGTACATCATGGCGTTGATCTCGCTGGGCTCCTCTCCGGTAAGGTAGCGGGCCGCCTGCAGGGAGTAGATGCCGATGTCCATCAGCGATCCGCCTCCCGCGAGGGCTTTGTTCAGCCGCCACTGGGTGGGATCGCCGATGTTGAAGCCGTGGTCCGCCAGAATGACCTTGATCGGCCCCAACTCCTGCTGGCGGGCCATGCGGATCGCCTCCTGGTTGTAGGGCTCATAGCGGCAGCGGTAAGCCACCATCAGTTTTCGATGGGCCTTGCGTCCGGCATCGACCATCTGCTGACAGTCGGCTGGCGTGTTGGCCATGGGCTTTTCCGAGAGTACATGCTTGCCGGCCTGGAGCCCGCGAATGGTGTACTCGGCATGCATCCCGTTCGGCAGCACGATGTAGATGATGTCAACTTCGGGATTGTCCCGGATGGTGTCGTAGTTCTGATAGTTGTAGATATTCTTTGGATTCACGCCGTAGCGCAGCGCCAATTTGTTGGCTTTGTCGGGATGTCCGCTGACAAAGGCCACCACCTTCGACTTCTCGCATTTCGCAAACGCCGGCAGGATCTGGTTGATAGCAAGATTGCCCAGGCCCACAATCGCCCATCCTAGTTTCTTGCCCGGCGGATCTGGCACTTCCAGAGCCTCAGCGCTCTTCAGGAGCGTCCCGGCAAGATTGGCTACCGCCAGACCTTGTCCAACTTTGGCGATGAATCCCCGGCGAGTAATTTCCCTGGCGAATGAATCAGACACGTTCAGACCTCCGGTTGGAGATGGGCCATTTGTGCGGCGACAGTTTACAGCAGTTGCGCGCCGATGAGTAACCCGGCCCGACAAGCATTCATCCAAAGATTGAGGTAGTCTTTACCTCGACATGCGAAACGCAAGCCTTCTTCTCCTGCTGGCCCTGGCCCCTGGCATTCTCCTTGCCCAAAAGCAAACTGTTCCGGTTAATTCCGACTATGATCGTCCGCAGGCGGCGACCACGATTCCACTGCCGCCGGCATTTATTCAGCAGCTTGCAGCGATTCGCGATGCTGCCCTGACCGACGATTACGCCTACCAGCAAGTGGCCCACATCACCGAAAACATCGGCCCGCGCCCGGTGGGATCGCCCCAGGCACAGGCCGCGATTGAGTACGTGGCCGGTGAAATGAGGAAACTTGGGCTGGAAGTTCATCTGGAGCCGGTGCAGGCGCGCCATTGGATACGCGGGGCCGAATCCGCCGAGCTGGTGGAGTATCCCGGACAAGCCCCCGGAACGACGCAGAAGATTGTGCTCACCGCATTGGGTGGAAATCATCCACGCCGCCCGGGGGGATCACGGCGGAGGTCGTCGTGGCCAACAGCTTTGCCGACCTCGATCGCATGGGGCGGCAGAACGTGGCGGGGAAAATCCTGCTGTTCAACGTTGTCTTCGACAAGCAGAAGGCGGCTGACGGCTATGCCGGTGAGGCTTACGACGAAGCAGTCGTCTATCGTGCGCTGGGAGCGCAAAAGGCGGCCGCACTGGGAGCTGCCGGCTCGCTGGTCAGATCCGTTGGCGGCGCCGACTATCGCCTGGCGCATACCGGAAACAGCCGCGCAGCCAACATTCCGGCCGGTGCCGTGACCAGCGAAGATGCTGACCTGATTGCCCATCTTGCTTCTCAGGGCAAGGTCCGCATGCACGTTATTTTGACCTCCCAGACGGCGGAAGAAGTTGGCACCTTTAACGTGGTGGGAGACCTGAAAGGCTCCGAGCATCCCGAGCAGGTAGTGATCGTTTCCGGCCACCTCGATTCCTGGGACCTGGGGACCGGGGCAATCGACGATGCGGCCGGTGTGGCCGTCGCCATGGAAACCGCCCAATTGATTCAGGAGCTGCACCTGCACCCCAAGCGGACGCTGCGGGTGATTGCCTGGATCGACGAAGAAAATCTGGGACGAGGCCACGTGGCCTATGCCAAAGCCCACGCGGCCAAATCGGCAATCACGTGGCCGCGATGGAAAGCGACCTGGGCGCGTCGCATCCCATGGGCTTCCGCGCCAAGATCAGCGCCGAGGCGGCGGCCCGGCTGCAGCCTGTGCTGGATGTGCTTCAACCCTGTGGCGCAAATCTCATTGTGCTGAGCAGCGATAGTCCAGAAGCCGATATCGAGCCCCTGGCCAAGCAGGGCGTGCCCGCTTTCGGCCTGTTGCAGGATGGCCGCACCTACTTCAACTACCATCACACCGCCGCCGATACGCTGGACAAGATCGTTCCGCAAGAACTACGGGAGAACGCGACCGCCATGGCCGTCATGGGCTACGCGCTGGCCGCGATGCCCGACCCCTTGCCCCACTGAAACCCAAATGTGGGCGCGAGCGTCCCGCTCGTGCTTG
>CAVVYF010000019.1:0-204051 GCA_963752375.1 Terriglobia bacterium
GTCATCAGCAGTCCGCTCGACATCAGCGACGCCTGGAAGAATTCATATTCCTGCAGCACGAACCACAAAGTGTGGGCTGCAAAGTTCACGGCTCGGCATCCCAATCTGGTCGCGCTCGAAATTTCCAGCTTCAAATGCGGCCACGATGCTCCGATTTACGGAGTGATCGAAGGAATCATCGAGCAGTCGGGCACACCCTACTTCTGCTTCAAGGACCTCGACGAGAACAAGCCGTCTGGCTCGATAAAAATTCGCGTGGAAACCATCGACTATTTCCTGCGCCGTTATCGAGAAGAAGTCATCCGCAAGCGGAAGGCTGCACAGGATATTGAGGCCCAGTTGGCGGCACTCGAGGCGGAGTTACGAAGCCAGCAGTCAGGCGGTGGAACGCCGCCGGAAGGGGAAGCCTGGGAAGAAACAGCGCACACGATGGCTGCCGACTAGAGCCGAAAATCCTGGTTTTCAATCGAAGCAGGATTTTCGCGTAAACGACCAGGAATATTTAAGTTTCCAGTAACGGCTGGCGGTTCGAGAGGAAATAGTCAACGTCGCCGCCACAAAGCCGACAGGGACAACGCCGAAACAATCAGGAAAAATAGCCCGACAAATACGATTGGCATTCGGTCTTTTGTAGTTTCTTAACGCTCAAACTTGTCAGCGTCGGATGTGGGTGAGCTGATGCAGCGCAAGAGGAAACGCGAGTGCCGCAATCAAGATAAATGCCACAGAGGTTTGGAAGTCCATATGTGCCCCCCAGAGCATACGGAGTTTACCAAGACCACTGAAATGGTTCGATACAGCGAAGACTGTAGAAACAGCGCTTGGCGGCAGGACTGCGCATTGCCTAAGGCCGCGCAGGTTATACGCCCTGGCCCTCGCCTTTGCATTGGTGTGGCGCACGCGTCCGGCCTGAAAGGAAAAGCCAAGCGGTGAGTATCTTATGCTTATTTTTGCCGGAAAATATGGACCGCGGGGCGGACCGGCGAATCTGAGATCTATAAATCTGAGATCTGCAATTCCTACACGTAGGCTCTGACGAAGAAGTACAGCGTCATTCCGGCGCCCACTAAAATCACAAATGCCCGCACCCAGGCTGGAGGCAACTTCTGCGCGTAGTGGGCGCCAAAGTATCCGCCTATCAGTGCGCCCGCGATCACGAGTATGCCTTCCCGCCAGTAGATCGCTCCCTTGACGACGAACACCAAGGCCGCTACGCCATTGATGGCCACTCCCAGAATGCTTTTGAGGGCATTCATGGCATGAATGTCGGTCATGCCGATCGCTGCCATCATGGCCAGGTTGACAATGCCCATGCCGCCGCCGAAATAACCGCCATACACAGCAATGATCAATTCGAAGATCGAGGCGCCCACGATGGCCGCGGTTGCGATTTCATGCCGATCGCCGGCGGAACGGCGAGGTCCCAGTCTTTTGCCGAAAATGAAGAGCAGGGTGGCGCCCAGCATCAGCCAGGGCAGTACGCGCATGAAAGTGTGTGCCGGGGTCCGGAGCAGCAGAAACGCGCCGCCGATTCCGCCGCCGGCCCCGGCGGCCAGAAGCGGTACCAGCATTCGTCTGGGCACATCCAGCCGGTTGCGATAGGCGCCCCCGCTGGCGGTTGCGCCCGTCCAGAGAGCGAGCGCATTGGTGGCGTTGGCGGGAATTGGAGGCACGCCGACGAAAAGAAGCGCAGGAAAAGTCAGGAAACTGCCTCCGCCAGCCACCGCGTTCAAGGCCCCGCCGAGGATGCCGGCGGCAAGAAGAAAGATGGCGTGGTCGAGAGTCAAGGGTAAAGGTTTATCACAAGAGCGGATTGACTACGAAGGACCGCTGGGTCAGTTTCGTGATATCACACGCCAAGTGGATAAACCACGAAGGACACGAAGTATCACGAAGGCTTTATTTTCCAGGTTTCCTTCGGGTACCTTCGTGGTCGATGGTTCCCAAACTGACTGGCGGCTGTCCCCACGCAATTTCTGGTAGCCGCTACCGTTTTTGCTTCACAGCCGTCTCTTGGCAGAGACATCCGCGGAGGAGCGATGGCCCAGAGCTGGAAAAGTTGCCGCATTGCCCTGATTCTTCTAACCCTGAGCTGCCTGGCCAGCGCGCGCCAGGGCAACACAGCGGCGCAGTCCAAACCCTGTTCGGAGCCGGAACAGAAGCAACTCGAGTTCTGGGTAGGAGAATGGGACCTCACCTGGCCGGGAAATACTCCAGGGGAGACCGCTCACGGAAGCAATAGCATCAGGCGAATCCTGGATGGTTGCGTCGTCGAGGAAAATTTCTCCGGCGGCGACGCGATGCATCTGCGGGGGCGGAGCGTTTCCATTTTCGACGTGCGCGCAGGCAAATGGAAGCAGACATGGGTGGACAGCGAGGGTGGCTACCTCGACTTTGTCGGCGAATTCAAAGAGGGACAGATGATCCTGGGGCGCGAGGTCACTCGTCCCGACGGCAGTCAGGGGCTGCAGCGCATGGTGTTCAAGAACATCAGCCCAAACCAGTTCGACTGGAGCTGGGAAGCCTCGAAAGACGGCGGCAAGACCTGGACCGTCGCCTGGCCCATTCACTACCGGCGCAGATGATACGAGCGGACGTCAGACCCCGGCCCTTAAATTCCTATTCTGCAGAGGAGCATGAGCGCATCTGCTGCGCCTGAAGGCCGGGGTCCGACGCCCGAGGTCCGACTTTAACCGCCGAAGGTGCCGGTAGCAGCCGCGGCGCGCGAGGAAACGCGTTCGCGAATGTCGCGGGCTTTGCTCGCAATATTGCTGCGGGTTTGTTCTCCACTTGCCGGAGCCAGCAGCAGGCCCAGGCCCACACCGATGCCCAGTCCCAGGAGCGCGGCGGTGGCGGTGCCGACGACGTGACTGTCTTCGCCACGGATGACGTCGCTGGCGCGGCTGACCCGGTCGGCGGCAGTCTCATACGTATCCTGCGCCCTCGACCTCAAGTCTTCCATCGATCCGCCCAGACGATTGCGCCAGGAATCCAGGAGATAGACTCCCGTGCCCAGCAGAATATTCATAAGAACTTTGTCTTTACGTGATCTCATTTCTTTTGCCTCTTCATAAGAATAAAGTCGCTGTTATCAAGATGCCAGAGTCAGGGGAGCGGTTGGCAGGCTTTTTTTGCACAGGGGGCAAGGACGGGATGCGCCAAATACTTTTTCGGGAATCGTCCCCTCCTGCTGTTGTATAGTTACGATTCATTACTTTTACTTTCGTTCTGTTGCTGAAGACGTGGACCGCCCCGGAACTGGAGGGTGCAATGAGTTCGAAGACCACCTTGGTGCTGGCGCTGCTTTTTTGCGTCTCGATGCTCCGGGCGCAGACTGCGCCGGCGGCCTCCGATCAGATCGGCTACAAGGCGGCCGCCGATGCCGAGCAGAAGAAAACGCTCCTGCTGCGGGATTTCCACCCTGTCCAGATGCTGCATGTGCCCGCGCACCAGGTGCCCAGGGCCAAGTTCTATGTCATCGACGTGCACAATCACGTCAACGATGCGGCCGGAATTGACGAACACATGGACCCCAAACGTGTGGTCGAGGTCATGGATAACACCAACGTGAAGACGGTGGTGATTCTGACCGGCATGTGGGGCGACAAGTTGCAGCATGTGATCGACGAGATGGTGAAGCCCTATCCCGGGCGGTTTATCGTCTTCACCCAACTGGACTGGAGCAAAGTTGACGACCCGGATTTCGGCCAGGAGATGGTACGGCAACTGGACGATGCCGTGGCCCGGGGCGCTCGCGGGCTTAAGTTTCTGAAAGACCTGGGACTGGGAGTGCGGCTCAAGTCCGGGAAGCTGCTGGCCATCGACGACCCGCGACTGGATCCGGTGTGGCGCGAGTGCGGGCGCCTGGGCATTCCGGTCTCGATTCACACCGGCGATCCGGAGGCCTTCTTCCTGCCCACTGATGGCAAGAATGAGCGCTATGAGGAATTGACCGAGCATCCCGACTGGAGCTTTTACGGTCCGCAGTATCCCAAGCTGGAGGAGTTGCTGGAAGCGCGCAACCGCGTTTTTGCCCGGCATCCCGAGACTCGTTTTGTGTCGCTGCATATGGGCTGGCCGGAAAATCTGCCATGGGTATCGCGCATGCTCGACGAGCATCCTAATGTCATGGTGGAATTCGGCGCGCGCGAGGCCGAATTGGGCCGGCAGCCGCGGCAGACGCGCGAATTTTTCCTGAAATATCAGGACCGCGTGATGTTCGGCACCGACAACGCAATGGACGAGGAGATGTACCGCAACCAGTTCCGCTGGCTGGAAACCGCGGACGAGTCGTTCGATTACTGGGGGCATCCGGGGCAGGGGCGGTGGGAAATTTACGGCCTCGACCTGCCCGATCCGGTACTGGAAAAAATCTATCACCTGAACGCGGAGAAAATGTTCAGCCAGTTCAAGGGACTGGGCAAGGGAGCGAAATGAAAAATATGAAGCGCTGGGAAAAAATCTTGCTGCGTCGGGCACGCATGGGCGGCGCGATCGCGCCGCTCATGGCGGTCTTCTTCCTGAGTACGGCTTGCAGCCGTCCACCGGCCAAGACTGAAACCGCGGCGCCGGAGCCACCTTCGCAGATCAAAGTGGAGGTCAGGCCGGGCGGGCCCATTGTGCTGACCACGAGCGCGGCCGAGTTCCAGATATTGCCATCAGGCTACATACAGGCAGCGCTGCTCAAGGGCGATCAGAAGCTCACACTGGACCAGTCCGGCGCGGGCGGCAGTGATGTGCTGGTGCTCGACGGCAAACCGGTCGTGTTCACCTTGAATCCTGGCGCGGTCAAGGTCGAGGAGAGCGTGGGCAAACTGGGCCGGGGCAAGCGCCTTGAAATTCCGGCGCAAGCTCCGCCCGGCTCCGACATCCAGCGGACCCTGCAGGTCGAAGTCTATGACGCGTTTCCCACTCTGCTGCTTTCGAGCGCGGCGTACAAGAACGCCGGCACACAGGACGTTCACATCGACAGCGTGGTCGAGCAGCAACACAAATTCGATGCCGGCCTGGCGCAGAAGAATGCGAAGCCGTATGACATGTGGAGTTACCAGGGAGCAAGCTACGACTGGGGGAAGGACGATATCCTGAAGCTGGGCCGCAAGTTCGCACAGCCCAACCTGATGGGCGCGGCGGTGAAAGGCGGCTATGGCGGCGGGATTCCGGTGGTCGCATTCTGGACGGGCACGGTGGGCGAAGCGGTGGGCCACGTGGAAACTTTGCCGCTGACGTTGTCCCTTCCGGTCAAGGTAGGGGCTGACGGCGGCGTGAACGCGGGCGTTGATATTGCCGCCGATACCACATTGAAGCCTGGGGAAACCTATTCCACGCCACGTAGTTTTGTATCCGTTTACTCTGGCGATTTCTACGAGCCGCTGCATTTGTGGTCGAGCGTGCTGCAAAAAGAAGGATGGGAGATCCCCAAGCCTTCAGGCGAAGCTTACAACGTGAGCTGGTGCGGCTGGGGGTATGAATTCAACGTCACTCCGGCAGAGATGCTGGGAACCGTCCCAAAGTTAAAAGAGTTTGGCATCAAGTGGGCGACGCTGGACGATCGCTGGTTTGACACTTATGGAGACTGGAATCCCCGTGCGGACACCTTTCCCGGCGACTCCATCAAGAAAATGACGGATGACTTCCATAAGCAGGGCATGCTGGTGCAGCTGTGGTGGCTTCCGCTGGGGGTGGAAGACGGGCAGGGCAGATGGGAGTCGCACAAATATATCGTCTCAAAGATTGCGCAGGAGCATCCCGAGTGGCTGATTCTCGACAAGAACGGAAAGCATGCGCGCATGACGCGCGACCTGGCGGCGCTGTGTCCGGCCGTGCCTGAGGTGCAGGCGTACTTCAAGAAGCTGACCGAGAAATTTATCGGCGAGTGGGGATTCGACGGGTCGAAGCTGGACAATATTTACAGCGTGCCCATGTGCTACAACCCGGCGCACCATCACAAGTCTCCGCAGGATTCGGTCAATGCCATGGCCGACGTGTACAAGACAATTTTTCAGACCAGCCGAGGGCTGAAGCCGGAGAGCGTGACCCAGAGCTGCCCGTGCGGCACGCCACCCTCACTGGCCTGGCTGCCGTTTATCGACCAGGCAGTGACGGCCGACCCGGTGGGCGCAATCCAGGTGCGCCGCCGCATCAAGATGTACAAAGCGCTGCTGGGGCCGGAGTCCGCGGTGTATGGCGATCACGTCGAACTCTCGACCATGGATCGCATCGGGAACAACTGGCGCGAGCACGGTGAAGACTTCGCTTCCACCATCGGCCCCGGCGGCGTGGTAGGAACAAAGTTTGTATGGCCCGATCCCGGCCCGAAATACAAGGCCGTGGCCCTCACCCCGGAGAAGGAGGCACACTGGAAGAAGTGGATCGGCATTTATAACCAGAAGATGCTTTCGAAGGGGACGTTCCGCAATCTCTACGTTTACGGGTACGACACGCCCGAAGCTTACGCCATCGAAAAAGACGGCAAGATGTACTACGCGTTTTTTGCTCCCTCGTCCGCACCGTGGAAGGGCGAGGTCGAACTGCGCGGGCTTACACCTGGCAGCTATCACGTCCGCGCCTACGCTGAAGACAAAGACCTGGGAACGGTAGAAGCCACGGCGGATGCGGCTCCCCGGCTCAAGACAGAATTCAAAGATCATCTGCTGCTGGAAGTAAGCCCGTAGCGCTTGTGTGTAAATACACGGGGAAGCGGTTGGTCCAGAAGAAACACGTGGGGACAGCCGCCCTCGGCTGTCCGGTGGAGCGCAGCTCCACTACGCTTTGCAGTCCCACGTTTTCGTTTCAACGAAGGTCGAGCTGCGCTCGACCGGACAGCCGAGGGCGGCTGTCCCCACGTGATCTGTGGTCGAAAAGCAAAGTCAAAGGCGCCGGACCGGAGTGTCCGACCCACACGAGCGCAGGAAGCGTTCGCGATATTCCTGGTCGCGGAAGGCCTCGGTGCCTCCCGGACGGGTTACGGAGAGAGCGCCGGCGCGGTTGCCGCTGGCCAGGCAGGCTGAGAGATCCGAGCCTCGGAGATATTCATGCAGAAAGCCGGCATCGAAGCTGTCGCCGGCGCCGACCGCATCGACCTCGGTGACATTCAGTGCGGGGCTGGTGAAACGCTCTTTTCCCCGCTGCGCCAGCGCGCCCTCATGACCGAGTTTTACCACCACCAGCGGAACCATTTCGGCCAGTTGCTGGATGGCCTTTTCCGGATCATCGGTTCCGGTGATTCTCGTGGCCTCGCGCGCATTGGGCAGCAGCACATCGACATATTTCAGCAGGTTCTTCACTCCTCCATCCCAGAGGTCTTGCGGATCGTCATTGGTATCGAGGGAGATGGTGAGGCCTGCCGCCTTCAGCCGGCGGAAAAGTTCGGCAAGGTCGGGCTGTAAGGCTTGCTGCAAATAGAGCGACGACAGATGAAAATGGCGGGAGTCGGAAAGGTAGTCGAAGTCGAGGTCGCGCAACGAGAGCTCGGCGATGGTTCCGGCGTAGGTCAGTATGTTGCGCCAGCCGGTGCGCTGCAGCATGATGGTAATCCCGGTCGTGGTTGGGCCCTGGGCACGACGCACGTGTGAAACGTCCACGCCGCCTTCGGCCAGGCGGTCGAGCGCGATCTGGCCCAGCGGGTCGTCGCCAATCAGCGACTGGAAACCTACCTTGCTGCCCAACGCCGCCAGATTGTGGGCCACGATGGCGGAAGAACTGCCAAGGGTAAGCATCATGCGGTCGGCCAGCAGCTCGCGCTCCGGCGGAAGTTCGTCAGGCAGACCGTAAAGGATGAGGTCGAGGTTCAGTTCTCCGGCGATGGTGACGTCGAAACGTGGCATGTGAGCGAACATTATAGACGGGGCACGCGGTGAGCGGAAAAGCAGCCACGGATCTGCGCGGATTCACACGGATAGAGCAGGAAATGGTGGACCCGGAGAGACTTGAACTCCCAACCCCTGCGTTCGAAGCGCAGTGCTCTATCCAGTTGAGCTACGGGTCCGCTGACTTGCGCCTCGCTATTCTAATGCACTCGACCCGCGTGGGGACAGCCGGGGCGGCTGTCCCCCCGTGGCTTGTGGCAGATAGACTGATTCGGGATTGAGGTGGAGCGATGTCCAAAAATGAATTAACTGAGCCCTGGCTGCGGGGCACGTTGCAGGAAATCCCGGCGGTGCAACGGGCGGTTGTGCATGCCCTGCAACTGGCAGGCGAAGATTTGCAACGCTGGTGTGGCGGCCTGAGCGACGAGCAGATCGATGCGCGCCCGGGCGGGCTCCCGCCGGTGGCGTTTCATTTGCGCCACATTGCCAGGAGCCTGGACCGGCTACTGACGTACGCCGAAGGACGAGATTTGGACGATGAGCAACTGAGCGCAAAGCGGGCGGAGATGGAACCTGGAGCGACCCGCGAAGAACTTTTTGCGGAGGTGAATTCGGCGTTGGCGCAAAGCGAAGGGCGGGTCCGGGCCTTCGATCCGGGTGCGCTCGAACAGGGCCGCAGGGTGGGACGGAAGCACTGGCCCACGACTGTCGGCGGGTTGCTGGTGCATGTCGCGGATCACACCCAGCGTCACGTGGGGCAGGCAATCACGACGGCGAAAATCGTTACCACCGCTTGAGAGTGCCCGCGGCTTTCGCCGCGGGCTCTGCTTGGTAGTGCACAGTGGTTCAATTCAAAGTCAACGTCAAAGGCGGCGGGCGAGGGCGCCCGCCCCACACACTTGTGCACTGTCTTTCTAGTGCAGCGACTGCAGGTTCAGAATCAGCGACAGCACGTTGCCCAGGATGCTGTACGAGCCATCTGAATAGACGCCGTACTGGTAGCGGTTGTAGTAGCCATCTTCATAGCCGCGCTGAAAGCCCTGACGGAAATAGTAGTTATAGTCGGCCTGGTCCACGTAGTAGCCGCTGTATCCGAAGTTCGCGTCCTGGTAGGCGAAACTGTCCTCGTAATCGGGACGCCAGTGGTCTTCGCGGTCGGCGGCTCCGGCACGGAAACCTTCGCGGTAGCCGTTGTTCACAGCCTCCCGCAGCAAGTCCGCGCCGTACTGATTGATTTCGTAGTACGAGCCGCCGCGATGGTAGCGATAAATCGGCGCGGTATAGAAGTACGGATCGTGGTCATAGTCGTGATGTTCACGCCGCAGGCGCTCTTCCTGCTCGCGCTCGCGCTGGTAGTATTCCTGCTGGAAACGGTATTGCGCCATGCGGCGCTGCTGTTGCAGTGCGGCCGTCCTCTGCTGGGCGATGCGTTCCTGCTGGTCCAGATGCTGGCGGTATTGCGCCACCCGCTGTTGCTGCTGTCGAATCAGCTCCTGCTGGCGCTGCTGTGAAAGCCGCTGCTGATTCAGGTGTTCCTGCTGCTGGGCCTGTTGATGCTCCTGCTGGCTGAGCTGCCTCTGCCGCTCTTCCTGTTGATGCTGGTTCTGCATCTGCTGCGCATGCTGTTGCTGGACCTGTTCCCTCTGGCGCTCCTGCTGCTGACGCTGCTGTTGAGCATGCTCCTGCTGTTGTTGAGCATGTTCCTGCTGGACACGCTGTTGCTGCATCTGCTGATTCTGGCGCTGCCGCTCTTGCGCCTGCTCTTTTTGATGTTGTTCCTGCAGACGCTGCTCCTGCTGCTGCCGGGCGCGCTCCTGCTGAGCATGCTGTTGCTGCTGCATCTGCTCATTCTGGTGCTGCTGCTGTTGGGCATGCTCCTGCCGCTGGCGCTCCTGCTGTTGGCGCTCTTGTGCCTGGCGCTGTTGCTCCTGTTCCCGTTGCCTCTCCTGCTGCGGCTTGGGTTGGGGATGCGCTTCGGGCCTGGCCGTCTTCTCAGGCTTCGAATCTTTCTCGTCCTGGTGTTCTTGCTGTGAGTAGAGTGGAACGCTGACTCCCAAAAGCAACAGCAAAACCGTTGTGAGGACTACCCCGAGTCTTTTCATGGTGCCTCCGCAGTGTGATTAGATGCCGCCGGGCCCCGCACGCCGTACGAGTTTATCCGTATTTTGGGTGTGGCGCTGCCTTAGTCGCAATCCGATTTCAGGTTCGGCTCAGATTTCTCCAGTCGTGGATGAACGTCAAAAGCGTCGGACGAGAATGTCTGACCCATATTGACCAAGCCACGTTTCCTGTCCGAGGGGAGCGATAACCTGATGGTATGATGCTGGCCGAGCGCGAGAAGCCGGGCCCTGCGGACTGGGCGGGTGAGAGCGCCCGGTCCTACGTGGGTCGTGGTGACGCCCGGGTTTGGCCGTGAACAAAAAGCAATCAGGGAGGACATGGACACATGTCGGCAAGAGTAAAAATTCTGGTCGCACTGTTGGGTTTACTGGCAGCATCGTCGCTTCTATCCGCGCAGGAGAAGACTTTGGCCGCTACTCCTCCGATGGGATGGAACAGCTGGAACAAATTCGGATGCCATGTGAGCGAAGACCTGATCCGGCAAATGGCCGATGCCATGGTCAAGTCCGGCATGAAGGACGCCGGGTATCAATACATCGTGATCGACGATTGCTGGCAGGTGGAGCGCGACGCCAGCGGCAACATCGTGCCCGATGCCAAGACCTTTCCCTCAGGCATCAAGGCGCTGGCGGATTATGTTCACTCCCGCGGGCTCAAGTTTGGAATCTATTCCGACGCCGGGGTCAAGACTTGCGCCAAGCGGCCGGGCAGCCTGGGCCATGAATATCAGGACGCGCTGCAGTATGCCGCCTGGGGCGTGGATTACCTGAAGTATGACTGGTGCAACACTTCCACCCAGGACGCGCCGGCTGCGTACGCGCTGATCCGCAATGCCCTGAACGCGACCGGCCGGCCCATTGTGTTGAGCATCTGTGAGTGGGGCACGGCCAAGCCGTGGCTTTGGGGCGAAAGCGTCGGCGGAAATCTGTGGCGCACCACCGGCGACATACGCGACCAGTGGGAGAGCAAGGACAAGCATCACCTCGGCATGCTCGACATCCTCGATCTGCAGAATGGAATCGAGAGTTACGCCGGGCCCGGCCACTGGAACGATCCCGACATGCTCGAGGTGGGCAATGGTGGTATGACCACGGAGGAATACCGCGCGCATTTCAGCCTGTGGTCCATGCTCGCGGCGCCTCTGATTGCGGGCAACGATCTGCGCGACATGAAGGCGGAGATCCACGACATACTCACCAATAAGGAAGTGATCGCGGTGAACCAGGACCCCCTCGGAAGCGAGGGCCGCCGCGTCGTCAAAAACGGCGACCTGGAAGTCTGGGCCAAGCAGATGCAGGATGGAAGCCGCGCCGTCGTCCTGCTCAATCGCGGCACCACGGAAAAGCAGATCGGCTTCTCCTGGGAAGATATTGGATATCCCAGCCACCTGAGTGCCGGGGTGCGTGATCTGTGGAAGGCCAAAGACCTGGGACAGTTCAAGGGAAAGTTCTCCGCCGCGGTCGGGCCGCATGCAGTGGTGATGGTCAGAGTCGCACCCTGAGTCGTCGTGGTAGAAAGGGATTGCGAAACGACCTGAAGATAAAAACCAGTGATCAGTTGCTAGTTCTCAGTTCTCAGCCAGGGAGTCTTCAATGCGTTTGCTTGCGATGCTGGTTGTGGTGTTGATTCTGCCGGCCACGGCCGATGCGCAGAAGTCATGCGAGGCTCTTTCGTCTCTTAAGCTGGAAGAGACCACGATCACTTCGGCCGAGGTTGTGGCGGCGGGAACATTCACTCCTCCATCCGGGCAGGAGAGCTTTCCGGGCGCGGACGGTTACAAGCGGGTGCCCGAGTTTTGCCGGGTCCGCGCCGAGGCTCGACCTTCGAAAGACTCGGACATCAAGATCGAAGTGTGGATGCCGGCCTCGGGATGGAACGGGAAATATCAGGGGCAGGGTAACGGAGGCTTTGCTGGAGCGATTGATTACGCGGGTTTGGCCAGCGCCGTCGGTCGAGGCTACGCCAGCGCCGCGACCGATACCGGCCATGCCGGCGACGCCACCGACGCCAGTTGGGCGCTCGGGCATCGCGAGAAGATCATCGACTTCGGCTACCGCGGCATTCACGAAATGTCGGTGCAGGCCAAGGCAGTGATTGCCGCGTTTTACGGCAAGGCCCCCCAACATTCTTACTTTGCCAGTTGCTCGGACGGAGGTCGCGAAGCGCTCATGGAAGCGCAACGGTTTCCAGATGATTACGACGGAATTGTTGCCGGCGCCCCCGCCAACTTCTGGACCCATCTGGTGGCGGGAGCCGCCTGGGACAGTCAGGCTCTGCTGGCGGACCCGGCCAGTTACATCCCGCCGGCCAAGTTGGCCGCGATCAGCGCTGCCGCGATTGCATCCTGCGACGCGAAAGATGGATTGGCCGACGAGCTTATCAGCGACCCCGCCGCGTGCCATTTCGATCCGGCCCAGATCCAGTGCAAGGGGGCGGAATCGGACAGCTGTCTGACCGGACCGCAGGTAACCGCTTTGAAAAAGATCTATGCCGGTCCGCATGCTTCGAGCGGTACGCAGATTTTCCCCGGCTACATGCCGGGTGGCGAACTCGGAGGCGGCGGCTGGGAGCCATGGATAACCGGCACGGCCCCGGGCAAGAGCCTCCAATTTGCCTTTGGGAGCCATTTTTTTGCCGACATGGTCTTCGACGATGCCAACTGGGACTTCCGCAAGTTCAATCTCGAGCCAGATACGAAGTTGGCGGACAAAAAGATGGCGGCGATTCTCAACGCCACCGACCCTGACCTGCGGCCTTTCCAGAAACGAGGCGGCAAGCTGATCATGTATCACGGCTGGAGCGATGCCGCGATCTCGCCCATCAACTCGATTCACTACTACGACAGCGTGATGAAAAAGATGGGGAGCGGGAGCGGCGATTTCATCAGGCTGTTCATGGTCCCGGGACTGCAACACTGTTTTATGGGGCCGGGACCCAACTCGTTTGGGCAGCTCTTAAGCGGCCCACAAGGCGATCCCGAGCACGACGTGCTGAGCGCGGTGGAACGCTGGGTGGAATCCGGCGCGGCCCCGCAGAAAGTGATTGCCACGAAATACGTCAATGACCTGGATCCCAGCCAGGGCGTCAAAATGACGCGCCCGCTTTGTCCTTATCCTCAACTGGCGAGATACAACGGAGCGGGCGACAAAGATGACGCGGCCAACTTCGTCTGCGCCGGCAAAGCAGCCAGTCATTAGCCGTACAGTTCCTTCCCCAACCGATTACAGCTTCTTGCGGATGTATCGCCCGGCCTCGGTCAACTAAGCTTGACTGGCTCTCTAATCATGCAAGCTGGAGGAATTATTATGGATAAGGACAGAGTGGAAGGCAAAGTAAAGGACATCGCGGGCCGCACTGAACGCCAGGTGGGCGAATGGACTGGCGACGAGGAAGCCCAGGTAAGAGGTGCCGCCAAGCAGGTGGAAGGCAAAGTCCAGAACGCCTGGGGGCAAGCGAAAGATGCAGTGAAGAAGTCCAGCACAAGCGAGGCCGACAAAGACGAAGCCGAACGCGAAGAAGCGGAACGACGGCGGAAGCGCGCCGCCAACGAGTAGCTTTCAATGGGCAGCAGGGAGAGATGCCGAGGCCTGGCGGACGATGAGGAGAAACATCTTCCTGCTGGCGTCGGACTGAAGGCGATCCAGCCGGGCCCGGGCGGCCAGGGGTCTGCCGACGCGCAGTTCGGCTTTGGCCAGAGACGTGAACCGCATCAAGGGACCGATTCTGCGCGGTCTGGCGGCACGCGCTCCCTACTTCCACAACGGCGTCGCCCGCGACCTGACTGAATTGATCAACTTCTACAACGAGCGCTTCCAGATGAACCTGACCGACAAGGAGAAGACGCAGCTGATCGCGTTCCTGAATAGTCTGTAAGCGAAACAGAAGTCCTGCTAATTGATGGAGCAGGGCCGGAAATCCAAGGTCACCGCGACCGCGCCGACGCGCTCGTCCAGGCTCAGTTCCTCGCGGCATTCACAGTGTGGAAGCATGGATCCGTATTTCCGCAAGGACATCTGGAAGGCGGCGTTGTAGATTTGACCGCGCTTGATCGGAAGCTCTTTCAATAATTCCTGTTGAGCGGATTCGTCCAAACCCAGAACGTTCACGCCGCTCACGTTAAGTCTTGCCGTGTTTAATGAGCAGCAGGGCAGAGATCGGTTTACAGGGCGTCGGGGTAGTGGTTCGCCCGGATCTGAGCGTTGGCGAAGCGTCGCGAAAGTCAATGTCGGCAATCGTGGCACGGCTCACCCCGTATTCCCTCGTACCCTTCCTTCGCGATGATGGGAACCATGATCAGTGCAGCCACGGGATCGGCCCACCACAAACCGAAAGTCGCATTCAACAGTAGGCCGGCGAGCAGAATTGCTGACAAGTACACGCAGAAGTCAGTCTGCTTCGCGTCGGCCTTCATCGCTGCGCTGCCGAGCTGGCTGCCCACTTTTTTCTTTGCGCTGGAGAGAATGGGCATGACTACAAGCGAAACGCATGCCAGAACAATCCCCGGAACACTATGTTCAGGGGGTTTTCTGCCCAGGAGATCAGAGACCGCTTCGTAGGTAACGTACAGGGCAAGAGCGATGAAGCAGGCGCCCACTATTCTGATACTCAACCGCTCGTTTCCTTCGCGACTCTCTTCATCCGCGTCGACGGACATTCTCCACAGCAGCGTGGCACCAGAGGTGACTTCGATGAAGCTGTCCATTCCGAAACCAACCAGCGAGATGCTGCCCGCAATCGTACCCGCTATGACCGCCACCAACCCTTCAAGGCTATTCCAGCCAATCGTGAAATATTCCAGCCGTTTCCCGCGTTCTGCAACAGTCCTTCGAGTTGCGGCAAATTCAGTCACGGCAAGAGCATATCAATACTGGGGAGGTTGTGTGGTTGGACAGCACTGCTTTACCAGAGTTCGATGGCTTGCGGCAGGGAGCACTCTGAGTTCTTCCTTCTTCCTCAGTAAATCAGTTTCAACGAAAACTGTATCTGCCGCGAAGGCCCGGCAGTCTTGCTGATGACGCCGAAGCCGCTCCCGCGCAGGATATTCGACGGCAGACTGAAATTCACCAGGTTAAACAGATTGAAGAACTCGGCGCGAAATTCGATGGTGCCCAGTTCGCTGTTTCCGCGGTGGCCGAAGGGCGTGTCTTTGATCAGGGCGATATCGTATTGCTGAAAGCCGGGTCCGCGGAAGGTGCTGCGTCCGAGAGTGCCGAAGCGGCCATGGTTGGGGCCAGTGCCGCCGGGAACGTTTATCGGAATCGAGAAGAATGATTCGTTGTCCGCGCCCCGGCCGAAATAATCCTCGCGCACTGCGCCGCTGGTGGAAAAGTGCGGTTGCTCCACCAGGTCGGGACGATCGGCCCCGCCTGCTCCCGCGCCGGTCTGCTGCACTCCTGAGTACACCGTGAATGGCGGACCGCTGGTCAGGGTCGTGATATTCAGGAACTGCCAGCCGCGAGTGAGCGTTCGTCCCAGCGGCCGCAAAAAACTTACATGGTCGAGCGGCAGCACCTGGATCACGCTCAGAGTGAAGGAGTGGGTGGCGTCGAATGTGGACGGGCCCTTTTCCGCGTCCGGGTTCCATGGGTTCTGTGGCGCCGTCTGGAGCACGACGCCCGCGCCCGCGATTGAGCCTCCCAGCACCGCGCTGGTGTCGTCAATGGATTTGGAATAGGTATAGCTGACCTGCAGGCCGAGGCCCAGGCGCGCGGAATTCTTGCTGACGCCGGATTGCAGCGCATGATAAGTGGAATGCGAACGGCTGGTCATCACGCTCTCCGGACCAAAGCCTCCAACGGCATTGCCGGAGGAATCGAATTGAGTGAAGGGCGCGAAGGCGGGATCGGCGCCGCCATAGCTGTTAGGTGAATAGACGGCAGCGAGGTGCACTCCGGCGGTGGCCACATAGGCGGCGGTGAACTTGAAGTCTCTGAAATCGTGGTCGATGCCGGCGGTGTAACTCTCGATGTAACCGTTGCGGAAGTTTTTTGCCAGCCCGACCATGGAGAGCAACTGCAACTGATTGCCCGGCGTGAGCGCGGTCAGATCGTTCTGGTAGCGCACCAGGTCCACCTGCGTGTTCGGCGGTACGTGACTGGCGTCTCCATTGGGGAACAGTGGTTTGCCCGCCGTGGTGTAGGGAGGCGGAAGGGTCACCGGCACCACCGAATTCTGAAAGGGCAAAGGCACATTGGGCAAGGCGCTGGCGTAGAGGGTGGTCGCGAGAGGAATCGCGCCGGTAAGAAAATTGTCCTGCCACAGATTGGGGACAAGAGATGTGATCGCACCGCCCGCGTGCAGCATGGTGTGACTGGCGACGGCATAATCCACCGAGAGGCGCGGCCCCAGGCCCTTCCAGTCCTGGTCATAGGGTGGCTGCGGGTTGAAGTAGAAGGGTTGCTTCGCATTGTGGTCCCAGTAGGGAACGTCGTGGCCGCTGGCGTCCACGAATCTGGGGAGCGAGGTACGATTCTCCGCTTCGTGGATGCGGCTGTTCACTTCGTAGCGCAATCCGTAGTTGATGGTCAGATTCGGCCGCGCCTTCCAGGTGTCCTGGAAGTAGAAGTTGTAGGCCTCCCGGCGGACCGCAGCTTCATTGAAACGATCGCCGGTGGGCGTGACGTCGGCGGCGGCCATGACGCCGTACGAATACGGCGTGGCGGTGAGCAGGCCGGTCAGCGAATCGGGCAACGGATCTCCGGGCTGGATATCGTGGGTGCCGCTGGCCGAGGTGATCAGCACGGGAGAATACGCCGTGCCTCCGCCAAACGTGTACTGGCCGTTGGGATTGGTTCCGAAGATAGTCGCGTCACGGTTGTGGCGGATTTCCACTCCCCACTTGAAGACGTGATTGGAGTGCACGTAACTCATGTCCTGCTTGAGCTGGTAGAGGTTGCTGTACGATCCGAAAATTGAGCCGCCCGGCTGGTTGAAGGCCTGAAACAACCCGTCGCCGAAAGTCATTGCCGGCTGGGTGTGATTGATGGCGGGAAAAAATGGCGTGCTGCGGATGTAGCTGAACGAAGTGTCG
This sequence comes from Terriglobia bacterium, assembly GCA_963752375.1. Lineage (GTDB taxonomy): Bacteria > Acidobacteriota > Terriglobia > Terriglobales > Acidobacteriaceae > JAIQFF01. The sequence continues at coordinate 16,960 of CAVVYF010000019.1, forward strand.
GAAAGAAAGTGCGGAGAAATGGTGCGCGAATATTTCACGCCTGCATTGCGCTGGTGATCGAAAAACTGTACCGCAAAACTCGGATCGATTGCCGTCTGGTCGGGATTGGTCAGCGGCCCGGTGACCTGGTTCAGGCTGAAGCGGGTCAGCAGCGAGGCCTTGTCCGAAATGCGGTGATCGACCCGCACCGAAAACTGGTCGGTGCGGGTGTAAATCTTGGAAGAGGCTGCGTAAGTGCGGTCGCCGTAGGCCCCCTTGGGATCGTTGGGCAGGGGGTAGTGATCGAGCACCGGAACGATGGCCGGGTTCACCGGGATGGTCAGGGTGTCGCCGGGAAAAGTTTCGGTGTCGATGCCCTGGCGCTCGGCGGCGGTGGGAACGGGAAACACTTGCGTCGTACCCAGCACCTGGCGGAAGCCCTGGTACTGGCCGAAATAGAAAGTGCGGTTGCGGCCGTCGTAGATTTTCGGCAGCACCACCGGGCCGCCGTTGGTGAAGCCGAATTCATTGCGCACAAAGGGAGGAAGGCGGCGCTCGTCGGCGACGCTCTTGTGGTCGAAGTAGTTGCGGGCGTCGAAGGCGGCATTGCGGGCAAACTCGAAGAAGCTGCCATGCACCTGGTTGGTACCGGATTTCGTGACCACGTTGGTGTAGCTGGCGGCTCCGTGACCCATCTCCGCCGTCAGCACTCCGGTATTGGATTGCACTTCCTGGATGGCATCCACGTTAAAGTTGGAAAAAGTGGCGCCGCCCATTTCCGGGTCGGTGGTGTCGAAGCCGTCGAGGGCGAATACAGTGGCGGTGCCACGCTGTCCGTTGACCGCGAATTGCTGGGTAAAGTTGGCCGCGCCGTTGGCGTCGGTCATGGTGCCGGCGGCCAGCAGCAGCAGCTTGCTGAAGTCGCGGGCGTTGAGGGGAAGACTCGATACCTCTCCGCTGGAAAGGCGCTCGCCGCCGCTGGCCTGCGCCGCGGATTCCTCGCCGCCAGGCAGGATGCGGACTTCCGCCGACTGGGAAGACAGCTGTAGGGTGCTGGTAAGTGAAGCGCTTTCCGGAATGGCCATGGCCCTGGCTAGATGCCAGGTTTTGCCGGTGCTTTCCACCGCAAGGTCGTACTCTCCCGCTACCATGGCAGAGAAGGCGAAGTCGCCGAGGTCGGAAGTCGCGGCCTCGTAATGCCGATCTCCGGTCGCCAAGGTCAGTTTGACGGTCGCCGCGCGGACGGGTTTTCCGGCATCGTCACGCAAGACTCCGCGCCACGATGACAGGGCAACAGCGCCGGGCGCTGACATCAAAGTGGCTATGAGGCACAGGGTATGAAGAGGCTTCCCGAGACGGAAGGACATTGCAGGGAATTATAGCCGCTGACACACGTGGAGACAGCTGCCCCCGGCTGTCGGTAGTGGCTCAATTTGAAAACGTACCTGTCCAGCGGCGTCATCCTGAGGGACTTCAGTCCCGAAGAGCCTGCCCTGAGCGAAGTCGAAGGGATCTGGCGTGCATCCGCAGCAAGCCAGGGGTAAAGGGTGTATCTGCTTCACGCCAGATCCTTCACGGCCTGAAGGCCGTTCAGGATGACGCCTATGGGTAAGGAGAAGTTCAAACTGAGCCACGATCCGGCTGTCGGGTTCAACGCAGCTCGACTAGCGTTTTGCGGATGTCCCCACGTGAGTTGGGGCATGAATGGCGGTGCGATATAGTAGCGGCTTCAGGTTTCAACATGGCGCGTCTTCCGCGGTTGCGAGAAATTCCCACGTTGTTGCGGGCTTCCGCTCTGGTGTGCGCTGTCCGGCTGGCGTTGTGGATCGTTCCCTTCGCCCGGCTGCGGCGGGTGGTCGCGTTCCTGGCCCGTCCTCGTTTGCAGCGGCTGAGCTACTACTCCGCGGGCCAGCTCAGCTGGGCGGTACGTGCGGTCAGCCAGTATGTGCCCGGCGCCACCTGTCTTACCCAGGCGCTGGTTCTGCATATCATGCTCCGGCAGGAAGGGCTGCCGTCCCGAATCCGCGTTGGCGTCAGCAGGGACGCAGGACACTTCGAGGCCCACGCCTGGGTTGAAAGTCAGGACCAGGTTGTAATCGGCGATTCGGGACTGCAGCGATTCACTCCCATGACGGTCTGGGAGTGACGGTCTGAGTGATCAGGTGTTCGGAATGCGGGCGGCGCAGGTCGAGGCTGGGACAGCAGGTCCTTCCACTACGCTTGCTCCGGTCGGGATGACAGAGACAGCAGGTCCCTCCACTGCGCTCGCTTCGGTCGGGATGACAGAAACAGCAGGTCCCTCCACTGCGCTCGCTTTCGCTCGCTCCGGTCGGGATGACAGAGTTAATTCAATGAAATTTTGGGGACAGAACGCTTAGGTGCAGCGGCCGATCACCCGGGTGACAAACTGAGCGGCGGCGGCTTTTGAGGGGAAGCAATCAGCGAAGCGCTCCAGCAGTTCGGCGGTCAGGTCGGCAGCGCTGCGTTTTCCGTCGCAGGCGCCCAGCAGGAACTTCTCCGCTTCACCTGTGCGCGACAACGTCGGTACGTAGTTGGGAAACTGTTTCTTCACCTGCGCGGGCTCAACCGGGAAGTTCCACAGGGTGGAGTGGTCGAAGCGCGCTTTAACGGCCGGCTTCTCTCTGTCGCTGCTTCCGTCCTCCACTTCAATTTGCCAGCGCCATACTTCGCCGTTGTTGGTTTGAATTTTCGCCCGGACGCGGTCGCCCTGCTTCAGTTCAACCGGCGTTTCGATGGGAAAAAAGCTGTGAAGCCAGTCCACCGTGGGCGCCAGCGGGGAGTTGGTGAAGGAAATGCCGGGAGCCAGCTCGAGAGCGATCCAGGCCGCCAAGCCGTGCATGAGGCCGTCCCGGGCCGCCACCGAGAGAGTTTCTCCGGAGACATAGGGGCTGCTGACCTCTTCAAAGTGAATGGTGGTGAGGGAAGCGGGAGGAGCCAGCAGGTTTTCAGCCTCAACTTTAAGGTGGTAATCGGTGTTTGCGGCAAACCTGCGGAGTGCAGACAGGTCGAGGCCGTAGCGGTCTTTCTCCCAGATGTCCAGGTTGCGTCCATCTTTTATCTCGACCGGCGCGAGCAGAAGCTCAAGGGAATGAGGAATGATCCTGCCGCCCGGCCGGAGGAAGCGCTTTCTGGCGTCGAGCAGGATGCCGAGCAAGCCGCCCTGCAGGCCGAAGCTGCATCCGGTATCGGAAACGATCACGTCCACGGATTCCGGGAGCTGGATCTCCTGGGAGCGGCCGTGGCGGAATTCGATAATGTGGTTGAAGCCGTTGCCGGCGCAGAGCTCGCGCGCCAGCGGCAGAGCCCCGCTCATTTCAACTGCGTAAACCTTGCGGGCGCCGGCCAGGCAGGCGAAGAACGAAAGGATGCCGCTGCCGGCTCCAATGTCGAGCACAACTTCATTTTTGCGGACGACCTGGCTTACGGCTTTCTGGTAAGTGCCGGTGCGACGGGTGTCGGCAATCAGCCAGTGATGGAAGGGCAGCGAATCTTCTTCGGACACCTGTTATTCCTCACGGGGAATGCGGAAAACCAGGCGAGCCAGGAATCTGAGGCTTCCGGGTCCTTGCTCAGCGATCGAGAACTGCCAACAGATTCACGGGTGCTTCATCCGATTCGGACCGCCCGGCATATTCTCCGCCATACTGCCGAAACCGCCGAGCGCAATCTCTTCAATAGCGCCCAAATCTTCCAGCCGGGGAGAAGAATATGCCGTTTTTGCCGTCGGTTGTGCTGGTAAGGGCGATGAAGTTTTGGAATCCATAAAGACCTCCAACTCGTCTTCAAGCGGGGTGAAGACGCCTGCTTCTCAACCACGAGGCCAAGTTCAGAGCCAGCCAAACCGAATTCCCAGCATCAGGAAACCCGCAGTCAACTCGATCCTTGTCCGCTCTTATGGCATCGAGATTAACATAACCTTTAGCCGCACCCAAGGCCTGCGTGAAGTGCTCCGGCCTCGAAAGTACCGGGTCTCGCTGGAGCAGCGACGTCATGAACGCCCCGCCGGGATGGGCCACGAGTGTGCGGGAGCAGACCATTTCGGGAAGGACCCCACGCATGCCCTCTCGTATCACTCTTTTCGGCAATGGGGTGTACGTTTTCAGCTGGAGCGGCAGCGAGAGAAAGAACTCGATCACCCGGCGGTCCGAGAAAGGATGGCGGGCTTCGACTCCCAGCGTGGCGGCCAGCCTTCCCGAATGCTCAAAGAAGAATGGCAGGATGCCGCAGGTGAAACTCCAGGAGTGGAGCGTGCCGATATCCCGGGATGCCGCCCAGAGCTTTTGGCGCTTCGATTCAAAGCGTTCCGGGATTCGCATCCGAAGGGCGAAGTCAGGGTCTATGCACGATTCCGGATACGGCCTGGGTTTGCGGCCGGGGAGCCGCCGCCATATTTCAAACCAACCCGGCAGCATCGGAGCCAGGGCATGACTTCTGAGGATCGAGAAACGGGATTCGCCCATTTCCCTCGTACCAAAGGACAATTCCCGGCGCAGAGTATTCCATTGCCCAGAGCGGAGCAGAGTCGCGAGGTAAGTGTACGGCGGGACAATGTGGTCGCCGGAAATTCCGTCCAGCAGCACCCGTACTCCGGCCTTTCTGGCAGCGTCAAAGCCAAACCAGTTGGTGAAGTAGGTGAAAATTTCAAAGGGTTCGTCGCTGTCCGCCATCTGCTGGGTCATCGGCGAGACCTGATCGGAGCGGACGATATGCGGGGTGAGGCCGCCACCGCGCAGGACTTCGCGAATGAACGGAGTCTCGCCGCATTTCGACTCGTCGGCATCGACCAGCGAGATGGTATGCAATGGCTCCTTCAACTCCGTTGCCAGCAACTTGCGGACGGTGCAGACCACGGAAGAGGAATCGATGCCTCCGCTTAAAGTTGACCCCACGGGGTGGGTGCTGCGTAAACGGCAGCGCACCGCATCCACGAAAATTTCGCGGAAGGCTTCGCCGTATTCCCGTAATGAACCGAGCTTCAGGGGAGGCGGCGCCTTCAGCTCCCAATAGTCGCGCAGATGGAAGCCGCCGGGACTTATAGTCAGGGAATGGCCGGCCGGCAGGCGCTGGACGTCCTGGTAGAAAGTGGATTCTTCCTCTTCGCGATCCAGTTCTTCCACCAGGAAATCGGCGAGCCGGGATTCGTTCAGGCGGCGGGGGACGGCGTCCAGCGCCAGGACAGCGCGGATTTCGGAGCCGAAAGCGAACAGCGAAGGCGAGCGATGATAGTAGAAAGGCTTAACTCCGACATAGTCGCGGGCGCAGAATAGTTGCTGCTTACGGGCATCCCAGAGGGCAAAAGCAAAGTCGCCCAGCAGCCGGTTCGGGCACTCTTCTCCCCAGCGCTGGTAGGCTCGAAGCACGAGTTCGGCGTCGGTATCATCGCGGGGCGGCGATCCCTCCGAGTCCAGCAGGGCCCTTAGTTCCGAACGGTTGTCGATGCGGCCATCCAGGGTGAGGCAAAGCGCGCTATCCTCATTCGTGAGCGGCTGCTTCTCGTACGCGGATTCGGGAGTAGTCTGGAGCCGCAAGTGGCCGAAGCCGAGGGGACCCTCAAGCCAGTACCGGATTCCGTCCGGTCCCCGATGCGCGATGGTTCTCGCCATCCGCTCGAGGAGCAGAGGGTCAGCGGGCCGACCGTCGAGGTTGTACAGGCCGATGATTCCGCTCATCCAGTTATAATTCTAGTTCCCTTGTGCGGTCCCAGAAATAGGGGGAATATCGAAAATATAAGCGGCACAGGTCGAGCGGGCTGAAACAGCAGGTCCCTCCACTGCGCTCGCTTCGCTCCGCTCCGGTCGGGATGACAATTATTGATTCGACGGGACAGAACACACTAGCAGGTGGACGAAGTGGTGACATTAGCGAATTCGGCTGATCCGTTGTCCCGGGCTGCCAGCGCCAGACTTGACGTGGCCGGGACGGCCCGATACCGCGTCTGTGAACTGGTGGTGGAAAGCTCTGTTCCCCTCCCCGAGCTGACCCAGGTGGAAGATGGAAGTCCGGACTGCGGCTTCGAAGTATTTCCTTCCGCGGAAGCTTACACCGGTGACATCCACTGGTTCCATCAATGGAAAGATGCCGACCGGCAGGTCTGGCTGAGACTGGCCGACCGGGGCGAAGATTACCTGCTCCGCTTCCCCGATCAGGGCGACTTCCTGATTTCGCGCGATGGAAGTGACATTCGCTGCCGTCCTCTGCCGGGTACGCCGGAGTCCACCATCCGCCATCTCTTCCTCGACCAGGTGGTTCCGATGGTCCTGAGCCGGCAGGAATCGCTGGTGCTGCATGCCAGCGCGGTACTTGCTCCGCAGGGCGTGATCGCGTTCGTAGGCAAGAGCGGCCAGGGGAAGTCCACGCTGGCGGCATGCTTTGGCCAAAGCGGCTTCCGGCTGCTTTCCGATGACTACCTGGTCCTGCGAAAGCGGGCAGACGATTGGGTCGCCATTCCCAGTTATCCCGGGGTCAGACTGTGGCCCGAAAGCAGCGATGGAATATTCAGCGTCGCGCCGGAAAGCGCCGAGATCGCTCACTACACCGACAAACGCAGGGTGAGCGATCCCGCCCTGGTCCCGTTTGCCGAGGGGCCGTCTGCTCTCCGCTGTCTGTACTTTTTGAACGACGAAGGCGAAACATTTCCGCCGGGGCCGGCCATTCTTCCCCTGCGACCGCGGGAAGCTTTCATGAAGCTGGTGAGCTGCGCTTTCACTCTGGATGTCCGCGACAAGGCGTGCCTGGAAGGTCAATTCGAGGCCATCGGCCAGATCACCAGAGAGCTGCCTTGCTTTCGACTGGAGTATGCGCGAGACTTTGCCATGCTGCCGGCGCTCCGGCGCATGATTGTCGATCAGCCGGTGAGGAGTGAGGGATGAGCCTGGCGCTGAATGATCATCTCAGGATTCCAGAAGAGGTCCTCACCAGCAAAGTCGGCGATGAGACGGTGCTGCTGAATCTTCAAACCGGCATGTACTACAGCCTGGATCCCGTGGGGACGCGCTTCATCGAACTGCTGCAGCGGACCAGCCGGCTGGACGAAGTTCACCGCGCCCTGCTGGAAGTGTTCGACGTCTCCACCGCGAAGCTGGAAACTGATCTGCTGAAGCTTTCTCAGGACATGCTGACGCGAGGCTTGCTGGTGAAGGACGGCAGGTAGCGTCATCTGGGCTTCGATTGCGTCGCGGTTAACGCCCGGGAGCGCAAACCCTCGAAGAAGTCCGGGAGATCAGGACGAAACCACCCCGCAAACGCTGTCTTTGGCTCGTCCCCTTCCATGTCGGAAATCCGATGCTGCAGGCGCTCCGCAATCCTGAAAACCAGCGCGCTGCCCGGCCCCGTATTGGCAATCTGGGCGAGCATTCGCTCGGACTCATATTCGCGGAGTTGGAACAGTCCTCCTCGAAAAGGGCGAGGGCTGAGATTCAGGCTCATGCCGACCAGTCGAGGTCCAATGGTGTCGTCGTGCCAGTGATCGTAGTGGCCCGCCGCCGCTGTCATGCGATAGATCCTGCCCTCGAACCCTCGCAACGGGGTGCAGCCGGTAATTTCTTCCAAGAGATTGCGAAAATCCGGCAGGTTGGCGACGAAGTGTAGGAGGTTAAGGGCGGGCTGGTCGTCCAGAGAGTATTCTTCGCCTACGTCCGGATAGATTTTCGTTTCCCATCGGCCCTGCTCCAGGCGATGTTGAACAAAGCGCAACAGGGATGGCGCCAGCAGCTGCGGAAGCTGAACGCAGTGCACCTCGGAAAATTGCGCGCGCAGCCCCGCGATTTCCTGGCGGTCAACAGTCAGGCCAGTGTGGGTTAGCTGGATCAATCGTGACTCCCGAAAGAGACGTCTCAACCACGATGGCAGTCCAATTCTTTCGCCACCGTTTTGGGGACGATCGAACGGTTGGAGCAGTTGGATGGAGGGCGGGCGTCCCTGGGCCGTCGCTTCCGGGGGGCGAGATCCGCGTTGAGGGGCGGGACGCCCGTCCTCCATTTTCATTTCAGGCCCAGGGCCCGACGCGCCCACTTGCCCGCGAGGCGCACAGGACGGATGACATAGTAAAGGAAGCCAAGATACCGGGGGAATCGCACCAATTCCAGGTCCGCCAGCTTGGGGGCAAAAATCAGGGTCGCGAAGTAACCCAACTTGTCCAGAGGCCGCGTGAGTACGCGCAGATGGCGAAAGGCCAGGGTCGCTTCCGGAGAGTCTTCAGGAAGAGGAATCTGGGGGAAGGTCCGCAAGGGCTCGGGCAGGGAGGCCGGAGAACACTCCGCGGGCAGCGGAGTACCCAGGAGAAGCGCGGACACAGCCAGGGTCTGGCGAATGGCCGGGCCAAGTTCCAGCCGTTCCGCTTCTTCCATCGTCTTGCGCCAGTCCACGGTCCCGGCCAGCACGATCTGATGAATGTCCACCAGCCATTTCAGGACCTGCCAGTCATGGTCCGCGGCGTGCAGACAGAGGTATAGGAATTCCCACTCCGGGCTTAGTGAACGCGCCGGCACTTCGAAAAAGGTCTGGGGACGCGCCTCGGCCCAGAGATCGCGAACCGCGTCGGTATTCCTTGAGGAGTGTTGCACCAGGATCCAATGGACTTCCAGGACAAAGGAAATACCCTGGGCTTCGCGGGCAACACTGAAGTGTCTGCCATGACGCAGGGCAAGCTTCGAAAAATAGGGATGGTCGATCTCGGCGCGGTAGCCGGAGGCCAGAATGAGTTCGAGGGCCCGGGTCGCATCCCCGGGCGGGACCAGAATATCGATGTCGCCGCAAACCCGGGCCGCCGGGTCGCCGAAGAGCGACAGCGCCAGGGGAACACCTTTCAGAGGAATGACCGGTATTCCGCCGTCTCCCAGCAAACTCAACACCCGGGCCAATTCTTCCGCCAGCAACTGGTTGCGCAGTGCATTGGCCAGGTATTGAAGTCTCAGTCCGGAGTGGATCGCCTCGTGCACACCGGAGAAGCCGAGATCACTCAGGCTGCGATAGACCAGGGGGTAAACCTGGTGACTGCGGGCGCGTTCCATGATCACAGGCCAGCGCAGCGGGGTGGAGAGAAGTTCGAGGGCGCGGGCCCGCACCTCGGATGTGAGCTGACCGCGCGCGAGCAGCAGACAGAGTTCGTCCTCCGGGGTCATGGAAGGGACCACCGAAGAGACCACGGCAGAGCTGCTCGGGGCGGAGGTCATGACTTCGCTTACGATTTCTCCGAAGGGCGGTGCGGCGCTGGCATACCGGTCATCGTACACTCAGGGTATACGATAAAACATGGCAGCCAGCGCCCTGGTGGTTGAAGACGTCGTGAAGTATTTCCCGGTGCCGCAAACCGGAGTGCGGGCGTTTCTCAATCCCTTTTCACCGCTGACCCATCCTGCTCTGCTGGGCGTTTCGTTTCAGGTGGGGGCGGGCGAAGTCGCTGCCCTGATCGGCGCCAACGGTTCGGGCAAGTCCACCCTGTTGCGCATTCTGGCCACGCTGCTGATTCCTACGCGGGGGAGGGCCAGCGTTTCCGGCTACGATGTCGAGCGACAGGGAGCGCACGTCCGCGCCCAGCTTGGCTTCCACACCGCCACCGACGGCGGCTTCTACGAAAGGCTCACGGCACGGGAAAATCTCAGCTTCTTTGCCGCCATGAACAATCTGTTCGACGAGGAGGCGGAACGGCGCCTCGAAGAACTGACCGACCTGATGGGCATGGGCACGTACATCGACAGCCAGGTGCGGACACTCTCCACCGGGCAGGTGCATCGCCTCGGGCTGGCGCGGGCCATGCTTCACCGTCCCAGCGTGCTTCTTCTGGATGAGCCGACGCGCAGTCTGGATCCGATCGCGGCGGCGGAGTTTCGCAGGTTTCTGAAGACGCAACTGGTGGAGCGCCACGGCACCACCATCCTGTTCGCTTCGCATACCCTGGCGGAAGTGGAGCAACTGGCGGACCGCGTGGTGCTGCTGGACAAGGGCCGAATGCTGACCTGCGATTCGCCACGCGGGCTGCGGACGGCAACCGGCGCGGCCACGCTCGAAGAGGCGCTGGAGCGGTTGACTCCTCCCGGCGCACTGGCCGAGGTGGCTTCATGAACTCGCAGCGCATATTGCGCAAGGTCCTCGCCTTTTTCCGGCGGGATGTGGCCATCGCGCGCAGCTACCGCATCGCTTTCGCGCTGGAGATTCTGGAAGCCTTCTTTGGAGTGGCGACTTTTTATTACCTCTCACGATTCGTTTCGAACGACGAACTCAGCCACGCGCTTCCCGCCGGCGGCGACTACTTCGGCTTTGCGCTGGTCGGCTTCGCCTTTTTCGACTATCTGACGGTTTCGATGAGCGCCTTCGACGGCAGCATCACGGAAGCGCAGCAGAACGGCACCCTCGAAGCCATGCTGGTCACGGAAACGCCGCTCACCATGATTCTGGCCGCTTCGGCGGCGTATCCCTTCGTCCTGCTGGCCATGCGGACGGTGATCTATCTGGCATGGGGAGTGTTGTTTTTCCACTTCCCGATTCACGAAGCCAACTGGCTGGGGGCGGCGATCATTCTGGCGGTTTCAATTCTGGCTTTCGCCGGGCTGGGAATTATTTCGACTGGCTACCTGCTGCTTTTCAAGCGCGGCAATCCGGCGCGCTGGCTGATCATCGGCGCATCCAGCCTGCTAGGCGGCATGATGTATCCCGTGTCGGTGCTGCCTGGGCCGTTGCAGTGGTTGGCCCGGTTGCTTCCGGTCACTTACTCACTGGAAGGGATGCGGCAGGCATTGCTGACGGGCGCCAGCTTCGCGCAACTTTGGCCGTCGGTGCGCGCTCTGTTGATTTTTGCCGTGGTGCTGCTGCCGCTTTCGGGGGTGGTGTTTGCGTGGGCATTGCGCCGCACCAGGATCACGGGCACGCTTACGCACATGTAGGTTGCATTGCCTCTCGGACACAAAATCCCCGCCCAAGCGGAGCTTGGACGAGGCACCCTTTGGCTACATGCCGGATTGAAATAACGAATACTGGTGCGTGCCTCCGATTTTGGTGAACGCGGGATTGTTCGTCAGCACGTGCTCGAGCAGAGGATTGTGATAGAGCAGATACACTGCGCGAGGGCATCGGCGCAGCGAATCATTGAGGTTGGTCAGGACTTCGATGAGCGCGGCCTCGGGCAGAGAATTGAACAGATAGAGCAGGATGGGCTCTTCCGGGAAAATAAATTTCCGGGCATCGCCACACACCGCTTCCAGCGCAAAGCATTTCTGAGAATCGCTGGCATAGGCGCTCAGGTTTTGCAGCGCTACGCGATGCAATACGGGAAACAGTTCGACTCCGAGGATGCGGCGAAAGGGATAGTCCGCAGCCATCAGGAGCACACGTCCTTTGCCCGAGCCCAGATCAATGAAGGTAAAATCCTGAAAATTAATGTTCAGGCTCGCCATCATCTCGGTGAAAAGCGCGGGCTCGGTGGGCTGGTAGCCGGAATGAAATTGTCCCAGCAGGCGCTCGCGCCAACCGACGGTGGCGCTGGTGGTGTTGACGCGGTGGTCCCAGTCATATTCCGCGTCGCCATAGCGCCGGCGGCGCTGCGCGGGCAGGGACTCCCACAGAAATTCTCCAATGCGGATCACAAAAGACCGGGCAGCCAGCCAGAGTCCATCGCGGACCCGGTCCTCTTTCCACCGTCGATGCACTGTGGAGAGGAGCTTCGGCCTCTGCGCCGGGATGGAGGTTTGAGGTTGCCGCGTCATTGTTTCGCGTGCGGCGGCACCGGCAGGCCTGCCCAGGCGTTCACCAGTCCCAGAGTTTCGCGCACTACAGAAAGCACGTCGCGCGTGTTTCGCCACCAGTGATCGGGATCGAATGGATCTTCGCGGGCGCCGTGCACCAGGGCCCTGGGCTCCTTTCCCACCAGCTTATGCCATAGCGTCCAGACCCGCCGCGTGTGTTGCGGCGAGGTGACCAGGATGACCATGGTCTTGCCGTTGCGCCGCATCTCGCGTCCTAATTCCTGCAGCTCTTCCTCGGTATTCACCACTGCCCCGGGAAGAATATGGATGGCGCTTTCCGGGACGCCCCCGTGCATCAGGATCTGGCGGTTGTAGTCTTCTTCACCGACGTAGTGGATGCCCAGTTTGGCCAGATCGTCAGCAGGACTGTCGGGACGGCTGCACCAGACTTCGGGGGCATAGCCCTGGGCGAAGACTTTCGCGGCTTCCACCGCGCGTTGCGGCATCCCTCCGCCCAGCACGAAGATTATGTCTGAGTGGGAAAGAGTATCTTCGCGGTCGAGCCAGCGGCCGGCGCCGCGAAATATGTACAGCGCCACAATCAGGATTAACGCGATCAGTACGCCGAGGCGGGCTCGCTTCATGCAGACATGTTAACCCGCTGGACACACGTAGGGGCGGGTGCCCTCACCCGCCCTGCCGGGCGACGCCCGGCCAGGTTTTGAACTCGCACAGTCACGCTTCCCAACAAACCCTAGGCGAGCTTCGCTCGCCCGCCCGGACGAGGGCGTCCGGGCCTACGTGGGCCTAGAAATGGAATCCGATCTGGGCGGTCAACGCTCGCGGCGTTACGTAGTGGGTTCCGCTGAAGGTTGACAGGAAATTGTAGAGCGCCACTTTGTTGGTCAGGTTGACGGCGGTCAAAGTGACGCTCCACTTGTAGCGTTCTCCGTGGAAGAGATTGTCGTCGCCGACCGCGAGGTCGAACAGATGACGCGGGGCAACCCGCGGCGGATTGGTGTCGTCGTTCTCTTTTCCCGGCGCGGGCAGATTAATCAACGTTGATCCATAGCCGGATGTGCAGATTCCCAGCGGTGTGGTCAAAGTTGGACGCGCACTGCCACAGAAGAGGCCGGCCTGGAGTTGCTGGTCGCCGGTCAATCCCGTCAGATCCACTGTGCCCGTAGCGTCCGCCACCGGCACTTCGCCGGCCACCAGCCCGCTGTCGTAACGCCAGTTGAAACCGACCCATGGGCCGGCCTTCCAGGGCTGATACTGCACGTGCGTAGTCTGGTTGAAGCGTTCGTCGTGGTCGATGCGGAACGGGATGAAGGCCGTGCCCACGGTCCCCGACGGAACCGCGCCGGCGCCTCCGATCTGAGGAGTGAAAAAGCGTGCTGCCACGCTGGAGAAAACCATCAGGGCCGAGACTCCATGGAAGTCGGGCACGCTGACGCGTCCTGCGAAGCCGGGAATCTTGGAGTTGTGCCACTCAATCGGGAAGGTGATGGGAGTGCTGCCCAGCACGCTGAAGTCGTAAGCGTTGTGGGTGTACTTCCAGATATATTCGCCGGAGAAAACCACATACTTCCCGAATGCCTGCTGCAATCCGGCGTGAAACTCGTTGCGCCAGCCCGGAGCAAATGGAGTGGCTACGCCCGGCGTCGCACAACCCAGCAGTGAAGCCAGGACGAGCGAGTCGCATCCCGTGCTGGCCAGTACCAGGTTTTCGTTGAACGGAGTTTCGAGCAGACGGGCATAGGAGAGGCGAAGCACGGTGTTGGTCTTCTTCACGTTGTAGGCGACGCCCAGGCGAGGCTGGGCTTCCTTGTGTGTCGTGAGCCCGTTGTAGAAATCGCCGCGCAGGCCGAGGTTGAGCGACCAGGGTCCCTTGGTGATTGTGTCCTGCACATATAGGGCGAGTTGTTTGACGTCGGAGTGTCCGCGAAAGCCGAACAAACCGCTGGTGGATCCGGCGCATCCGTCTGCCGCAGCCGGAGTGGGCCGGCTCAGATCAAAGCAGCCCAGGGAGGCGAAGAAATCTGCATTGGAGGTGAACGGAGTTGGATAAAGCAGCGGATTCGTAGAGACGGCCGATCCGCAATTGGCGGGATCGTTCAGTCCCGGGCTGCCCACCCAGGGGACGGCGTTGCCGTTGGCGTCGAAGCACGGAGCATTCAGGCCGGGATCGACGACTCCGAAGTTGGTGTTCTCGTCGAGGAACGTCTGCTGATAGGTGGCGCCGGCTTTCAGGTTGTGAATCCCTTTCACCCAGGAGATATCCGAACGCAGACCGGCATTGGTTAGAGTCCGGTCCTGGTTGACAGTCTCCTGCTGAATGGGGCCAAGATCGGAAAATGGATTGGCGCTGGGATAGTAGTTGTACTGGTCGCGGCGCACGAAGCCGCCAAAGGTAAATACCGTGTTGGGATTGATCAGCCGGGTCCAGGAGGGCGCGATGTTGAAAGTTTTGATTTGCGAGCGCTGGTCGGTGGGGGCGACCGGATTTCCTAACACCGGATCGGTCACGCCGCTATTCAGGTTGTCGAACGCGTTCGGGGTCTGGAACCAGGAGCGGGTAAATCCAAGATTAACGTGAACCGAATCCACTTTTGAAAGCTGAAAGTCCACCCGATCGAAGATGTTCTCTTCGTTTCCCTTGTCATGAAAGACGGCAAATTCCGGCGGATCGAGAAAGCGGCCGCTGTTCAATCCGCTGGCCGAGATAAAGTTCCCCCAATTCTGGCCGCCGTAGCCCAGGTTGACCCCGACATCGGCGGTGCCAAAGCTGCCGTAGGAAGTAGTGATACTGCCCTTCGGGGTGTCCATGCCCTGTCCCGAGCGCGTGGTCACGTTGATTACAACGCTGGTCTTCTCTCCGAATTCGGCGGGCGGAGCGCCGGAGATGACTTCCATCGACTCAATGGAATCGAGCGGAATCTGGTTGGAAAAGACCTTGCTCTGCTGGTCGGTAATGGGCTGGCCATCGACCGAGAAGGAATTTTCCGCGTGGTCGCCCAGGCCATGGAAGAGGCCGTTGGAATCGGCGGCGATTCCCGGTGATGACAGCGTGACCAGAGAACTCAGCGATGACGACGCGCTCTCCAGGGGCATCTTGTCGAACAGGCCGCGATCCACGTCGGTGTGAAAGGTCGAAGTGTTTTCCAGCAGGTCCTGGCCGGCGCCTTCCACGGTCACGGTTTCACTCGAGCCTTTCACCTGCAGAGTAATGCTGACGGTCACGGGCACAATGGACCGAACGTCAACGTCCTGGGCAGAGGGTGCGAAACCCGGTCCGGTGACGGATAGGTGATAAGGATTGAAGGGAACGTTGGGGATGCTGAATTTCCCTCCACTGTCGGTGGTGACGGTGCGCTCAAAACCGCTGACCGGGTTGCGAAGTTCTACTATTGCGTTCGGCACCACGGCGCCGGTTGGGTCCACAACCGAACCGGTGACCGACGTGGAACTTCCGCCAGACTGCGCGTAAGCATGAAATCCCCAGGCGAGTGAGAGCACTACCATGAAAGCGGCAAGCCGCGACTTCCTGTATGAAGCCAGCATGATTCCTCCAAAAAAGGTCTAAGAAAATGGAAAGAGGTGCGCTCAAGGCGCACTTGGTTCTGGTCAGCTCTTTGAATTTCTAGACGGCAGGAGGCGGGCGGACGCTGAGCGCGAAGGCTACCAGGCGCTGCTTGGCGGAAACTGGCTCGGAGCGAGAGATCGATGACCGAACGAAGGTGCGGTTGGGCAGAACTGCGGTGACCTGCGGGGCAGCCGAATGGGCGGTCACGCAGATCGTACATTTTGCGGCATCGCTGGCGCTCGAATGGTGGTGCGCAACGAATGCCACTGCTGAAAACAACGTCAGCAGCAGGCACAGAAACGCTACCCGTTTCGAGAATGACCGCATAACGATTACCGGAAGAACAAGTCTTTAAGAATCTACACTGAAAATAGAAACGAACGCAACCGGTGTTGCTCTACTTGCAGCCGTGGGCCTCCACGATGGTCTTAAGGCCGTAGTAACCAGAACGACCGAATCAGCGGGCCACCGTGTGGTTGGCCGTTAGCAAGATCCCGCGACGGATCTGCACGGATTTACGCGGATAAGAAGCAAAAAGAGAAAGAAATGGATTTAGATCCAGATCCGCAAAAATCCGCGGAAATCCGTGGCTAATGCTTTTGCCAACGACCAACGACCAAGGCCAATTTACGGGCGCTTGAGGTGGATTTTGCCCCGGAAGGAGCGCAGTTCAAAGCGTGAACCTGTGATCGTCCCTGGCTTGAGCAGGAGATTCCCGGTGCGGGCCGCGGAAAAACCGTTGGCAATGGGGAAGTCCGGATCGGCCCCGCCTTTGATGGAGCGTGCCTTGACATCGACCAGGGCGCTGGCGGGAATCGAGACATCCAGGTCCCCGGAATGACTGGTCAGTAAATACTCTCCGACGGGGCCAGGATCGCCTTCATAGGAGATGAGTCCGCTTCCTGAGTTCACCTCGACCGATGGTCCGGTCACATTGCGAAGGCTGACGTTGCCGCTCACCGAATGGATGTCCAGGTTGCTGCCCGAAATGTCCGTCAGGCTGATGGGCCCGGTGAGAGTTCTCACATGCAGGTGAGCATCGCGGATATCGGTGACCTCGACCGAGCCTGCGGCGGCTTCGAGGATGACATCGCCGCGCAATCCCTGGGCCCGGATGGTGCCGTCGGAGGAACGCAGACTGACAAAGGCGTCAATCGGTACCAGTACGGTGTAATCCACCAGATTCGAGCCCTGGCTGGTGGACATCGACCGCAGCTCGATGCGGTCCCCATGCTGCTCATTCACCAGGCTGACTGCATCGGAATGGGTCACGGTCTCGACCACGACCTGGCGGTTGGGCGAAGGCCGGACAGTAATAGGGCCGTAATTGTTGGTGATGGAAACTACCGCCCGGGGGCCGACGGTATAGGTAAGTTCCTTCTTGTCTTTAGCGGCGTCCTGCGCTGCGGCGCTCAGAGCCAGCAGGGAGATGAGTATGACCACTCCCGTCGGGACCTCCACCATGTTGCGGAAACTCATACGCCCCCCAACCCGTCAGGATAATAGGAATTACTGGAGTTATAAGCTCCCACCTGCCCAGTTTGCAAGGTGGGTACCTAACTGGCTAGATGCTGATCCGGCCCTCAGAAGAGGCCTGACAGGTCAGCTAAATTCGTGGCCAAGGGTCGCTTGCCGCGGGAAAGTGGAAGAGCGGCGCTTTAGCGCCGCGTCGCCGATTTGAGGGATTGGGCTTCAGCCCTAGTGGCGCCACCGGGCCTGAAGGCCGACAGTCAAAGTTGGCATCGAGAACGCGGCCCTGGAAGGGCCGCTCTTCCACAGTAATCCTTGCCGCTGATCCTCCGAGACAACCAAACAGTCCGGGCTGGCAACTAAATTATTAGTTGACGTTTGTGCCATGTTTTTCGTCTAATCAATCTTGAGGAAGATAGCCGTGCCGCCCAGAAAATCTGAAACTCTTACCGAAGCGGAATTGAGGTTGATGGACGTGTTGTGGCAGAAGGGGTCGGCCACGGTCCAGCAGGTGCTCGATGCGCTTCCCGAGCGGCCGGCGCTGGCCTATAACTCCGTTCTGACCACCATTCGTGTGCTTGAAAACAAGGGCTACGTCGAGCACATCAAAGACGGCAGGGCCCACATCTATAAGCCGATCATGGAGCGTGAGGAAGCTACGCGCTCCGAAATCCGGCACTTGGTCAGCCGCTTTTTCAAGAATTCCCACGAGTTGCTGGTGCTGAATGTTCTCGAAGATCTGGGTTCCGAGAACAAGGGTCTCGAAGCTACGGAACTGGCGCGCCTGCGGCAATTATTGCAAGCGAGAGAAGTGACGAGAGAAGAGAAATGATGATTGCCGCGCTCAACCTGCAATCCGTGGCCCAGCTTTCCGCTGAGAGAATACTGAACTCCACCGCGGAAGGCGTGATCATCGCGGTGCTGGCCTGGCTGGTGTTGCGCGCGGTGGGCCCGCAGAATTCGAACACGCGGTTCGCAGTGTGGTTCGCAACCCTGTTGGGGATCGCGACGCTTCCTCTCTTTGGCACCTGGGCTTCGAGCCCCGGCCTGGCACAGCGCTCGGAGATCACCATGCCGGGTTCGTGGGCGCTTTACATTTTTGCCGCATGGTTGTTGCTGGCGGCTGCAGGCCTGCTCCGGGTGGGCCTTGGTTTCTGGCATCTGCACCGGCTCCGCGAGAGCTGCGTGCCCGTGGATCTCGCGACCCTCGATCCCGTCCTGCGGAAGACTCTGGAAGAGTTTGACTCCCCGAGATCGGCAAGGCTCTGCGTGTCAGATCGCCTGCGAGTGCCGACCGCCATAGGCTTTACCAATCCGCTGGTGGTCATCCCCTCGTGGACGATGCGCGAGCTTTCGGCCGCGGAGTTGCACCCCATCCTGCTGCACGAACTGGCGCACCTGCGGCGCAGGGATGACTGGACAAACCTGCTGCAGAAGATTCTGGGCGCGCTGTTCTTCTTCCATCCGGCGGTGTGGTGGATCGGGAAGAAGCTGGCCCTGGAGCGCGAAATGGCCTGTGATGACATGGTCCTGGCCAGCACCACGACTCCGCGGGCCTACGCGGAGTGTCTGGTTTCTCTGGCCGAGAAAAGTATCCTGCGGCGGGGGGTTGCCCTGGCGCAGGCTGCGGTTGACCGGCTGCGGAACGTCTCGCTGCGGGTGGCGCAGATTCTGGATGTCAACCGTCCCAGGGCCACGCGAGTGTGGAGGCCGGCGCCGGTCCTGGCCGGCGGCGTGTCGCTGGTCTGCCTGGTGGCGTTGTCCCGCGCGCCCACCCGGCTGGTTTCGTTCGAGAGCGGCGCAGCATCCTCTTCGCTGACCAGTGCGAGCCAGTCCCGCGATTCTGAGGCGAGTCAGATGCCCCAGACTCAGATGTCCCAGGCTGAGATGTCCCAGATGGGTGCCAGGGTCATTCCGGCCAGACTCCACCTCGGGGCAAAACGTGCCTCCTCAGAAAGGATCGAGGCGCGGAAGAAAGGTCCGGCGACGGTCGCGGCCTCGGGTGGCAGGAACCCCTTCCTGAGAGCGAACCCGCTTCAGGTCATCCCGGCGAAGGCAGCGCAGCATGGGACCAAGCCGCCGATGCTGGTCCGCAGCAGCATGGCGAACGACAGAGTCGCGCCTCCGACTGTGTTTCTGGTGATGCGAACCGAATTTGTGCAAACCCGGCAAAATGCCTCCGGGCCCGTGGTCTGGGACCTGTGCGTATGGCAGGTAACCGTGATCGGACCAGGGCAGAAATTAACCGCGGAGCAGATTATCGCCAGGGTGATTTGAGCTTTTTTTTGCAATTATCAACTAAATAATTAGTTGTCAACCAACAGGAGAGAAAAAGATGATGAAGAGCTGGATAGCAAACTTGAAAAACAAGCTGGGCCTGCACTTGATCGTGCCCATTCTGACTCTGGCGGTCGTGGGGTCGTTCGTGACCTACGATTTCGTGAAAGCCATGCCCGCCAAGGCAGCGATGGCCGGTCCCACGACGACCGCCCTCGATGACAATAGCGTAGGAGCGCTGCTCTCGCTCGACCATGCCATGGAAACCCTGGCGGCGCGGGTCACGCCGGCCATCGTGAACGTCACGGTGACTTCACGCTCCAAGGCAAATACGGCCGGCGGCGATGCGCAGGACATGCAGCAATTCTTCGGTCCCTTCGGCCAGTTCTTCGGCCAGCAGATGCCGCATATGCAGCAGCAGCCGCGGGTCGAGCATGGGCTGGGCACGGGTGTGATCATCTCGCCCGACGGCTACATCGTCACCAACAATCACGTAGTCGATGGCGCCACCGACGTTCGGGTCACCATGAGCGATCGCCGGATTCTTCCCGCCAAAGTGGTTGGCACCGATCCCTTGACCGACCTTGCGGTCATCAAGATCGAGGGCCACGACCTGCCCAACGTGCCCTGGGGCGATTCCACGCAGCTTCATCCCGGCCAGACTGTTCTGGCCTTCGGCAACCCCTTCGGATTCCGCTTCACGGTGACGCGCGGTATCGTCAGCGCGCTGAACCGGCCGAACCCGTCGTCCGACGATGCACGCAAGCCGGGCCAGTTCATTCAGACCGACGCGGCCATCAATCCGGGAAATTCCGGTGGCCCCCTGGTCAACGCACGCGGAGAAGTGGTCGGAATTAACACCTTTCTGATCTCGCCCTCGGGCTCATTCTCGGGCATGGGATTCGCCATCCCCACCCAGATCGTGCGTCCCACGGTGGAGAAGCTGATCCAGTTTGGCAAAGTGACGCACGGCTACATTGGCATCGGAATTTCCGATGTGACCCCTGACAACTCGAAGTTCTTCCACGTGGACAAAGCTATCGGCGCTGTGGTCAGCCAAGTCGAACCCGATTCACCCGGCGCAAAGGCAGGCCTGAAAGTGGGCGATGTCATCACCCAGATCGACGGCAAGGAAGTGACCGACGCCGGTGGATTGCAGGTGGTGGTGGGAGAACAGAATCCGGGCACAACCATTCATCTGCAGGTCATGCGCGATGGCAAGAGCATTACCGCTCCGGTGACCCTCGAAGCCATGGGCAGCCGGGACAAGTCCGGAAGCGAAACCTCCGACGCGAGCAACGGGAAACCTCGCTGGGGAATCGGGCTGGGTGACATCACTCCCGATGTGCGCCAGCAACTGCAGGCCCCGGACAGTGTTCACGGAGCCGTGATTGAGCACGTACAACCGGGCAGCCCCGCCGACAACGCAGGCCTGCAGCAGGGCGACGTGATCCTTGAGGTCGATCGCAAGCCGGTGCACGACGCCGCAGAGGTAAAGGACGCACTAGGCAGCGTGCCTAAAGGACAGGATGCGCTGGTGCTGGTCTGGTCAAACGGAGGCAACACCTTCCGCGTGCTCCATCCCACGGAGCCCGGCCAGTCCGATAGCGGCTCGTAACTGCTTCACGAAGTTCTCCCCAGGGAGGCGGGAGTTCATGTCCCGCCTCCCCATTTTTTGCTGTCCCCGCGCGTTCTCTTGTGCCGAAGGCTTTATATCGTCGCCACCTTCCGCATCTGCAACCTGACTGCAAGCCTCACTTCCTGACCACCTGCCACACCGTATTCACCACTAGAATTCAGGCCACGGATGAACGCGGATTTCACGGATAAGCCCCTTGGAATAGATCCGTGAAATCCGCGTGAATCCGTGGCCTTGAAGTTTCTAACCCAGCTGCAAACACTGGCGGCTGTCCCCAGGCGAATTTGTTGTGGTTTAACCGTGCTGGCTGACGGACAGCACATTCCCGTCCGGATCTTTGAACCAGGCTACCTTGTTGCCACCGGGCGCGGTCCAGATTCCCAGCTCCTGGTCCTTGACGAAGGGATATTTCTCGAAAGCCACGCCGCGCTCCTGCAGCCAACGGACCACTGCCTCGATGTCGCGGACTTCCCAGCCCAGGACGGTGTATGGGGCGGGGGTAAAATCCTGCGCCTTGGCGATCCGGATCATGGTTTCGCCGGCCCGGAACACCAGAGCAAAAGGGTCGTCGCTGACGAACCGGAATCCCAGTTTGCGCTCGTAAAAATCCCGGGCGCTGGTGGGATCTTTAGTAGGAACGAAGCCAATCACCTTGCTTGCAGCGAGCATGTCCGCCTCCCGATCCGGAATTTACGCCTTTGAGATTGCGGAGGTCGAATATTTCCCCATCCTGGGTGAAAAATTGACCTATAATCCGGGGCCTGATTCATGCCCCCTGCGTTCCCTCCCCTGGGGCCGAAATTCCGAGGTCTTTCTATGGCGACCGATACTATACCGACCGGCGCGGCCCCGCGCATAGCCGTTGTGACCACCGATGAGTCGGTGCAGCTGGCGGCGCAGGAAGTATTGGCCTCCGCTTTCCACACCACGCTTTTGGGTTCGGGCGAGCAGGTGCTGCCGCTGCTTGCCGAGGCCACCGTCGAAGCCGTCGTTCTGGACCTTGAAACCGCCCATGCCTCCGACGATCAAATGCTGCGACTAGTGCGCCAGCTGCGCGAGCATGACCAGGACCTGGTCCTGCTCGGGTTTACCCGGTCGCACAACAAGACTGCGCGCCGGCAGTTCGAACAGGCAGGAATCGGTCATTGCTTCGTCGCCCCCGTCGATTTTGAGGAAGTACAGTCGGCGCTCCGGTCGGCGCTCGAGGAACGCTCCGCCGAAATCGAGAACCGCAGGCTGCGCGCGGAGGCCCGCGAGCGAAACTCGTTTTGCCAGCTCATGGGAGGCAGCGAGCCCATGCGGCTGGTGTATGACGCGATCAGCCGGGTGGCCGAGAAAGCTGTCAATGTTCTGGTCCGTGGAGAAAGCGGTACCGGCAAGGAGCTGGTGGCGCAGGCCATTGTGGCCAGCGGCCCGCGGCGGGACAAGCCTTTCGTCAGCGTAAATTGCGCCGCCCTGCCCGAAAGCCTGATCGAGGCGGAGCTGTTTGGCCATGAAAAGGGGGCGTTCACGGATGCCCACGAGTCCCGGGCCGGGCATATCGAATCGGCCAATGGCGGGACCCTGTTTCTGGACGAGATTGGGACCCTGGGGCTCACTTTGCAAAGCAAGCTGCTGCGCGTGCTGGAACAACATGTGGTGCAGCGCATCGGCAGCCGGACGAGCAAGAAAATCGATTTCAGGCTGATCGCCGCCACCAATGAGGACCTGGAGCAGGCGGTGCGGGCGGGGCGCTTCCGGGAAGACCTTTATTACCGGATCAACGTGGTTCCCATTGTCCTGCCCCCGCTGCGCGAGCGGCCGGGAGACGTGGCCATCCTGCTGGACCACTTTCTGCGCCTGTATTGTGCCGCCAACGGTCTCCCTCTGAAACGCCTGGATTCTGATGCGCTCGAAATTCTCGAGGAATACCACTGGCCGGGGAATGTCCGGGAGCTGGAAAACCTGGTACAGCGGCTGGTCATCATGGGGTCGGGTGCCGTGATCACGGCCAAGCATCTGCCCCAGCAGATCCTGTACAACAGCACGGCCAGGCAGGAGGCGCTGCTCATTCCGGAAGAGGGAATCTCGTTTGATGAGGAGATTGCCCGGATCGAACTGGCCTACCTGCAGGCGGCCTTGCGCCGGACCGGGGGCAAGAAGGTGGCTGCCGCCGCCCTGCTGCAGATCAACGCCCAGAAAATGAAGTACCTGTGCCGGAAGTATGGGCTGCAGGGTTAATTATTGACCCTGTGCGGGTCAATTTTTAACCTTGGCGATGTCTGCCTCGAGGCGCGGCATTCCTGGGAAACCCGGGCGTATCTCATTGAATGGATTGAGCAATGCCGCAGGCTGAGGGTGCCGCGAAGATTTGGCACAGGGGTTGCTTATAACAAAAACGACGACACAGGATAAAGCAGACGGGTCCGCAGTTAAGACATCAAAATTCAAACTTTGACGGAAGACATCATGTCAGTACAGAAGAAATCTTTGATCAGCCAGCGGTCAGCGGTAAAGAGCGGCCATTCTGGCCACTCCAGCCAGACACTCCCGGTTTCATGCCTTCAGTGCAGCCTGCCGCTCGTCCGGCAGTACGCGCGACAGTCAGAGCTGCCGTGCGTCCCACGGTTAAAGCAGCCGTGAGGCCGACGGTCAAGGCCGCGGTTCGCGCCACGGTGAAGGCAGCTGTACGCCCGACGGTCAAGGCGGCGGTTCGCCCGACGGTCAAGGCCGCGGTTCGCGCGAAAGCCGAAGGTAGTGTGATTTTTCTGGCCGTTGTTCCGTTCGCGCGCCACAAAGGGGGCTGCAGAAAGTTGCGGCCCCCGTTTTCATTTGCCCCATAGCGGGCTGAAGTGTGCGGGGGCCTCACCAGAGCCGTCGGCCTACAAGGTCGCGCCAAAGCGCCAGGCAAAGTCGGCTGCGCTGCGACGGCCGACCATGGATTTTGGCGTTTCCTCTCATTCCCTCTCTCAGATCGCCCCGGTTCTGCAGCTCTACTTTACCGACATAGAATCTGGGGGCGCGAATGCCTTCCAGTTGGGCCTTCTCGATCAGTCCTGATTCGATCGGGGAGGAGGCGGGAGCCAGCGACGCCAGGGTCCCGGACCAGGGCTGGAATTGTGACTCGGCATGAAGGCGCACCGGGCCCCCAGGCGAACATCCCGCATGCTAAATTCGGGAACGTAGATGCGGGCCGTCATAGTGGACAAATCCGCCACCTCGGCAACTTCGGTTCCGGGTTTCAGGTAAGTGCCCAGCAGATCGTGTATCCGCGGGGTGGTGACAGTTCCGGCGATGGGGCTGGACACTTCAAGGAGTTTCATCTCCTCCGCCAGGCTGCGATGACGCTCCGTGGACTGTTGTCGCTCGTGCTCCGCGGGTCCAAAATTCTCGTAGCTCATGCCGGCCTGCATGGCGCGGGCGGAGGCACTCCGCAGATCGGCGCCGGCCTGTGCCGCGGCGGATTCCAGTTCCAGATTGCGAAGTCGCAACAAGGGTGCGCCCGCGGCGACCGTTTGTCCTTCCTCGCTAAGGATTTCGGTCACGGTTCCGGGGACTTCAGTGTGGACCAGTGCTCTGCGTATCGGTTCAAGCGCGAAGCGGCCATCGATAAACTCCGGCCACAGGGGCGCAAACAGCACGGCCAGGGCCACCACTCCGAAAACCAGCGGCACGGACCGGAGTGAACCAGGCGAGCACGCGTTCTTTCTTGTCAAGGTAAACCGTTCTCATGAATCGCTCCAGCATGATGATCCGCGATTTGAAGAGGCTGAGGCCGAGAAGCAGCGCGGGCAGCCACGCCCACTCGGGGGTGTATATTCAGGAGGATGTGATAAACGAAAATCACAACCACCGCGATGAGCAGATAACTATAAATGCCGGAGAGCACCGAATAAACGATGTACAGCACCCGCCGGTGGCGGGGAACATATGCGACTTCAGCCGGCAGCCGGAAAATATGCCTGCGGGTCCAGCTTGAGACGTAAACGGTTGAGCTCTTCTTTCAAGCCGGTTTCGTTGATCAGTTCCGACAACAGATAGTAGCCATCGAGTTTAATCAGCGGGTTGAGATTCAGGATGGTCACACCGATTCCGGTCACCATCATGACTTTGTAGGCAAAGTCGTGGACCCACATGCCGGTGGCGGTGCCCCACCAGATGAACGTGGCTACCACGCAGATCATCAGATCGCCCCAGATTCCGGCAATGATGGTTGAAATCCGCGCCTTCTTGTCGCCCACAATCCAGACCTGGGTGCAATCGCACATGAAGGTGGGAGCGAAATACATCAGGAGAAACTGCATCCCCTCCACCCGGGCGCCGAAATGTTTGCAGGTCAGGCCATGAGCGGTTTCGTGGAAAAAGGCCATGGCGCCAAACAGGAGCCAGAATTCCACCAGGTCCCGGGTGCTCTTTGCGGTGAAATTGTAGAAGGCAAAACTATCGTTCCAGATCTCGCCGAACTTGTCGGTCCACATCCAGATCATGACTCCGAACATGACCAGGGTCAGCAGGGTGAACCAGGAGGTGTAGATCAAATTCCAGGTAGGGCTTGATGGTAGTCAGGTAGTCGTCGGCGTGGGGCCATTTGTGCAGCGGTATGTCGGTGACATCGGCGACATGAAAGCGGCCGCGCTTCTGCCGCTCACTGCTCATTTTTTGCCTGAGGGTGATGTTCTTCTCCAACGGGGTCCTGTAAAAGAGGTCGCCTTGGCCTTCCAGGCTGGCGGCAAACTCCCGCACATCGTCCTTCGGTAAAAGCGACGTTGGACTGCTGGTGGATCAGGTCGGCAACCTGGGCGTAAGAGCGTTCGCCATCAAACAGCTGGAGCAGGCGCCACTGGTCGGGAGTGAAGCGGAGGTAAACGTCGCTGCCCGGGCATCTTGGCCAGCACCACGCGCTCGCCCTGTTCGAGGTGCTCGCGGGAGATGACGCGGGGATCGAGTTTGGGGAAGCGGCGCTGGGCGGCTTGCGCCGGGAGATCGGGCAGCGCTACCTCGAGGGCTTCGAGGATATTCATTTCGGGTTATTGAGGCGGATGGTGGTGAGCATTCCCGGCCGAAGGTCTGGCGTGGGACCTAGAATCCGCGCCACAATCTCGATGGTTCCGCTCGAAGGATCAACCACCGGGCTGATCTGCCGGACTGCCGCCGTGTGGCGGACCGCGGGCGAGCCGTCGGCCAGTTCAACGGTTACGGTCTGCCCATTCTTAAGCTTGCCTACGAAACGCTCCGGAAGGGTGAACTTGACTTCGAGCGGCGAAACCGCCGTGACCCAGAAGAGGCGGTCTCCGATTGCCACCTTCTGCCCGGCGCGGACATAACGGCGGGCGACGATACCGTCAAAGGGAGCGGTGATCCTGGTTTTTTCCTTTTCCAATTCGAGCGACATCTCGGTGGATTTTGCGTTGCTCAGGAGTTCAGTCTCGCGGCTGATCTCGAACTTGTCCGCTTCCACCTTGTATTGGGCGTGTTCGAGCGTCTCTTTAGTGAAGACGCCGGCTTCCCAGAGCTTTTGCGCGCGGCTCAGATCTGATTCAAGTACCTTGGTTTCCGCCTCCCAGTTTTTCAGGTTGGCCTGGATGGAGCGAGTCTTGGCGGAGGCTGCGTCGAGATCAGCGGAAATCTGGCGATCGTCGAGACGGGCGAGCAACTGGTCCTTGTGCACGCGGGTGTTGGGCTCAGCCAGGATGGAGACGATGACGCCTTCGCGCAGCGCGGCTACGTCCACCTGATTTTCGACCACGATGGGGCCTGAGGCGACGAAAGCGCTGTCCTCTGGAGGAGGCGCGGCGACGGGGGCGGGGCGCGCGACTGGCGCTGCGGCGGCTACTCGCGAGGTTTCGCTTGAGTCGGTGCAGGCGCTCAGCACCAGCGTAATTGTTATGAGTATCGCGAGCGGGATAACCCGTTTCATAAGACCTCCGACTGCTGGGCCTCGTACACTCTGCTTACACACTCGGCGGGCAAGATGCCCGCCGGACAGCCGGCGGGACGCCGGCGCTACTTTTTACCAGCTGGGCTTTACCAGCCGAACTTTACCAGCCGAACCAGGACCATAGCTTGGACCAGATCCAGATGGCGGGGCGGCGGAAGATGACTTTTCCGGCCGGACTCCATCCCGTGACCACCTTGCCGCGGCCCTGCATGCCGTCGCGGATGGCGCCGTCGGGATTGGACACCGCCAATCGGGCGAAGAAGACGCGATCGGGTCCCTGCACCTGGCTTCTCGGACTCACAACCGTGACGACACCGTGGAAGGTGCGGGTGGGAAAGCCGTCGAGCTTCACCGAAGCCTTCTCGCCGGGATGAAGGAGCAGGACGTCGTCTTCGTCGATGGCCACATCCACAATGGCGCGCGAAGTATTGACCACTTCGGCGAAGGTATCGCCCGGCATGAGCTTCCGTCCCACCAGGTCTTCCACGTGCGCAGTTGCGACCACGCCGTTGATGGGGGAACGCAACTGGGTGCGATCCAGGCGTTCGCGGGCGCGGGTGACCTCTGAGGCCCAGTAGTCGGCCTGGATGCGCTGAATGCCGGCCGCGCCGCCATCGTTTCCGTTCAGCGCCTGGTTCATCTGCGAGACCGCGGTTTCGTACTTGGCCTGGGCGGCGGCCAGTTGAGCACGGTACTGCCAGTCGGTGAGGGTGGCCAGCACGGTTCCCGCCATCACCGCATCGCCTTCACGAACGTTGACCCGCTGCACCACGCCTTCGACCTCGGGCTGGATGAGAACGCTTTGCGCCGGAGTGACGGAAGCGTCGCCGATCACGCGCAGCGGCAGGGGAAAGATCAGCAGAAACAGCAGCACTGCGGCGGCGCCGGCAATCAGCAACGCGCGGCGCCGCTTCTCGAGTGCGAGGAATTTGCGCTTCCGGTCCAGCACCGGCTTCAAGATGTCGATGAAAGGAACTTCGCGGTAAAGCGAGGCGTTGCGCAGGGCCACCGTGGCCTGAGAGCTGAGAATCTTGATCATCTCCAGGTGGGCGGGGCCGAGGAAGTCCGGGTCGCTGCTCTCGAATGACAAGGTTCCGACGCGGCCGTCGTCGTCGGTCAGGGGCACGGCATAAAACCCGCGCATGCCGGTCTCGGCGAAGTATTTACCGAGTTTGGCCTGGGTCTCGGGACGGGGATCTTCGAACTGTTCCCCAGGTTGCGAGAAAGACACCGCATCGCTGGATAGGGACGCCCATTCCAGCAATTCCTGCAGGCGGACTACATTCGGGTCTTGCGGATTGATCCGGGGCATGCCGGTGATGGCGCGGACCTTCAACCGGCCGCGCTCTTCCAGCGCGATGGCCGCTCTTTCATACGGAATCACGGCGCCGGGGCCGGTGACGACCGCGTCCAATACCCGGTCGAGGTCAAGGGTGGAGGTGATTTCCGCGCTCACCTTGACCAGGGTTTCGAGGATCGCAACCTTGCGTTCGGCCTGCAGCATGCCGGCATTGTTCAGGGCGGATGCCGCCGTTTCTGCGATGGAACTGAGCAGGAAAAGATCGTCTTCGTCGAAGGGAGTTCCATCCAGTTTGTTGATGACTTCGATAACGCCGACTTCGAAGCCCTTGGCCACGAGAGGAGCCACCATGGCCGAAAAGATGCCGCCTTCCCGTCCCGCATTTCGGCGCTGCAGGCGCTCGTCGCCGGCGTCGTCAATGATCAAAGGCTCGCCGGAGTCGGAGACCGCGGCCACATAGCCCTCACCGCTCTTTTCCGACGCCCCTACCTCGTATGTGGGATCTTCGCCCGCCCGGTCCATCAGCAGCAGTTCCTGCTCGTCTTTCACCAGCCACAGGTTGACTGCCTGGGCTTCGAGGAGTTCCCGCACCTTGGCGGTGATGATCGGATTCAGTTCGTCCATCTCCAGGGTGGAATTGAAGACCTTTTCCACGTCGTAAAGCTGGGTCAGACGGGAGATGGATGCGAGATGCGAGTTGCGCTCGGCCTCGTGCTGAGTTGCGCTTGAAAACGCAGGAGCGGCATATTCCACCAGTTCGACCAGCCCGGAGAGATCCGAGGGATTGATGGCTTCATCGAAAGTGGCTGCTTCCAGGGCCCCGATCAGGGTCTGATTGACGATCATCGGAACATAGGCGAGAGAGAGGAGGCTGCGCCGGGCGTGCAGGTGAGCGTAGTCTTCGCGGACCAGGTTTGCCCCGGAGAGAAGCAGGGGCTGGCTCTGCCTGGCCAGGACTCCCAGGGTGCCGGAATCGATGGGAATCGCGTCCTCGTCCAGGTGAATATCGCCGGCGACTGCCTTGGGAGACCAGCGCGTCAGGCCTTCGTGCTCTTCCAGTAGATAGACCACGGCGGCGGCGCCGGGCAGGATTTCCGTGATTTGCTGGGCCAGCAAAAAGGCGCGTGGCTGCACTTCACGTTCCTGGAGCAGGGAGCTCAGGAGCCGGGCCTGCGCATCGACAGAGGTCGACTTCGACATTCTTGTTCTGGCAGCCGCCCGTTGCCGGTCGCAAGACAACAAGCTAAAAAAGGGGGAGGGTGCGGGTCCCGCGCACTTGCAAATTCGCGGCGGCTCCCGTAAGTTGAGCGGGCAATCTAACAAATCGCCCTGCCCCTGTCAATGTTTCCGGGCAGGCGGCGAGGGGCGCGCCCTTTGCGTTCTTTGCGGATTTTCCTGGCGTCCTTTGCGGTTTAAGGTTTTGGAGGATGCAGGCAAAGTCAAACCCTTTTACCGCAAAGGGCGCAAAGAAAGACGCAAAGGACGCAAAGACTCTAAGGAGCGAGATGGAAATCAACGTCCGCAGGCTTTCCGAGGTTCAGATCGTGCAGATTCGCGGCGCCTTACGGCTGGGCCCGGGAGTGGACAGCTTTCGTCAGACGATGGACGACGCCATGTCCGCCGGAGACACGCGCCTGGTGGTCAACTTCGCCGAAGTGCCGATGATTGATTCCAGCGGGATCGGGATCCTGGTCAAAGCCATGGCCTCGGCGAAGCAGCGAGGCGGCGGAGTGAAGCTGGTGACGCCGTCGAAGTTCGTGGTGCAGACTCTGAAGCTGATTGGGGTGCTGAATCTGTTTGAGATTTTCGACGACGAGAACGCCGCGGTGCAATCGTTCAACTCGCACTGAAACTGTGGCGCGCCCGCGCTTCCCAGAAATGAAGCAGCAAGTCCCCATTCGACTTCCCTTCGTTTGCACTCGGTCGCTCAAGGCAGGTCCCTCCACTGCGCTCGCTGCGCTTCGCTCTGGTCGGGATGACAGGGATTGGTTCGACGAATTTCCGAGGCAGGGTTCTAGCGCAGATGGAAATTGAGGACGTTGAAGATACCGAAGAGGTAGATCGCACTTCCGAGTGAGAGCAGGGCCAGGGTAAGAGTCGCCAGGGGCGAACTGAAAAGGCGCCGGCGGGGCGGCTGCTGGTGTTCGAGGGCGGCCCTGTATTTGTCGATCCACTCCTGGTCTTTGCTGACTTGACCAAACGATGACTGGATCGATTCCTGCAGGCGACGCTGGTCGTCCCCCTCGAGTCCGACAAAGCGGAAGGGTTGCTGGTTCCATGAAACCGGCTTGAGCATTTCCGCAGTGCCGAGAACAGGCCCGGTCGGAGTCACAAACATTACCTTTACCCGCGATGCGCGAACCGCCGGTCTGGGCAGAGATAGCATGCCCCCGGTCAGCGAGATGATTTCCAGTTGTGCCTGGGTGCGGTGGCCGTCTTCAAATCGAAGCACGGCATGAGTGACGTCGGACAGACTCAAGCGCGGCGCCCGACGGTCGTAATTCGGACGATCGTAATTCGGAAGAGCAGGGTCAGGTTGGGGGAGGGCGTTCACAAATCGAGTATCCTCTTTGTGCGTCCCGAGTAGGAGATTACGGAAGGACCTACCGCGGTAGCATTACCACGGACGTCGGGCGTCAGACCTCGGACGTCCGACCTCGAGGAAATCGGCCACGGATCTTCGCGGATTTTCAGGGATTGGAACCTTTTATTTTCTTGCTTAATCCGCGTGCATCCGTGAAATCCGTGGCTCGCGGCTTTTTCTTCTCTGGCACATTTTTCGGACAGCGCTGGTGTGGTGGAAGAGCGGCCCTTACAGGGCCGCCGTCTCAGCGCAACACACGCCGGCCTTTAGACCCAGCGGCGCCACCAGGGCTGAAGCCCGAGGCTTCCTCCTCCGAGACGCGGCGCTAAAGTGCCGCTCTTCCACGGTGCTGTTAGACGGCACGGTCCAGGTTCCCGCGCGACGAAACTTGGAGGCAGCCTCTGGAATCTGGCCCACGACGCCCGTCGGGCTGGAGTCTGAAGCCTGAGGTCCGACCCCCGAGGTCTGACGTCCGATGTCTGAGGCCTGCCCTGCCGAAACGAACCCGGCCAAACGCGCCTGGGCCTCGGCCTGGTTTCCTTATTTCATCTCGGCCTTGCCCAACGCGACCACATGAGATCATACGCGTGCAGGGTTACCCTCACAGATAATACCCTTGGTGCAAATTTGTGGCAGCATGACGGGATGCACGACGATCCGGAACTGATCGCCACGCTCCAGGTAGGCCTGGCCGCGTCCGGCGAATGCTCTTCATGCCACGAAGTTTTCATGGTCAAAGGTTCGAGCAGCAGGCCCGAACCCCTGAGCGAGCGGCTCAGGCAGATATTCGAGGAGCACGTCCGCGGCGTCGATCCATCAAAACGTCGATCCATCGAACGTCGATCCATCGAAAAAAGCGATAGCATCAAGCGGCAATTTGGATTGACAGAGGAAGGAGACGCCGATACCCTATTTGAATACGGATCAGGCTGAATTCCTATGGATCGTCCCGTAATCGTGAGCGGCGTGGCCCAGGAGGTGCGAGTGCTGGTACTCGCCCTTAGCGTGGCCATTCCTGGCCTGGTGCTTGCACCTCACGAAATAACGAGCGGCGGATGATTTAGCAAATTCAAGATCAGCAGGAGGCCATCATCCACCGCATCGGATGATGGCTTTTTTAGTTTCTGCATATGTTGCACGCACGGCCGGCAGTGCCGGGGGAGGAAGACTTGGCTCAAGCAGAGCGGATTACCATATTTGATACTACCTTGCGCGACGGCGAGCAGTCGCCGGGCTGCAGTATGAACGTGGCGGAGAAGGTGCGCATGGCGCACCAGCTCGATCGCCTGGGCGTGGACATCATCGAGGCGGGGTTTCCCATCGCGTCGGAAGGGGACTTTGAGGCGGTGCGGGCGCTGGGGCGCGAGATTCGCCGCCCCATCATCGCTGCGCTGGCCCGCAGTTCTCCGGGGGATATCGAACGGGCCTGGCGCGCCCTGGATGGCGCTTCCCGCCCGCGCATTCACACCTTCCTTGCCACTTCCGATATCCATCTGCAGCACAAGCTCAAGATTTCGCGGCGGCAATGCCTGGAGCAGGCCCGCGATGGCATCAAGCTGGCCAGGTCATTCTGTAAAGACGTCCAGTTCTCCGCCGAAGATGCCAGC
Organism: Terriglobia bacterium; assembly: GCA_963752375.1. Classification (GTDB taxonomy): domain Bacteria; phylum Acidobacteriota; class Terriglobia; order Terriglobales; family Acidobacteriaceae; genus JAIQFF01. The sequence goes on from CAVVYF010000019.1 coordinate 49,015, forward strand.
CGCACCGACATCGGCTTCCTGTGCGAAGTGCTGGAGGCGGTGATCGAGGCCGGAGCGACCACCCTGAACATTCCGGACACGGTCGGCTTCAGCGTGCCCCATGAATTCGCCGAACTGATCCAGACTCTTCGCCGACGGGTGCGGGGCATCGAGGGTGTGACCATTTCGGTTCACTGCCACGACGATCTGGGCCTGTCCGTGGCAAACTCACTGGCAGCCATAGGCGCGGGCGCGCGCCAGGTGGAATGCACGGTAAACGGAATCGGCGAGCGCGCCGGAAACACTTCTCTGGAAGAGCTGATCATGGTGATGCGGGTCCGTCCGGAGCACTATCCGTATGAAACTGCTGTGGTCGCCGAACAGCTGTTTCCGTCGAGCCAGCTCCTGTCGGAAATAACCGGGGTGTACGTGCAGCCGCACAAGGCCATCGTGGGGCGGAACGCCTTCGCTCACGAAGCCGGGATTCACCAGGATGGAATGATCAAAGACCCGTCCACGTATGAGATCATAGCTCCGCAGTCGGTGGGCGCTCCGCGCAATTCGCTGGTGCTGGGCAAGCATTCGGGCCGGAACGCCCTGCGGGTCCGGTACGAGAAGCTGGGCTTCACCTTCGAGCGGGCACAACTCGACGATGTTTACCGTCGTTTCGTGGCCCTGGCCGACAAGATCAAGACCATCGAGGATGGCCACCTGCTCGAACTGGTGCGCGATGTGCCCAGCCGGACCTCTACCCTTGCGGACAGCGCAGGCAAGACGGCGTCCACCTGGATGGCAGCGCTGAGCAAGGAAGATCAGCCCGTACATCCCGATGCGGCAGGCGCGAAAGAAAAAGCGCACGCCGCCCACGCCTCCCACGAGGGCGAGCAGGAAGATTATCTCTGGGGGGTATGATTGAAGGCTGTCTTTGGCGCCCGCAGAGCGTTCACAGGGCAGTGGCGGGCAGCATTATTGGCGTTTTGGTTGGGGTATAAAGCGCCGGTTTCGGACTTGCGGCGGAGTCGAGACAGACTGCGGGACTGAAGGCCAAAAACAGGGATCAGTTGCTGGCTCTCAGTTCTCAGGCTTCGGTTTCCGGCGCCGCCATAGTTGCAAGCTTCAAGATTGAGGACAGGGTCGATGACAAAAACGGGAGCACAAATTCTGTGGGAATGCCTGGAGCGCGAGGGCGTGAAGCACGTCTTCGGCTATCCGGGAGGCGCAATTCTACCGGCGTATGACGCGCTGAAGCACAGCGATATCCATCACATCCTGGTGCGCCACGAGCAGGGCGCCACGCATATGGCGGACGGCTACGCCCGCGCCAGCGGAGACGTTGGCGTCGCGGTCGCGACCTCCGGGCCGGGCGCGACCAACATGGTCACCGGCATCGCCACGGCGATGCTGGATTCTTCTCCCATCGTCTGCATCACCGGACAAGTGGGCAGCAAGCTGATCGGCTCCGACGCTTTTCAGGAGACCGACATCACCGGCATCACCCTGCCCATCACCAAGCATAATTATCTGGTCACGCACGCCGATCAACTGGCGCGCGTGTTGCGGGAGGCGTTTTATGTGGCCCGCTCCGGGCGTCCCGGTCCGGTGCTGGTAGATATCACCAAAGACGCGCAACAATCTTCCTGCGAATTCGATTGGGAGGCCGCGCGGCCGCAGTTGCCCGGCTATCGTCCCGACCTTTCGCCCGAGGAAAGCGAGTACGCGCAGGCGCTTGAGTTGATCCACAAAGCCAAGCGGCCGCTGATTCTGGCCGGGCACGGCATCATCGTTTCGGGCGCGATGGCGGAAGTACTGACTCTGGCGGAGAAGGCGGGCATTCCTGTCGCTCTGACTCTGCTTGGCCTGGGAGCGTTTCCGGCTTCGCATCCTTTAAACCTGGGCATGATGGGAATGCATGGCGAAGCCTGGGTCAACCATGCCATTCAGGAAGCCGACCTGCTGCTGGCCCTGGGCATGCGCTTCGACGATCGCGTGACCGGCAATCTGAAGACTTATGCGCAGGATGCCAAGAAGATCCACATTGAAATCGATCCCGCTGAGATCAACAAGAACGTCAAGGTGGATGTGGCGCTGGTCGGAGATCTGCGCGAAGTCCTCAAGGAACTGCTGCCGCGCGTGGAGTCAGTCGACCACACCGAATGGCTGGATTCCATCGACAAGCTGAAGGGCGATTCCGCGGTGCGGGACGTGCAGAAGCTTCCTGACAATGGGCATCTCTACGCCGCGCACGTAATCAACGACCTGTGGCGTGAGACTCGCAACAGCAACACGGTCGTAGTGACCGACGTGGGCCAGCACCAGATGTGGGAAGCGCAGTACTTCAAGCACGAAAAGCCGAGGTCGTTGATTACGTCGGGTGGGCTTGGAACCATGGGCTTTGCTCTGCCGGCGGCCATCGGGGCCAAGGTTGCGCGGCCTGATTCCGAGGTCTGGGTCATCGTGGGCGACGGCGGCTTCCAGATGACCATGTCGGAACTCGCAACGATTCAGCAGGAGAAGCTGAAGATCAACATTGCCATCATCAACAACGGATTCCTGGGCATGGTGCGCCAGTGGCAGGAATTTTTCTACGAGCGCAACTACGAGGCCACGCCGCTGCTGAATCCCAATTTCGTGAAGCTGGCCGAGGCGTACGGCATCCGCGGCATGGCGGTGACCGAGCGCTCGCAGGTGTTGCCGACGGTGCGGGCGGCACGCGAGCACGATGGCGCTGTGCTGATTGACTTCAAGGTCGAGCAGGAAGACACCGTCTATCCGATGGTCGCGGCGGGTGCTTCTTTGAACGATATGATCCGGCGGCCCAGTCCCATCGTAGAAACTGCCGCCGATGAATAGTAAAGACGAATAAAGGTAAACATGCTGAACATCTTTGTGGTGTACGTCGAAAATAAGCCGGGCGTGCTGACCCGTGTGGCCTCGCTGTTCCGCCGCCGCGCCTTCAACATTGATTCGCTGACTGTCGGGCGTACGGAAAAGCCGGAAGTGTCGCGCATGACCATCACGGTCGATACCAATCCCGACCAGGCCAAGCGCATCGAGGCTAACCTTTACAATCTGGTGAACGTGCTGCTGGTCGAAAACATTACCCATGAGCCGGCGATTGCTCGCGACCTGGCCATGATCAAGGTGGCGGCGACCCACGAAGCCCGCTCCCACGTGCTCGAGCTGGCCAGCGTGTTTCGCGCCCGCGTGGTGGATGTTGCGCCCGAATCGCTGACCATCGAAATCACCGGCGGTGAAGACAAGATTGACGGCCTGCTGGAAGTGTTGCGTCCGTACGGCGTGGTAGAGATGGTACGTACTGGCATCGTTGCCATGCGGCGCGGCACGACTTCGGCCGGCGCGAATCCGGCTCAGACCAAGACGCCCGAGATCGCGGCCGATGAAGGTGTGTCGTATTCTGTCTGATCGAGTGCTGTTCGGGCTGGGCTGCACGCCCGCATGGTCTTCGGGAAGGGCACGGCTTTAGCCGTGCCGCAAGAAGGCAGACTCGGAGGGGCTTTAGCCCCTGAGGTTCGCTTCGGCGGCGGGGAAGCGAACCTCAGGCGCTAAAGTGCGACTCGTTCGGCAGCCTGGCGGCACGAGTGAACTCGTGCCCTTCCCATGGGCGAGGAGTAGGGTCCCTCCGATTTGGAGTTGCTCCAGACAGCTTGCTTGAGCGAAGTTCCGTACAAATCTGCTCTGTTATCTACCGAAAGGAAACAGCAATGGCTAAGATGTATCACGAGAAAGATGCCGATGTTTCATTAATCCGGGGGAAGAAAGTTGCCATCATCGGCTACGGATCCCAGGGTCACGCCCACGCTCTCAGCCTGAAGGACAGCGGGGTTGACGTGCGCGTCGGATTGCCCGCCGGCAGCGAATCCCGCGCCAAAGCCAAAGCCAGCGGCCTCACCGTGGGCACTCCGGCCGAAGTATCGGCCTGGGCCGATGTCATCATGGTGCTGGTGCCGGACACAGTGGCTTCCGAGGTCTATAAAAAAGACATCGCGCCCAACCTGACTGCGGGAAAGACACTGATGTTTGCCCACGGCTTCAACATCCGCTTCGGGACCATCACGCCTCCGGCCAACGTGGATGTTTCGATGATCGCTCCCAAGGCGCCTGGACATCGGGTGCGCGAAGTGTTTGTGGAAGGCGGCGGCACGCCTGCGCTGCTGGCCGTCCACCAGGACGCCACGGGAAAAGCCAAGCAGCTGGCGCTCTCCTACGGCAAGGCGATCGGCGCAACCCGCGCCGGCGTGATCGAAACCACATTCGCCGAGGAAACGGAAACCGACCTCTTCGGGGAACAGACCGTGCTGTGTGGCGGAGTCAGCGCGCTGCTCAAAGCAGGATTCGAGACCCTGGTGGCGGCCGGTTACCAGCCCGAGATTGCCTACTTCGAATGTCTGCATGAACTCAAGCTCATCGTGGACCTGATCTATCGCGGCGGCCTCAACTACATGCGCTACTCGGTCAGCGACACCGCCGAATACGGTGACTACACCGCCGGGCCGCGCATCGTCACCGAGCAAACCCGCGAGACCATGCGGCAGTTACTACGCGAAATCAAAGATGGAACCTTTGCCAACAAATGGATCAAAGAGAACCAGACCGGCCGCGAATGGTTCGAAGCCACCCGCGAAAAAGAACAGCAGCAGCAGATCGAAAAAGTGGGCGAGGAATTAAGAGGAATGATGACCTTCCTCGATCCGGTCACCATCAAGCAGACCAGCAAGCGTACTAAAGTCCCGGCGTAGTTGATTCTCGTAGCGCCGCCGTTCCGGCGGCTGTGGCGGCGGGCGTCCCGCCCGCCGCGCCGTGATACCTCCTCCCGCAATTCCATGGATCTATTGCCAGTTAAGCGTCCTGCTGGGAGATAAAACCGGTAGTCAGTTTCTGGTTGTCAGTTCTTAGTTGCGTCTCTTGACATCCTGCCTTGTCGCCAGCAAACTGTATGGCGAACAAATAGCGAAACTATCCTCCTCCAGCCCGGGGCGATGTTCATCGAACTCCATTCCCGCTCGGCATTCAGTTTTCTCGAAGGCGCTTCCCTGCCTGAAGACCTGATCGCCGTATGCGGGCAGCTGCAGATGCCGGCCATGGCGCTGCTCGACCGCGATGGCGTTTATGGCGCTCCCCGTTTCTACATGGCAGCAAAGAAAGCAGGGATCAAGGCGCATCTGGGGGCGGAAGTCACATGTGAGTTTTCACCACGGAGTCACAGAGACACAGAGAAAAAAATTGTTTTGAATGCCTCCGTGTCTCTGTGTCTCCGTGGTGAATTCAGACTCCCGCTTCTGGTGAGTTCCCGCGTCGGCTACCAGAACCTCTGCCGCCTGATTACCAAGATGAAGCTGCGGGCGCAGAAAGGCGAAGGCGCTGTCTGCGAGGATGAGTTGCAGGAACATGCCGGCGGGTTGATCTGCCTGACCGGAGGCGATGACGGCCCGCTCGCCACCGCGCTGGCTTGTGGGGGCATGGAGGAAGCGCGGCGTTTTGTGGAACACCTGATCCATATATTTGGCCAGGGCAACGTCTATGTGGAACTGCAGCGCCATTTTCATCGTCAGCAGGAAGCGCGCAACCGCGCCGCCGTGGAAATTGCCCGCTCCTTGCAACTTCGGCTCCTGGCTACAAATGGTGTCTGCTACGCGACGCCGCGGGAGCGCGAACTCTGCGATGTCTTCACCGCCATTCGAAATCACAAAACGCTGGCCACTGCCGGACGTCTGCTGGCGCGCAACTCCGAACGCCATGTGAAATCGCCGCAGCAGATGCAGCAGCTTTTCGCCGACCTGCCCGAGGCCCTGTCGAATACCGTGGAGCTGTCGTCCCGGCTCGAATTCACACTCGAAGCTTTGGGCTACGAATTTCCCAGATACCCCGTGCCGGAAGGCGAGAGCATGATGTCGTTGCTGCGGGAGCGCACCCGGGAAGGGTTTCAGCAGCGCTATGGGCGATCGGACGCCAGCCTGCAAAGCCGTGCCCGGCGCCAGATTGAGCGTGAGCTGGCGCTGATCGAAAAACTTAAGCTGCCCGGCTATTTTCTGATTGTGTGGGACCTGGTCCGCTTCTGCCGCGAGGAAAATATTCTGGTGCAGGGACGCGGCTCCGCCGCCAACAGCGCCGTCTGCTATTCGCTGGGCATCACGGCGGTCGATCCCATCAGTATGGAACTGCTCTTTGAGCGCTTTCTGTCTGAAGAGCGCGGTGAGTGGCCCGACATTGACCTCGACCTGCCCAGCGGCGACCAGCGCGAACGCGTCATTCAATATCTGTACAAACGCTACGGCGAGCGCGGTGCCGCCATGACCGCCAACGTCATCACGTATCGCAATCGCATGGCGGGTCGTGAGATGGGCAAGGCGCTGGGCTTCGATCCTGAAACTCTGGACAAAGTTTCGACCGCCGTCTCCACCTGGGAGTATCGCGATGCTCATGACGCGCTCGACCATCGCTTTCACGATGCGGGTTTGGACCTGAACCATCCGCGCTTGCGCAAATATTTCGAGCTGTGCGAAGCGGTGCAGGATTTGCCGCGCCATCTGGGACAGCATTCCGGCGGCATGGTCATCTGCCAGGGGCAGCTTGATTCCGTGGTCCCGCTCGAGCCCGCGTCCATGCCGGGCCGCGTGGTGGTGCAGTGGGACAAGGAAGATTGCGCCGACCTCGGCATCATCAAAGTGGATTTGCTTGGCCTGGGCATGATGGCGGCGCTGGAAGATTCCATCACGCTCATCCGCGATCATTATGGCGAAGAAGTGGATCTCGCCCACCTGCCGGCGGACGATCCCACGGTTTACGCTACGCTGCAAAAGGCCGACACCATCGGCATGTTCCAGGTGGAAAGCCGGGCCCAGATGTCGTGCCTGCCGCGCCTGCGTCCCAAGCGTTTCTACGACATCGTGGTGCAGGTTGCCATCATTCGTCCTGGGCCGATCGTGGGCCAGATGGTGAATCCCTTCCTGCAGCGCCGCATGGGACGCGAACCGATTACCTATCCGCATCCCTCGCTCGAGCCGGTGCTGGAGCGTACGCTCGGGGTCCCGCTTTTTCAGGAGCAGTTATTGCGCATGGCCATGGTGGTCGCGGGATTCAGCGGCGGCGAAGCGGAAGAGTTGCGTCGCGCCATGGGATTCAAGCGCTCGGAAAAACGCATGAAGGAAATCGAGGCCAAGCTTCGCGCCGGTATGGAACGCAATGGCATTTCACGCCAGGCGCAGGAGCAGATCGTACTTTCGATTACATCTTTCGCGCTGTATGGGTTCCCCGAGTCCCATGCTGCCAGCTTCGCGTTGATCGCCTACGCCAGCGCATATCTGAAGTGTCACTACCTGGCCGCTTTCACTGCCGCCCTGCTCAACAACCAGCCCATGGGCTTTTATAGTCCGGCCACGATTGTGAAAGACGCGCAGCGCCACGGGCTGAAAATATTCCCTATTGATGTGATGGAGTCGGAGTGGGATTGCGCAGTGGTGGGAACAGTCGTCGGTCGTCAGTCGTCAGTCGTCAAGACGGTCGTTGGCCGTTGGTCGTTGGCCGTTGGCCAGGAAGGCGCTCGGGAAGGCAGCCGGGAAGTTGACGGCGATCGACCCAGGAACCCAGCCGCGGAGCGGCGAGAGAATGCTGCCCAGGGCGTAAGCAGTGGGTCAGGAACAGAGAATGACAAAGCCCCGGAGGGGCGAAAGATGCCCGCCTCGTCCGACGGTGGGCGGGACGCCCACCGGACAGCCGGCGGGACGCCGGCGCTACGTCTTGGCCTTCGTTACGTGCGCGGACTGCGGGAAGACGCTGCCCGCGCCGTCGTTCATCAGCGCAATCTTGCGCCGTTCACTTCCATTCACGATCTCATTCAGCGCGTTCCTGATTTGCGCAAGGACGAATTGAATACGCTGGCGGAAATCGGAGCTTTAAATTCAGTTTCCAGTTTCGAGTTCCCGGTTCCCAGTTCCGGCCAATGGAAACCAGCATCTGGAAACCGGAAACTGCATCGCCGCGATGCGCTCTGGCAAATCGAGCGCTCCGTGCGTCACTCCGGGCCGCTGCTCGATGAACTTCCGGAGCCCGACGCCAAATCTCCATTGCGCCCTATGAATCCGGAGGAGCGGTTGGTGGCTGACTTTCGCGGCACCGGGATGACTGTGGGTCCGCATCCCATGGCCTACCACCGCGAACGCATGGATGCGATGGGAGTTCGCAAAGCCAGCGACCTGGCCGGCATGCCCAACGGAAAATATGTCCGCATTGGAGGATGCGTCATCGCACGGCAGCGGCCGGGCACAGCCAAGGGTTTTGTTTTTCTCAGCCTGGAAGACGAAACCGGGGTCGCCAATGCCATCATCATGCCCGACCTGTTTCAGAAAAACCGGCTGCTGGTGAGTTCGGAGCAGTTTCTGATGGTGGAAGGGACCTTGCAGAATCAGGATAACGTTATCTCGGTGAAAGCGCAGCGGGTCATGCCGCTATCGATTACCCGGGCCGCAACCAGTTCGCACGATTTTTACTAAGGCTTGATGTAAACGATTACCAAAATTGTTTCGGCCAAACGGATATTTTCTTGATTCTCCTCTCCCTTATTCACTGCTATTCGGTTTATGATTGAAGTGCAAATTCGCACAATTTATTCGGGCCGCTGCGTAAAAAATCCAACGCGCATGAGGCTCATCATCAATCCGGTTCATGTTGGAGCTTCACAAGCTGAACCTTGGACTACATATTAAGGAGTACCGCTTATGGCACGCGCAAAGTCCGCTGGAAATGGCAGCACCGGTCGCAAGCAGGTCGCAACCATGCCGGCACCGAAACTCGTCGAAGCAAAAAAGAAAGACTTGTTCGCGGCGAACCTGGAAGAGGAAATCCGCATCCGCGCTTACCAACTGTACGAAGAGCGGGGATACATGCCAGGGCACGAAAACGAAGACTGGCTGGTAGCGGAACAGGAAATTCTGGGCCGTCGCGACAGCCAGCATACCGCCTGATTTCCGCTTCAGGATGTGCGGTCGGGATTTCCCGTGGGGTCAGGCAACGACGAAGAACTGGCAGAGTAACGTGAAAGCGCGTTACTCTGCCCTTCCAGCGTATCTTTTTGCGCGATGTTCAGTTGCGTCAGCCCGCCGTTTCTGAAAAAATACCCCTTCAGGCTTTACCCATGTCAACAATTGGCAGTTTTGCGCTCTTACTCGCGCTGGCTCTGAGTGCTTACTCGTTCCTTGTGGGGGTTTTGGCGTTGGCTCGCCCGGGCCCGGCCTCGGAGCGGCTGGGCGAAACCGCGCGGCGTGCCGGCATCGCCACCTTCGCGGTCGTGCTTCTCGCGGCTTTCATCCTGGTCATCTCCGCCTTCCAGGATAATTTCTCCATTGCCTATATCTATCACCACAGCAACCGCGATCTGCCTGCGCCCTACAAGTTCGCCACCCTCTGGTCGGGACAGGAAGGCTCGCTGTTGTTCTGGTCACTGTTGCTGGCCGCTTACGGGCTGGTGCTGCGGCTGCGGCACAAGACCGACGCCCGCCTCTTTGCCTATGCTTCCGCGATCATTGCCGCGGTGCAGATTTTCTTCCTCCTGTTGCTGAACTTCGCCGCGCGTCCTTTTGAGGTGCTGCAGGGAGCATTGCCCGCTGACGGCGCCGGGCTGAATCCGCTGCTGCAGTATCCCGAGATGGTGATCCATCCGCCCATGCTGTATCTGGGATACGTGGGCTTCACCGTGCCCTTCGCATTTGCGCTGGGCGCGCTGATCATGCGCTATCCCGGCGAAAAGTGGATCCGCATCACCCGCCGCTGGACCATGGTGACCTGGGCCTTCCTGACCTGTGGTGTGTTTCTGGGAGCGCACTGGGCATACTCGGTGCTGGGCTGGGGCGGTTACTGGGGATGGGACCCGGTGGAGAACGCCTCGCTCATGCCCTGGCTGACCGGCACCGCGTTCCTGCATTCGGTGATGATGCAGGAAAAACGCGGCATGCTGAAAATGTGGAACATGTGGCTGATCTTTGCCACCTTCTGGCTGGCGATTCTGGGCACCTTCCTGACCCGCAGCGGAATCATCAGTTCGGTGCATGCTTTCGCGCAGTCCTCGATCGGCGGGTGGTTCAAGTGGTTTCTGCTGATCACCTTCGTCACGTTCACCTATTTCTTTTTCAAGAACAAGTCGCACCTGCGCAGCGAGCACAAACTGGAATCGCTGATTTCGCGCGAGTCGAGCTTCCTGTTCAACAACCTGCTGCTGCTGCTGGCCTGCTTCACCGTGCTCTGGGGCACGTGGTTCCCCCTGATCTCGGAATATGTGCAGGGCAACAAGGTGACGGTGGGGCCGCCCTTCTATAACAAGGTTGCCATCCCGGTCGCGCTGCTGCTGCTGCTGCTGACGGCGGTGGGGCCGCTGCTGGCGTGGCGCAAGACGTCATTTGAGAGTCTGAAGCGCAACTTCATGTGGCCCGCGCTGGGCGCGCTTGTGGTCGGCGTGGTGATGATCATCTTCGGGGTCCGTCCCTGGACCGACATCGCTTACCTCTACGCGCTGATGGCCGCCATGCTCTCTGCCCTGGTGATGCTGACCGTCGCTTCGGAATTTATTCGCGGCGGCCGCGTGATCGCGCGCCATACCGGGCAAAACCTGCTGGCCTCGATGGCGCACCTGTTCCATCGCAACACCCGCCGCTATGGCGGCTACATCGTGCACTTTGGCGTTGCGGTCGTGATCATCGGAATCCTGGGCACGCCCTTCAATCAGGACAAAGAGAAAGAGATGGGCTTCGGCGACAAGATGACCATCGGCCCCTACACCCTGGTCTGCGAGTCTTACACCCAGGATGACAATCCGAATTACAGCAACGAGTGGGCCATCATCAACGTCTTCAAGGGCGATCGCAAGATCGAGACCATGTATCCCGAGCGTCGCTTTTACAAAGCCAGCCAGCAGCCGCAGACCCTACCGAGAATTCGCTCCACCTACAAGGAAGACTTGTACCTGACTTACGAGGGCCTCAATGACCAGACGGGCCGTCCCATCATCAAGGCCCACTTGAATCCCTTGGTGATGTGGATCTGGGTGGGAGTGCTGATCATGATCGGCGGAACCGTGCTGGCCCTGATTCCGAATGCTGCGCCGGTCCGGGTCCCTGCGCCGGCCCGTATCCAGACGGCTCCGCAGGGAGCCGGCGACTGAGGGCGATTCAGATTTCGATTGCGATCGCGCCGGCAAGGGATCGACAGTCTGAAATCAAGAATCTGAAATTCTGAAATTATGAAGTGGATACCCAATTCCGTGTGGCGCACTCTTCAGGCGGGAGTGCTCGTCCTGATGGTGTTCGCTTTTCTCGGCGCGAGTGACGAAGCAGCACGCTTCAATAGCCTCGGCCACAAGTTGATGTGCGTGTGTAGCTGCAACCAGATCCTGCTGGAGTGCAACCACGTGGGCTGCACTTATTCCGACCGCATGCGCGGCGAACTCATGGCCGGGCTCGATCGCGGCGAGAACGACGACCTGACCCTGCAGGACTTCGTGCAGAAGTATGGCCCCACGGTTCTGGCCGCACCCACCGGGACCGGCTTCAATCGGGTGGCATGGATCATGCCGTTTTTGGCTCTCGCTCTGGGACTGATGACTACAATATTCATTGTGCTGGCGTGGAAAAAAAGACCCGCGCTGGCCGCTCCCGGCGGCGTTTTGCCGGTCAGCGGCGCCGAGCTTGAGCGCTTCCGCAGTCAGGCCAGGAAGGACACTCAACTATGAGCGTCGCGGCACTCACCTGCGTCATGGTGACTCTGTGCGTTCTCTTCTACGTGTTTTATCTTCCCGGAAGATTGCACATGGGCCCGGAGAAAACCCGGCTCGCATATTTGCAGGAGCGCAAGGAAATGGTCTATGAGAACCTGCGCGATTTGAACTTCGAGCTTCAGGCGGGCAAGATTCCCGAAGGGGACTACCAGTCGCTGAAGGCTTCGCTCGAGGATGAGGCCGCCGGCATCCTGGCGGAAATGGCACGGCTGGAGCAGGCCGCTACCCGCCCGCTTCCCGGCCGAAAGGAAACCAGAATTTGAAGCTCTCCCCCAAGGTAGTTGCTGCTGCGCTCGCCATCCTGCTTTCCTCCGTCGCTTCGGCGCAAACCTTAAGCGGCACGCTCAAAAACGGAACCACCGGAAAGCCCGCCGCCGGAGATGACGTCATTCTCATCAAGCTGGGCCAGGGGATGGAAGAAGCCGCGCGCACCAAGGCCGATGCCAGCGGCCACTTCAGCTTCAAGGTTGCGGACCAGGGACCGCACCTGATTCGCGCCGTCCACCAGGGGGTGACCTACCACGCCATGGCGCCTCCGGGGACGAACTCGGTCGAAGTGCAAGTCTTCGATGTTTCCAAAAAGCTTAACGACATCAGCGTCACCGCCGACGTCATGCGCTTTCAGGCCCAGGGGAACGAGTTGCAGGGCACGCGGCTGTTCGCGGTGAACAACACGTCCACCCCGCCGCGCACCCAGATGAACGATCAGAATTTTGAGTTCTACCTGCCCGACGGCGCGCGCATCCTGGAGTCCTCGGCGGAGACTGCGGGAGGGCAACCGCTGAAGACGGATCCGGTCCCACAGAAAGAAAAGAACCGCTACGCCTTCATCTTCCCCTTGCGCCCGGGCCAGACCCTGTTTCAGGTGGGCTTCGAACTCCCGTACAGCGGTGAACTGAACATCGATCCCAAGGCGCTGTATCCGGCCCAGCACTTTGTCGTGATGCTGCCCAAGAGCATGCAGTTTTCGGCGGCCCCCGGCAGCGGCTTCGAGTCCCGGGCAAATCCAAAGGAGCCGGGCGCGACCGTGCAGGTGGCGTCCAACACCGAACAGGGACAGCAGCTGGCTTTCAAGATTTCGGGCACCGGGACCCTGAGCGAAGGCGACGACAGTGACGGCGGAAACGCACCTTCGGGCGATGGCGGCGCTACCGCGGGGCGCGATTCCCGTCCCGGAGGCGGGCTGGGGCCGCCCATCGATGCTCCCGATCCCCTGGAAAAGTTTCGCTGGTACATCCTCGGGACGTTTGCCGTGGCCCTGGCGGCAGGTGCAATATACATAACAAACCGGTCTCGTTCCCCCGAGCGGTCGTTTGCGACCGTCTCCGGTCTGGGTGCATCTGATATAGAGATGCCGGAAAGTTTTCCGGCCCGGCAGCCGGCCGGCCGTTCCGGACTGCTGCTCGAAGCGCTGAAGGAAGAGCTGTTCCAATTGGAAGTGGACCACAAGCAGGGCAACATTTCTCAGCCGGAATACGAGCGGGCGCGGACCGCGTTGGACCATACCCTGGAACGAGCCATCAAGCGCGGAGCCTCTCCGCCGAAAAAAGCTCCTGCCCGGGATTAGACTCCAGGGGCAGTTGACGCATCTCAATTTAAGCGCATATCATTTGCGTCTGGTTCATAACCGAACGCATTAAAGGACGCGGCCTACGGGCCGCGAAGTTATTATCCATGGATAAAAAGAAGCTGGATTACTTCAAGAAAAGGCTGGAAACGCGGCAGGTAGAGCTGCGCCGCATGGTGACGCGCACGGAGCAGGATGGCCGCACCGTGGACGAGGGCTCGGCCCAGGACATTGCCGACCGGGCCGCGAGTTCCTATACCAAAGAGTTTCTCTTTCACCAGAGCAACAACGACCGCCAGCTGCTGCAGATGGTGGACGGCGCGCTGGAGCGCCTGCGCGAAGGCGAATTTGGGGAGTGCATCGCCTGCGGCAAGGAAATCAATGTCAAGCGCCTGGAGGCTGTGCCCTGGACCCGCCACTGCATCGAGTGCCAGGAAAAGTTGGAACAGGGGATTCTGGAGGAGAGCTCGCGCTAGTCCTGAATATCGAGATCAATGTCAAAGTCAAAGGCGGCGGTCGAGGGCGCCCGCCCCACACATGTCAGCCGCTGTTTTTCGCCATCGTGTTAGACTCAATGACGGTCAATCCACAGCGCTAATTCCATCAGAAGGGACGTACGTGCGCGCAGAAACTCGTCATCGACTTAAGCAAGATCGATTCAGCCGGGCCACCATGGATGCGGCCGAGGCCACAGCTCACTGGTCTGAGGAGCACAAGTCAAAGCTGATCGTCGGCGGCCTCATTCTGGCCGTGGTGCTGGGGACGGGTTTTGGCGGCTGGTACTACCTGAACCAGCAGGACCAGAAAGCCAGCATTCAGTTGAACCAGGCGGTGCGCACGCTCGATACCCAGTTGCGCCCGGCCGGGACTCCCGCCGAACCTGATTTCCCAAGTTTTACTTCGGCCAAGGAACGCACCACCGAGGCCCACAAGCAGTTTCAGGCGATCGTGGACCAGTATCCACACACCCGCACGGCTGAATTCGCCCGCTATTTTCTCGGCCTCACTTCTTCCCAGTTAGGGGACAATGCCGCCGCCGAGCGGGAGCTGAAGAGTGTGTCCTCGGTCCGCAACGAGGACCTCGCGGCGCTGGCCAAGCTGGCCCTGGCGTCGGTTTACCGCGACACCAATCGCACCAAGGATGCGATTGACCTCTACAACCAGTTGATGGCGAAGCCGACGCGCAGCGTGGGGAAGACGACGGCGCAGATGGAGCTGGCGGAAACCTACGTGTCCACCCAGCAGCCGGGCGAAGCCAAACGGGTTTACGAGCAGATCCAGAAGGAAAACCCCGCCACCGAAGTAGCGCAATTCGCCACCCAGAAGCTGCAGGACCTGAAGTAGCGGGTCCGGCCCTCGGGCGTCAGACCTCAGACAGAAGCGAATTCCTGCCAGGCCCACTCTAACTTTGTCATCTTGAGCGGAGAGAACGAACTCGCTTGCGAGTTCGTTCCCGGAGTCGAAAGACCTGCGGTTGGCTGGCACTGTCGTGGCCGCCGGCAGAAAGCAGGTCCCTCGACTCCGCGGATCGCTCGCCAGCGAGCGATCCTGCTGCGCTCGGGATGACAGAGAGGAAGAATGCGTGAAGCGCAACGCGGCCGGACTTCAGATTCAGCGCCAACTACTCTTTGGTCCTGGTGAACAGTTTCTTCCACTCCTGGAGTGGAGTTGGGTTGGTGAGGGCGGGCCTGAGATTTTTCGCCACGTGCTCCTGGCGTCCCATGCCGATTAAAGCAGTTGTGAGGCCGGGGGCGGAGCGCGAGAACTGAATCGCGTTGTCGGCGTCGGTCTTCATCCCCAGAACACTGCCCACGAAGTCAGGCAAATCCCGCGTGAGCCGGGCCTGATACAGCGTGGCGCTACCCATCACCGCGATCCCCAGGCGGGACGCCGCGGAGAGCAGCGACATCTTTTCTTTCCCGACGTGCTGGTTGGCCAGGCCATAGGCTTCCGGCATCGCCAGATTGAAAGGAAGCTGAATGAAACGGAAGCGATGGTGCTCGCCTGCAACCTCATTGGCGATCTTTCGCCAGATCAAAAAGATCCATGTAGTCGCGGGAACTGTCCGCCACCCGGAAAGCGCTCCAGGTCGCAACTCCGTAGTACTGGAGTTTGCCCGCCTTTACCAGTTTTTCGAGCGCGGCAAAAGCATCTTTCAGGCGCTGGCGGAAGACGTCGCGCGACACGTCCGCCAGTTGCGACTCGGGATTGTGGATGTAGAACAGGTCAATGGTTTCCAGGTCCAGGTTGCGGCGCGAACGCTCGATCTGATTTTCGAGATATGCGGGTGACATGCAGTGCATCCCGCCCGCCAGCGCTTTGGGATCGAGCACGCCGGTTTCGACATACTCGCGATGAAAGTATTGGCGCGGGTCGGGGGGCGGATCGCCATCGAAGGAAAGATAACCGGCCTTGGTGCAGACCAGCACTTCGTCGCGATGGAGTTCGCCGGAGTCCAGCAGGGCCCTGATCGCGGCCCCGATATTGCGCTCCGAACGCTGATGGCGGTAGTTGATGGCAGTATCGAGCACATTGATTCCGGACCTCAGCCCGGACTCAATGGCTGCGATGTAGGTCTGGTCCGCGGCATCGCTGGGTTCGCCGAGATAGGTTCCCAATCCGATGGACGAGAGCCAGAGCTGGCTTACTCCCGGCACTTGCTCGGCCTGACGGAAGTGGCCGGCGTCGCGCAGGTTGGGGAAGCGGTCGCGATAGCGGGCGGTGCCGGCGGCGGAGGCATGTCCGGGGAGCATGGAAAATAGTGTAGCAGCCGGGCGGGGCCGCGCTTCTGGCCGCTTCACACATGGTCATGTTACAATGACCATGGTCATTTGGAGAGGTCAAATGAAAAAGATGGCAGCGGGAAAATTCAAGGCGCACTGCCTCAAGGTCATGGAACAGGTGCGCACAACCCGCGAACCTGTGCTGATCACAAAGAGAGGGCAGCCGCTCGCCAAACTGGTGCCCGCCGAAAAACCTTCCGATGATTTTATAGGGAGGCTGGAGGGGGTGGTCACGATCGTGGGAGATATCGAGTCGCCGGTGACACCGCTGGAAGACTGGGACGCCCTGCGTTGATCGTTCTGGATACACACGTGCTGCTGTGGGCGATTGCGGATTCCAAAAAGCTGTCTCGCGCGGCTGATGCCGCGATTCGAAGGTCTCGGCAAGTGGATGGCCTGGCCATCTCCGCCATCACCCTTTGGGAGCTGGCTAGCCTGGTGGCTAGAGGACGCATCCGAAGCTATGGAACTATCGAGAGCTCGCTGAATCGGTTAGTGGAAGGCGTCACTGTCAAAGCAATCACGCTAGAAATCGCCACCTTGGCAGCGCAGTTTCCGGATGACTACCCGCACGATCCGGCCGACCGCTTGATCGGCGCCACGGCGCGGGCGGAGGGTCTGGCACTCGTCACCCGCGACGAAAACATCCGCAGGTCTCCTCTGCTGAAGACCATCTGGTAGGACGCGGCGCACATTTCCGTGTTCGTTGGTTTCCGCTACCATGATCTTCCTGAGCCCAATTGAATCGGATTTGATGCCAGGGTTCGTGGAAGCGCGGGTCGAATCCTGGGAAGCGCGCAACTGCGTCGCTCACGACTCGTATTTCCAGCGTCCACCCACCATGGTTCGCTCCACCTGGATCTTCAGCAGCTCCGACGGATCGGTCTTGAATGGATCCTGGGCGAGCACCACCAGGTCGGCCAGTTGTCCCGGCTGGATGGAGCCCTTCAACTTTTCCTCAAACGCCGCGTAGGCACCATTGAGCGTGCCGCAGCGTATGGCTTCCTCCAATGTGATCCTTTGATTCGCGCCCCAGACATTGCCCTTCATGTCGGTGCGGGTGAGCTGCGACTGCAGCCACATCATGGGATCGGACGGGCTGGCGGTGTAGTCGGAGGCATCGGTGGGGTGCAGTCCGGCGTCGAGGAAACTGCGCATCGGGAACATATGCTGCGTGCGCTCCTGACCGTAGAAGTGCATGACGTCGCCATGAAAATACACGTAACAGGAAAACGGCGCGGGGATGACCTGCAGAGCGCGCATGCGCTGGATCAGGGCGTCGGTGAGCAGGGTGCAATGCTCGATGCGGAAGCGAGGATCTTTTTTCGGGAGTTCCTTCTGGATCTGTTCGTAAACTCCGAGAATACGGTCTATCGCCAGGTCGCCATTGGCGTGAGTCGCAAGCTGCCAACCCGCCGCGTGCGCCTTGCGTCCAGTCTCGTAGAGTTGCTCGCGGCTGGTCAGTTGCAATCCGACATAGTTATTGGGAATTCCGATGTAGGGTTGCGAGAGCCAAGCGGTTCGTTCCGAGATTGAGCCGTCGGCATACTGCTTAACGCCGCCGATGCGCACCCATTCGTCGCCGAAGCCGGTGTGAATTCCCGCGGCCATGAAACGATCGAGCGAAGCGGCGGAGACGTGACAGTACACACGCATGGCCAGCTCGCCGGCGTCGCGCGCATCCTGATAGCCCTGCACGTCTTCGGGCGAGGCGTCGGCGTCGCAGGCCGACGTGACTCCCTTGCTGGAAAAGAGCTTGGAGATCAGTGCCGCGCCGCTGCGATAGTCTTCGCGCGTGCGCTTGTCCGGAACCAGTTGCAGAAAAACTTTCGCCGCGGCATCGCCCACAAAGCCCGTGAGATGACCTTCGGAGTCGTGCTCAAAGCGGCCGCCCGCGGGGTCGGGCGTCTGGTCGTTCACCTGGGCCAACTGCAGCGCCATGGAGTTCACGAAGGCGGTGTGGCCGCCGCGATGCTGCACCAGCGCCGGATGGTCGGCCACAGCCTGATCGAGATCATGGCGGTTGAGCGGGCGAGGCGTTTTCCCGTCGTCGTACAGAAAACCGAGGACCCACTGTCCGGGCGGCGTCTGCTGCGCGCGTTCATGCAATGCGGCCTGTATTTGTTCGATGGAGTCTTTGTCGCAGGCCACTTTGTGCAGATGCTCGACGCCGGACGCCACGGGATGGGCGTGAGCGTCGTTGAAGCCCGGAAGCACGCTTTTGAAGGCCAGATCAATCTTTTGCGAGCGCGCGCCAGCCAGTGGCGATACTTCAGCGTTCGAGCCAACGGCCGCAAATCGCCCGCCGCTGATGGCCACAGCCTGGGCTCGCGGCTGGGCCTGGTCCAGTGTCCAGAAATTTCCGTTATACAAAACGGTCTTCCGGCTCTTCGCTGCGCAAGAGCGGCAGGGCCAGAAGACCGCTCATACCTTGCATGAAATTCCGTCGAGAAAGTGGACGCACTACAGCACCTCCTGAAAAGTCTGGGCCGCAAAACTTCGGATGAACGCAGGCAGAGCATTATGGCGCAGTCGCAGGGTTCTGACCAACGGACAGCTTGAACAAGGAAATATTGCGGCCGAAGGACTCCGCTTTCAAATCGCGGAATTCCGGAACTTTTTCTTTTAACTCGCGCGCCAGTCCGATGTCCCATCCGGCCTGAAAAAGCCAGACCGTCTGGCCGGATTTCAAACCGTAGGCGCTCACCATTTCATCCCAGCGGCGTGGAAAGATCTCCGCCGTCAAAACATTAGTTTCCGGGCCTAGGGAGATTGCGCGATGGCCGCCGCAGGAAAACGTCCTGAAGGCGGCTGGAGGCAAGCCGCTGAAGCTGATTTCAGGACAGAGGTAGAACCTGAGCAAAAAGCTGGTCTGGAAATCGACGAAAATCACATCGTCGGGGGAAACGTCATGCCGGATCGCATCCATGGCTTGAGTCATGTTGCTTCGGCGCTGGTCTTCGCGGCGCATGTAGGGGCGATGCGGAGCGCCGAACAGCTGGCAAACTGCAACCATCAGAACGGCGATACCCACGGCGGGAAACAGTCGCCTGCGGGTCAACGTCGCGATCGCCAGGCTGACACCGGCGACGGCAAACGGTATCAGGAAGGCCGAGTGCCGGGTCCCGCCGTAGGGATACAGATCGACCACCGCAGCGGCGGCGTTGACCACGAAAGGCAACAGCAGAAGCAGACCCAGTTGTGCCGGGGAGGGTGGCTTGCGCCCTGCCTCCTCTTTTCCGATCAGCAGAAAAATAATGCCGGCGACGAAGAGAACGCCCGCGATGTCTCCGACCACGAGTTGTCCAAAGGTGTATTGCAGAACTCCGAAGCTGCGGGCAAAGACGAACGTGAACAGGTGATCTTTGCCCCAATGAAAGTAGGAGTTGGCCAGCAGCACTTGCATGTGCTGCGCGGAGGCGCCTGCTTTCAATTTTGAAATCTGAACTACCCAAAGAAAGCCGAAAAGTCCAAGCGCCACTGCCTGCCCGGCGATCCAGATGACGACAATCCGCCGCGACGGGTGGTCGCTTACCAGCCGCCACAGGGAATATGCCCCCACCGCGCCGGCAAACAGGATCGCCGAGAAATGCGTCAGCATGGCGAGGTAGAGAAAGGTGAAGAAGGCGAACATCTTTCGGACGGAATTCTCCGCCAGTGAAAGCTCAAGCATGTAGGCCGCGGCCATCATGAAGCACAACAACAGCGGGTACTGGCGGACCTCTGCGGAGAATTCGATGAACACCGGGAGCAGGCCCACCAGGATGAAGCCGATCCAGCCCGCGGTGGGACCCAGAAGCCGGGTGAGCCAGCGGAAGAATATCCAGCAGAAGATGGTGCCCACGATCACCGAAGGCAGTCGCAGGAACAACTCCGATCGGCCCAGCTTGCTCCAACCATGCAGGAACAAAATCAGCAGGGGGGGATGAGCCAGAGTAAGACTCGTCCGGTAGGCATCCACCAGCGTGAGTTTGTTGGCGGCCAGAAAATGCATGGCCTCGTCGAGATTGAGGAAGGTGCCGGAGGCCTTCCAGAGGCGCAGCAGAAAGGCCAGCGCCAGCACCGAGCCCGCAGCCGGATTCCAGTTGGTCTTGAATCGACTTTCCGGGCGGTGTTGCCAGTTCGTGGGTGCGGGGCTTTCGGTCATGGAGCATTCAAAGTTCGGGTGAATCATGATACGCGGATGGATGTGGGCGCGAGCGTCCCGCCCGTGCGGGGGCGTCGCTGAAGTTTGAGGACAAAATCAAAGTCAACCGGCAAGATCGACGTCAAACCATGGCAATGTCAACGGCAAGATCAAAGGTAAAGGCGGCGGGCGAGGGCGCCCGCCCCACATTTGCCGGCGCGGCCCCTTCCTTGACACTCTTTCTTACGGCCTTTATTCTTTAAGGTTAACTTCCTGGAGAACTTGCTCTTCAGAGCGTGCTTCCGCGGGTCTTCGCGGTACGATTCAGCAGCGCGGGGGGTGCCTGATGTTCATCGAAATCCACGAACTTGAGTTGCATCCCCTTGATTTCGAAGAGGAAATTCGTCCGGGTGTGCTTGACCTGGGTGAGGACCTGCGGCAGACCGAGGCGCTCCACACCGCCGGGCGCGCTCAACTGGTCGAGGAGCAGCACGGTAAGCATAAGATAGTAAAAGACATACGGCTTGCCGGCGATTTGAAAACCAGGGTTGAAATGGCCTGTGCCCGCTGCCTCGAACCGGTGGTGCGGGACGTGGCCCACAAGTTTGACCTGTTGTATCGCCCGCAGGGAGCTGACTCAGGGCGGGAAGAGCTTTCCGTCACCACCGCCGAGGCCGAGGTCAGCTATTATCAGGGCGAGGGATTGCAGCTGGAAGATGTTTTGCAGGAGCAGGTCCTGCTGGCGCTTCCCCTGAGGGCGATTTGTCGCGACGACTGCAAGGGGCTTTGTCCGCACTGCGGCAAGAACCTCAACGCGGAACAATGTGCCTGCGCCGAACCGCTGGAAGATCCGCGCTGGTCGGCGCTGAAAGATATTCGCGGCAAGCTGGACCATTGAGTGAGATTGAAGAAAGCAACCGAGGAATCGAATGGCAAATCCGAAACGGCGACACTCCCAGAAGCGCACCAGTACCCGGCGCGCTCACGACGCACTGAAGAGCCACTCGCTCTCCGAGTGCCCCAACTGCCACGAGCGCAAGATGCCGCACCGCGCCTGCCCCAAGTGCGGCTACTACAAAGGCCGCGAAGTTCTGGACGTCAAAGAAGCCAGCTAGCCTGAATACTCCATGCCAAGCGTCATAGCCTTGGACGCGATGGGCTCGGACCGGGCGCCAAAACCTGAGATCGAAGGTGCGATTCAGGCGGCCCGGCACCACGGCGTCCATGTCCTTCTTGTCGGCAACGAAGAGGAACTGCGGGCCGAGCTCGTGGACCATCCCGCAGCCGCCGGACTTCCCATTGAAGTCGTGCATGCCAGCGAAGTCATCACCATGGATGACAAGGCCGTGCAGGCGGTGCGATCCAAGCGCGATTCCTCCATTCATGTCGGCGTCCGGCTGGTGCGTGAAGGCCGGGCTGTCGGTTTCGTGACCGCGGGCAATACCGGGGCGGCGATGGCCACGGCAAAAATGGTGCTGGGCGGAATTCCGGGAGTGGACCGGCCGGCGCTGGCCGCGGTTTTTCCCACCGCCGTGAGTACGGTCGCCATCCTGCTCGACGTCGGCGCCAACGTCGATTGCAAGCCGGAGAACCTGGAACAATTTGCGGTCATGGGCGAAATCTACTTTCGCAGCATGTTTGGCACCCGGCGTCCGCGCGTGGGTTTGCTCTCCATCGGTGAGGAAGAAAGCAAGGGCAACGAGCTGACGCGGGAGTCCTTCCAGCTGTTGAAGCGGCTGCCGCTCAATTTCATCGGCAACGTGGAAGGCCGCGATATTTACAGCGGCAAGGTTGACGTGATCGTAGCCGACGGCTTCGTGGGCAACGTGGCGCTGAAAACTTCGGAAGGCGTGGCCAACCTGGTGCGCGCCACACTCAAAGAAACTCTGAAGGCCACCATCACGCGCCAGGTGGGATATCTGTTGTCCCGCAGCGCCTTCGCCGATTTCAAAAAGCGGCTCGACCATACGGAATACGGCGGCGCGCCGCTGCTCGGGGTGCGCGGGGTGTGCTTCATCACGCACGGATCGTCGAATACGAATGCGATCAAGAATGCGCTGCGCGTGGCCGCCGAATTTGCCGAGCGCAATATCAACGACAAGATTGCAAAAGAAGTGGCGGGGTTAAGGCCTCCAGTGCCGGTAAGCACGTAGCCATACCAACCACGCAGGCCCGGACGCCCTCGTCCGGGCGGGCGAGCGCAGCTCGCCTCGGGTTGGCGGTCGAATGAGTGAGAAGACCAGCCGAGCTTCGCTCGGCCGGGCGGGTGAGGGCACCCGCCCCTACGTAAAGCAAAACACTATGACCACTTCGCAACCCATGGCTTTTCTCTTTCCCGGGCAGGGATCTCAGGCTGTCGGAATGGGCAAGGAGCTGGCGGAAAAATATCCCGTCGCGCGTCAGACCTTCAACGAAGCCGATGAAGCTCTCGGCTACAGCCTGTCACAACTGTGCTTCGAAGGTCCGGAGGAGAAGCTGCGGTTGACCGAAATTACGCAGCCCGCAATCCTGACCGCGTCCGTTGCCGCCTGGCGGGTTCTCCGTGAGAAAGGCGTGAGCCCCAGCTTTGTCGCCGGACACAGCCTGGGCGAATACTCTGCCAATGTTGCCGCGGGCACGCTGAGCTTTCCCGACGCCGTGCGCACCGTGCGCAACCGCGGAAAGTATATGCAGGAGGCAGTGCCGGTGGGCGTGGGCGCCATGGCCGCGATCCTGGGGATGGATATGGAGAAAGTCGCAGCGGTGTGTGTGGATGCCGCGCAGGGCGAAGTATGCGAGCCCGCTAATATCAATTCGGCGGAGCAGATCGTGATCTCAGGTCACGCCGCGGCAGTCGAGCGCGCCACTAAACTTGCCAGCGAACGCGGCGCCAAGCGCGCCATTATGTTACCGGTCAGCGCGCCCTTTCATTGCTCGCTGATGAAGCCAGCCCAGGACAAGCTGGCGGCGGATCTGGAATCTCTGGAGTTTCAAAAGCCCGCCGTCCCCATCGTTTGTAACGTGGACGCAGCGGCGGTCGAAGATGGCAGCCACGCCCGCGCTGCGCTGGTTCGCCAGGTCACCGGCGCGGTGAAGTGGGAGCAGTCAGTCCGGCTGCTGATCGACAAAAGGAATCCAGGTATTTGTGGAAGTCGGCCCGGGTAAAGTGCTGTGTGGCCTGATGCGCCAGATCGATCGTTCCAAGACCAGCCTTAACGTGGGCGATGAAGCGTCGCTGCAGAAAGCTCTGGAACAAATCAGCCCCAGGGCGGTCTGATTTGCTATCCCGGGAATACATGGAATATCGACATGTAAGGGGTGCAGGTCGAGCGGGCTGACACAGCAGGTCCCCATTCGACTCCCCCTCGTGTGCACTCGGAGTTCGCTCAGGGCAGGCTCTCCACTGCGCTCGCTCCGCTCCGGTCGGGATGACAAATGTGGATTCAATGAATCTCCGGGCAGGATACTAGCCGATCAAGCCGGTGAGGGAGTCTCCGGGGCTGGCACCAGGGCCGATTCACCCGCGCCCGTCGGCGTCAGCAGAGGCCAGCCGCGGCGTAGCACGTAGTCAAGCCAGGCGCCGGCCATCTGCGAAGTCAGCACTGCCGCCAGGATCAGCGTGGTATAAAACTTTGGGCTGATGATGCCGGCATCAAAGGCCACGCTGGCCAGCACGATGCCGGGTCCTCCGCGGGCGTTTGTGGTAATCGCTAGATTGATCAGATCCAGGCCGCGAAATCCTGCACAGCGTCCCGCCAGCGAAACCGAGAGAATTTTCACGACGCAACTTCCGGCGATGAAGACGAACACCATTCCCAACGAAAAGCCGCGAACCAGGTCGAGTTTCAGGCCCACAATCGCGAAGTACAGTGGAACGAAGAAGGCAAACGAAACCTTGCCGATGGCGTCAAGCGCATCCGCAAAAAGGCGGCGCTTGGTGTGGACGACGGCGAAGCCGGCAAGAAATGCGGCAAACACCAGGCTGACGCCGAGGGCGCCGGCCACCACGCAATATCCCAGAAGGACCGCCAGCGCATAAGCCACGGGCGAATGTTTCGCGAAGACATTGAAGCGTGATTTGTTGATTCGCTTTATGGCCCGGGGAACGATGCGTGAGGCCGAGTCCGAAGAATACGACGGTCGCGATCAGGTGGTACGACAATTGGCGAGGGTTCAGCGCGTCTTTGCCCGGCCAGCGCCGTGGCCACAGCCAGCGCCAGCCACAGGACGATGTCTTCCAGCACGGCCACGCCCAGGACCAGGCGTGCGAAGCGGGTATGAAGAATCTTCAAGTCGGCAAAAATCTTCGAGACCACCGGGACCGAAGTTACCGCCACTCCGACCGCGAGAATGATGATCAGAGAGACACGGTTACTGTTGGGGCCGGCGAGCGCGGGACCAACGAGCCAGGGACCGAGCGCCAGCCCCAGGACAAATGGTATTCCCGTGCCCACGATGGCCAGCCAACTCACTTCGCGGCGTTCTTCGCGGGTAAACAACTGGCGGGCTTCGGCGCCGGACAGGAACATCAGCAGGAGCAGGCCGAGCCAGTACACGAAATTCAGAATATTTGTCTGTTGCCGGATCGCGTCCATCAAGCCCGACGCCCAGGGCAGACGGCCAATCAGCGCGGGACCCAGCACCACGCCCGCGAAGATCTCGCCCACTACCTTCGGTTGCCGGAGTCTGACGAAAAGGTAACCGAACAATTGTGCCAACCCGACCAGGGCCAGGAGTATGAAGAGAATAGAGGTCAGATCAGAGTTGGACACGGCAGGCGCACGCTCCCCGGGAGCTTCAGATGCCCGCCACGCGAAAAGGTTTGTAGGGGGCTGGTCTTTCTGTGATCACCTGACAAACCTGTAACCGCGGGCGACTGGCCCACAGCTACCGACCCCGGCCCTGGATTCACGCTATCGGAAGAGCAGTTCGCAGGGCGGCGGGCTCAAGGTCTTGTCCGATTTTTCCACCCATAATTGAGCGTGCTCGGCGCGGTCGTTGACGATGACGTCCACCACCACCCCGCTGGCGCCGCTCGAGCAGGTGCTGGCGCCGTTCACTTTGTAGCTTTTGATGATTCCCCACTGTCCGCCGGGGCCCCAATCCTGAATGAACTGGTTCAAGGGATATCTGGGATATTTGTCGGAATGCTGCTTCCATTGCGGGTCGGCAAAGTAGATTCCGTAGGCGGTCTCGTAGTCCTTGCTCATCAGGGCAGCAAAAAACTTGTCCACTACCCGCTTTTCCGACCAGTAACGATTCATCCACACCACGGCGGCGAGCGTCAGGATGACGACTACGGCGACAGCGATCCTGATTTTGCGGCGGCGCGCCGGGGCGGGATCGTACACTTTGGCATCGAGCAGAGTCATGACTCTCTAAGCATAATAGATTGCGGGACGCAGGTAAAAGTTCCCGCTTGTCATCCTGAGCGGAGAAACTGCTTCGCAAAGCGAAGCAGTTGCGCAGTCGAAGGACCCCTATGCTCGGTATAAAGTCGACCGCGAACAGACCCTTTGTTCGACAGCCACGCCTGCAGGCAAATTCCCGCACGAAAATCAGACTGCCGGAGATAGGGGTCCTTCGACTGCGGACGGCTCTTCGACGAGCGAAGAGCCGTCCTGCGCTCAGGATGACACACTTCTACAGGGTGCGCTTGAACAATGGCGTGGCGATGCTGAGGGCAATCACGGCGAAAAGCGAAAGATAGATGATGTCTGGCACGATGGCGGACAGGCCCGCCTCCTTCAGCAGGAGGATCTTGAAGCCGTGGACCGCGAAGGTGAAGGGGTCCACTTTGGCAATGCCGCGCAGCCACCAGGGAAATGCCTGGATGGGATAGACCGCGCCGCTGGGGAAGAACAGCAGCGTGTTGAGGATGCCAAAAATTGCCCGCGGCACCAGCGGGTCCTCGACCCGGACCACCAGCAGAAACATCATCGTATTCAAGGCCGCAGCGGTGAGCACAATCATCAGAATCAAACCCAGCGCGGTCGAGAAGCTGAACAGCGTGCCCACCCCGGCCAGCAAGCTGCCCACTACGGTGATGACCACTCCCACCATCACCGCTTTCACCACGCTGGATGCGTTAAGCCCCAAGACAAGTTCGGCTTTCGTAATGGGAGTCACCAGGTAGCCTTCATGAACGCCGCGGGCCTTGTCGTCGATGTAGAGCATGCCGCCGCCGATCATGACCGACATGAAAATGGCCAGCGTGATCGAGCCCGGCAAAAGAAACTTCATGTATTCGATGTAGGGATAAAGCTCCACAATCTGCAGCACGGTTTTCTGCAGAAGGCGCGGCTCGACTACGGGGTTGTTCAGCGCGTTGGTAATCTGGGTGAGCGAGTCCTCGAGCGCCGCGCTCATGAAATTGTCGCTGTTGTCCACCACCAGCGCGATCTGCGGCCGGTCCTGTTCGTAAACCCGTCGGGAATACTGGGGAGGAATGATGACGGCACCTTCGATTTTTCCGTTGCGCACGTCTTCCATCGCCTTCTGCTGGTCGGTGTAATAGACGGGCAGGAAGGTACGCATGTTGGCGCGGACGGAATCAAAGGCCTCGCGGATCTTCAGCGCCTGGGTCCCGCCGTCCTGATCGACGAGCCCCAGGCGGGCGTCCCGAATCTTGCCGCCGAAGGCATTTCCCAGCACGATGAGCTGCACCAGGGGGAAGATCATGGACACCATCATCAGGGCGGGGGAGCGGAAAAATTTCCGCATTTCGCGTTCGACAATTGCCAACATCCGGTTCATGGCTGCGTTCCTGGTCTGGGCGGCATCACGAAGCTGTGCGCTTTCACCAGTTCGTCGCGCAACTGCCGTCCGGTGTAGTGGACGAATACGTCGTCCAGGCTGGTGTTCTGCACCAATAACGATTTGACCTGCACCCCGGCGTGCACTGCGGTTTCCACCAGGTCAGTAGTAGTCCGCGACCCGTCGCCGGTGAGGATGCGATACATGCCCGCGCCCTCGTGCTGCACCGACGTGACGCCGCTCAGTGCATGCAGACGCTGTTCCCAATCGGGGGGCGCGCCCTCGAATTGCGCTTCAATCACATTCGACCCCGGCACGCTGGCCTTCAGTGCAGGCGGCGTATCGAGCGCCACCAGCTTGCCGTGGTCCACGATGGCAATGCGGTCGCACAGCCGGTCAGCTTCGTCCATATAGTGGGTGGTGATCAGAATGGTGAGCTGGCGGTGCGATTTGATGTTGGTAAGCATCTCCCACACCGCCACGCGCGAAACGGGATCGAGTCCGGTGGTCGGTTCATCCAGAAAGAATATTCGCGGACTGTGCACCAGGCCGCGCGCGATCTCAAGCCGCCGCCGCATGCCGCCGGAAAGCGTCTTGGTTTGCGCCGAGCGCCACTTGGTCAAGTCCACGAGTTCCAGCAATTCGTCGATTGTGGCCTTGCGCTTTTTGGCCGGGACGTCGTACAGCTTGGCGTAAATGTTCATGTTTTCCTCGATGGTGAGATCGAGGTCGCTGGTCAGCGCCTGCGGGATTACACCGATGGTGCGGCGAACGCTATCGGCTTCCTTGCTCACGTCGTACCCGGCAATGCGAGCCGAGCCCGCAGTGATGGGGATGAGCGTGGTCATCATGCGGATCAGGGTGGACTTCCCCGCTCCATTCGGGCCCAGCAGCCCGAAGATTTCTTCCTCCTTCACGTTGAAGGAAACGTCGTTGACTGCTGTAAAGTCGCCATACTTTTTGACGATATGGTCCACTTCGATGGCGTTGCCCGGGTCAACAGGCTTAGCGCGGCCGCCGGGTGCGGGCTGGCGTGCGCCGGCGCCGCCATTCGGTTTGAAGTCAGCAACCATTTTTTGCCAATCTGAAATAACTCATCTGAAATTCGAAGTCCCGGTCATTTTTCCGCGGAGGCGCCGGAAGCCGATGTCTTCAACTGCTCCGGCGACACCAGGACTTCCGCCGTCATGCCGGGTACGTACGCACCTTTGGGATTGTCCAGCCGGACTTTGAGCACGATGGTCCGGATATCGCGCTTGCGCCGGCTTACGTCGCGCTGGGTGGCGAAATCCGCCTCCGGAGCCTTGAAGAACACTTTGCCGGAAGTGGCCGTGCCGCCGGGCAAACGGATGCGCAGCGTGTCTCCCAGGCCGATGTTGTCGGACTCGGTTTCGGGAATCGCGGCGCGCACCCATGTGTCTCCCAGATCCACGAGGGTGACAATGGGCTGGCCGGCAGTGAGCACTTCGCCTTCGCGAGCGGCGCGCACCGAAATAGTGCCGCTCAAAGGGGCGTAAATCTTGGTGTAGCCGAGGCGGACTTCCGCTTCCTTGAGCTGGGCCTCGGCATTGGCCAGTTGCCCGCGCGTGGATTGCACTGTGCTGGCAGCGGCGTGGGCCTGATGAGTGTTGGCGACAGCCGCGTTCAAGTCAGCGTCAGCCGCGCTCACCTGGTCTTTCAGGGATTGCACCGTGGCCTGCTGCGCTTTCAGATTGCTTTCTGCCTGCACCCGGTCCTGATCGGAGGCGACTCCCTGTTTCGCCAGTTCGATCATGCGTCGGCTGTCACTCTCGGTGCGCTGCAACGTGGCTTCCGCCTGCAGCAGTTGTGCGCGTGCCGACTGCAGCCGGGCCTGCGCATTCACCACGTTGCTCGAGGTGGAACCGTGGGTCGCCGTGCTGGTGGCCTGGCTGGCTGAGACCTGGGAGCGCAGGCTGTCGATCATGGCTGCGGCGGCTCGGGCTTCAGCCTCCAGTTCCGAGGGATCAAGTATCGCGATCAGGTCTCCCTGCTTGACTTGTGTGCCTTCGTCCACCAGCAGCTTGGAAATCCTCCCCGAAATCTGCGGGCTGATGATGATCTGGTTAGAGTCCACGGTGCCGATCAGCACCAGGTCAGCGGAGCGCGGTGTCGAAACCATGTAGTACACGGTGGCCGCGATCAGGATGATCCCGAGAATAATCAGAAATTTGTTGCGCGCGTTCAATCTCGTTCTCCTTCAGAGACCGCTTCCTGGCGGAACAATGCCGCCGAAATAAAATCCAGCACCGCGGCCCGCCGGGCGGCGACATGCTCCGGTGCAAAGGGATCAATCCCGGCGACCATGCGCAGCACCGGCGCATTGATGAAATGAAAAACGATGACGGCGATCATGGAAGGAACGAAATGGACGGGATCGACCGCGCGAAACTCTCCCGCCGCCTGGCCCTCTTCGATCACTCGCGCCACCTTGCCAAACAGAGGAACGAAATATTGCCGGGCGATGCGCTCCAGTTGCGGCGCTTTGCCGCGGGCGGCGCGCATCATCTCGCCCTGAGAAATTCTGGGATAGAGAGGATGGCCGGCAATGTAATCAAAGTGCGCAGCCACATAGGCCAGCAACTTTTTCCGTGGAGGCAGATCGCTGGACAACGCGGCCTCGATGCTCTCTTTCAGCCCGCCAAAAACCTGGTCCAGCACCGCGGCGTAGAGCCGTTCCTTGTCCTTGAAGTAGTAATAGAGCAGGGCCTTATTGACGCCGGCGGCGCGAGCGATGGCGTCGGTGCGGGCCCCGGCCACGCCTTCGCGGGAAAATTCACGGACGGCAGCCTGCAGGATGGCGGCCCGGCTCTCTTCGGGGCGTCCGCGTGATCCCAGGCGCGGTTTGGAAAGAGCGGCTTTCATGGCTGACCTCGCATTAATTAACCGGTTAGTTAGATAATACACGGGCGGCAGGCACCGCACAATACATTTGTCAGCCTGCAACAGATACAATCGAAGAGCTTTAGATCATCCTGGGGAGAACCATGAAATATCGGAAACTCGGCCGCACCGGTTTTGAGGTCAGCGAAATGGCGCACGGCCTTTGGGGCATGAGCGGGTGGACCGGCTCGGATGACACGGAATCGCTCGCCGCGTTGCAGCTGGCCACCGACCTGGGCTGTAACTTCTTCGACACCGCCTGGGCCTACGGCGACGGCAAGAGCGACGGCCTGCTGGGCGAGATCCTTACCCGCAACTCGGGCAAACGTTTGTACGCGGCTTCGAAGATTCCGCCGTTGAATGGAAAGTGGCCGGCCCGGCCGTCGTACAAGTATCAGGACGTTTTCCCCGCCGCGCATGTTTTCAAGCATGCCGACCTGATCCGGAAGAAACTCCGGGTGGACGCCATCGATGTGCTGCAGTTTCACGTCTGGGACGATAGCTGGACCGACCTGCCGGAATTTCGCAACACGGTGGAGAAGCTCCGCCATGACGGAATCATCCGTCACTTCGGCCTCAGCCTCAATCGCTGGGAGCCGGAAAACGGTCTCAAGGCTTTGCGGACCGGACTGGTGGACGTGGTGCAGGTGATCCACAACATTTTCGATCAGGCGCCGGAAGACAAACTCTTTCCCGTTTGCCAGGAGTTGAATATCGGGGTGATCGCCCGCGTGCCGCTCGACGAGGGCAGCCTGGGCGGAAAGATGACGCTGGAAACCAAGTTTCCTGAAGGCGACTGGCGCGCCATGTATTTTGGCCCGAAGAACCTGCCGCCGACCATCGAGCGAGTAGAAAAGCTGAAAGCCGTGTTGCCGTCAGGAATGACCCTGCCGGAGATGGCGCTGCGCTACATTCTTTCGTTCCCGACGGTGAGCACGATCATCGTTGGGATGAGGAAGCCGGAGCACGTGCGGCAGAATATTGCGGCCAGCGATGCCGGCCCGCTGGATGCGGCGCTGCTAGGCAAGCTGAAAGCTCATCGCTGGGACCGCAAGCCGCAGCCCTGGGCCGATTGATAGCAATGTCATCCTGAGCGGAGAAGCTGCTTCGCTTTGCGAAGCAGCTTTGGAGTCGAAGGACCCCTATAGCTAAAGTCGGCTGCCGGCCATTCGCGGTATTACCACGAGCGAGAAAAATCTGCAGGCGCAAGCGGGGTTGCGATCGGTAGGGGTCCTTCGACTCCGCATTACGTTTCGCGAAGCGAAACGCAATGCTGCGCTCAGGATGACACGACTAGATCAGCGCGCCGCCGGCGATGGATGGCACCAGCAGCACTTCATCGCCATCCTGAAACGCGTAAGCATTTCCGCCCAGGAAGCGGATGTCTTCTTCGTTCACGTACACGTTCAGGAAGCGGCGGATTTCGCCTGCCTCATCCCGCAGGTGGGGTTTAAGGTCGGGGAACTGCTGATCGAGCGCGGTAAACAGTTCTCCCAGATTTGCGGCCGAGCACGTGACCTTCGCATTGCCCGCGGTCAGTCGGCGCAGCGCGGTGGGAATCTGGACCGTGATGTTCATCAAACCTCCACCGGCACCGGAGCTTCCTTATCGGAAGCATTCAAAGTTCTGTCCATGTACTTCTCGAACTCGGCGAACTTGGGTGCAATGGGCTCTTCGAGTTCGTACTTGCCGGCGAGCGCATCGGTGGTCTTCAGGCCGTTGCCGGTAATACAGAGCACGGTGGTCTCGTCGGGCGAAATGCGTTCCTGGCGAAACAGTTTGCGCGCCGTGCCGACCGTGACGCCGCCCGCGGTTTCGGTAAAGACTCCTTCCGTTTCCGCCAGCAACTGGATGCACTCCACCAGTTCGGGATCGGAAACATCCTCCGACCAGCCGCCGCTCTGGGTGATGACCTTGATGGCGTAGTGCCCGTCGGCCGGGTTGCCGATCGCCAGCGAACGCGCAATGGTCGTCGGTTTCTGCGGATCGATGTCTTTGTTGCCGGCCTTCACCGCGGTCGAAATGGGAGAGCAGCCCGTAGCCTGCGCTCCGAAATACTTCACGGGCTTCGCTTCCACCAGTCCCAGATGGACCAGTTCGTCAAAAGCTTTCTTGATTTTTATGATCAACGATCCGCCGGCCATCGGACACACGACGTTGTCGGGCAGACGCCAGCCCAACTGCTCCGCGATTTCGAATCCGACGGTTTTCGAACCTTCCGCGTAATAGGGACGCAGGTTCACGTTGACGAAACCCCAGTTTTTTTCGTCGGCGATCTGGGAACACAGGCGGTTGACCTGGTCGTAGCTTCCCGAAATGCGCACCAGTTTGGCGCCGAAAACCTGGGTGCCAAGAATTTTGGCGGGCTCGAGATCGGCGGGAATGAAGATCACGGCCTTGAATCCATTGCGCGCAGCCTGGGCTGCCACCGCGTTGGCCAGGTTTCCTGTGGACGAGCAGGAAACCGTATCGAATCCGAAACCACGGGCCTGCGACAAAGCCACTGCGACGACGCGGTCCTTGAAACTCAGGGAGGGCTGACAGACCGCGTCGTTTTTCAGGTAAAGGTGCTTTGCGCCCAGCTTTTGAGCCAGACGCGGCGCCTCGAGCAGTGGGGTAAACCCGGCTGGAACCGTAGGCTGATAGTTCGCGGGAAGAGGCAGCAGATCACGGTAACGCCACATGCTGGCCGGGCCCTGGGCAATCCGCTCACGGGTGAAGGCGGGCCGCACGGCTTCGTAGTCGTAGAAGACTTCCAGGGGAGAAAAACAATCGTCGCAGATGGAACGGGGCTGGTTTCCCCAGCTCTTGCCGCACTCGCGACAGCGCAATTCGTATGTCATTTAAGCCACTCGTTTCGGAGTGGCCGGCGGGACGAGCCGTCCGGAAAATGCCCAGAAACGCGAAATCCTCTTTCCCTGGATAGAGGAAAAGAGGAACGAGATGCTAAGAATTCGGCACCCCGAATCTCATGTTCCCCCTGTGTAGGGCGAGAGTTGACACCGGGCGACCAGAAAATTAATTCTGATCCGGTTGTCGTGGCTTCGTAGGGCTCGTCCCTCAGCCACTCTGCATGAAATCCAAGGTCTGCTCCGTAGAGCAAACTTGAATGATGGTACCGGGCGGAGCCGGGCTACGTCAAGAGACTTGAGGAGAAGCGACGGTGCCCCATTCATTTCGCGTAGTTTGCGAAATGAGTGGGGTGCGACGACGTTTCCATCAGGGGCCACGGGTGGGCCTGAGGATATCCCCCCACTCATTTCGCAGAAAACGCGAAATGAATGGGGCACCGTCAGGTTTCCTGGGGCACACGTTGTTATACTTTCTCCCGGACGGTTCCCCCTGCATGGCAGAGCAAGTCTTTGGACTCGGCGTTAACCAGGTCATGGCGTATGCCGCTGTGGCCAACGTGCTGCTGGTGGTAGTGCTGGCTGGGATCAACGTCTATTACGCCGTCCACGCCAAACGCCAGGCGGATGCCAGCCGGGACCAGGTAGCCGTATTTACCCGGCAGGCGGAAATCGCCGCCGAAACGCTTTCGTTTCTGCGCAAGCAGATCGATCAGCAGGTCCGGACCGACGTGGCTGCCGTGGCCCTGCAACTCAAGGTCGCCATCCATGTGATTGAGGATTGGCTGAAGCGCATCGCATCCGACAAGCATCTCCAACTGCCGGACGAGATCGTCATCCTGCCGGTGGATTTCAATATCGCCACCCAGCGGGCCCATTCGATTGATCCCATTGCCGCGGAAAATATGGGGGCGGCCGCGCTCTATGTCAGCGAGGCCGAAACCAACCTGAAGATCCTGCGCACCATTGCGGCGGATTCCCCGGGGGCAAAAGAGGTGCATGAAAGGGCCGCCAAGAGCCTGAATGCGGCCCGCTACAGGCTCTCCGTGGCCCGCACCCGCTGGGAGGCGCTGGAGGCACCGGCATCTTGACCGCCGGGATGGCAGCGGCGCATAATTACGGCCTTGGAAGTCTGTGGCTTTCCGGATGAAAGCTCCGTATCCACCTTTCCCCCATAAAAGGCAGCCTTGCCGAGTTCCGTCCACCGGAACAGGGAGATTTTCAGATGACCGAAGAAGCCAACAAACGTATAGGCGATTACCAGATTCTTGATGAGTTGGGCAGCGGCGGAATGGGACGGGTCTGGCGGGTGCGGAACGTCATCACCGACCGCATTGAAGCCATGAAGGTCCTTCTGCCCGACCTGGCGGGACGGCAGGAGCTGGCGGCGCGTTTCCAGCGCGAGATCAAGCTGATGGCCAGCCTGAACCATCCCAACATCGCAGCGCTCCGAACGGCATTCACCGCCGACAACCAGTTGTACATGGTGATGGAGTACGTCGAGGGCACCAACCTGGCCGACAAACTGGAGAAGGGCCCCATCGCGGTGGGCGATGCCGTCAACTACATCAGCCAGGTATTGAGCGCCGTGAGCTATGCCCACCAGCAGCACATCATTCATCGCGACATCAAGCCGGCCAACATGATGCTGACCCCGCAGGGCGTCGTTAAGCTGATGGATTTCGGCATCGCCCGCGCCGGCGAAGAGCGCAGCCTGACCATGACCGGCACCACCATGGGCTCGTTGAGCTATATGTCTCCCGAGCAGGTCAAGGGAGAAGCCACGGACGCGCGCTCTGACCTGTACTCGGTGGGCGTGTCGCTGTACGAATTCGTGACCGGGCAGCGTCCCTTTACTGCCACCAGCGATTATTCGATCATGGCCGCCCATGTTAAAGAGGCGCCCAAGCCGCCGGTCGAACTGCATCCCGGACTGCCCGCGGCCCTCAACGAAATTATTCTGATGGCCATCGCCAAGGACCCGGCGCAACGCTTTCAGACCGCGGATGCCTTCCGCAATGCGCTGAGCTCGGTGCCGGTTTCGGCGCCCACCCCCGCCATGCTCGAAGCCACCACCGTGGAGTCGATGGCGGCATTGCCCAATGTGCCAGCGGCGCGGGCCGCAACCCCGGCCGCTCCGGTTGCAGCCTTGAAGAGCCCTACCCCGCCGCCTCCGAGCCCTACGCCGACGCCTATGCCGCCACCGGCACAGGGCAGTGGTCACCGGGGCTTGTACATGACGCTGGGAGCCCTGATTGTGCTGGCCGGCCTGGTGGTCGCCGGAATCTACGTGCCGCGGATCAGCAAGACCCATGCCAAGGGGCCGGACGCGAACTCGATGGAGCAGACTGCGGACAGCACAACGCCCAGCGCCACGCCGAGCGAAGCCCAGCCCAGCCAGCCGGCGCCTGCGGAGACTCCAGCCTCCGGAGCGATGAGTGCGGATTCGTCGCAACCGCCCGCCGCGCCCACAGCCACTACGGCTTCCCTGGATAACTCGAATGCGATGCCATCGGCTCCAGTTCCGACGCCGGCGGCTCCGGAGATGGAGAAGCCGGTGCAGAGTAATCTCGCCCCAGCCAAACCCATCCATTCCCATGCCAGGAAGGTGATGGCCCAGAACGGCGGTTCCGGCGATATGGCTGCTCCTCCGCCGGGCGATAGCGCAATGGCTGCGCCGGAGGCGGCCAATTCTTCCGCTCAATTGGACGAGTTGGAGCAGACGGTTGACCAGCTTTCCAACCGTGCCGCCGCCGTCAACAGTGGCCTGGATCGCCTGCAGCAGGAACAGAGCGCCTCGGGATACGGGCTGCGCGGCGACATGGTCGAGCGCCAGGCGAGCCTTAAAGCCAACCTGTTCAAAGCCGAAGAAGCCATGCAGCACCATGACGCTGTGCGGGCGAAAAAATACGCAGACCTGGCGGGAAAAGACCTGGAAGTGCTGGAGCGCTTCCTGGGCCACTGAGCGCTCTGTCATCAGAGCCTTGTCATCCTGAGCGCAGCCGGTTGATTCGCTTGCGAATCAATCGGCGGAGTCGAAGGACCCCTACCGACTGGAATGACGATCGCTTGCGCGGATTTTCGGGACGCCAAAAGACTTGGCACCCGCGGCTGCATATTCAGGTATAGGGGTCCTTCGACTGCGTAGCTGCTTCGCAAAGCGAAGCAGCTACTCCGCTCAGGATGACAATTTTTATTTGCTGTACTGGTTTCTCTTTTTCTCTTCGTGCCGCTCTTGCCCTAGCTGGATCAGGCGCTCGATCAGTTTGGGATAGCCCAGGCCCGACGCTGCCCATAGCTTGGGATACATGCTGATCGTGGTGAAGCCGGGCATGGTGTTGATCTCGTTGAGATAGATCTTGCGGTTCTTGGGATCCATCAGGAAATCGACCCGGGCCAGGCCGGAACAGTCCACCGCCTGGAAGGCGCCGACAGCCAATTGCCTGATCTTTTTTGTTTCGGTTTTGCTCAGCTTCGCCGGAATGATCAGCTGCGATCCTTCATCAACATACTTGGCGGTGTAATCGTAAAATTCCTTGCCGGGAACGATCTCGCCCGGCACTGAAGCCTCGGGCTTATCGTTGCCCAGGACCGAAACTTCGATTTCGCGGGCCTTGTGCTTCTTGCCGCCGACGCCTTCCTCGATCACAATCTTGCGGTCGAATTTGGCGGCCTCTTCCATCGCCGGAGGCAGTTCCTTGCGGTCGCGCGCCTTTGAAATTCCCACCGACGATCCCAGGTTGGCGGGCTTCACGAATACCGGATACTTCAGCTTGCTTTCGACCAGCTTCTGAACTTTCTTCGGCGCAGCTTCCCAGTCCGTGCGCAGCACGGTGACGTGTTTCACGATGGGCAGTCCGGCGGCCCGGAAGAGCGACTTCATCACGTCTTTGTCCATGCCGGCGGCAGAGCCGAGTACGCCGGCGCCTACGTAGGCGATGTCCGCCAGTTCGAACAATCCCTGGATGGTGCCGTCTTCGCCGAAGGTGCCATGCAGAACGGGGAAGATGATGTCCACGTTAATGGCCCGGTCGCTGGCCCGGCGGGTGAGCGCCTCGGTTTGGAAGGCGGCCAGAGATCCGCCCGGGCGCTGGGGTTCGGGTGGAACCACCACCGCCTGACCGGTGGCCAGGACCGCGGCCCCAGGAGTCGCGTCAGGGTCGCCCGCCCTAAGATTAGAATGGACTTCGCTTTGGCCCCGCAGCAGCATTTCCGCATCGCGGGCGGTCAGCCAGCGGCCTTCCTTGGTGATGCCGATGGGTACGACTTCGTACTTATGCTTATCGATGGCGTTCAGGACCGACGCGGCTGAGAGCAGCGATACTTCATGCTCCCCGCTGCGACCGCCAAACAGGATGCCGACGCGCAGTTTTTTCATGGCTCTTTTTCATGGATATGGGCTTGATATGGCCCCTCCATTCTTGCACAATGTCATACCGTCTGGGTTGACCAGGGCTGCACCCCGAGCTAGCCTCGGCCGGTCTGGGCCGGGAACCTAAGCGTTGTCCTGATTTCTTTGGGGAAGGGAATATCACGTCATGCGAAAAGTAATGTCTCTGGCCGCACTATTTTTGCTGTTTTCGGTTACGGCGGCATACGCGCAAGCGGCACCGGCCGCCCCACGCAAAAAACGGGTAGCCATCTTCGATTTCGATTACGCCACGGTGCACGGAAATGTCTCGGCCCTCTTCGGCCAGGACGTGGACATAGGCAAGGGCATCTCCGATCTGCTGGTCACCTACCTGGTCAAAGACGGCAGCTATTCGGTGATCGAGCGTAAAGCTCTGGACAAGATCATGGCGGAGCAGAATTTTTCCAACAGTGACCGCGCCAATCCCAACTCTGCCGCCAAAATCGGCAAACTGCTGGGCGTGGACGCGATCGTCGTGGGCAGTATCACTCAGTTCGGCAACGAGACCAAGAACCTGAACCTGGGCGGCGCCGGAGGCGCGCTGGGCGGATTTGGCCTGGGCGGTTTCGGACACAAAAAGTCGAAAGCCATCGTGTCCCTGACCGCGCGCATGGTGGACGTGGATACGGGCGAGATTCTGGCCGTGGCCGAAGGCCATGGAGAATCGCAGCGCGAAAGCACTTCGCTGCTGGGCGGCGGCGGCAACTGGCACGGCTTCGGCAACGGCAACGCGGACTTCGGCAGCAGCGACTTCCAGAGCACGATCATCGGAGAAGCCGTGAAGGCCGCGGTAGAGAAGACCAGCACCGAGGTGATCGCCGACAAAGACAAGCTGGTAGCCCGCACCGTGGTGGTGGAAGGGCTGGTGGCAGCAGTCGATGGAGGACAGATCATCCTCAATGTCGGGTCGAAGGCCGGGGTCAAGGTCGGCGACCAGCTGAATGTTGAGCGCGTGACCAAGGAAATCAAGGACCCGTCCACCGGCAAAGTGATCCGGCGTATGGCCACGTCGGTCGGCGTGGTTAAGGTCACCGATGTCGATGACATTTCGTCGGTCGCGACCACGGTTTCAGGCGCCGGCTTCAAGACCGGAGACGAGGTGAAAACGGTCACGCAATAACGTGATGTGTGTGGCGCGGGCGCCCTCGCCCGCGGCTTTTGACTTTCACGAACGGGCGGAAACGCCGCCCGTTCCGGCCCTCTTCTTTCTGAGCAGCACGGCTCGATTGGCTCAACTGGGAGGCTCCCTATGGGAGTGTCATTCGCACGAGTAAGCAAGCTGGCAAGCATCGTTGTTGTCGTCCTTCTCACCCTACCCGTACTGACCGCGCAACAAAAAGGTCCTCTGACCAATGCCGACGTCATCAAGATGGTGAAAGCCGGAATGGCAGAGCCCTCGATTGTGGCGGCCATTGCCGGCACCGACACGCAGTTCGACCTGACCTCAACCGGACTGCAGTCGCTCAGTCAAGCCGGGGTCAGCAGCAAGGTGATCCGCGCCATGCTGGCGGCGGAGTCGAAGAAGAAAGATGCTGCCGCAGCGGCGGAGAATGCGGCGGCTGCGTCAAATGCGAACCCCGCGCAGGATTCCGCTCCGGACACGTCATCCGGCATGGCCCAGGGCATGAGCCCCCAGGGGATGCCGCAGGGAATGTCCTCCGATCAAATGCAGCAGATGCAGCAAATGATGGCCAACATGCCACCTGAGATGCGGGAGCGTATGCAAGCCTCGATGGCCCAACGCAACGCCAGGAGGTCCGGAAGGGGAGGTGGATCAGCCAACTCTATTCCCGCTCATGCCGGTGTGACCGTTCCCTTGGACAGCCCGCTCTACACTTCATTCACACGGTTGAAGACCCAACCCGGGTATCACGTGATCATGAGCATGCACTCCAACGATCCCAAAATGGAGCAGATGGCCCAGAGCATCTTCAGTCCGGGGGAATTGGTGGTCGAGGGCAATACCCGCCAATACACCATGCACTACAAAATGCCCGCCACGGACGTGCCGGGAACGGTGGATGACTGGGAGATCCGGTCGGTGGTGCAAAACGGACGCGGGGCGTCGCTGATTACCTCGGCGGCGGTGCCTCGGTTACTGAAGGAAGCGGAGGCAAAGGCGGCTCGCGACCTGGCGGAACTGGATCGCATGGCCGCGACCTCGATGGCTCGCGCCGCGGCAGAAGGACCCATGGGCGCGATCGGCGCGGGTATGACGGCCGCAGGGGTCGCCATGGCGCATGCGGAAGCTCCCAAAATGCTGAAGAAGGAGCGGGATATGTTTTCCTGGAGGTGCCGCGACGTCCCCCAGAGTGACGAATCGGGCAGCCAAGCCAACCCCAACCTTACCGACCTGCACCCCATCGGCGAGCAGAACGTAAACGGCACGATGGCGGACGCCTATGAGTTCTACGACCATGAAAACGAGAAAACCCAGGGCACGGTGCACCTGTTCGTGGCTAAAGACACCGGCTTGCCGCTGCGGATCGAGATGGTGGATCCGAGCGGCGCCGGTGGCATCCAGATGAACTACGGCCCGCTCACCGGTCCGGCGAATATTGAAGTTCCGGCCTGCATGAAAGCCAAATAGGAAATTGAAGGCGAATTCCCGGATAGTGGGTCAGTTTGGGGACCATGAACCACGAAGGGCACGAAGGTACACGAAGGACACCCTGGAACACAAAGCCTTCGCGATATTTCGTGTCCTTGGTGGTTTATGCCCTTGGCGTGTCATACCACGAAACTGACCCACTGCCGCATTCCCGTGAGGTTTCAATATTTGGGGCAAAGTGTCATACAATGCCCACGCCTACCCCCAGGTTCCAGAAAACTCAATTAACTCGTTGGTCATGGAGACATGATGGCAACAGCCGCTGCCAGTCCCGGCAATCGCGCGCAGTTTGCGACCCGCGTTCCCGGGCGCCGTTACGACAACTTTTTCTTTTCAGCCATGGCGTTGCTCATACTGGCCACGGTCTTTCTGGGATTTGCCCGCACCTATTATCTGGCGGGGATGATCCATGCCCCACTGCCCGCGTTCATCATTCACCTGCATGGCGCGGCATTTTCCTGCTGGATACTCTTGCTGCTCGCGCAGACGGCGCTCGTCTCGGCGGGCCGGGTGGATATCCATCGCCGCCTGGGCGTGCTCGGTTTTCTTCTGGCCTGTGCGATGGTTGTTCTCGGTGTTCTGGCGGGTACGAATGCGCTGGCCAGGGGCTTCGCGCCGCCGGGTCTCGATGCGGCGACTTTTTATGTCGTGCCCATCACGGACATGCTGATCTTCAGCACGCTGATCTACTTCGCCTTCCGCAAGCGCTCCGATTCCCCGGCGCACAAGCGTCTTATCCTGATCGCTACGATTGCACTGCTGATCGCCGCCATCGCGCGCTGGCCCTTCGCCATTTTCCTGGGCAAGCCTATCGCGGCTAGCTTCTTCTCCTACATTTTCCTGCTGATGCTGGTGGCCTACGATATGTGGTCAATTCGGAAGGTCCATCGGGTGACGCTGTGGGCGAGCATTTTTCTCATCATTGTGCAGCAGATACGAGTGCCCCTTGCGATGACAGCACCCTGGCACGCCTTCGCTGGCTGGGCCCGGTCTCTGGGAGTCTAGCGTAGCCGCTGATTCAGAGTGCCCCGCGGCCACCCAGCTTGGCGGGGACCACGGTCCGCGCCGCAAAATGCAACCCTGCCGCGTGCCGGTTCATGGCGGTTGCCGCCTGGGTGCGGCGGTTGCCCTCGAGGCTGTTGTAATCCAGAGTGGTGACGCTGTGCTCACACAGCGCGCATTTAAACGTGGTGCCGCCGTTCATCGATTTGGTGGTGTAGTATCGCACGCCTTCATTGTAGTCCTTCCGTGCGGCAGCGCTTGCGGGCATCAGGTGAGCGACCTTAGGGTGAAAGCTGCCATGCTTGCCTGGCTGGAAGGCGGCTACGAACGCGGTCGGCGAGGTTGCTGATAGTTGCGAATGAAATCCTCAGCGAGTTGATCCTGCACTTCGCCCGCTGAGGGCCTCGACCGCCGCCGAAGGCAAAACTCGCAGGCGCAGTCAGGCCGGCTCGTACATTGTGATGAAGGTATCGGTTTGGGGTCAGGGCGGTTCACGATTCGTATTCAAGACCTCGGCGAGCTTACAGGATCTTCTTACCAAACGCCGACTGCGCCAGCTCTACCGCCAGGTCCGCGGTGCGGTTGTGCTCGTCGATGACCGGATTGACCTCGACGATCTCGAAGCTGAGCATGCGGCCGTGGTCGGCGATAATTTCCATGGCCAGGTGGGCTTCGCGATAGGTGGCCCCGCCGCGGACCGGGGTGCCCACGCCGGGCGCGTCTTCGGGATCGATCCAGTCCATGTCGAGGGAGACGTGATAGCCGGCAGTGCCGCGTCCCGCCAGACGCAGGGCTTCTTCCATCACAGTGCGCATGCCGCGCTCGTCGATATCGCGCATGGTAAAGACAGCGATGCCGGCCCGACGGACATTTTCTTTTTCGGCGGCATCAATGTCGCGCACCCCCACCAGCACGCAGTTTTCCGGTTTCACTTTGGGTGAGAAATCGAAGATGCCGGCCAGTCCCGGAGGCCCGAGTCCCATGGTGGCGGCCAGCGGCATGCCGTGAACGTTCCCGCTGGGCGAGCTATCGGGCGTGTTGATGTCGGTGTGGGCGTCGATCCAGATCAATCCGACTTTCTGGTTCTGGCGGCGATAGAATTCGGCGACCCCTGCCACCGTGCCCGCCGCCACCGAGTGGTCGCCGCCCAACACCAGGGGAACCATGCCGGCCTCCAGAGTTTTCAGGACCAGTTCGGCATGCTTGGTGCAGGTAGCGGTAATTTCCTTCAGATACTTGGCCGAGGGATCTCCTACCTTTTTTTGTTCCGCGATAGCCACGGAAATATTGCCTGCGTCCTCGACCACATGCCCCAGGGCCTCGAGGCGCGCTTCGAGCCCAGCCACGCGCACCGCGGAGGGGCCCATGTCCACGCCCCGGCGTGACTGTCCCAGATCGAGCGGGACCCCAATCACCCGGATTTTCCTGGGCACGATGCTGGAGGAAGCTGCGCTGGCTGGGGTCATGAATTTGTGGTAACGGTTGTGCTCGGTGTCTTCCCCTGAACTGGAGCGCTCCGGCTGGTTGAGATTTTATCTTCAGTTGCCAGTCAAAAGTTCCCGGTTCTCAGTTTTATGCGCATTCGTTTGCTCGGCGGTGACCGATGTCACGGGTACAACCGGTTCAGCATGCGGGGAAACGGAATCGTCTCCCGCACATGCTCCAGCCCGCAGATCCAGGCCACGGCGCGTTCGATTCCCATGCCGAAACCGCCGTGCGGCACGCTGCCGAATTTGCGCAGGTCAAGGTACCACTTGAAGGCTTCTTCGGGAAGGCCGTGCTCGTGAATGCGCTGCACCAGCAGATCGTAGGAGGCCATGCGCTGCGAGCCGCCGATAATTTCTCCGTAGCCTTCCGGCGCCAGCACGTCCACGCATAGCGCCAGTTCCGGCCGTTGCGGATCGGGCTCCATGTAGAACGCCTTCACCTGCGCGGGATAGCGATGCACCATCACCGGCTTGTCAAACTGCGATGATATGTAGGTTTCGTCCGGAGATCCCAGGTCGCCGCCCCATTCGAAATTGTTTTCCAGGGCGCCTTTGGCGTGGGCTTCCTGCAGCATCTTTGCGGCTTCGTCGTAAGTGATGCGCGGGAACGGGGCCTCAATCTTCTCCAGCTTGGTGACATCACGGCCGATGACTTGCAGATCGGCGCGCCGCTTCTCCAGACAACGCTTCACCAGAAAGCTGATCAGACCTTCTGCCAGGTCCATGAGGTCGGCGAGTTCGGCGTATGCCACCTCGGGTTCGACCATCCAGAATTCGGTGAGGTGGCGGCGCGTCTTGGATTTTTCCGCCCGGAAAGTTGGGCCGAAGGAATACACCTTGCCCAGGGCCATGGCCGTGGCCTCGATGTAGAGCTGCCCGGACTGGGTAAGAAATGCCTGCTCGTCAAAGTAATCGACTGGAAAAAGAGTGCTCGTGCCCTCGCATGCGGCCGGAGTAAGAATGGGAGGATCGGTGAGGACAAAGCCGCGTTCGTCAAAGAAATCCCGCGCCGCCTTGATGATCTCCGCCCGCACCCGCAGGATCGCTGCCTGCCGCTGCGAGCGCACCCACAGGTGACGGTGCTCCATCAGAAATTCGACGCCGTGCTCTTTCGGAGAAATGGGGTAGGGATCGCCTTCGGAAACCCGCTGCACGACCTGAATGCCGGAGACATCGAGTTCATATCCGCCGGGAGCGCGTTTGTCGGCGCGGACTTTCCCCTCGACGATCACGCTCGACTCCTGAGTCAGGCCCTTGATCGCGTCAAACACCTCGGGAGCGACTGCATTTTTCGGCACCACGCCCTGAATCAGGCCGGAGCCATCGCGGAATTGCGGGAAGAGCAGCTTCCCGCTCTCCCGCAGGTTGTAGAGCCAGCCCCGGATGGTGACGGTCTGGCCCTCGTGCTTGCCGATATCGGAAATCGTGCTGACGGGGGATGGCATAGAATTGATTGAGAAATTGGGGAATTGAGAAATTGCGAAATTGAAAACCGAGAAGCCCAGCCCGTTT
Source organism: Terriglobia bacterium (assembly GCA_963752375.1). GTDB lineage: Bacteria > Acidobacteriota > Terriglobia > Terriglobales > Acidobacteriaceae > JAIQFF01. Next base: position 92,757 of record CAVVYF010000019.1, read on the forward strand.
TTCAAATTACCCAATTTCTAAATTACTCAATTACCAAATTGCTAAACACGCCGCCCATCTTCTCCACCGGATTCACCTTCTCGTCGGCCTCAATCTCCAGCAGCACCGGTGGCGTATGCGGCGCCGAGCGCAGTAATTCCATCGCTTCTTTCCAGTCGATGGTCCCGGCTCCCGGCCACAGGTGGGAGTCGCGGTCTCCGGCATTGTCGTGGACGTGGGTGGAATGAATATGGCGCTTCAGGATCTCGAACGCCTCCGCCACCTTGCTCATGATATGGGCGTGGCCGAGATCGAAGCATACCCCTACGTCTTCGAAGTGAGTGATCTGGATAAATTCGACCAGTTTGTCCGGAGTGCTGAGTTCGTTGGGAATATTTTCCAGCAGGATGCGCACGCCCAGAGGCTTGGCAAAAGCGCGCAGGTGCTCGATGGAAGTCATGGCGGCCTCGAACTTGCGGTCGTCAAACGATTCGCCGCCGGTCCCCAGGTGCTGTATCAGAAAGCGGAAGGGAATCTGCTCGGCCACTTCAATCGCCCGCTTGATTTCATCCATGGCCTCGATGCGTTGGGCCCGGTCGGTGGCGGCCACGTTCACCGGCGGAGCGCCGGTGCGGCCCGATTCGTAATCGGCGTGCAGGGGAGAATGGACCGAATGGAGCGGAACACCACTGTTCTGGAACCAGTCGGCAATTTCGCGCACATGCTGCTTGCGATTGGCGTAGTCCAGGTGCTGGCGCGCGGCAAAAATCTCGATCGCCTGCGCTCCGCCCCGCACCAATCCGTCCAGCAGCCCGGGATGCAGCCGCTCTTTCACGTAAACCAGTGTCGATATTGCCTTCAGCATACTGAACAGCCCTGTGTGGGGCGGGCGCCCTCGCCCGCCGCCTTTGACTTGGACCCTCGATATTTCAAAACTTCGGCCGTCCTAACCGCATCGCAGGATCCAAATCAAATTCAAAAGCGGCGGGCGAGGGCGCCCGCCCCACATGAGCTGATCTAGAATCCTATCGCTCTGCCGTTGTTGCGCGGGTCGCTGGCGCCGAGGCGATCTCCCCGCTTCGGGTCAATCATGATGCACTCCCCGTCGCTCCAGGAGTCCTGCGCTTCGACCCGGTGTCCCATTCCCTCCAGCCGCTTGATGGTATCAGGAGAAAATCCCTGCTCTACACGTGTGACGTCAGGCAGCCACTGATGATGAAAGCGGGGAGCGTTCACCGCCTCCTGAATATTCATTCCGTAATCGACCACGCCCATCAGGATATTGGCCACGGTAGTAATGATCCGAGGGCCGCCGGGCGAGCCCAGCACCAGAAACAGCTTACCGTCTTTGAGCACGATGGTGGGCGCCATCGCTGAGAGGGGACGTTTGCCCGGGCCGATCGCATTGGCCGGCCCCTGGATCAGGCCGAACATGTTGGGCACGCCCTGCTTGGCGGCAAAGTCGTCCATCTCGTCGTTCAGCAGAAAACCCATGCCCTCGGCGGTGACGCGCGAGCCAAAGCTGTCATTGAGCGTAGTCGTGACCGCAACCGCGTTCCCCTCCGCGTCAACCACCGAGTAGTGAGTCGTCTGGTCAGGCTCGGTCACCGCACCGGTGGGAGGATGTCCAGCGGCGTATTGTTCGAGTTCGCTGAAGATCGCGGGCCGGACCAGGTCCTTACTGACGCTGGCGTGCCTGGGATCGATCGATTCCCGCCAGGCCGCGCCGTAGCGCTTGTCGATTAACTGGGCCACGGGAATTTTGGAAAAATCGGGGTCCCCTAGAAACTCCGCCCGGTCGAAAAAGGCGCGCCGGAAAGCTTCGAGCGTCAGGTGAATCGCCTGCGCCGACCGGCCTCCGAATTTTGCCAGGTCGTAACCTTCGAGAATGTTCAGGATCTCGATCAGCGTGGTCCCGCCTGACGAGGGCGGCGGCGCGCTGATGATTTCGTATCCGCGGTACGATCCCCGCACTACCTCGCGCTCTTTCACTTCGTAGTGCGCCAGGTCGCCAACCGTGATCAGCCCCCCGCCCTGGTGCACGGATGCGGCGAGTTCACGGGCCATATCTCCATGATAGAAGTCATCCGGACGAGCGGCGATACGCTTTAACGTGCGCGCCAGGTCCGGCTGCTTGAATACCTCTCCGGCTTTGTAATACTTCCCTTCGCGCTGAAAGATGCGGCGCGATTCCGGAAACTGCGCCAGCGGCTTGTCATCCTGCAAATCGGCGGCGTCTTCGGCCGCCAGGGCAAATCCTTCCTCCGCCAGCTTGATCGCCGGGGCCATCACCCGGGCCAGCGACAGTTTGCCGTACTTCCTTTCGGCAAACACCATTCCCGCCACCGACCCCGGTACTCCGATCGCTTTGTAGCCGATGGTGCTGGCATCCTCGATCACATTTCCCCGGGCATCGAGATACATGTTGGCAGTGGCGGCCGCCGGCGCCTTCTCGCGGTAGTCGATGAAGTGGGTCTTGCCATCGGCGAAGCGGATGAGCATGAAGCCGCCGCCACCCAGATTGCCCGCCTGCGGATGCACCACGGCCAGCGCAAAACCAGTCGCCACGGCCGCGTCCACGGCATTGCCGCCTGCCTTCATCATCTGCAATCCAGCCCGCGACGCCAGCTGGTGCACGCTGGCCACCATGGCCCGGGGCGCTACCACCGGCACCAGGCGGGCAGCAAAGCTGGGCGGCGCGGCCAACGCCAAGGCGAGAATAAAGAGCAGCAGAATGAATAACTTGCAATGAGGTCGCATGGGTTGGGACTGCTAGAGGCTAGCCCAGCCGGAGAGTGGGAGTCAAATCAGCGATCCGGCGTACGAGCGTGCTGATCGGGATCTCTCGCCGGAGAGATCCCGATTGAAAACGGGGAGCCGGTTCTGAATTCTGAAATCTAGAATCTGAAATCTGCAATCTCCCCCGTCAGCATCATTGCCCGGTAACCGTAAGGTGGTCGAGATATGCCGTCGCACCGGAGGATGTGTTGTTTCCACCAATCTGGAAATTAACCACCTGCCGCCCGATCTCCCAACCCAGGCCAAAGACGCTGGGCCCGGAGGCGCCGACGAATTTGGACACCTTGGTATCGAAAGTCACTGAATCGTAAGTGACGTTTCCCGCAGAATCGCGGTGATATTTCAGGATGACGTGGTGCCAGACGCCGGGCTTCCAAACTTTCCGCGAGCAAGCCACGTTCGAATTATTCCAGTGCGGGTGGCCGGAAACGTTGGTCGCGTACTGCCACATGCCTTTGGGAAAATTACACTGCATTCCATAGATCACGGTGTTCCCGCTGAGAGTGACCTGGTTCAAGTCGAGTTCGATATTGTTGACGTCCGCCAGTTTGTTGAAGTAAATCCACGTATCCAGGGTAAAGGAAGTGGATTTGCCGTCCTTGTGAGCAGGGCCGAGATAAATGTGGAAGCGCTCTCCGCCGTAGTACTTCCACGCGACATCGAATTGCCGCATCGCCCCGGACATCTTGCTGCTTCCCGTCGATGACCCGTTCGTACCCTTGTCGTGTTCCCAGCACCAATGAGGAATACCGCATCCCGTAGTGCCGCCAGTACTCGGAATGTTCTCAAGGTTCGTTACTTGTTCTGCACCAAAGGCCATAAAACTTGTAAACAGGCACAACGCGAGTACTAACTTCACGAATGCTCTCCCCCCGTGATAATTGATCGTGCGACCGCTGTTCGGTCCGCCACCAGTTCCGGCCAAAGGTAGGATTGTTATCCCAACTTTTATGGCAGGCTGGGGTGAGGGTCAACTATAGGAAGTACAGGGGTGCACTCGGGAGTACTACAACATCGGGTTCGGTTCCGCGGAAGGGTGTCGGCCAGAATCCCGTGCTCACTTTTCAGCGCGGCGAGATTTGGATTTGCGACTTTTTGAACCGGCGCCGCGAGTCCTGGCCCTGGCAGACTTTGGCCTGTTGAGTCTGGCCTTCGCCGCCACCATCTCATACGACTTTGTGATCAGTTCCCTGGTGTCAATCCAGGGCAGGACATCCATGCGTTCGAACGCCACCCAGTGGTAGCGGCCGAGGTAAGGCGCGGGGATGATATCTTCATGCTCGACCAGTTCGGAAAATGTTTCTGGCTCGCACTTGAACATCAGGCGCGGCGGCACCGAGCGCAAAGACAGCAGCGCGAAAATCTTTCCGCCCACTTTGAAGCAGAGCACCTCTCCCCATTGCAGCTTTTCCGTGGCCTGGGGAAAAGAAAGGCAGTAGGCGCGGATGGCTTCAACACTCATGATTTCCTTGTGAATCTAACGCGGGGAACCCTGAATCAAAAAGCACAGGTGTTTTGTCTGCACGCGCGAAATCCGTTATAAAGCCTCGAGGAGATTGAAATGCAAATCCGGCAACTTGGCAACTCGGACCTGCGCATCACCACGGTCGGCTACGGGGCATGGGCCATCGGCGGCTCGGGCTGGCAGTTCGCCTGGGGAGCGCAGGATGACAACGATTCCATCGCGGCCATTCATCGCTCGCTCGAGTTGGGGGTGAACTGGATCGACACGGCGGCGGTTTACGGCCTGGGCCATTCTGAAGAAGTTGTCTGCAGGGCGTTGAAGACGTGGCCGGGCCCGCGACCCTACGTCTTCACCAAATGCGGCCGGCTTTGGGATGAACAGGGCAACCTGCGGGGATATCTGGCCGCCGATTCGATCCGCCGCGAAATTGAGAACAGCCTGTGCCGCCTCAACGTCGAGGTCATCGATCTTTACCAGATTCACTGGCCGCCCAATCCGGATTCTCCCCAACTCGAAGAGGGCTGGGCCACGCTGTCCGATTTGAAGCGGCAAGGCAAGGTGCGCTGGATCGGGGTCTCGAATTTCAATGCTGCGCAGTTGAAGCGGGCCCAGGCCATTGCGCCGGTCACCTCCCTGCAGCCTCCGTATTCGCTGATTCACCGGGAGGTCGAGTCTGAGACGCTTCCGTACTGCCGGCAGCAAGGCATTGGCGTGATCGTGTATTCACCCATGGCCTCGGGACTGCTGACCGGAGCGATGACCCGCGAACGCGCCGCCAAATTGCCCAAGGATGACTGGCGCCGCGCCAATCCAAATTTCAACGAACCCAAGCTGTCGCGAAATCTCGCCCTGGTGGAACGCCTGCGGGAGATCGGGAAGCGCCACGGCCGGTCGCCGGGCGAAGTTGCCATCGCCTGGACCCTCCACAACCCGGCGGTGACGGGCGCCATCGTAGGCGCCCGCAACGCCAGCCAGGCCGAAGGCGTCATGCGCGCCGGGGAGTTGTCCCTCAGCGACGAAGATGTAAAGGAGATTGAAAGCTTTTCTGAGGCGGCGGCGTAAGTTTCGATGAGTTCGGGTAAGGGCAGGACTGGCTGGGGTGCACGAGAGCTCGAGGACACGGGGTTTGGGAAGTGCACGACTTCAGTCGTGCCGCCAAAACAAGAGCCGGACGCGCTTTAGCGCCTGGGGTGAGCTTTCCGGTCGATACAGCAGACCTCAGGCGCTAAAGCGCCAAGTTTTCAGCGCGGTGTGGCACGGCTGCAGCCGTGCCCTTCCCAAAAACCGTGCGACAACACGGCTGAAGGCGTGCCCCCAGGCATCTGCTCACACCTCTTCGCGCGCCTCGCCCAGAGTTACGCTGACATCGAGCTTTTTCTTTCCGCGATAGATGGTGATCCGCACCGTGTCGCCGGCGCGGTGACTGTTCATGACCTGGCTGAGGTCCTGCTGGTCCTGGACGGGCTGGCCATCGATAGCCACGATCAGGTCGCCACCCAGGGTGATGGGGACATTGCCGATATAAGCGCGTTCGTTGCCGCCGCGCAGGCCGGCGCGGGCGGCGGCCCCGCCAGGCACGATCTGTACGATCAGCAATCCGCTGTCTGCCGCCAGTCCCATCTGATCAGCCAGTTCAGGGGTAATGGGAATGGTGCGTACGCCCAGCGCCGGACGCCGCACTCGCCCCAGGGTCATCAAGTCGTTCAGCACGGCCTTGGCTGTGTTTACCGGAATAGCGAAACCAATGCCCGCGCTCTGCCCAACGTTCGAGGCGATCAGGGTGTTGATGCCGATCACTTCGCCGTGCCAGTTCAGCAAGGGGCCGCCGGAATTGCCGGGATTGATGGCCGCGTCCGTCTGGATGGCGTCATCGATCTGCATGCCGTCGGGTTCCTGCACCGGGCGGATCGAACTGATAATGCCATTGGTCATGGTCCCGCTCAGACCGAAGGGATTGCCGATGGCATAGACTTTTTGTCCCACCAGCAAATTACGCGAGTCGCCGAGCACCATCGGGGTCAGGCCGGGACCTTTGATCTGAATCACCGCCAGATCGTGGGAACGGTCGGTCCCTACCACGGTGGCGCGATACTTCTTGCGGTTGTGCAGGGTCACTTCCACCTGGCGGGCGTCGGCGATGACGTGGTAGTTGGTCAGCACGTGACCTTCTTTATCGATGATGAAGCCCGAGCCCTGGCCTTCCTGCGGCACCAGGCCATAAAAGAAGTCAAAAGTCACCGCGCGGGACGTGATGTTCACCACGGAATCGATGTTCTTGCGGTAAACGCTGATATTGTTCTGTTCTTCGGCGTCGAAGGCGCCGTTCGACGCGGCTTCGGTGATCTCCACCTTGTTGCTGGGGCGGCCAAACCAATTCGTGGTATGCATCGGGCCGGAGCGGTAGGTGGTGAAGTAGAAGAATGCGCCGGCAAAAATCACGGCCAGCAGAACTGGACGCAGCAGCTTCATAGTTCGGGACCTTCCAGTGTCGAAGCTAAATTCTAAATTGTAGCGCCCGCAGGACAGCCGACGGGACGGCGGCGCTACACCCTACGATTCTTTCTTCAATTCGGCGTAAATTTTTCTCACCTGGCGGCTGGTTTCATCGAGCGATCCGGAGTTGTCGATCACGTAATCGGCAGCTTTAATCTTTTCTTCGTCAGGAAGCTGGGCGGCCATGCGGCGGGCAACTTCGCGGCGCGCCGTTTCCTGGTCCACCTCCAGCCGCTGCGCCCAGCGTTCGACCCGCTGTTCCGGGCGGCAGGTCACGACCAGCAGCCGGTCAAAGCGTTCGGCCATCCCGGCCTCGAGAATGAGCGCTGCCTCCACCAGGGCTATGGCGTGCGGATTACGCCGGCCCACTTCCGCCATCCATTCCTCCTGCCGGCGAATCACTGCGGGATGGACGATCTCATTCAGTTCCTGGACGCGGGAAGGCAGGTGGGGGCCGCCGAAGGCGAGTTCCCCCAGCCGGGCGCGGTTCACGCTGCCGTCCGGGTCCAAAATCCCGCTGCCGAAGTGCTGCACAACTTCCTGGTAAACGGCCTGGCCGGGCTGCATGAGCTGGTGGGAGATCTGGTCGGCCTGGATCACGTGCGCGCCCTGAGCGGCAAACATCTCGCCGACCACCGACTTGCCGACGGCGATGCCTCCGGTCAACCCGACCTTAAGCACTGCGGGCGTGCTCGGCAGCCCGTGCGGGCATACGCGAGCCCCTCCGCATCTTCGCCGCCTTCACCGTGTTTGCCATCAGCATAGCGATGGTCAGAGGGCCCACGCCGCCAGGCACCGGCGTAATCGCTCCTGCCACTTCGGCCGCGTTGGGATGAGCGTCTCCCACCAGGGTTGACCCCTTGGTTCGGAAGCTCTCCTCGCGCTTGGCGTTGCCCACAAAAAGACGGTCAAACTCCGCCCGCTCGGTCACTTTGTTCATGCCTACATCGATGACCGTGGCCCCCGGCTTTACGAAGTCGCGCGTAATCATTCCGGCGCGGCCGATGGCGGCCACCAGGATGTCGGCGCGACGGCAGACCCCGGGAAGGTCGTGCGTCTTCGAGTGGCAGACGGTCACTGTGGCATTGGCATTGATCAGCAGCATGGCCGTGGGTTTGCCCACGATATCGCTCCGCCCCACCACCACCGCTTCCTGCCCGGCCACGGGAATATGGCTGCGCTTGAGGATTTCCATGATGCCGGCCGGCGTGCAAGGCACCAGCCCCGGGCGCTGCGTGGAGAGGAATCCCACATTGACCGGGTGGAAGCCGTCCACGTCCTTGGCCGGATCCACAGCCATCAGGACCTGCTTCGAGTCCACCTGGGGCGGCAGCGGCAGCTGAACCAGGATGCCATCAATCTCGTCGCGACGGTTCAGTTCGAGGACCAGTTCCAGCAGCTCCGAGGTCGAAATTGTGTCCAGCGGAGTGAGTTTCTCGCTGTAGATTCCCACTTCCTCGCAACTCTTCACCTTGCCGCGAACATAGATCTCAGATGCCGGATTGTGGCCGACCAGGATCACGGCCAGGCCGGGACGAATGCCGGCCGCAGCCATGTCTTTGACCTCGGCAGCTACCTCTGCCCGGATTTCAGCGGCGATCTTGTTGCCATCCAGAATTGTGGCAGCCATGAACCCTTGCCTTCCTCTTGGGGAACAGAACTTATCGTAAACCATCGGGGCCAAAAGAGCTTGAACCGCGAAGGACGCAAAAGGAAGGCCCGCCAAGCTCGCAAAGAAGAAAACCTGGATGGGGTTTCTTTGCGATCTTTGCGGTTGTCCTTCGCGTCCTTTGCGGTCCAGGCTTTTCCTGTTCTGTTCATCCCGCGCTAAAGAAGCGTAAAATGCCCTCCATGATTCCCCAGGACCTGCTGGACATTCTGGTCTGCCCGGTCTGCAAGAAGCCGCTGGCACTGAAAGACGAAGGCCAGAGCCTGAAGTGCGCCGAGTGCCGCCGGGTTTATCCGGTGCGGGACGGCATTCCAATCATGCTGGTGGACGAAGCTGTCATCGATCCTTCCTGAAGCTCTTTCCTGAAGCTCCTGCCCGACGTCGCAATGTGTCATTCCGGGCCGTCCCAGAACGACACAACGTGTCAATAATGAAAATTCCCGATATGGCCCGTTCGTGCCAGTAAAACCTGCCCGCTCGACGCATCCAAAGATTTAGCTCCTTTGCAACTTACCGCAGCGTAAGGGGTTTAAGAAACCGAGCTGCGGGTTTTTACGTATATAGGGAAAGGGGCCTGACCGCGGCACCAAAATTGCATGCAACGTTCACAGCAGGCAGTGAGTCTAATGAAATAAGCAGGTCAAGGTCGGAGGTGATAACGACCATGAAAGAACGATTCTCCAGTACCGAGTTAACGGCTCTGCGAAACGATCTGATGCAGGGAGGCCTGATCGATTCGCGGGAGGCCGCCGAACTTTTGCAAGTCTTCCTCATGGGACGTGGCTACGGGGTATCGCCTCAAGCAGCCATGGACGCCGTGGGCCGGGTTGAGATGTCAGGCTGCTCCATGCCCGTGCTGCAGAGAGAGCTGGAGGGTCTGGCGCTGGTGATGTAAAGGTGACATGTAAGCGGTGACCAAAAGTATGTAAGAAATCTACGGGGACCTCAGAACCAAGCCGTTTCCCCGCGAGGTGAGTAAACAAGAATGAGCCGGGCCAACCAGCCCGGCGTTTTTGTGTCTGGAGCTTTCAGCTTTCAGCTCTCAGCTATCAGTGAAACCAAACCTTGAGTTTGCGGGGGCGGGATCAATCCATCAAGCATGAGGCAGGGGATTCTGACTTGACTGAAGGCTGACAGCTGAGAGCTGACAGCTGCTATTCGTACCGCAAACTTTCCACTGGATCCAGCTTCGCCGCGCGGGTGGCCGGCACCGTCCCGAAGATTACCCCTACGAATGACGAAACCAGGATGGCGACGATCGCCGACAACCCTGAGATCGGGATGCGATATTCGGTAAGAAAACGTACTGAATACGGAATCGCCAAACCGATCACCACGCCGATCAGTCCTCCCACCAGAGAAATGGTCATAGCTTCGGCCAGGAATTGAAAGCGTATTTCACGGTTGGTGGCGCCCAGGGCCTTGCGGATGCCAATCTCCCGGATGCGGGAGCTTACCGTCGCCAGCATGATGTTCATGATGCCGATGCCGCTGACCAGCAGGACCACGGCCGCCACCAGCAGCAGCACCAGGGTCAGGGCGTTGGCGGTCTTTTCCGCCAGTACCACCAGCTGGGTGAGATTCATCACGTTGTAAACCGACTCGGCCCGGTGCCGGCTCTGAATGACCCGCCGGATCTGGTCCGTTGCCGGCTGCACCATCGAGGGATCGGCGGTCGAGAAATAAATCTGCTTCACCGTGGGAGTGTCGGTGAAGTAGCGGCTCACCGTGTACGGAATCAGCATGGTGTAGTCAACGACTTCCGTTTGTCCGAAGGTATCAACCCGTTCCCGGAAAGTTCCGACGATGGTGAAGGGCAGGCCGGTCAGCTTGATGGTTTTGCCGATAGCATCTTGTTGCGACCCGTAAAGCTCCTCGGCCATTTTTTGGGTGATCACTCCCACCTTGGTGTGTTCGAGCTCGTCCTTATCATCGAAGAAGCGGCCGGCGACGACCACCAGGTTGCGCACGATCTTGTAAGCGGGAAAAACTCCCAGCACAGAGATGTCGCGCTCCTTGCCGCCGCCCACGGGAATGCGCTCGCCCAGCGAGACCACGGGAGAAGCCGCGACGATGCCCGGTACTTGCTCGCGCGCGGCCTGCAGGTCATCGATGGTGAGGGGGTCGGGCGTGACATTGGCGACGCGCTGGCCGCCGCTCTGGTATTCGGCTTCAATCTGGTTGGTGCCGATGGATTGAATCTGGTTCAGCACATACTGCTTGCCGGTCATGCCAATGGTTACAACCAGGATGAGCGAAGCCGTGCCGATCACCATGCCCAAAGCAGTCAGGGCGAAACGAACCTTATTGCTGCGGAAAGTCTCGTAGGCAAAACTGAGGACTTCGCCATAAACCATGCGGGGCGGGCGTCGTTCGGGCGCGGTCGTGGTGGCGGTCCCCATAGCGTAGCTGGTTAGATGCTAGCCGCAACAGTCCGGGGGCGCAATTAACTCTGGCAGGTCGACTCCCGAAAGGGAAGTCCTGATTGTCTGAAAAGGCTATGGCCGGTCGCGCCCCCAGGCTTCGACCTCGACAAAGCTGCACCACCTGCCGGGGTCCACCGGCACAAGATTGGTGATCCGCAGCCATGAAGTCCGCCGCTTCTTGAAGGGAAAGTCCTGAAACCCGGCCGACGATCCGAGCTGGAGGGAGACGTGGCTTCCATCGGAGAACTCAACATCCGCGCTCTTCCAGTAGCTGTCGTGCGGGAAATCGGCGCGAACCATCAGGCGGATTTTGTCCAATTCGACGGGCCGTCCGAAGTCCAGCTTCCACCACAGGTCGGTGCGCAGCTGCGGACCCCACGACTGGTAAGGCCATATGCCGTGATGGCCGTTCTTGGTGACCCCGTCAATCGCATTTCGCGCCTCGAAATCGAACAGGCCCCTGGAAACGCTGTTTGTGGTGGCGTGGGGGAAGATATGGACCTCCGCCGGCTCCATTTGCCGCACATCGCAGGGATTCAGGGCGAGATTCCGATAGTCGCTAAGGTCGTGTCTATTCAGGCTACGAACTGCCACGCGATGAGATTTGCCGGCAAAACTTTCCGGCGCGTAGGCGCTGCCCGTGTCCTTTTCTTCAACTCCGTAGGGAATCTCATAGGAAGCGCTTCCCGGAGAGGGGTTGGGGAGATAGAGCACACACTCAGGCATGTTCTCGTCCAGTCGCACGGCCATGCGCTGTGGTCCGCCGAGAATGATGCGATCGCCTGGCTGATACTCGCGGTCCAAAACCAACATTGCCGAAGCCCCTTTGGACGACCCGGCATTCATTTCGGAGCCTGCAATTCGGGTCCCCTGGCGGTCTTGCACCTCAATGTGAAATCGCACATCGCTCGCGCCCCTCATGCCAGGCGACTCGTCAACCGCCGCAAGTGGTCCGCCTGCAATCGACCCGCAAAGAAAGACGGCAAGAACCCCGATCAACTTAATGGATCGATGCCAGTTAGATCTCGCGCTCATAAGTCCCCCAGGTCTCTCCGAAGATATTCCCAAATCGTCCAAGTGGCTTCCGGAAGCTGCCTTCTGGTTGTTCACAAATCCAGCCGTGACACTTATAGGCTCTAGCGGGGCGGCTCCGCCGCCCCCCGCGCGTAGTAGGCGGGGTAGCCCGGCTCCAGCTTCCGGCCTTTCGGGCTGAAAATACGGAAATGCGCCAATCCGGCTCTCTGCAAAGCAAACTGCAACGTGGTTCGTATTACGCCGAAACCGTAAGTCACGCTGCGGCGGAAGTTGATGGAAGACGCCTCCTCGAAATACTTCGTCGGACACGATACTTCGCCAATACGGAAACCGAAGTTCACGCACTGCGCCAGCACCTGGTTGTCGAAGACAAAATCGTCCGAGTTTTCGAGCAGGGGGATTTCCAGCAGCACCTTGCGGCTGAAGGCGCGGTAGCCGGTGTGGTACTCCGACAACTTGATCCTCAGAAATAGATTCTCGAAGGCGGTGAGAAAACGGTTGGCCACATATTTGTAGAAGGGCATGCCGCCGTGGAGCGCCTGGCCGCCGATGATGCGCGATCCCAGCACCACGTCATAGACGTCATAGGCCACCATGCTGGCCATGGCTGTCACCAGCAGCGGTGTGTACTGGTAGTCGGGATGCACCATGATGACGACATCCGCGCCCGACGCCAGGGCCTCGCGGTAGCAGGTTTGCTGGTTGCGGCCGTAGCCGTAATTCTGGTCGTGCACGAAGAATTGCAGGCCCAGGCGCTCGGCGATCTCGACCGTGCGGTCGGAGCTGTGATCGTCCACCAGGATGCGGATGTCCACCAGGTCGGGCAACTCCGCCACGGTGGCGGCCAGGGTCTTCTCCGCGTTATAGGCCGGCAACACCACGGCAATGCGCTTTCCGTTGATCATGAACGACCATCATAATCTCAAGAGCACTGGCCGCCGTCACTGTGTGCTTCGGTTGACAATGCCCGCGTGGGGACAGCCGCCCCCGGCTGTCCAGTCGAGCGAAGCTCGACAAAGGATTTGCCGGAAACCACGATAGCGGAGCTTTACTCCGCCGGACAGCCGAGGGCGGCTGCCCCACGCGGGCTCTTTGTTGATAAAATATCTGTTCGGGCAACCCCGAGACTCATGGCTGAAAAGCGCACTCTATTCGAGAAAGTCTGGGGCGAGCACGTCGTCTCTTCGCCGCCCGACCGCCTGCCCCTTCTCTATATCGACCTGCACCTGGTCCACGAGGTCACTTCGCCCCAGGCCTTCGACGGCTTGCGCGCGGCCGGACGCCGGGTGCGCCAGCCCAATCGGACCGTGGCCACGGTTGACCACAATATTCCGACCGAGCCCCGCGGCACTCCCATCACCGATCCCATTGCCGCCCTCCAGATCCAGGCGCTGCAGAAGAATTGCAAGGAATTTGGCGTGCCGCTTTTCGACATGGATTCGCCCGATCAGGGCATCGTGCATGTCATCGGCCCCGAACTTGGACTCACCCAACCGGGCATGACTATCGTCTGCGGCGACAGCCACACCAGCACACACGGAGCATTTGGCGCGCTGGCCTTCGGCATTGGCACCTCCGAAGTCGAGCATGTGCTGGCCACGCAATGCCTGCCGCAGCGCAAGCCGAAGACGATGCTGATCAACGTGAAGGGTTCGCTGCCCGAAGGAGTGACGGCGAAAGACCTGGCGCTCGGAATCATCGGACAGATCGGGACCGACGGCGCCACTGGCCACGTCATCGAGTACGCCGGGGAAGCCGTCCGTGGTCTTTCTGTAGAAGGACGGATGACGCTGTGCAACATGAGCATCGAGGCCGGGGCCCGCGCCGGCATGATTGCGCCCGACGAGACCACCTTCGCCTATCTCAGGAACCGCCGCTTCGCGCCGCAGAACGGAAACTGGGAGAAGACGCTGGCGCACTGGCGCACTCTGCCCACTGATCCCGGTGCACGCTATGACAAAGTCGTCGAGATTGATGCTGCGAAGCTGGCCCCCTTTGTGACCTGGGGAACCAATCCCGGCATGGTGGTCGCAGTCAGCGGACGGGTTCCGGAACTGACTGATCTCAAAACCGAAGCCGATCGCCACGCCGCCGAGCGCATGCTGGAGTACATGGGATTGAAGCCCGGGACCCGCGTCGAAGAAATTCCGGTGGATCGCGTTTTTATCGGCTCCTGCACCAATTCGCGGCTGGAAGATTTGCGCGCCGCCGCCCGCGTGGCCCGGGGCCATCACGTCAATGCGAAAGTGCGGGCCATGGTGGTGCCCGGGTCGCAAGCGGTAAAGCATGCCGCCGAGCAGGAAGGTCTGGACCGGATCTTCCAGGAAGCCGGTTTCGAATGGCGCGAATCCGGCTGCTCCATGTGTCTGGGCATGAACCCGGACATCCTGCAACCCGGCGAGCGCTGCGCTTCGACCAGCAACCGTAATTTTGAAGGCCGCCAGGGACGCGGCGGGCGCACGCACCTGGTAAGCCCGATGATGGCCGCCGCGGCCGCGATCGCCGGCCACTTCACCGACATAAGAAACTGGAAATTCAACAAGTAGCGCCGGCGTCTCGCCGGCTGTCCGGAGGGCGTCCCGCCCTCCGAGTCTGGAGACAGAATGCAACCCTTCCGCACGCACAAAGGCAAAGTCGCTCCGCTCGATCGCGCCAACGTCGACACCGACCAGATCATCCCCAAACAATTCCTGAAGCGAATCGAGCGCACCGGCTTCGGCGAGTTCCTGTTCTATGACTGGCGCCGCGGCAAGGACGGCGCACAAGACCCGTCCTTCACCCTGAACCAGCCGCGCTACAAAGGAGCCAGCATTCTGGTGGCGGGCAAGAACTTCGGCTGCGGATCGTCGCGGGAACACGCGGTCTGGGCCCTGGAAGATTTTGGCTTTCGCGCCGTGATTGCGCCGTCGTTTGCCGACATCTTCGCCAACAACTGCGTGAAGAACGGCGTGCTCACGGTGGTGCTGAGTGAACAGGAAGTTGAGGAGATCGTTCGCCGCGCGAGCGGACTACCCGATTACCATCTTTCCATTGATCTGGAGCAGCGCAAAGTGCAGGACGATCGCGGCTTCTCCGCCACTTTCCAGATTGACGAATTCACCCGCCACTGCCTGCTCGAAGGACTGGATGACATCGGGCTCACCTTGCAACACGAACCCGAAATCACAGCCTACGAGTCCCGCCACGCGGCACCGCAGAAAATCATGTAGGCGCGGACCTGTCCTGAGCGAAGTCGAAGGAGCCCTCGCCCGTGCAGCGGGGCGAAGCCCCGCCAAGTTTGCAGGAAAATAGACGGAGCATCGAAACCCCAAGCGGAACAGGTTGAATTGGCTGACAGCAGGTCCCTCCACTGCGCTCGCTTCGCTCCGCTCCGGTCGGGATGACAGAATTAATTCAATGAATTTCCGGGACGGGGCACTAAGTGCCCCCCTAAACCGGCGGCCCCGCCGGCGCGCCCGATGATGTCAGTTTGGGTGTGTTCTGCACCGGATTCTGCAGGAACAGAGTAATCTCGTGATTGATCTGCTCCAGCGCCGGCCCGCGCGCCGCGTTCTTCTTCACCGCGCTCTGCACTTCCCGCACTCCCGCCAAAGCTGCGGCCCGCACTTCAGGAGTGGCTTCAGAGTTGGCAGCCAAAATCATCAGGCGTTCCGCAACCTGGGTTTGCACGACGCCGGCCAGGTCCCGCTCCGCTGCTGTCTTTGCCGCGTCGGAAAAAGCGTAGCCACCAGGGCTGACACCACGCTCCCCGGTGACGGCGCCTGCGCTTCCTGACGCGAGAGCACCGCCAGGCGCTGCATGCGTTGAGGATTCAGCAATCCCCCGACAACTATTTCAGCCACGGCGCGCGCTCCATCCTGTGGGCTGAAAAGATATCCCGCGGACGACGCGAAGCGCTCGGGATCGGAATCGCGATTTTCTACCGGCGCCAGCGCCTTCCAGACTTCCGGCGGAACATTCAATTGAGATGGACTCAGAGCGCTCAGCGTCAGTTGCAGGGCCTGCTTCTGACTCTCGGCCGGCCAGATGCTGATGGGCTGTTGCCCATCGCCTGCGAGCGAGAGCGGCACCTCGGCGCTGCCGATCACGTTGATGGCGGCGCCCAGCGCGTAGCGATGAAACAGATAGACCAGGGGCAGGCGCGAAGTGAACATCGAATTGGGCTCGCCCGGGCGCAGCATGCGCGGACTGTAATGCGCCAGCAGCGAATTCCGCACGGGCAGAACTTCTTTCAGCCAGGTAACCGGATCGGGTCCGTCGTCATAAGAATTCCAGCGCGGGTCTTCCGTATTTCCCCAGACAATTCCCTTCGCGATGGCGGCTTTTACGATCGCATCATGCCGCGCCTGCTCCTCCGGCGCCTTGCTGCCCGGCTTGCCCTGGCTGTATCCCCACTCGATGGCAAAGCGGTCGTAGCTCCCGGTTCCTTGCATGTAGGCGTCAGAGAGGTCGGCGGTGCCGTCGGGGCGAATTTTCACTCGCGGCGCGAAGTAGTCCATCACCGAGCCGCGACCGTAGGTGCTGGCCACAAAGTTATGTTCGAGACCGAGCACGTGCCCCATTTCGTGACAGGTGAGCAGGGCCAGGCGCTGCAGCATGACTTGTTGTTCGCTGGTGCGCGGATCAAGATTGTCCAGCGCGGCGAAAGTATCCAGCGCCGGCTCGGAGTTATCGCGGCCGGAGGGCATCACCGCTTCCCAGTAGTTGTTCATGGTGCGCATGCGGTGCGAATCGAGTTGCACCACGGCGTGAAGGATTTCACCGGTGCGCGGATCGACGTGGCTCTGCCCCACGGACCATCCCCGCCCCGAGCGGTTGGTCCACTGGATGGTGGGATAGCGAATGTCCATCGGGTCCGCGCCTTCAGGCAGGTCTTCGATGCGGAGCGCGTTCTTGAATCCTGCCTGCTCAAACGCCTGGTTCCACCACAGTGCGCCCATCCGCGCCGCGGAACGCACTGGCTCCGGAATGGCGCGGTCGAGATAGAACACGATCGGCTTCACCGGTTCACTGAGGGCTGCATTCGGGTCTTTTTTCTGCAGACGCCAGCGTTGCACCAGGTAACGCGTCAGGGGTTGATCGTAGGGCTGGGAAAAATCCTGGAAGCTGACGCTGATAAATCCCACTCGCGGGTCCTGCTCCAGCGCTTCGTATCCGGGAGCGGGCAGGGCCAGGAACGAATGGTGTTCGCGGACACTCAGCGCGTGCGCATCGGGCTGATTGAGATCACTCTCGGAGTCGGTCGCGAAAGTCAGCAGCGTTTCCACTTCGGTATTGAGGGGAAAGCTCGCTGTGTGCTCGAGATCGATTACGCTGCGGTCTTTGTCCAGGCGCCAGTCTGCTGCCTTGGAGGATTGTTCGCGCACCATCATGCCTCCGACGGCGCGGGTCGGACGGCGCAGTTGGGAGAGCAGATCGAACGCGTCCCGGAGCAGCAAGGCGTCCGCATCCACCAGCACCGTGCCATCGCGCTCTGCTTCGATGGGAAGGGAGGCAAGCACGGAGGTCGGGAAGCTGTACTCCACGGAATGCTGTAACTCCGGCGCACCATGGGGAGCGCGGAAGCTGGTGTTTTCCTGGATCACCAGCACGCGCATCCCAACTCTTCGGAAGCGGCACACAGCTTCGCTCCCGAAGGAACTCCGGTCGGCGAAGGTCTCGATGGAACCGATGCCGCTGCCCAGTCCGGTGAAGTAAAGGAACTCTCCCTGCAGCGCCGACGGCGAGAGTTCAAACAGAATGTTGCCCTTTTTTTCGTCCCAGTAATAAGGGAAGAAGCCGTCGTGTTTTTGCAATCCGGCGGTGAGTGTTGCGAAGCTGGAACCTGCGTCGGCTGGCTTCGTGGGAGTCTGGGCGCCGCTAGAGATGCTGCCAAGGACGACGACCAATACGACCCAAAGGTGCGTTCTTTTCATAGAGTTTGTCTTATACATCACGAAGGCACAGTTGCCCAAACCACGACAGAGTAGCCCGCCGTCTCGTTGGCTGGGGTGATTGGCGTCTCGCCCGCTCGCGAGCCAAAAATCTATGACCACGAAGGACACGAAGGTACACGAAGAAGAGCCTTGAGGCCTGACGCCTTCGTGATACTTCGTGTCGTTCGTGGTTCATGTATTTTTGCAGGTCGCATCCACTCACTTGACCTCACTCACTGGCTTTCCTTCTTCCACGGTGATCACACGATCGACCGGCTGCGCGCCGATCTGCTGCTTGACTCCGCTGGGCCAATCGATTTCGATCTTGTCCACTTTTGTGGTCGAGCCCAGCCCGAAGTGGAGGCGCGGGTCGGAGCTCGAGCCATAACTTCCTCCGCTGAAAACGTCGGCGCGCTGGCGGATTCCGGCAGCAGTCAGAAAGACCTTCGCGCCCACTGCATCTCTCGGACTTTTGGGACCGCCGACCAGTTTCAGGGTCAGCCAGTGGTTGCCGTTTTTGACCACGTTGCGGAGTAATGTCGGCGTGGAATCGATGTCATTGATGACGACGTCGATGTGACCGTCATTGAAAAGATCGCCAAAGGCCGCGCCCCGGCCGGTGATGACATCGGCCAGGCCGCTTCCGGTAGCGGGCGGGACTTCCTGGAATTTCGAGCCATTGAGATTGCGGAAAAGCTGCGGGCGTTCCGCCCAGGTGGTGCCCCAATCCTGCAGGTCCACTTCCGGATAGACGTGCCCGTTCACGATAAAGATGTCGAGCAGGCCGTCGTTATCGAAGTCGAGGAAACCGGTCCCCCAGGCCAGAAACGGGACGGTGGCGTCGGCCAGCCCGGCCTGATAGGTAACATCGGAAAAATTTCCGCCCCCGTCATTCTTATAGAGAGTCTTGTAGTCGTCGGAAAAAGTTGTGGTGAAAAGATCGACTTTCCCGTCGCGGTTGTAATCCCCTATTCCGATTCCCATGGACGCCTGCTCGCGTCCATCTTCACTGAGCGCGAATCCTGATCCATAACCCACATCTTCAAACGTGCCGTTTTTCCGATTGCGGTAGAGAAAGTTCGGCGTGGAATCGTTGGCGACGAGCAAGTCCACCCATCCGTCGTCATCCACATCCACGAAGGCGGAAGCCAGGCCGTAGTAGCCGTCGGGATCGGAGACGCCGGCCTTGACGCTGACATCGGTGAAGGTGCCATCGCCATTATTGTGGAAGAGGTGGTCGCGCTCGCCAGGCAGGCCGCGCGGCCCGCACATCACATTGATGCCGCGAAACTGACAGAAATTGGGCGGGATCGTGCCTTGTCCCGCGATCGGGGGATGATCGGCATCGAATTTCACATATCCCGGAACAAACAGATCGAGCAGCCCGTCGTGATCGTAATCGCCCCAGGTCGGGCCCGTGGACCAGCCTCCGACGGTTACGCCCGCCTTCTCCGCGACGTCGGTAAAAGTGCCGTCGTGGTTGTTGTGATAGAGGCGGTTGCTGCCAAAGTTAGCTACGTAGAGGTCGGGCCAGCCGTCATTGTCGTAATCGCCCACCGCCACGCCGAATCCCCAACGCTGGTTGCTGACGCCGGCTTTCTCCGTGACATCGGTAAAGGTCCCATCGTGATTGTTGTGGAAGAGCATGGCGCGCGGCGCGGGTTCCTTGCCTTTGAAGGCCGCGATCGTGGAACCGTTCAGCAGGTAGATGTCGAGCCAGCCATCGTTGTCGTAATCGAGCAGCGCGACGCCGGAACCCGGAGTCTCGATAATGGAAGTCTTCTGCGGCGTACCGGAGCGATGATGAAATTTGTCCAGTCCGGCTGGTTTGGTGAAGTCCGTAAATATGACGGGCGCGCCGTCCACGAATCCGCCTGCGGTGATGGGACGGGACTTCGAGTCCTTGACCGCGGGATGGGCGGCACCGGTCGAGACTCCCATATTTGTAGAGGGTGGCTTCTGCGGCGCCGCCTGCTGGCAATTTGCGGGGACCGCAAAAACAAAGGCCACGAGAAGAAACAATGTGGAGGAAGTCAGGCGCAGACGGATGCGATCAGTCACTTTTGCTGGAACCGGTCGCATCAAAAGCTCGCCCAGATCCCGAAGGCGGCGATGCCACCACATATTAAGCCTGAAGTCGGACATGCCTGACAGTAGGGCACAACAGATCGAGTGAAGCGGGTTGGAGTATAACGCACCGTTAACGTACACGAATAATTCAGGTAAATCATTTTTCCGGAGGTCCCCAGGCAAGACAGACGGAAGCAGCGGGCCAGAGAAATTCCGTGGCCTTCCGCCGGTTCAAAGCTTCGGGGATTTGTGCCGGGGCCATATGAGTCCGCGAGAGCAGTCCACATTGGATTCGTAGGCGCGCCTATTTTTCGTTTGCGAACCATGATGAACACCTGCCTGGGTCGGATAACCGACGCCCACACAGAGGAATCCCGGCCACCGCTCGCATCGATCCCGGCGCTCAGAGCCTGCCGCTCGGGTGGCCGCGGCCAGAGCCTTCCAGCAGACTGATTTCCAGGTCTCCGGTGCCACAAATCCCAAGTCCCGAATGCCCCTACCTTCGCGAAAACAAGGCTGATCGGGCAATTCAGCCCGTTCCGCATGCAATAAGCTGATGCGCCGGACGCAAAATTTTCTTGACAACGTCTAACGAATAACGGTACAAGCCTGTCTGCATCGTTAACGTTACCGGAAGACCACGTTCGTCCCGGGAGTTTAGCTTGCCACCGCGAAGGGGTTGAAACTATGAATTCTTTTTCGTCCAGATGTGCCGGAAGTCTTTTAATTGCAGCGAAAAATGGGCGTGTACGTTCCCTATTGGTTCTCTGCCTGCTGATGCTGGGTTTGAGTTTTGCCGCATCGGCCCAAACCGCTACCGTGGTTGGAACCATAACCGATCCATCCGGGTCCGTGGTTCCCAACGTTACTGTTACGGCAACCCACGTTGAAACTGGCCGGGTCCGGACGACCAAAGCCAGCGAGGCCGGTCAGTACCTGTTCGCCGACATTCCAATCGGCCACTACAACATCAAGGCTGAGGCCTCCGGATTCGGAGTGGCGCAGCAAAATGATGTCGTGCTCAACGTGGGCGATCGCGCCCGCATTGATTTCGGCCTGAAGCTGGGCGCCGCCACCGAAACCATTACCGTTGAAGCCGATGCGGTCAGAGTGCAATCGGAAAATGGCGAAGTCAGTTCGGTGATTACCGGTCAGCAGATCACTCAGCTCGCCACCAATGGGCGCAGCATGTACTCGCTGGCCAACCTGACGCCGGGCGCTTCCAGCGGCCAGGGTGATTTTCAAACTCCTACACCGGTGGGCGGCGACGCGGCCATGAGCTTCAACGGCCAGCGTATGAGCCACAATCTTTACATGCTCGACGGCAGCGAGAGCAGTGATCGTGGGGGCGGCGGCGGTTCGGACGTGATGCCTTCGCTCGATGCGATCGGCGAATTCCGCATGCTTACTTCGAACTACAGCGCCGAGTACGGCCTGTCATCGGCCGCAACCATGACTGCGGTCATCCGCTCCGGCCAGAAGCAGTTCCATGCTTCGGCCTGGGAATTTCTGCGCAACGACGCTCTCGATGCGCGTAATTATTTCAACCCGGCCCCCAACAAAGTGGCAGAGTTGCGATTCAACACTTACGGCTTCAACCTGGGTGGCCAGGCCCCGTTCTGGAAGAGCCATCCGACTTTCTTCTTTTACAACATGGAATGGCGCAGCCTGGTTCAAGGCGGCCTGACCAACCAGACAGTTCCGGTGGCATCGGCTTATCCTGATGCGAGCGGTGTGGGCACGGGTGCCATATTTCCGACCACCCTGTGTTCCGACCCGGCTGATTCTTCAACTTGTCGCGCCAACATCATTAACGTGCCTACCGGAGTCGCGAACGAGTTCGCGAATTGCCCGGGCGGAGTGGCTCCGGCTGGAGTAGTGCCGGGTTCGCCCTTCCCCAACAACACCATTCCATCCTGCATGGTGGATTCCGGTGCGGCTGCCCTTCTGGCGGCGGGAATCTTCCCCCAACCAACCAATGGCGGCACTCAGTTCATCGGCGGCAACAATTCTCCGACCAACGTACGGGAGGAGATTGCCCGGGTGGACCACCAGTTCAGCGACAAGTTCTCCATTTTCGGACATTGGGTTTCGGAGCAGATCTCCCAGACCTTTGGGACCTCAATGTGGAGCGGCGACAACGTGCCGACCGCCCACAACAGCTTCGGCAACCCGTCGTACAGCGCAGTCATTCACGCGACCTATGTCATCAGCCCCAGGCTGCTGAACGAAGTCGCCTTCAACTACAACGGGAACCGGATTAACATCGTTCCCGGAGGCGTAGTCACACGACCCAGCGGCTTCACCACGCCGGAACTGTTTGACGGCAACAATCTCACCCGTATTCCGGAGATCAAGCTGGGTGGCGTGACCGGCTCGGACTACACCACGTCGAGCTGGCCCTGGCACAACAAGGCCGACGACTACCAGATTCGTGACGATATTTCATGGACCAAGGGAGCGCACCAATTCAAGATGGGCGCGAGCTGGGCCATCTACAAGAAGATCCAGGACCTGTTCGGGCAGACCCAGGGCGGGTTCACTTTCAACAACACTTACACCGGGGTGGACTTCGGTGACTACCTGCTGGGTTACGCCCAGCAGTACAACGAACTGGCAGTCCAGGACAACGGCTACTGGAACAACGTTTCATGGGCGGCGTATATCCAGGACAACTGGCGCGCCACCAAGCGGCTTACCCTCAATCTGGGCTTGCGTTGGGATGGCGTGCCGCATACCTATGAGGCGAATAACCGGATGGGCAACTTCTATCCTGGCCTGTACAACCCGGCCGATGCAGCCGTCATTCTTCCCGACGGCACCATCAGCTCCGCCAGCCCGGGCCTGGGCACCAGTCCAAACCCGATTCTGGCCGGCTACCAGTTCTATCTGAACGGCATCGGCATCCCGGGAACGACCCCCGGAGTGCCTAAGGGGCTGGTGGACAACCACTGGGCCGCCTTCGGTCCCCGTGTAGGCTTTGCCTATGACCTGACCGGTTCGGGCAAGACCATCCTGCGCGGCGGATTCGGCACCATGTACGAGCGCATTCAGGGCAACGACATGTATAACGCCGGTCCGAATATTCCGTTCAGTTCGTCAGTCACATTCAACAACGGCGTGCTGCTGTCGAATCCGAGCACCAGCGTGGCCACCGGTACTACCTTGACCGCTCCGATCACGGTCGCCGACATCACCGGTCTCGACCGAAAGCAGTACAAACTGCCGGTGGTGTACCAATACAGCGTTGGCGTACAGCAAGGTTTCGGCGCCAAGTCGGTCTTGTCGGTTTCCTACGTTGGAAACCAGAGCCGCCACCAGAACGACTACCGCGAAACCAACCTGCCCGATCAGAGCCTGTTGCCGGCCATAACCGCGGGCACCGCGCCCAGCTACAACACCCTGGTCCCGTATCTCGGCTTCCACTCCATCAAGCAGTCGGAAACCGTGCAGAACGGGCACTACAACTCGCTGCAGGCAGAGTTCCGGTCGCAGATGACCCGGGACCTCTCCCTGCAGGCCGCCTACACGTACTCCAAGGCCTTCGACCCCGCCACCGGCGCAAATAACGTTGGGGACCTGAGTACGGTTTCGAACCCCTACAGCTACACCTACGACAACGGGCCATCGAATCTGGATCGGAGGCATATCGCCTTCGTCAATTTCATTTACGAGATCCCGTTCCTGAAGAACAATTCCAACACCTTGCTGAAATCGACGGTGGGTGGATGGCAGGTCTCCGGAGTTGTCAGCCTGGTTTCGGGGAATCCGCTGAACATCACTGAGGGCGGCATCAGCTACGACGGAGTTGCTGGAACCGGTAACATCACCAACACCCTGCCCAATTCCAACAACCGGCCAAACGTCAACGGTAGCGTCAACACTCCGCATACCGTCAACAGCTGGTTCGGGTCATCCGCCTTTGCGCCTACGCTTGCCGGAGAGTTCGGCAACTTCCCACGCAACTCGGTCTATGGACCGGGCCGGCAGAACTGGAACATCGCGGTCTTCAAGAGCTTTGTGTTCAGTGAGTCGCGTGGCAGCCGTCTTGAATTCCGTGCGGAGACTTTCAACACCTTCAACCACACGCAGTTCAAGGACGTCAGCACCACTTTCTCAGCCAGCAACTTCGGGTCAGTCACTTCCGCTCATGACCCGAGGGAAATCCAGCTGGGAATGAAGCTGATCTTCTAAGACGGCGTTGGAAACAGTACTGGCCCCGCTCAAGTTGTACGAGCGGGGCTTTTTTTCGTGACGGGGAGGCTTCAAGCACCGGTCTCCCCAAACCGGAAGGATCGGGAGTGCGCAATGCCACGGCTGGCCAGCCTCAGATGTAGTCCACTCCAGATGCTTGGCGGACGTCGCGTTGCTACATCCTGCCGGAGTGACTATTCTGAGCTTTCGATCTTACGAGCCCCGGTGCCGCATTTTGGCCATGAAAAGCTGGAAATCGTTGCTGGTTCTTGCTGCCCTGTCGTGGCCGGCATTGGCCACTCCGCAGACCGCCACTCCGGCGCAGGCCATGGCCCTCGAGCAACAGGGGAAGCTGGCAGAGGCGGCAGAGGCGTGGCGGGCTGTGACGGTGCAGGATCCTCGGGATGCCGGCGCCTTTGCCAGCCTGGGCGTCGTTCTGGCCCGGGAAACGCAGTATAAAGAGGCGGCCGCGGCCTACCGCAAGGCCATCGCGCTCAATCCCAGGCTGCCCGGCATCCAGCTGAATCTGGGCCTGGCGGAGTACAAGCAGGGGCACTTCCAGGCTGCGCTTCCTCCGCTGCGGGCGGCGCTGCGGCAGGAGCCCCGCAGCCAGCAGGCGCGTACCCTGCTGGGTCTCAGTTACTACGGCGCCAGTCACTTTGCGGAAGCGGTGAAATATCTCGAGCCAGTTGCCAGGCTGGACCCCGCCAACGCGGAACTGCACCAGGTGCTGGCCCAAAGCTGCCTGCGAGCCAAGCAATATCCCTGCGCCCAGGAACAGTTTCGCCAGCTCCTGCAGCAGAATCCGGACTCGGCGCCGGCGCACATGCTGCTGGGTCAGGCGCTCGACGGCCTGCAAAGGACGCACGAGGCGATTGCCGAGTTCGAGGCCGCCGCGAAGGTGGCCCCCCAGGAACCCAGCGTGCACTTTGGCCTGGGCTACCTGCACTGGAGGCTGCGGCAGTACGACGAGGCGAAAGCTGAATTCGAACAGGAGTTGGCCAACGATCCCAGGCACGCGCAGGCCCTGGCTTATCTGGGCGACATCGAGATGAAGCGGAACAATCCCGAGAAGGCCCTGGAGCTGCTGAGGAAGGCGATCCAGCTGAGAAATGACATTCGCATCGCCTATCTCGATCTGGGCGCCATTCTGGCCGGGCAGAACCACCATCAGGAGGCAATTGCCGCCCTCCTTCAGGCTGAGAAGCTGGATCCCGATCAACCCGACGCTCACCTTCGTCTGGGACGTTTGTACCAGGCCACGGGAAATCCGGCCGCCGCGAAGAAGGAGTTTGCCAAGCTTCGCGAACTGCACCAGAAGGCCGATGAGGGCATTGCCTCCCAGATGTCAGGCGCGCCACCCCCGCCGCCGCAGTAAGGTTTCTCTTTTTTTAATTCAGTACAGAAGACTCTCACGCGGGCTTATTTAAACAATCTGAGAAACACCAGCCGGCCAACGCGGCGGCCGAGGACATCCTGAAAATATTCCAGATTGTAGTAAAACTATAAGTGCGGAGAGTTGGCCGAGCGGTTGATGGCACCGGTCTTGAAAACCGGCATACCCGGAAGGGTATCGGGGGTTCGAATCCCTCACTCTCCGCCAGATTTTCTGTTCGTTTCGCGGAGTGAAGCGGCAGGAGGAGACAGCGGGCCCTTCGACTGGCCCGGCGTATCATAGCCGGCATGAAGCCGGGGCGATTGCCAGGGGCTGCTGTATTTGGCGTTCTGCTTTTTTTCTGTTTGTCACACCTTCCTGCGGGCTTTGCCCAATCCGATCCACCCTGGCCCAGCTCACGGAGTCCTTCGCGCACCCGCCCGATGACTGCCGCATCATGATGCGCTGGTGGTGGTTCGGCCCGGCCGTCACGAAACCCGAAATCCAGCGGGAACTTGAACAGATGAAGGCGGCGGGCATCGGAGGCGTGGAGATCGCCACCCTGTATCCGCAAGCCCTCGACGACCCTCAGACCGGTTTTAGAAACCTGCCCTATCTCTCGGATGAGTACATCGATGCGCTGCGCTTTGCCGCCTCCGAAGCCACGAAGCTGGGTCTGCGGATTGACGTGACACTGGGCAGTGGATGGCCATTCGGCGGCCCACATATCCCCGTGACCCAGGCCGCGGGGGAAATGCGAGTGGAGACGGTTGCGATCCCATCCAACGCGCGCTCGATCGTCGTGCCCCGCGTGTCGGCGGGCGAGCAATTGATCGCGATCTTCCTGGTTCCGGGCTCCGGCGATGCCCTTGCTTTCACGGAGGCAAAGCCGCTTCCAATCGGCGCGATTGAAAACGGACGCCTGAAGATTTCCGGAGAACAGTCCAGTACATCCAGTGCAGTCTTCTTTATCTCGAGCCGAACTGGAATGATGGTGAAACGCCCGGCGGTTGGGGCGGAAGGCTTCGTCCTCGACCACTACGATAAGAAGGCAACCGAGAACCACCTCCACGCCGTCGGCGACCGGTTGCTCGAGGCATTCGGCGATCATCCTCCCTACGCGGTATTCAGCGACAGCCTGGAGGACTACGGATCCAACTGGACGGGCGATCTGCTGGAACAGTTCCGCCAACGCCGCGGCTACGACCTCACTCCTCATCTGCCGGCGCTGGTCGCCGATGCCGGGCCGGAGACGGACGCGGTCCGTCACGATTGGTCGAAGACCCTCACCGAACTTACCAACGAGCGCTTTCTCGCGCCTCTGCACGCGTGGGCGCAGCAGCACCACACTTTGCTCCGTTCGCAGACTTATGGATTCCCTCCGGTCACGCTCTCCAGCAACCGGTATGAAGATCTTCCCGAAGGCGAGGGCAAGGCAACGCTGCGGATGTGGCGGCAGTTTTCGGATACGCGCTGGGCAGCTTCAGCCGGGCATCTCTTCGGCAAGCCGGTAATTTCATCGGAGACCTGGACCTGGCTGCATTCCCCGGCTTTTCGCGCCACGCCGCTCGATATGAAAGCGGAAGCAGATTTGCATTTTCTGCAGGGGATCAACCAACTGGTGGGGCACGGCTGGCCTTACTCGCCCCAGGTTGCGGGCGAGCCGGGATGGCGCATGTACGCCGCCGGAGCTTTTGACGCGCACAATCCCTGGTGGTTCGCCATGCCCGACCTCACCGCGTATCTTCAACGCGTCAGTTTTGCTATGCGGCAGGGCAAGCCGGTGAATGATGTTGCCCTGCTGTTGCCGAACGATGACGCCTGGGCGGGCTTCTCCATCCCGCGCCAGTCGTCCGAGCCGGTAACCTCGAAGGGCGGCTTCAACACTCGCGGAGAAACTCTCAGCATTGACGAATCGATGGGAAAGCTGCTGGGAGATAAAGTGATCCCGCAGATTCTGGATGCGGGGTTCAATCTCGACTTTGTTGACGGCGATGCGATCGACGCTCTCGGAATTCACTATCCCGTCCTGGTGCTGCCCGGCGTCAATCGCTTGCCGGTTTCCACTTACCAGAAGATCGAGCAGTATGCGTTGCATGGAGGCATCGTGATTGCCACCCGCGGCCTGCCTTCCACCGCGCCGGGGCTGGTGAATGCCGAGAGCGACAGCAAAGAGATCAAGGCAATCTCACAACGCCTGTTCCGCGATCAGGGCGCTCCCGGTCATTTCCTGGAAGACGAGAGCCAGCTGGGAAGGTTTGTCGCAGGCAAGCTCAAGCCGGATGTCGTTTTTTCTCCGAAGACTCCGGAGATCGGCTTCAATCATCGTCAACTTAGTGCAGGCGACCTGTACTTTATCGCGAATGCCAGCAATCAACCGCATAGGGTCGCTGCTAAGTTCCGCTCGTCTGCCAGATATGCCGAGTGGTGGGACGCATTCACCGGCCGGACCTCGCCGGTAGAGAACCCGGCCAAAATCGAAATCTCTTTGCAGCCCTATGAATCGCGCCTGATTTATTTCACAAATTCAGCTTCGACGGCCAGGCCTGCGCACTCGCGGAGTAAGCATGCGCATTCGTCGGTCATCGATCTCTCCGGCGATTGGAACCTCAGCTTCAGCGGACTGAATCAGACCATCCACATGGCTACTCTTCACTCCTGGAGCGAGGAGGAATCCTTCAAATATTATTCCGGGCAGGTCGCTTACGAAAAAACCATCGAGCTGCCTAACCTGAGCACGGCAGATTCCCTGGTTCTGGATTTTGGAGAAGGCAAGCCGGTGGCCAAGCCGGATCCCATGCCGGCGTTCAACATGCGGGCCTACCTGGAGGGGCCGGTACGGGAAGCGGCGGAGATTTATGTCAACGGCCGGCGCGCAGGAGTGGTGTGGCATCCGCCGTACAGCGTCGATGTGACTTCGCTGTTGAAGGCGGGAAAGAATGAACTGCGCATCGTGGTCGGTAACACAGCGATTAATTCTCTGGCCGGACGTGCCCTTCCCGACTATCGCCTGCTGAACGATCGCTACGGCGAAAGATTCATTCCCCAGGGCATGGACAACCTGCAGCCACTTCCGTCCGGCCTTCTCGGGGGTGCGGCTGAGAATCAACGGCGGCATCCGATGAGTGGCGCAAGGCAGCGATTTGTTGGAGGCATCTTGAACGGTTACCCGGAGTTCGGTCTTGCCGGTCAGGTGGCGCTGGTTACCGGCGCGGCGCGCGGTTTGGGCAATGCCATCGCGCGCGCCCTGGCCCACGCCGGCGCGGACGTGGCGCTTGGCCTGCGGGATGTGAATGCGCAAGGAGATCTGGTGGCGCAGATCGAAGCGCTGGGCCGCCGCGCGCTTCCCCTGCAGATGGACATGACCCGGCTCAGATGAGATATTTCAGGCAGTCGATCACACCGTCAGGCATTTCGGACGGCTCGACATCCTGGTCAACAATGCCGGACTCGCGCCCGACAATCTGGCGGAGAACGTGAGCGAAAAGGATTTCGATCTGACCCTGGCGGTCAATCTGAAAGGAACGTTTTTCGCCAGCCAGGCCGCAGGTCGCGTCATGATCCGGCAGAAGAGTGGACGCATCATCAACATGAGCTCCCAGGCCGGGTTCGCTGCGCTTCCGACCGAGTCGGTATATTGCATGACCAAGGCAGCCATCGCGCATCTCACCAAATGCCTTGCGGTGGAGTGGGGAAAGTACAACATTACGGTGAACGCAGTCGCCCCCACGTTCATCCATACTCCAGGCACTGAGAGTTACCTGGCAAACCCCGAGGCCCGGGCGGACGTAATCGAGCGCATCGCCGCGCTGCACCGCATCGGCGAGCCCATGGAGGTCGCGGGCGCGGTCGTATTCCTCGCTTCCAGCGCGGCGTCGCTTATCACCGGGGAAACCATTCTGATTGATGGAGGATGGACGGCACGATAGGGAACGGCCAGGGGTGATCGCTGCACCCTCGCGAGTGCCTTCTGAGCCGACGCGAATAGAAGCGCGTCCGGGAGACGCTGGGCGCCGACGGTTGCGATTCCGCCGCGTAGCTGATGCCGGCGCCTGCATCGAGAAACATCGGGCCGCAAGCGCAGGTTAACTAGAAAGGCGTCTGGTCCTAAGCGATCGCTCCACCCCCGGCTGGGGAAATGCCTCGAATGACAGGCCCCGAGGTTAAAGTGCTTAGTTAAATCGATAAAATACGTCGAATTATATCTTGACTATTTATTGGGCCGCCCTGTAGTTTGTCTGCGACAGACAGACTTCCCACTCCAACCCGCGCACGGGAGGTGCTTTCTGCTTTTCTCATCACGCAAAGCTGGCACTCATCTGGCCGCCGTTCTCATCATCGGCGGTCAACTTCTGCACGCAGGCGCCACGGCCGCGGCTCCAGTCACGGTAGCTGATTCCAGCACCGCCGCGGTGGCCGCTGCGACCTTGATCCTCAGCCATCCCGAGACCAGAATGAAGCGGCATGCACAGGCCGACGCGCCGGGTTTCAGGACTGTGGAGAACAAAAATGTGGGGTTGGCTGTTGACCAGCAAGCAACCCGAATTTCAGGCTTAAATCGTCACTTCGCGCTCTTCCCGTACAGTTGCTCTTCCTTGCAGTGGGTGAAAGGCCCCGTTCACCGAGATTCGGGGCAGAACAGCGGCTTTTCTCTGAGTTTGCATATGCACGGAGGATCCAATGAAGAATCGCTATAGCCATGTAGCGTTGACGCTTTTGCTGGTTTTGGTTGCGCTTCTTAGCCCAACTGTTCTGCGTGCGGACGTCACCGGGTCGATTATGGGTGTGGTGCGCGACCGTTCGCAGGCGGTGGTTACCGGCGCACGCGTTGTAGCAACTAATACGCAAACTAACTACAGCCAGGAGACCACTTCGGCTGCAGACGGTTCCTTCCACATCCTGGCTCTGCCCGTTGGGAATTACAGGCTGACCGCCACCGCCACCGGATTCGGAACATACACCGCCACAGATATCGTTTTGAAGGTAAATGACCAATTGCACGTTGATATAGCGCTTCAGGTCGGCAGCGTCCAACAGGAGGTCAGCGTTGCGGAGAACGCCGTGCAAGTGGAGTCCGAGAGCACGCAGCTAGGTGATGTGATCGATTCGAAAAAGATGCTCGCCCTCCCCCTGAATGGCCGCAGCTATATAGACCTTCTCGGTCTGCAGGCAGGAGTTGTGCCCGTGACGTCCGGATCGATGCAGCAGGACCGTCCAGTTTCGGGGTACATAACCTCACCAGGAAACCTGTCAGTGAATGGACAGCGCGAAACATCGAACGCCTTCCTGGTCAACGGTGGAGATGTCAGTGAAGGGCGCAATCTGGGCGCGGGATTGGTTCCCAATCTTGATTCAGTCGAAGAATTCCGATTGATTACCAACAGCTTTGACGCCGAATACGGAAAATTTAGCGGATCGGTGATGAACGCGATTACCAAGTCCGGAACCAACAGGATTCACGGAACTGTTTTCGAGTTTTTACGAAATGACAAGTTTGACTCGCGCAATTATTTTGATCCCAGCCGGTCGGAATTGCGCCGCAATCAGTTTGGCTACGCGGTGGGCGGGCCGTTTTGGAAGAACAAGCTTTTCTGGTTCACAGATTATCAAGGAACGCGCCAGGTGGTTGGCGCGAGTACCGGTTTTGTAACGTTGCCCACGGTGAACCAGCGAAGTGGCACCTTCAACGCAAGTGATTTTCTTGATAGTGACGGCAATCCCCTGACCGGAGGTGTAGGCGGAGCGTTTTGGGCGACGACCCTCTCGAATCGACTGGGATACACGGTTAACGACGGAGAACCTTACTACGTACAAGGTTGCACCAGCACTGCTCAGTGCGTGTTTCCGAACGCAATAATTCCCTCCGTGGCTTTTGCTGCTCCGGCGGTCGGAATATTGCCTTATATCCCAGTGCCAAACGTTCCGGGCACCGCAGATCAATTTTCGGACAACAGCCAGAGGAACAGCGTGAGGGATGACAAGGCCGGTCAGCGCGTAGACTTCATCAACCAAAAGACGGGCACCTGGTCCTTCTATTATCACTTCGATGACTCAACCGTACAGAATGCACTGAATGCCAGCGCGCCAGGTTTTGCGAGCGTCACTCCGTCCCGCGCACAGCAGTTTGTAATCAGCAATACGAAGACGTTTGGCCCAACTGCTGTAAACCAGTTCCGCGCGAGTTTCTTCCGGGTTGCTACGGTGACGGACAAGCCGCAGACCAGCTTCGCGCAACTCTCCGACCTCGGTTTCGTGACTGGTGTGGGCACCCTGGGCATCAACCCGTCCGGGCCGGCGGGATTCCCACAGACAGTTCCGCCCGAGTACTTCAATAACTTCTCAATCGGGGTCAACACACTCACAACCTTTCAACCCAACAACACTTTTCATTTTTCCGACAGTTTTTCGAAGGTATGGGGGACCCATACACTCAAGTTCGGCGGCGAGTTCCGCTACCTGCAGATCAATGAGCGCAATACCTGCGCACCCAATGGGGATTTCACGTTCAATGGCAGCGAGACCGGATCGGATTTTGCCGACTTCCTGATCGGCGCTCCGGTCAACTATAACCAGTGCAGCCAGCAGTTTCTGGATTCCCGCACCCGTTATGGGGGCGCCTACATTCAGGACACCTACAAGTGGAAGCCGAACGTTACCTTGAATCTCGGCTTGCGATGGGAAGTGAGCATGCCGTGGTACGACACCCAAGGCAAGATTGAAACCATCGTGCCCGGTTTGCAATCCACTCAATTCCCCACTGCCCCAAAGGGTTGGGTGGTTCCTGGAGATCCGGGCATCCCCAGCACGCTTGCCCCCACACGCTACAACAACTTCGGTCCACGCCTCGGCATTGCTTATTCGCCGGGTTTTAGCGATGGGTTGTTAGGCAAGATCTTCGGCGGCCCCGGCAAGAGCAGCATACGAGCGGCCTGGGGTATGTACTACACGTCCATCGAGGATCTGAACCTGTTCTATGAAGTTGGCGATGCTCCCTTTGGCCTGTATTGGGTTTCGCCGGAACCTACGATGTTCGATGAGCCATTCCGGACCAGATCTAGCGGTGCCTCGCAGACCCAGCGCTTTCCATTCAAGTTTCCGACTCCAGGCAGTCCGGCGAACGCAACTCTCGACTATTCGATTTACCTGCCAATTTCGTACTCACCTGGATTTGACATTCACAACCGACTGCCGTACGCAGAACACTACGACTTTTCAATCCAGCGCGAGTTGTCCAGGAACACAGTGTTGACCTTGGCGTACGTGGGAACCCAGGGCCATCGCTTGATCTCACAATATGATGCGGCTCCCGGAAATCCCGCGCTATGCCTGCAGTTGAGGGCCCAGGGTGCCACGCCGTTTTGTGACTCTTTTGGGGAGAACACCACTTACACCCTCCCGGGCGGCGCGCAGGTGTTCGGCACACGTGACAGTAACGGCCTCAATTCCGTGTTTACGGCGCCGCCCAACTTTGGCGACAACAATAGTTTCACGGTCAATATTGCCAACTCCAACTACAACTCGGGGCAGGTGACTTTGGAGCGAAAGGCGGCTGATATGACCTTTCTGGCGGCATACACATACTCCAAAGCAATCGACAACTCCTCCGGCTTCGGCCAATGGGTGAACTTTTCGAATCCGCGGCTCTCTCGCTCTCTGGCCGCGTTCGACGTTACCCACAATTTTGTATTCAGTTACAGCTGGGACATTCCCTTCAACCGGATCTTCCCGGGTGCGCCCAAGCGCCTGACTCAGGGCTGGAACTTCTCCGGCATAACCCGTTTCACCGGCGGCTTGCCGGTCGCGATCAGCCAGAACGGAGATGATGTCTCTCTGTTTGGAAGCGGGAATACCGATGTGCCGAATGTTGTAGGCAAGGTTCACATTCAGGATCCGCGCAACCCGGACCACACCTTTTTCAACCGCGATGCATTCGACTCGGGACCAGTGGGAGCTTTCGGCAACTCCAGTCGTCAGTTCTTCCACGGCCCGGGCATCAACAATTTCGATATCGGCCTGATGAAGAGGACCGCGATTACGGAATCTACAGCCTTTGAAATGCGCGCAGAGTTCTTTAACGTCTTCAATCACACCCAATTCAACAATCCGGACGGCAATTTCAGCATCTTCGGGGATACGATGGGAGTGGTTACTTCGGCGAAGGATCCGCGCATCGGCCAGATCAGCGCCAAGTTCTACTTTTAGGATTGGGTGGCGTCAAGAGGAGAAGGTAAATTACTCTGGCAGGGTGTGGGCTAATGGTGTTTCTGCTGGCTCTGGGTCTGCTCTTGTCGGGGCCAGCGTTCGCGCAAACTGCCGAGGCTTACCGCCAGCACGCGATCGAACTTTCCCGCAACAAATCCTGGGACCAGGCCATTGATAGTTACCGCAAGGCACTGGCCCTCGAACCCAACGACCCGGTCACACACTACAACCTGGCTCTCGCGCTGAAAAATAAGGGCGACGCCGCTCTGGCGGCTGAGGAGTTCGAGGCCACTTTGCGGCTCAAGCCGAAGTGGGCCGACGCACACTACGGGTTGGGCGCGACCTGGTACGATCTGCACGATCAGGCCGCCGCGCTCAAGGAACTACGCACAGCGGTAGAGCTCGATCCGGCGAATGCCGGGGCGCATCGATTTCTGGCGCGGGTTTACCTGGAGCAGAACAATCCTTCGGCGGCTGAGCGTGAGTTACGGCGGGCGCTCTCGTTGAAGCCCTCTGCCGAGATGCATCTCGAGCTCGGGCTGACCGAGGGACAGCTGGGCAATCTGGAGAGCGCCGCGGCCGAGTTTCGCCGCGCCCTCCAGCTCAATCCCCGGTCCCAGCCGGCACGCGTGCTGCTGGGCGTCACACTCCGCCGCCAGGGCGATCACGTGGGCGCGCTCGCCCAGTTCCGCAAGGCTGTCAACATAAATCCCAAGGACCCGGAGTCGCAGGTCAATCTCGGCATGGAGCTCAAGGCTGGCGGCGACCTGGCTGGCGCTATCGCAGCGTTCCGCCAGGCCATCGAGGTCAAGCCCGACTTCGAGAAGGCGCACTACAACCTCGGTATCGCCTTGCGTGCCCAGGGTAAGACCGGCGCCGCGAGAAAGGAACTGGATGAGCTGACGGCGCTACGCGCTTTCCGGGCTCGACTCGCGCAAGCGAAATATCTTACCCTTCAGGGAGTGGATGCCCTGAAACAGCAGAAACTTGATGACGCTCTGGCGCTGTTTCAGAAGGCCATCGAGCAAGGTCCCGAGCTGCCGACCGGCTATTACTACCTCGGCGTCACGTGGGAACGCAAAAGCGACACTGCGCGCGCCCTGGCGGCCTATGAGAAAGCGCTAGAGCTGAAACCGGACTACGCGCAGGCCCACTCTAGCCTCGGGCTGCTCTACTGGCGCCAGAACGATGGCAAACGCGCGGTTGAGGAGTTCCGGCGGGCGGTGATGTCCGACCCTGATCTGGCGGAGGCGCATTACAACCTTGGCCTCGCACTGGCGCAATCGGGGCGCCCAGGCGAAGCCGCCCGCGAACTGAGTGAAGCCATTAGTCTCAATCCCAAGTACACTGACGCCCGGATACAATTGGGATTGGTGCTTAGCCAGGACAACGATACCGCTGGCGGGGCCAATGTCTTCCGTGAACTCGTGCGCCGCGATCCGAATTTCGCGGAAGCACACAACAATCTCGGCCTGGTGCTTTTGCAGTCGGGCGACGTCCGCACGGCGCAAGCGGAGTTTATCGAGGCTGTGCGCCTCAAGCCGGGCTATGCGGAAGCGCACTTTAATCTTGCATTGGCCCTCCATCAGGAAGGAAAAGAAGAGGAGTCCAGCGCGGAGTTCGAGAAAGCGTACGAGATTGCGCCGGAGTTGAGAAACGCGCCCCGCCCGTAACGAATGCGATTTTCTTGAGATCATCGCCCGTCCGGGAGCGACGCAGCAGCAGCTCAAACCACCGGCCATCCCAAGTGCGGGCCAAATTTTGATTCCCGCTTGGCGCTCGTCTATTCTGTCTTCGATATCCTGAAAGATTCTGGCAGGTTCCTATATGGCCAATATTTCCCGATTAAATGTGAACGGCAGTATCCGGACGATTGCAGCCGATGAAAAGACCAGCCTGCTGAGCGTCCTGCGTGACCAGTTAGACCTCACGGGGACCAAGTATGGTTGCGGTGAGGGAGCATGCGGGGCCTGCACCGTCCTTGTCGATGGCCAGTGGCGCCGGTCGTGCATCACGCCCGTGGGCGCCGTAGGCGAGAAGAAAATCACCACCATAGAAGGTCTGGCTCAGGGTGAGCATTTGCATCCCCTGCAGCAGGCCTTTCTTG
This sequence comes from Terriglobia bacterium, assembly GCA_963752375.1. Classification (GTDB taxonomy): domain Bacteria; phylum Acidobacteriota; class Terriglobia; order Terriglobales; family Acidobacteriaceae; genus JAIQFF01. The sequence goes on from CAVVYF010000019.1 coordinate 128,486, forward strand.
ACGAAGCCGCCATGCAGTGTGCCTATTGCACCTCCGGGATGATTATGACCGCGGCGGCGCTTTTGAAAGCGAAGCCGAATCCTTCCGAAGCTGAGATTGTCGAGTACATGGAAGGCAACGTTTGCCGCTGCGGCACTCATCCGCGAATCGTGGCTGCGATCGTAAAAGCAGCGAGAGTTCTTGGTAATTCGGGCGGGGCGAAGGAGTTGCGACGATGAGCGCAAGCGAGAAGTCTTCCCACGCGCTCGAACCGGAACGTTACGAACTGGCGGCGCCGCCTGCCTATCGATTCGAAGTGGACCGGCGCGGCTTCTTCAAATTTCTCGGCGCCGGCATCCTGGTGGTTTGCGTTTTGAAAGACGCCGCAGTGGCGCAGGAATCCGGCGGACGCTTTCGGGGCGACGCCCTTCCCGCGGAGATCGGGGCCTGGATGCACATCGGCGAGAATGGACGCGTCACTGTATTCACCGGAAAAGTGGAGGTGGGGCAGAACATCCGCACATCTCTGACCCAGGCGGTTGCGGAAGAATTGCGCGTCCCAACCAGCCAGATCGAAATGGTCATGGGCGACACCAAACTTACTCCTTTTGACATGGGGACGTTTGGCAGCCGCACTACTCCGACCATGAATCTGCAGCTCAGGAAAGTTGCCGCGGCCGCCCGGGAGGTGCTGATTGGCCTGGCCGCGACGCAATGGAAAGTGGACCGGCAGCACCTGGTTGCCGCTGACGGCAGGGTCACTGATCCCGCGGCGAAACGCTCCCTGGAATACGCAGCGCTTGCGAAGGGTCAGCAGCTCTCGGAAACGGTGCCGGTAGAAAATCCGCTAGTTCCCGCCGCGCAGTGGACGGTTGCTGGGCAATCGTTGCCACGGGTGGACGGACGGGAGTTTGTTACTGGCAGGCATCGCTACCCGTCAGATCAGAAGTTGCCCGACATGCTGCATGGGAAAATTCTGCGGCCGGCGGCTTTCGAAGCGTCTCTGGCGTCGCTCGACACAAAAGAAGCCGAGCGGATCCCCGGTGTGACCGTGGTTCGCGACGGCACTTTTGTAGGCGTGACCGCGCCGACCGTCGAAACCGCGTCTCGCGCGGCCGCCGCCATCAAAGCGGAATGGAAGTCAGAGCCACAACCTTCAAACAAGGGATTGTTCGACTACCTGAAGAAGACTCCGGACGAAGGGCGCGATCCGGAAGAAGCCGTTTTCGATTCGGGTTCGGTGGCGCAGGCCCTGGCGGCCGCTGATCATCGTTTACAACAGACCTACACCGTTTCCTACATTGCCCATGTTCCGCTCGAGCCGCGCGCCGCGGTGGCGCAATGGAGCGGCGACGAGTTGACTGTGTGGACGGGCACGCAGCGGCCCTTTGGCGTTCGCGGCGAACTTGCCGAGGCCTTTCGCATTCCCGAAGACAAAATCTGCGTGCTGATGCCGGACATGGGTTCGGGCTACGGTGGAAAGCACACCGGGGAAGCGGCGATTGAGGCGGCGCGACTGGCTCGGGCGGCGAAGCGTCCTGTGAAACTGGTGTGGACCCGCGAGGAAGAATTCAGCTGGGCATACTTTCGTCCCGCAGGAGTGATGGAGGTGGCCGGCGGGGTCCAAAAAGATGGCGCGTTAACCGCGTGGGAATTCCATAACTACAATTCGGGGACGGCGGGCATAAAAACTTTCTATGAAATCCCGAACCAGAGCATCCGCTTTCATCGCACGAGTTCGCCTTTGCGGCAGGGATCGTATCGCGCGCTGGCTGCGACCGCCAATCACTTTGCGCGTGAATCTTTCATGGACGAGCTGGCCCATTCGGTAAAGATGGACCCGCTCGAGTTCCGCCTGAAGAATTTGAAGAATGAACGCCTGCGCGCAGTGTTCGAAGCGGCCGCCCAGAAGTTCGGCTGGGGGCGGGCCAAATCCGCTGCCGGTCAGGGTTTCGGCATGGGCGGAGGATACGAGAAGCTAGGGAACGTCGCGACCTGCGCTGAAGTTGCTCTGGACCGGAAGTCCGGCAAGGTGAAAGTTGTGCGGGTGGTCACGGCTTTCGAGTGCGGGGCGATCGTTAACCCGGACAACCTGCGCAATCAGATTGAGGGCTCGAACATCATGGGATTGGGCGGCGCGCTCTTTGAGGCCATTGAATTCGAAAACGGCCGCATCCTGAACGGACGCCTGTCGCGATACCGCGTGCCGCGCTTCAGCGATGTGCCCGTGCTCGAGACCGTCCTGCTCGATCGCAAGGACCTTCCGTCGGCGGGTGCGGGCGAGTGTCCGATTGTGGGCCTGGCTCCGGCGATCGGCAATGCGATTTTCGACGCGACAGGCGTGCGGCTGCGCTCGCTGCCCATGGTTCCGGCGGGCCTGAAGATCAGCTGATAGAACTAATCTTTGTCCAGATATTCTTCAGGGACATCATCTTCCGGCACTTCGTGGGTGTGGACTTCTTCTTCGTCGGCGTTTCCGGCATCGGTGACGCCCTGCACCACGTCAGCCTCGAACGCATTACCTTCTTCGATGAGTTCGTTCACACTCTCGGAATCCACATCCTCGACTCTGGATAATCCCTGCAAGTCTCCCGATTGACCAGCCGAGCCCGGGCCCGAAGCTCCCCGCTGGAAGCTCACAGGATAGGAGCGTTCGCTCTTACGCCGCGTCTTTTTCGTGGGGGCCGCTGCCTTTTTCCGGGCGGTTGTGGCCCTGGCGGCCTTTTTCTTCGCGACCTTTTTTGCCGGAGCCTTCTTCTTCGCCAGCTTTTTCCTGGCCAGTTTCTTCTTCGGCGCTGCCTTCTTCCGCTTTGCCTGCTTCTTCTTAGGTTTCTTTCGGGTAGCCATAGGCGCAGTTTACCACCGGCAGGTCATACCTGGCATGACCCATCTGTCCGCGGCTTTCAACTTTGATTTTGCTTTGGAACCTTGCGGTTGTCGGGCAAAGTCAAAATCGTCGGACAAGAGTGTCCGACCCACAGAGGCCCGGGCCAGCTACTTGATCTCGGTCCAGGGTTGCGCCTGATTCAGGGCATACTTCGCGACGGCCGTTTCGTCGAATTCAAAGCCCAGGCCGGGAGTCTGAGGCAGCATCAACTCGCCATCCCGGACTTCCAGCTGGCGGTTGATCAGCTTGCGAAAATTCAAGACCTGGTCGTCGGGGAAAAACTCGACATAACGCGCGTTGGGCGCGGATGCCACCAGGTGCACATGCAGATCGTGCAGCCAGTGCGGGCATATCGTCACGTCGTAACTGGCCGCCGTCTGCGCGATCCGGCGCCACTCGGAGATTCCGCCGCAGACGGCTGCGTCCGCCTGCAGGATACTGGCTGCGCGCTTTTCCAGTATTTCCCTGAAGCGCCACCGCCCAGCTTCGATTTCGCCGGTGGCGACGGTAATACCGATGGATGAAGCCAGCCGGGCGTGATTCTCAATGTCGTCGGGGCTGAAAGGCTCCTCGACCCAATAGATGTCGTATTTTTCAAAGCGCTTGCAGTAGAGCAAGGCAGTGGGCAGGTCCGCCCAGGCGTTGTTTACATCCAGCATCAGGAGCACATCGGGGCCAATCGCTTCCCGTCGCGGCGCGAACGCGCTCTTCCTCTTGCGCGGGCGTGAGGCGCCCGGCTTTCATTTTGACGGCGCGGAAGCCCTGGCGCACATAGGCAGCCATTTCCTCGCCGAGATTTCGCGGAGTCTTGCCTTCCAGATAGTATCCGCCACTGGCGTAGGCCGGCACTTTCTCTGTCGTCCAGCAGCCCAGATGGCGATATAACGGCAATCCTGCGGTCCGCGCGTTCAAGTCCCACAAAGCGATGTCGAGGATGCTGAGGGCGCGTATCACCGTCCCGGCGCGTCCGTGGAGGATAGTTTCGCGATACATCTCTTCCCACAGTCCTTCCACGCGATGGCTCTCCTGGCCCAGCAGCATGGGAGCGAAGAGTTCTTCGATGGCGACCCGGGCGATGTTTCCCCCGGCGGTGCCGGCGTAACAAAATCCAATGCCCTCAACGCCATCCGTTGACCGGACTTTCACCAGGCAGTATTCTCGCGCTCTTACGGTGCGGGTGGCGAATGACGTGACCCGGTCGAGGGGCACACGAACTACGGAAACCGAAACTGAGCCGATGCGAACCATCGCGGCCTTTCCATACCAGTGGCGGATTCAACGGCAGGGGGAGATTATCGCCCGAAAGCCCTCGCTTCGTCACGCGCGTGCTTGCTCTCGGCGACAGGGCGAATTAGGCTATGCTGCTTGACGGCGGCGACTCTGGACGCGCATGGGAAAGGACCCGAGGGATGGACCTCACGAACGTTTCCAGGCAGCGCCGCTGGGGAATCGTCGGCCTGCTTTTCACCGCGTCGCTGATTAACTATCTCGACCGCGCCGCGATTTCATTCGCGCTGCCGCTAATTTCCAAAGATTTCCATCTGACGCCCGAAACCAAGGGCCTGCTGCTGTCTTCCTTTTTCTGGTCGTACGCGCTCATGCAGATTCCGATTGGCTGGTGCGCCGACCGCTTCAATCTGCGCTGGCTCTATGCCGGGGCCTTCGCTATCTGGTCGCTGGCGCAGGGGCTTACGGGCCTGGCGGACAGTCTCGCCGTTCTCATCGGGTTCCGCATTCTTCTGGGCGTCGGAGAATCCATCTACCTTCCGGGTGGCACAAAGATCGTCAGCGTGCTCTTCCCGCCGGAAGATCGTGGTCTGCCTTCGGGACTGTTCGACTTTGGTACGCGCACCGGGCTGGTGCTCGAAGGCATTCTTGTCCCATGGCTCCTGGTGCGTGAGGGATGGCGCCATACGTTCCTTCTTTTAGGCTTTGCCGGGCTGCTCTGGATTATTCCCTGGCTTTGGATTTTTCCTCGCCGCATGCGCGCGGCGAGCGCGATCTCATCGCCGCCCGTGGTACGCCCCCGGATGCAGTGGAGCGCGTTGCTCAATCGCAACCTGCTGGGCATCTGCCTGGGGTTTTTCTGCTTCGATTACTACTGGTATGTGCTGGTCACGTGGCTACCCGATTACCTGGTGACCGTGCGCCACCTCAGCATCGTGCAGGCGGGCTTCTACGCTTCACTGGCGTTCTTCACCTTCGGAGTTTCCGAACCGCTGGGAGGATGGCTGGCCGATACCCTGATCCGTCGCGGCTGGAATGAAACCCGCACCCGCAAAGGAATCGTGACCGTGGCCTTCTTCATGGGCCTGTTGCTCATCGCGGCCATGCGGACCTCAACTACGCCGGTCGCGATCGGTTGTCTGATCGGTGCTTCCCTGGTCGGACTGGCCACCGGCAATCTGCTGGTGATTCTGCAATGCTGCGCGCCCTTCGAAAGAGTCGGCATTTGGACCGGGGCGGAAAATTTTGCCGGTAACCTCGCCGGAATCGTCGCGCCGCTGGCGGTGGGATTCCTGATCAAACGGAACGGCTCGTATGTTCCGGGCTTTGAACTGGGAGTAATCGTTCTTCTGACGGGATTGCTGGCTTATTGGTTCATCGTGGGGGAGTTGAAGCCGCGAGTGTCGTAGCGAATTTCGTGAAACCGTGTCATCCCGCGCGCCGCTCGAGCCGCGCTGGCGCGGTGAGAGCAAGTCGAGGGACCCCTATCTGACCGCGGATCCCTCTGTTTTATTGGGGTTTTTCGACTGCGTAGAGGACGCTAGCGAACCCTCTACTCCGCTCAGGAGGACAGGGGAAGGTGCTTGGACGAGCCCAAGACTATCCATTCGGATAGGAATTACCGCAATATCTTTCCACTTATGGCGCCCGTCCGACGGAAAAGCGACGCAGGTTGCGCCCGCGGATACCCAGACGCAGGTTTTCCTTGACCCCGCGACCGCTCACTTATATTGTCCCGTGCCGTAGGCTGTCCCTGGCCGGGACGGTCCAGGTTGAGCTGAAAGCTCGAAGGATGTTAACCGTGTCTCTTCGTCGCCTGTTTGCAATTGCTTCGTTTACTTTTTTGATTCTCCTGGCCGCAGCCGCCTTTCGTTCGCAGGCGGTGAGCGCCGGATTCCAGCCCGTCTCTCCCGAAGAATTGAAGATGACCAGGGAGCCGCTGGCGCCGGGTGCGGCGGCGATCATTCTGTTCCGCCAGGTGGACCGGGACGATATGGGTCGCACCGCCCACGAGAACGATTATTTCCGCATCAAGATATTGACCGAAGAAGGGCGGAAGTACGCCGACATCGAAATCCCCTATTTCAAGGACCGGGGCAACGTCACAGCGATCCGGGCTCGGACCATCCGGCCGGACGGCTCGATCGCCGATTTCGACGGCAAGGTTTTTGACAAATCCATCGCCAAAGCCAGGGGACTGAAGTACCTGGCAAAGACCTTTACCCTGCCCGATGTTCAGGTGGGCAGCGTCATCGAGTATTACTACACCATCGACCTGGCCGAAAACTTCGTTTTCGACTCACACTGGATCCTCAGTAACGAGCTGTTCACCAAGAGCGCGAGATTCTCGCTCAAGCCCTACCACTCCGACTACGGCCCCATGGGTGTGCGGTGGAGCTGGCAGGGCTTGCCTGCGGGCACGGTCCCGCCGGCGGAGGGCGCGGACCATATTGTCCGGCTGGAAGCAAGCAATATTCCCGCCTTCCAGACGGAAGACTTCATGCCGCCGGAGAACGAGCTGAAGTCGCGGGTTGACTTTACCTACAGCGAAGATCAGTTTGAGCCGGACCCGGCGGTGTTCTGGAAGAAGACCGGCAAGAAACTCAACGAACAGCTGGAAAGCTTTATCGGCAAGCGCAAGGCCATGGAACAGGCCGTGGCCCAGATCGTTTCGCCGGCTGACCCGCCGGACGTGAAATTGCAGAAGATTTACGCCCGGGTACAGCAGTTACGCAACACTTCCTACGAGGTCAGTAAGACGGAGCAGGAACAGAAGCGGGAGAAGGAGAAGAGCCCGGGTAACGTCGAGGATGCGTGGAAAAGAGGCTACGCGGATGGAGTGCAGCTTACGTGGCTTTATCTCGCGCTGGTGAGGGCGGCGGGATTCGAAGCTTACGGAGTGTGGGTCGCCGATCGCAGCAACTATTTTTTTCAGCCCAAGATGATGGACCGCTCCAAGCTCGACGCCAATGTCGTGCTGGTCAAGCTCAATGGCAAGGACATCTATTGCGATCCGGGGGCGGCGTTTACGCCTTTCGGATTGCTGACCTGGCCGGAGACCAGCGTGCCAGGATTGCGGCTCGATAAGGACGGCGGAAGCTGGGTCCAGACCACGCTTCCGGAGAGCGCCGCATCGCGCATTGAGCGCAAGGCGAATCTGAAACTCTCGGACACGGGCGATCTGGAAGGGAAGCTGACGATTACCTATACCGGCCTGGAAGCCACGCGACGGCGCGTCGAAATGCGCAACGAAGATGAAACCAACCGGAAGAAATTTCTCGAGGACCAGGTGCAGGAGTACGTCCCGGCGGCCATCGAAGTGGAGCTGACCAATAAGCCGGAGTGGAGCAGTTCCGAGTCCTCGCTGACGGCGGAATTCAATCTCAAGGTCCCGGGCTGGGTGGCGGGGGCGGGCCGCCGGGCGCTGGTTCCCGTTGGCCTGTTCAGCGGTACTGAAAAGCACGTATTCGACCACGCCAATCGGGTCCACCCCATATATTTCGATTTTCCCTTCGAAAAGCACGATGACATCAGCATCGAGCTGCCCGTCGGCTGGCAAGTGAGCAACCTGCCGGCGGCGCAGAAGCAGGATGCCCACGTGATCGCGTATGCACTGGAAGTGGAGAACTCCAGGAACACGCTGCACCTGACCCGGAAGTTGAACGTGGACTTTCTCCTCCTCGATCCGAAGTACTACGGCGCGCTGCGCAACTTTTTTCAGGTGGTCCGAACCACAGATGAGGAACAGATCGTATTGCAGCCGGGAACGGCGAGTGCCGCCAACTAGGCGGAAGATCGCGCGAGCGCTCCTTGGCATTGCCGCCAGCCTGCTGGCGTGCGTCTCCCCGGCCGTGGCCGGCGGGGATGCGCCGCAGTGGATGCACGCCCTGGTCAATGCGCCGCTGCCCGCTCACGATGACAAGACCGACGCGGTCCTGCTGTATTCGGAAAAGACGGTCGCCGTCCTCTCCGCCGACAGGATCAGGAAGACGGTGCGTGTGGCCTACAGGATTCTGCGCCCCGGCGGCCGCGATTACGGCGTGGTCGCGGTCTCCTTCAATCCCCACCAGAAGATCGCCAGCCTGCATGGCTGGTGCATCCCCGCCCAGGGCAAGGACTATGAGGTCAAGGACAAGGACGCCCTGGAAGCCTCCTTGCCCAAGGTCGAAGGCAGTGAACTGGTTTCCGACGTGAAGGTCAAGCTGTTGCGCATACCCGCGCCCGATCCCGGCAACATCATCGGCTACGAGTACGAAAAGGAAGAGCAGCCCCTGGTGTTGCAGGACATCTGGAATTTCCAGTCGGAGTCCCCTGTACGCGAGAGCCATTACTCCCTGCAGCTTCCTCCCGGCTGGGAGTACAAGGCGTCATGGCTCAACTACCCGGAAACCAGGCCCGCGTCGCCGGGAAGCAATCAGTGGCAGTGGGTGGTCAGCGACGTGAAGGGCATTCGCAAGGAAGACGAAATGCCGCCGCTGGAGGGCGTTGCGGGCCAGATGATCGTCTCGTTCTTTCCTCCGGGCGGTGCCGCTGTGAATGGATTCGCCAGCTGGCAGCAGATGGGGAACTGGTACCGGAATCTCACCAGCGGCCGGCTCGACGCATCTCCCGACATAAAACAGAGAGTGGCCGCGCTGACCGCGTCGGGCACGCTCCTGGCCAAAATGATGGCCATCGCGCAGTTCGTGCAGCATGACATTCGCTATGTCGCGATCGAGTTGGGCATCGGCGGCTACCAGCCGCATCCCGCCACCGACGTTTTTTCGCACCGCTACGGAGACTGCAAGGACAAAGCCACGCTCATGGCTTCCATGCTGCATGAGATTGGCGTGGATTCGTACTACGTGGTGATTAATTCGGAGCGAGGATCGGTTACGCCTGACATGCCGGCGCACGCGGGCGGATTTGATCACGTGATTCTTGCCATCAAGTTGCCCGATGGCTTGACCAACCCGCTGCTGGTGGCCACACTGCAACATCCCAGGCTGGGGAAGCTTCTGTTCTTCGATCCCACCAACGAACTGACGCCCTTCGGTCAGATCGGCGGATACCTTCAGGACAATTACGGCTTGCTGGTGACCCCGGACGGTGGCGAACTGGTTGAAGTGCCCAAACAACCGCCGGCGATGAATGGCATTCAACGCACCGCCAGACTCTCGCTCGATGCCGCGGGCACACTGAAGGGCGAGGTCAAGGAGGTACGGGTTGGCGATCGGGCCTGGTCACAGCGGTGGGCGCTGCGCACCACCACGAAAGATATTGACCGCATCAAGCCCATCGAGGGCCTGCTGGCCAGTTCGATTTCGACCTTCGAGATCACTCATGCCAGTGTGGTGAATCTCAACCAGACCGATCTGCCCTTCGGTTTCGACTACTCGTTTGAAGCCGCGAATTATGCCAAAAATGCGGGCAACCTGCTGCTGGTGCGGCCGCGCGTCATCGGGTCCAAAACCAGCGCCCTGCTGGAGACCAAAGAACCACGCAGCTTTCCCATCGAATTCGAAGGGCCCGCCCAGGACACGGACACTTTCGAAATCACACTGCCTCCCGGCTACGAAGTGGACGACCTGCCTCCGCCCGTCGATGTGGATTTCAGTTTTGCCAGTTATCACTCGAAGACTGCCGTAGCGGGAAATGCCATCCGCTACAACCGTACCTTCGAAGTCAAAGAGCTGAGCGTGCCCGTAAGCAAGGCGGAAGAGCTGAAGAAATTCTACCGAATCATCGCCAGCGACGAGCGCAACACGGTGGTCCTTAAGCCAGCTTCGAAATAGAGGCGCGGATGGCGGCGCCCCTTGCCGATTATGCACTTGACACTGATGCCGACCCCTGTCATGACTAGCCTGCCGTCTGGAGGGAAATCATGACCGTGACAAGTATCGTTGAACTCGTGGTGGTGGCCGCGATCGTTATCCTGGCAGTTCGTTTTTTTATGAAGCGGGGCTGAGTACTCGCGCAAATCGGCGGCCTCACGGGAAGGGCCCGTTCCGGTTCACTGGGGCGCCCGGACTGCACCCATGATCAAAATTCTGCGGGCCCATCTGTCCGCCACGAGCCAGAGCCCTTTGCTCTCTGGACTCTTTGGTCCATGTCCGAATAACGGGTAGTGGCTCAGTTCGAAACCATCCCTTTCCAGCGGCGTCATCCTGATGGACTTCAGTCCCTCAAGGATCCGGCGTGCATCGGCAGCAAAGCAGGCGCAGAGAGTGGATCTGCTTCACGCCAGATCCTTCACGGCATGAAGACCGTTCAGGATGACGCCCTTGGGTAAGGAGAAAGTTCAAACTGCGCCACTACTGAATAACGGGTGGCGCGATTTACACGAAACGCACGGGCGTAGTAAAGTTCGGCACGAAGCGGCACCTACGCCAACTGGAGCGAACATGAGACTGGCCCCGTCAGCCACGGCATTCCTCGCAGCACTCTGCCTTCTGCCTACAGTTCTGATTGCTGCCGACGCGCCACGCCTGGAGCAGAAGGATGGACGCTTTGCCCTGATCGTGGATGGCAATCCCTTCCTGGTTCTGGGGGCGCAGATCAACAATTCCAGCGCCTGGCCTGCCACATTGCCCAGCGTGTGGCCGGCGCTCGAAGCCATGCACGTCAATACGGTCGAAGCCCCGGTTTACTGGGAACAGATGGAGCCCCAGCCCGGCAAGTTCGATTTCTCCAATGTGGATGCGTTACTGGCCGGGGCTCGCGAGCACCATTTGCGACTGGTGTTGCTCTGGTTCGGCACCTGGAAGAATGGGCAGGCGCACTACATTCCGGAGTGGATGAAGAATGACACGAAGCGCTATCCGCGAGCGTTGAGTGCCTACGGGAAGGTGCTGCCTGTTCTTTCCGCCAGTTCCGCCAATAATCTCGAAGCCGATAAACACGCCTTCGCCGCACTCATGCGCCACGTTCGCGAAGCGGATGCCGCGCAGCGCACCGTGATCATGGTGCAGGTGGAAAACGAATCCGGCTCGATCGGGACCGTCCGCGACCATTCTTCGGCCGCCCAGAAGGAATTTGCCGGCGCAGTTCCGACGCCGCTGACCAGCGCGCTGCATGTGGGAAGTGGCAGCTGGTCCCAGGTTTTTGGTCCCAATGCGGACGAGAGTTTTGCCGCGTATTCCGTCGCCCACTACATCAACGAAGTAGCGCGTGCCGGCAAGGCCGAATACCCCCTGCCTATGTATTGCAATGTGTGGATCAAGTATCCGGTGCACGCTCTGGAGGATCGGGACCGCGCCATCCCCGGACAGGAGTACCCCAGCGGAGGCCCGCAGCAGGACAACATCAATATGTGGAAGGCGGCGGCTCCGGCCATCGATCTTCTCGCGCCCGACTTCTACTCCGACGATATGCGCTTCTATCATGAGATCATCGCCGCCTATCATCGCGATGACAACGCGCTCTTCATCCCGGAGACGGGAATGCAGAACAACTTCGGGCGGTACTTTTTTTACGCGCTGGGCCATGGCGCCATCGGCTTCTCGCCCTTTGGCGTGGACTATACCGGCTGGACGATCTCGGATGAGAAGATACCGACCTGGCTGTCGGAGGACTACGCTCTGTTTGAGCCGATGGCCGGCCAGGTAGCGCAGCTGAACTTCGACGGGAAGCTGCAGACCGCCATCGAGGAGAAGGGCAGCGTCAGAACGCTGCTGCATTTCGGCGACGCGGACGCTGTAGTCTCCTTCGGCTTTCCGCAGCGCGATGGCGAAATGCCGCCCGGGAACGCGGATGGGCACGGACGAGCCATGGTCGCCCAACTCGGACCGCTGGAGTACCTGGTGACCGGGTTTGATGCCAGCGTGAGTTTCCGTCTGGCGGACACCGCTAGCAAGGCCCAGAACCAGCAACTGGAAATCCTCCGCGCCGAAGAGGGCCATTACGTGAACGGCTCATGGCAAGCCTTGCGTATCTGGAACGGCGACCAGACTGACCGGGGGCTTAACTTCAAAGGCAGTCACCCTGAGGTGGTGCGCATCCGCCTGCATACGATCGATTTGTATGATCGAAGCGTGGCCCGCCCGGAGTAGGCGCCAGTACTGCGATGCCGGTCATCAACTGGATTTAGATAAGGTAAGATATGGCGGGTCGAAGGGAGAGCTCGAAATGGCGGATGCTGCAACTCGCCGTGAAACTCAACCCGCGATCACCGAAATCGACGTCCTCTGGATTACCGCCGGACTGGGATGCGATGGCGACACCATCGCCATGACGGCGGCCACCCAGCCCAGCATCGAAGACATCGTAACCGGCGCCCTGCCCTGGATTCCCAAAGTCAACTTCCTCAATCCCTTCCTCGCCATCGAAAATGGCGACGAGTTCATGCAGCGCTTTCACCTGGCGGCCGAGGACAAGCTGGGGCCTTTTATTCTGGTCATCGAAGGCTCGATTCCGGACGAAACGAATAAGGAAGAAGGATACTGGGCTTCGTTCGGCACTGATTCGAAGACGGGCCAGCCGATCACGACCTGCGAATGGATCGACCGCCTGGCGCCCAAGGCCTGGGCGGTGATTGCGGCAGGGACCTGCGCCACCTACGGCGGCATCCATGCCATGGAAGGCAATCCCACGGGCTGCATGGGCCTGGCGGATTATCTGGGATGGCAGTGGCGTTCGAAGGCGGAGATTCCGATCGTGTGCGTGCCGGGATGTCCGGTGCAGCCGGATAATTTCATGGAGACGCTTCTGTACCTGCTGCACATGGCCGCCGGACGCGCCCCCATGATTCCGCTGGATGACGCGTTACGCCCCACCTGGTTATTTGGCAGTACGGTGCACGAAGGATGCGACCGCGGCGGCTACTACGAGCAGGCACAGTTTGCCGACGAATATGGATCACCGCAGTGCATCGTCAAGCTGGGATGCTGGGGCCCGGTTGTGCAGTGCAACGTGGGCAAGCGAGGCTGGATGGGTGGGATCGGAGGCTGTCCGAATGTCGGCGGAATCTGCATCGGCTGTACGATGCCGGGCTTTCCCGACAAGTTCATGCCGTTCATGAACCAGCCGCCAGGTTCGCTGTTGTCTTCGGCCGCGGTGCAGACGTATGGACGCGCCATTCACGCCTTGCGGCGCTTCACCCAGGCATCGCTCAACAAAGAGCCCGGATGGCGCAAACGCCCGCGCTGAATGTGTGGGCCGGTGGTGTGGGTCGGACACTCCCTTCGACTTCGCTCAGGGCAGGCTCTGTCCGACGCTTTTGGAGTTGGGTTTGGGGTTGGTGTGGATGGTTAGCGTGATGTTGCTGTAGCGGTCTGGCCAGGCGCAACGCCCGTGGAGTTGATGACGTGGATATAGGTCTGGGAATGCCAAAGTCAAAGGCGGCGGGCGAGGGCGCCCGCCCCACACTGGCCGATCCGGACATTTACCCTGCACAGGCCGAGGAGATTCTTCAGGAGCTGGCGGGAGTCTTTACTCAGAATGCCGGCGTTGCCCGGCGCATCGTGTATCCGCCGGAACAGCCGGCCGCCGCGCCGGCTGCGGATCCGCAGCTCCCCAATCTGGAAGCCAGATATCGCGCCCTGGTCGAGCAGATTCCTGCCGTCGTATTCATGGCCTATCTCGATCGCGGCATCGGCGAGGCCTACGTGAGTCCGCAGATCGAGGCGGCTTTGGGGTTCTCACAAGAAGAATGGCTGGAAGATCCGGTGCGCTGGTACAGCCACATCCATCCTGACGACAAGCAGCGCTGGAGTACCGAGGCGGCCGAGATGTTTCTTACCGGAAGTCCTCTGCGATCGGCTTATCGCGTGGTGGCACGCGATGGCCGCGTGATCTGGTTTCATTGTGAAGCCAAGATGATTCGCAAGGCAGACGGCGAGCCCTGGTTCATCCATGGCGTTGGGTTCGACATTACTGACCTGAAGCGCACTGAGGAGGCTTTGCAGGAAGAGCGGAACGTAGTTTCCGCCATTCTCCACACCGTGGGGGCCCTGGTCGTGGTGCTGGATCCGGACGGCAGAATCATCCGCTTCAACCGGGCCTGCGAGCAAATGACGGGATATTCCTTCGAGGAAGTTCGTGGACGGTGTATCTGGGACCTGTTCCTGGTTCCAGAAGAGGTGGAGCATTTCAAGACGTCGTTCCAGAAGACCTGCGCCGACGAGCGCCCCAACGAATACGAAAGCCGGTGGGTCAGCCGCGACGGACGGCAGAGAATCATTGCATGGTCAACCACGATCCTTCCGGGTGCCAGTGAAGCTGCGAGTTACGTGATCGCTTCAGGCATTGACATCACCGAGCGCAAGCGAGCCGAGGCCAAATTCCGCGGCCTGCTGGAGGCGGCGCCGGACGCCGTGGTGGTGGTCAATCGGGAGGGCAAGATTGTCCTGGTCAACGCCCAGGTGGAGAAGTTGTTCGGATATCACAGGGAAGAGCTATTGGGCAGAGCGTTGGAACTGCTGGTGCCGCCCCGGCTGCGGCGCAAACACTCGGAACACCGGGAAACTTTTGTCGAAGAGCCGCGAGTTCGGCCTATGGGGGCCGGCGCAGAGCTTTACGGCTTGCACCAGGATGGTCATGAGTTTCCAGTGGAGATCAGTCTGAGCCCTCTGGAAACCGAGGAAGGGGTGCTGGTTTCGAGCGCCATCCGCGACATCACAGAGCGCAAACACCTGGAGAAAACCATACTTGAGATCAGTGGAAGGGAACAGCGTCGCATCGGACAGGATCTGCACGATGGCCTGGGACAGCATCTAACCGGCATTGCCTTTATGAGTAAAGTGCAGGAGCAGAAGCTCATGGAAAAGGGCTTGCCGGAGGCCGGAGACGCAGCCAAGATCGTGAAACTGGTGAACGAGGCGATTAATAAGACGCGTGAACTGGCGCGCGGCCTGCTGCCGGTGGTCTCCGATGCGCGGGGGCTGATGTCGGCGCTCCAGCAATGGGCGGGAGAGGCGGAGGACCTGTTCGGGGTCCCGTGCCGCTTCCGGTGCTTTGCTCCGGTGCTGATTCATGATGACGCCATGGCGACCCATCTCTACTATATTGCGCGGGAGGCCGTGAACAATGCCATCAAGCACGGCCAACCCGAGCAGATCGTGATTCAACTCGCCGCCGCCCAGGGGCAGGGTACCCTGATCATTGAGGACGACGGCACTGGTATTCGGGAGGTTTCGGGCAAAGGCGTGGGCATGGGACTTCATCTTATGAACTACCGGGCCCGGATGATCGGAGCTTCGTTGCAGATACAACGGGGTGAGATCCGCGGGACGACGGTTACTTGCCTGTTTCCGGTCGAGGACTAAGAAATATGAACTCCACTCACAAGGTTCAAAACAACGTTGCAACCAGAAAGAGCCGAATCCTGGTAGTGGACGATCATCCCATCGTGCGCCAGGGACTGGCGCTGCTCATCAATCAGGAGGCTGACCTGGTGGTTTGCGGTGAGGCCGAAGAAGCCAGTGGCGCCATGCACGTGCTGTCGTCCGCGCGGCCGGATGTGCTCATCGTGGATATTTCGCTCAATGGCCCGGACGGGCTCGACCTGCTTAAGAACATCCGGAATGTGCATCCGGCGCTCCCAGTGCTGATCCTCTCCATGCACGACGAGTCAATCTACGCGGAACGCGCGCTGCGGGCGGGGGCCAATGGTTACATCATGAAGCAGGAGGCGACGGAAAAAGTGCTGGTCGCGCTGCGCCGCATCCTGGGCGGCGAGATTTATGTGAGCGACCGCATCGCCAACCGGATGCTGAAACACTACATCACCGGATCGGGCACGCTGCGTCATTCCTCCATCGCCGACCTGAGTGATCGCGAACTCGAAGTATTTCGTTTGATCGGAGAAGGTCACGGGACCCGGCAGATTGCCGAAGAATTACACATCAGCGTAAAGACGGTCGAATCCTACCAGGCGCACATCAAGGAAAAGCTGTCTCTCCGCAGCGCCCGCGAACTCATGCAGCATGCAATTCAATGGAGCATGAACGAAAAGACGGCATAGTGTCGCGCGGTGCAACATTCAGGTAGTGGCTCAGTTTGAAATTTCTCCTTATCCACTGGCCTCATCCTGAACGGCCTTCAGGCCGTGAAGGATCTGGCGTGAAGTAGATACACGCGTTTGCCCCGGCGTTGCTGCCGATGCACGCCAGATCCCTTCGACTTCGCTCAGGGCAGGCTCTTCAGGACTGAAGTCCCTCAGGATGGCGCCGCTGGGGAACGGACGGTTTCGAATTGAGCCACTAACCCCATTCATTTCGCATGGCGCCCCACTCATTTCGCAAGGGACGCGAAATGAATGGGGCACCGTCCGCGTCGGGCGGTCCAAAACGACCCTCCCGGCATCAGGGAAACCCCGATAGAAAAAATAGTGCTTCCCATGAAAGCGAATAAGTGGGGCTCCTGCTTGTGACGGCCTTTGCTTTTGTTGATCCTAGGGGCGTCGGCAGTAACAGGGCGCAATTGTTTCCAGGTTTCCCTTCCAAGGCGAAGAGAACTGCAACCCGGGCAACGTTTTAAAAATATCCGCTAATCGCAGAGCAGAAAATTCGACAGCTCCCGTCCCCCAGGCGAGACGGGAAAGGAGAGACCAGCTATGGCAGCGGAAACGGTTCCGTACGGTCGGAAAACGCAAAAACCATCGCCCGTCGCTGAGGTCCACATTCTCTGGATCACCGCCGGTCTGGGCTGTGACGGAGACTCGGTTTCGGTCACCGCGGCAAGTCAACCCAGTATCGAAGATGTTCTGCTGGGAGCCATTCCCGGCCTTCCCAAAGTCCACCTGCATAATCCCGTTCTGGCCTATGAGAACGGAGACGACTTCCTGAAATTCTGGTACATGGCGGAGAAGGGCCAACTGGATCCGTTCGTGCTGGTCGTCGAAGGTTCCATCCCCAACGAGAAGATAAAAAAAGAAGGCTACTGGGCAGGCCTCGGCACCGATCCCAAGACCGGTCAGCCCATTACCACCAATGAGTGGATCGATCGCATCGCTCCCAAAGCTCTGGCCGTGATCGCGTGCGGAACCTGCGCCACCTACGGCGGCATTCACGCCATGGAAGGCAATCCCACGGGCGCCATGGGGCTGGCCGACTATCTGGGCTGGGACTGGAAGTCGAAGGCAGGTCTGCCCATCGTCAATGTTCCGGGATGCCCGGTGCAGCCGGACAACTTCATGGAAACCGTCCTCTACCTTCTTTATCAGGTGGCGGGACTTGCGCCCATGATTCCGCTTGACGATCAGCTGCGCCCCACGTGGCTCTTCGGCAAGACCGTCCACGAAGGCTGCGATCGCGCCGGCTATTACGAGCAGGGCGACTTCGCAGAAGTCTATGGCTCCCCGAAATGCATTGTGAAACTGGGATGCTGGGGCCCGGTCGTGAACTGCAACGTGCCCAAACGCGGATGGATGGCCGGAATTGGCGGCTGCCCCAACGTAGGCGGCATCTGTATCGGCTGCACCATGCCCGGCTTCCCCGACAAGTTCATGCCCTTTATGGATGAACCGCCGGGCGCGCGGGTTTCGAGTTCAGCCATCGGCGCCTACGGCCGCGCGATTCGTGCCCTGCGTTCGATGACCCAATCGACGGCCAACAAGGAGCCGAAGTGGCGTCATCCACGCGCAGAACTGACCACCGGATACCATCCCCGGTCTTACTGACAAGATTCCTACTGAGTCCAAAGGAGCGATCGAATGAGCACTATCACCGCACCGACGAAGGACGTTCCCGGAAAAAAGGGGAACCTGGTCGAAATGAACTGGGACCCGATCACCCGGATCGTAGGCAGCCTGGGCATCTTTACCAAGATCGACTTTGAGAACAAGCATGTGGTCGAGTGTCACAGCACCTCGTCCATTTTCCGCGGGTACAGCATCTTCATGAAGGGCAAAGACCCGCGCGACGCTCACTTCATCACCAGCCGCATCTGCGGCATCTGCGGCGACAACCACGCCACCTGCGCCACTTACGCGCAGAACATGGCGTTCGGGGTGAAGCCGCCTCCGATCGCGGAGTGGATCGTCAACCTGGGCGAAGCCGCCGAATACATGTTCGACCACAACATCTTTCAGGACAATCTGGTCGGCGTGGATTTCTGCGAGCAGATGGTGAAGGAGACCAATCCCAAGGTTTGGGCCAAGGCGCAATCGACGGCGGCCCCCCATGCCAGCGCGCACGGCTACCGCACCATCGCCGACATCATGACCGCGCTCAATCCCTTCACTGGAGCGTTCTATCGCGAAGCTCTGGTGATGAGCCGGATGACGCGCGAGATGTTCTGCCTCATGGAAGGGCGGCACGTTCATCCTTCCACTCTTTATCCCGGCGGCGTGGGCACGGTTCCGACCGTGCAACTGTTCACCGACTATCTGGTCCGCCTGATGAAGTATGTGGAATTCATGAAGAAGGTCGTGCCGCTGCATGACGACTTGTTCGACTTCTTCTACGACGCCCTGCCCGGTTACGAAGAGGTCGGCCGGCGGCGTGTCCTTCTGGCCTGCTGGGGATCGTTCAACGATCCTGATCATTGCGACTACACCTACAAGAACATGACGAACTGGGGCCGCAGCATGTTCGTGACTCCCGGCATCGTGGTGGACGGCAAGCTGGTCACCACCGATCTGGTGGACATCAATCTGAATATCCGCATTCTGCTGGGCAGTTCGTACTACGACGAATGGAAGAACCAGCAGACCTTCGTCAAGACGGACCCTCTGGGCAATCCGGTGGACAAGAACCATCCCTGGAACCAGACTACGATTCCGCGGCCGCAGAAGCGTGACTTTGGCGGCAAGTACACCTGGGTGATGTCGCCGCGCTGGTTCGACAAGCGCACTGGCGACCATCTGGCGATGGATACTGGCGGCGGGCCGATCGCTCGCCTGTGGGCTACGGCGCTGGCCGGGCTGGTGGACATCGGATACATCAAGGCGACCGGCAGCAGCGTGAAGATGTACCTGCCCAAAACCACGTCGCTGCCGGAGGCCGAGTTCGAATGGAAGATTCCCAAGTGGAGTAATGCCATCGAACGCGACCGCGCCCGGACTTATTTCCAGGTCTATGCCGCCTGCGCCGCCCTGCACTTCATGGAAAAAGCGCTGGCCGAGCTGCATGCCGGACACACCAAAACCTGGACTGAATTCAAGGTCCCGGAAGAGGCCATTGGCTGCGGCTTCCACGAAGCGGTTCGCGGCGTGCTCTCGCACCATGTGGTGATCAAGGAGGGTAAGATCGCCAACTACCATCCCTATCCTCCGACCCCCTGGAATGCGAATCCCCGCGACATCTATGGCACTCCAGGTCCGTACGAGGATGCGGTGCAAAACACTCCGATCTTCGAAGAAAACGGGCCTGACAAGTTCAAGGGAATCGATATCATGCGCGCGGTGAGGAGCTTCGATCCGTGTCTGCCTTGCGGCGTGCATATGTATCTGGGGAACGGCAAAGTGCTGGAGACGCACCATTCCCCCATGTTCGGTCTTCAACCCTGAGCTCGCGCCATGGTGGCGAAGGAGTGAGGGTGGTAGCTAGGAATTGCCGGAGACGCTCAAGAGGGGGATCTGGCATCTCAAGACTGCGCTCTCACTCCATTTTTTGCATTTTGTCATCCTGAGCGAAAGAGACCATTCGCTTTGCGAATGGGTTGATGAAGTCGAAGGACCCCTGGCAGCTCCGGAGAACCTTCACTCAGGATTTAAGGGCAGGAATGAAGTAGGGGTCCTTCGACTGCGTAGCGGATTCGCGAAGCGAATCCGCCACTCCGCTCAGGATGACAATGCGTTTTTTCAAGGAGCTTTGTGGCTGACAGCAGAGATTTTCGGGAAGACATGCAGCGCATTGGCGGGCTGGTGCAGGAAATCGAAGCTATTGCCGATCCGGCGGTGCGGGCCGCCACTAAGGGACTGGTGCAGTCGCTGATGGACCTGCACGGCGCAGCCCTGGAAAAGGCGCTCGACATCGTCGCCGATGCCGGTGAGCCGGGCATGGCGATCATTGACCGGCTGGGCCGGGATGCGCTGGTGAGCAGCGTGCTGATTCTCTACGGCCTGCATCCCGAGGACATCGAGACCCGGGTAGTGAAGGCGGTTGACCGGGTGCGGCCGCAGTTGCGCAAACAGGGCTGTGAAGTTGAGTTGCTGAGCGTGACCGACGGCGCCATCCGGCTGCGGATCGAGACCGGGTCGCATACCTGCGGTTCGACGGCCAGGACGGCGCAGACAACCCTCGAAGAAGCCATGTACGACGCGGCGCCGGACATGGCCTCGCTGGTCATTGCAGGCCTCGAAGAAAAGCCTGCTTCCGGATTTGTGGCCCTGGACAAGCTGGTGGGCACTTCCGGCGGATTACAGGTCGAGGTCCATCCGCCGCAGGGCGCGGATTGAAACAGATTTGTGTAGCGCCGCCGTCCCGGCAGGATGCCGGCGCTACCTGTGAAGAGTTGGGATTTTCAATCATGACTTTGGGACCAATGACCGAACCCGCCGACGGCTTTGGGACGCTGCGCCAGTTCGCGCGCCGCGAACGGCCGCTGGAGCGTTGCGAATTGTGCAGTGTCGGGTTAACGCCCAGTCATCCGCACCTGATTGAGCTGGAGCGCCGCAAACTTCTTTGCACTTGCGATGCCTGCGCCATCCTGTTCAGCGGTCAGGGCGTCAAGTTCAAGCGCGTGCCGCGGCGGGTGCGCTCACTCCCCGGTTTCAATCTCAGCGACGCCGAGTGGAACGGGCTGATGGTACCCATCAACATGGCCTTCTTCCTCAAGAGCAGCCTGGAGAACCGCGTGGTTGCGCTTTATCCCAGCCCCGCGGGCGCTACCGAGTCGTTGCTGGCGCTGGAATCCTGGAACGATATTGTCGAGCGCAATCCGATTCTGAACGAAATGGAATCCGACGTGGAAGGGCTGCTGGTCAACCGTCTGGGCTATTCCCGTGGATATTCCGCCGCGGAATACTACCTGCTTCCCATTGACGAATGCTACAAGCTGGTAGGCCTGATTCGCATGCACTGGAAGGGCCTCTCCGGCGGAACCGAAGTGTGGCGGGAACTGGGCGAATTCTTCTCCAGCCTGAAATCTAGAGCAGTCGAAGTGGGAGTGGAATCCCATGCCTGACCTGACGTTTCACGTCGAAGGTGTCGAGGTGGTTGCGAACGCCGCGTCCCCTTTGCTGGCCTTCAAGCTTCGCCTGGCCGACGCCGATCCGGAGCAGACCATTCACACCGTCGCCCTGCGTTGCCAGATTCAACTGGAAGTCACTCGCCGCAAATATACGCCCGAAGATCAGGAACGCTTGCTCGATCTCTTTGGCGAGCCCAGCCGCTGGGGCCAGACTCTGCGAAGTCTCTTATGGACGCACGCCAATCTGGTCGTGCCGTCGTTCCAGGGATCGACCCTGGTCGATCTCCCGGTGCCGTGTACCTTCGATTTCAACGTGGCAGCCACCAAATATTTCGACGGACTGGCGGACGGCGATGTCCCGGTTTGCGTTCAGTTCAGTGGCACGGTTTTCTATGAGGGCGGCGAAGGCGGCCTGCAGGTCGCGCCCATTTCCTGGGACAAGGAGGCCCGCTTCAAGCTGCCGGTAAAGACCTGGCGCGACATGATGGCGTCTTACTATCCCAACAGCGCCTGGCTCTGTTTGCACAAAGAGGCCTTCGACCGGCTGTATCAGTACAAAGTGAAGCATGGCATTCCCACCTGGGAAGAGGCGCTCGAAAGCCTGATTCCGGTGGAAGAGACGGTGATCTGATGAATCTCGCGGTGGTGGAGCAGATTGCGAAAGCGGTGCTTTACGAGGGCTACATGCTCTATCCCTATCGCCCGTCTTCGGTGAAAAATCAGCAGCGCTGGAACTTTGGCGTGCTCTGCCCGCAGTCCTACAGCGAAGCGCAGAAGGGCAGTGAGGCCTGGACCATGCAGACCGAGTGCCTGGTGGAAGGCAGTTCGATGACCGGCCTCGAAATTCGAGTGCGCTTTCTGCAACTGGTGGCGCGAACGGTTGGTCAACTGACCATGCCGGTCAGCGAATTATTGCCTGGCGAAATTCCGGAGTATCGCCTGGTGGAGAAGCTGGCGCTGGAGGGCCGCGTTTACCAGCCCTGGCAGGAAGCCGTCGAGCGCGAAGTTATTCTGCCGGTGTACAACGTGGAGGCGCTGGCCTACAGGCTGGTGCCCGATGCTTTCAGCTTCCCCGCGGAAAAACAATTCGAGCATCTGCGTGACCGCAACGGGCAGATTGTGGGAGTGATTATCCGCGAGCGCAAGCCGCTTTGCGGCGCCGTCGAAATCAATAGCCAGAACGTTCAGGACGGAATATTCAAGATCAGCGTTCGG
Organism: Terriglobia bacterium; assembly: GCA_963752375.1. Classification (GTDB taxonomy): domain Bacteria; phylum Acidobacteriota; class Terriglobia; order Terriglobales; family Acidobacteriaceae; genus JAIQFF01. The sequence continues at coordinate 150,846 of CAVVYF010000019.1, forward strand.
GTCTGTAACACCACGCCTTTCGAAGTAGCCGCGGATTCAACCCGCGACGACGCTTTGCTAAGTTCCATGGCCTCCACCCACACCGTACTGGGCGTGCAGGACGGTCGATTTATTTCGCTGATGGCTCCGCCGGAGGCGCTCTCCGAGACGTCCGCGCAGTGCAAGAATGTCGGGACCTTTCCGGTGCTGGTCGGCGACCAGGGGCAGTGCGACACGCTGCTCTCTTCGCCCATCATCCTGTATGACTATCCCCAGATCGCTCCTGAAAGCGCAGGCGATCTGTTTGACGGGACCGAGATTGACGAGATTCTTTCGCTGCGCATAATGACCCTGACCGACGACGAGAAGCGCGAGATGAGCCAATCCGACGATCGGGCCCGCGCCATGCTGGAACGCACCGAGACCATGCCGGCAGAACAGTTCATGAAGCTGCATGGAGTGCTGCGGGGGCTGCGCCCGCTCAAGGAGGAAACTCAATGAACGAGTGGGAGTGGCAGTTGCTGGAAGAAAAGACGCCGCTCGATCATTTCGAGATTTCGGAAGTCGAGGTGCGGGCCGGCAGCCGCGTGCGCCTGCGTCCCCGCAAGGGCGGCGACGTAATGGACATCGCGCTGGCGGGGCAGATTGCCACCATCGAGTGCATCGAGCAGGATTACGAAGGCAAGTGTCATGTCTGCGTGGTCCTCGACAACGACCCCGGTCGAGACATGGGCCTGCTGCGCCAGCCGGGTCATCGTTTTTTCTTTGATGCCGAAGAAGTCGAACCGCTTTCGGAAGATGACGCTCGCGAACTCAAGCCTGCGCAGAAGCCCAGCATTCTCGTGGCCGGCATCGGCAACATTTTTCTGGGCGACGATGCCTTTGGCGTCGAAGTCGCCCGCCGCATGGTTGGCCTTGAGCTTCCCGTGAGCGTGCGCGTGGCCGACTTCGGCATCCGCGGTTTCGATCTCGCCTACGCCCTGCAGGATGGCTACGAAACTACCATCCTGGTGGATGCGTGTCCGCATGGCGAGGCACCGGGCACGCTCTACGTCATCGCGCCCGACCTGAAAGCGTTGGACGATCCCGATGCTCCTCCCGCCACGGTCGAAGCGCACGCTATGAATCCCATGAACGTGCTGCGCATGGCCAGGGCGATGAACATCGACGTGAAGAACGTTCTGCTGGTCGGCTGCGAGCCCGAGACTTTGGGCGGCGAGGAAGGCCAGATGGGCCTGAGCGCGCCAGTCGAGGCCGCCGTGAACGAGGCAGTCAAGCTGGTGGAGTCGCTGGTGAACCGGATACTGAATGGTGATGGCCCTGATTCAAGACTTGTTCCAGAACCGGTTTGAAGCGGTAAACATCCTGCGGAGAAGAAGGAGACGGGCAATGGAAAATGGCAAGGGAAGCTTCAACGACAAAGATACGCTGTTCATGCTGGGTGGCGTGGCGCTGATCGTCTTCGGGGCGGGCTTGATTCTCACCAATCCCATTGCGCGCCGTTACATGGGGCAGCTGGGAGTGGGCGACCTGGCCAGCCTGGCTTTGCCGGACCTGGACCGCTACCTGAAATTGCGGGCCATGTAGCAACGCCCGACCAGAGGTTTGCAACTAAGTCAGGGGGAATATCGGTTTGTCAACAGTCGGAACGCCGCCAGCCACAACGGTTCGATACGTCATGGATGCGAAAGCCAGCACATTTATTGTCCGGGCATTTGCCACCGGGATGCTTTCGGTGTTTGGCCACAACCCGACCATTGCGGTCCCGGAGTTCGAGGGCGAGGTGAAGTGGACTTCGAGTTCCCTCGAAGACGCGTCCGTGCGGATTGTGGCGCAGGCGTTGTCGCTGACGGTGACCGACGACATCAGCAAGTCAGACCGCAGTGAAATCGAACGCAGGATGCATGAAGAAGTTCTGGAGACGGATGGCTTTCCGGAGATCATGTACGAATGCTCGCAGGTTTCGTCCGTCCAGAAGCTGGGCGAAGGGTTATTTGCGGCGGCGTTGAATGGAGATCTAACCTTGCATGGTGTGCCACAAAACCAGCCGATTGCCGCGAGAGTGACGCTGAACGGCGACAGCTTGCGGGCGGCCGGAGAATTTTCCATACGCCAGAGTGATTACGAAATCAGGCCGGTGTCTGCCGCCGGGGGCACGGTGAAGCTGAAGGACGAGTTGAAACTGTCGTTTGACATTGCCGCGCGAAGGGCTTGAAAGGCGTCGTTGGTCATTGGTCGTTGGCCCTTGGTCGTTGGCCAAAGGCCAAGGTCGGTTTGGCTTATGGGCAAAGGGGACAACGCGCACTCGGAAGCTATGGATTTTGCCAACGACCAGCGACCACCCGGGAGGATGTTCCATGTGCCTAGCCATACCAGGAAAGATCGTCGAAATCTCCGGCGACAATGCGGAGTCGGCGCTGGTTGATGTAGTCGGTGTGCGACGCAGGATTGATCTTGGCCTGTTGCAGGACGACCGGCCAGTGCCCGGCGACTGGGTGCTCATTCATGTCGGTTTTGCCATGAGCAAGATCAGCGAGTGCGACGCTCTCGACCAGATGAACACGCTGCGCGCGCTGGGAGAGATCGATGGAGCCATGCAGGAAGTCCAGGGCTATGGCCTGGAAGAAGCAGAAGACGTCGAAACCGGTGACATTGAAACTGCCGAGCTCAGAATAAATGACGCCGACTTGAATTGACGCCTGCCCGCGTCCAGCCTGCGAGGCCAGCCTGCGGGGGAGGATCGGCATGAGATTTGTAGATGAGTTCCGCGAACCCGAACTGATTTCACGGACGGCCGATGAAATCCGCCGCCTGGCCGGCAGCGACCGGCACTATCGTCTGATGGAAGTCTGCGGCGGTCACACCCATGCCATTTATCGCTTCGGCCTCAAGGACATTCTTCCGGAAAATATCGAACTGATCCACGGGCCGGGCTGTCCGGTCTGCGTGCTCCCCATGGGGCGCATTGACGATGGCCTGTCCATTGCGCAACAACCCGATGTAATCTTCGCCGCCTTCGGGGATATGATGCGCGTCCCCGGGACCCAGGGCAGCCCGCTTGAGCACAAAGCGCGCGGCATGGACGTCCGCATCGTGTATTCCCCCTCCGACGCGCTGAAGCTGGCCCGCCTCAATCCCGACAAGCACGTCATGTTTTTCGCTATTGGGTTTGAGACCACGGCGCCCTCCACCGCGCTGACGCTGATGCGCGCCAAGGCTGAAGGCATCGACAACTTTTCTGTATTTTGCAATCACGTCACCATCATTCCTGCGATCCGGGCGATTCTCGATTCGCCGGACATGCGTCTGGACGCTTTCATCGGCCCCGGACATGTCTCGACTGTGATCGGCTGCCGTCCCTACGAGTGGATTGCAAAGGACCAGGACAAACCCATTGTGGTCTCCGGCTTCGAGCCGCTCGACATGTTGCAGTCGATTGTCATGCTGCTGCGTCAACTGAAAAAAGGCGAAGCCAGGGTCGAGAACCAGTACAAGCGCGTTGTCCCTGGGAAGGCAACCGCGCGGCGCTTCGCGCCATGGCCGAAGTTTTTCAGTTGCGCCCCTATTTCGAGTGGCGCGGCCTGGGCTTCATTTCGCAGTCGGCGCTTCGGCTGAATGACAAGTACGCGGCATGGGACGCGGAGCAGCGCTTTGCGGTCCCGGGCATTCGCGTGACCGACCCGAAGGCAGCGCAATGCGGAGAAGTGCTGAAGGGCGTGCTGAAGCCGCACCAGTGTAAACTCTTTGGCCGTGAGTGCACGCCGGAGCATCCTATCGGCGCACTCATGGTGTCATCGGAAGGATCATGCGCCGCTTATCACAACTACGAACACCGGAAAGCAGCAATGGCGACCAGCCTGACCTCGATCGCGTAGACAATGATTGCGTAGGCGATCAGGTTGCGATGGACGTCAAGCCCGCGCCTGTCCGGTTTCGCGATCCTCAAATCGAGATGGCGCACGGCGCCGGAGGTAAGGCCAGCCGCAAACTGGTCGAAGGTCTTTTTGCGCCACTGCTTTTTGGATCGGCTCCCGGGCCCCTGGGCGATGCCGCGCACGTCGATATCAACGGAAGCACAGTAGCAATCACGACTGACAGCTTTGTGGTAAAGCCGCTGACTTTTCCCGGCGGCTCGATTGGCGAACTCGCGGTGAACGGCACGGTGAACGATCTGGCGGTATCGGGCGCGCGTGCCGAGGCCCTGGTGGTCACGTTCGTACTCGAAGCTGGGCTGCCCACGCCGGTGCTCGAGGCGGAAGTTCGTGCCATGGCAAAAGCGGCGCGGGACGCGGGAGTTCGCATTGCCGGCGGAGACACCAAAGTGGTCGAACACGGCAAGGCGGACCAGATGTACGTCACCACCACCGGGATCGGCCGGCTGCTTCGTGGAGTGACCATCGATCCGCGCTCGGTGCGCGTCGGCGACAAGATTCTGCTTTCCGGGCCGATCGGCGACCATGGCATCACCATCCTGCTGGCGCGCGGCGAGCTCGATCTCGAAGCGGACCTTCGTTCCGACACGCGCTCCGTGCTGCCCCTGGTCGAAGCACTGGTTCATGCCGCCGGTCCGGGCGTGCGATGGATGCGCGATCCAACCCGGGGCGGGGCGGCTACATCCTTAAACGAGCTGGCGCGGGATTGCGGGCTGGGCATGGTTCTCTTTGAAGATCAGATTCCGGTGCGCGATACAGTGCGCGGCGCATGTGAGTTGCTCGGACTCGATCCGCTGCACATCGCGAATGAAGGGCAATTTCTGGCAGTGGTTTCGCCCGAGTACGCCGACGCCGCAATCAACGCTTTGAGCCTGGTGCCGGACGGAAGCGAAGCCCAGGTGATCGGCGAAGTTCGCGAACAGCCGGCGGGCACGGTGCTGGTGACGACCCGTTACGGAGGCAGCCGCATCGTGGATATGCTGGTCGGCGATCCTCTGCCGCGCATTTGTTGAGCAGAAAACCATGGTGACAGCGGTCAAACTCGCAAGCCAGGTGGAAGAGCGGCTGCTCGAGAGGAACGAACTATACGAACAGTTCTTCTCGCGCGAGGCGCCGCGGCTGGCCGAAGCCTGCCGCGAGATGTCGGAAAGATTTCTACGCGGGGGGCGCCTCCTGGCCTTCGGACGCGGGCCTTACGCCACCGATGCCCAGCACGTCTCGGTGGAATTCGTTCATCCCGTGATTGTGGGCAAGCGCGCGCTGCCCGCACTGGATTTGTCGATCCTCTTCCGTCCCTGGCTCGAGGCCATCCTTCATCCCGAAGACATTGTCATGGGATTCGGCCCGCCCGAAGGCGATCCTGAGGTCTGGGCGACGCTGCAATTGGCCCACTTGCAGGATGCGATGACCTTTGCGCTTCCCGGCATGGAGGGCTCCTACGCTCTCGATGCTCCCACGCAGGACCCGTTCATGCACCAGGAAATGATCGAAATCCTGTATCACACGCTGTGGGAGACGGTGCACGTCTTCTTCGAGCATCGCGAACTGGGTCATGAGGTAGGCGAGTCGGGATTCCTCTATCCCTTTCTGGGCACCGAAAAACAGGGAACCACGGACCTGCTCGGCGAGGTCGCAAGCTCGATTCTGATGAAGGTGCATGACGACGCCAAATTACGCGGCCAGGTGGCACGCGAAGAGTCGGAACAGATCGGCAACACCGCGCTGGCCATTCACCAGCGCCTGCAGCGCGGCGGCAAACTCATCATCTTCGGCAATGGTGGTTCGGCAACGGACGCCAATGACTGGGCCATTGACTGCGTGCTTCCGCCGCTGGGCTTCAAGCCTGTTCCCGCGGTATCGCTGGCTCTCGAGCCGGCCAACATCACGGCCGTCGCCAATGACATTGGTACCGAGGCCATCTTCCTGCGCCAGTTGATCGCGCAGGCCCGCCCGGACGATGTTGCGGTCGCGATTTCGACCAGCGGCGGATCGCGCAACATCATCATGGCGCTTGAAGAGGCCCGCAAACGGAATCTGTTGACCGTCGCGCTTGCTGGGTTACGACGGCGGCGAAATCAAGCGCAAGGGCCTGGCGGATTTTCCGGTGGTGGTGCAGTGCGATTACATTCCTCGTATTCAGGAAATCCAGGCTTCGATTTATCACGTCATCCGTGAATCGCTGGAGGTACTCGAACGTGGCCAGGCTTGAACTCTACGGCACTGCGCGCTGCCCTTACACCGGGGAAATGCGCGATTGGCTGGAATGGAAACGCTCGGAGTTTGTGGAATACGACGTTGAAGCCGATGCCGCAGCCCGCGTGCGCATGCGCGAGGTGGCGCGCGGGCAACGCAACGTTCCGCTGCTGGTGGAAGATGGCAAGGTTGTCCAGGTCGGCTGGCAGGGACACAGTTGCGTCGTGGACGTGGAGTGATCATGGCCAGCGCCTGTTCCATTCGGGTCCGCGGTGTGGTGCAGGGCGTGGGCTTTCGTCCCTTTGTCTATCGCCTAGCCCGCGCCAACACCCTCGGAGGCTGGGTGCTGAACGGCGAAGAAGGCGTCGAGATCTACCTGGAAGGCGCGGAGCAGGGTTTGCAGGCGTTTGTGCGGGAGATGAAAATGCAGCCGCCGCCCGCGGCCAGCATTGCAGAGATGGAAGTTCAGGAAGTTGCGCCCCTGGGCGTGAACGGATTTACCATCCGCGAAAGCCAGCGCCGGGAGCGCCCGACCGTCCGGATTTCACCTGACCTGCCGGTGTGCGAGGATTGCCTCGCAGAACTTTTCGATCCCCGCAATCCGCGCTACGGTTATCCCTACATCAACTGCACCAACTGCGGCCCGCGCTACACCGTAGTCCTGGGCCTGCCCTACGACCGCGGCAGCACGACGATGAAGGACTGGCCGCTGGACGATTATTGTGCGGAAGAATTCAGCAACGCGGACAACCGCCGCTTTCATGCGCAGCCGGTGGCGTGCCCGGCGTGCGGGCCCAGTTATTATCTGCAGCCGCAGGGAAAAACAATTTCCGGAACGGAAGGTGCCATTCACCACGCGGCTGCACTGTTAAGGGCGGGAAAAATCGTCGCGGTAAAAGGACTGGGCGGGTATCACCTGGCTTGTGATGCCCGAAATCCCGCGGCCGTGGCGGCTTTGCGCGAGCGCAAATATCGCAAGGAAAAGCCGTTTGCGGTCATGGCCCGGGACCTCGATGAGGTCCGCAGGCTGGTGCAACTCTCTTCGAACAGCGAAGACCTGCTCACTTCCATCGCTCGACCGATTGTGCTCGCTCCGGCAGAAGCTAATCTGGCCGGTGTGGCTCCGCACAACAACGAGTTGGGAGTGATGCTTCCCTACACTCCGTTGCATCACCTGTTGTTTGCGGCGGGCGCGCCGGAAGCTTTGGTCATGACCAGCGCCAACCGCTCGAGTGAGCCCATCGCCTATCAGGACAACAGTGCCCTGCAGCGCCTCTCCGGTATCGCGGACGCATTCCTGATTGGGCAGCGGCCCATTGCGCGCCGGGTTGACGATTCCGTGGTTCGCGATGGCGCTTTCGGTCCCGTCATCCTGCGGCGGGCGCGTGGATATGCCCCCGGTGCGGTGGCAACTGTTCCCTGCGGGCGGCCGATCCTGGCGCTGGGCGCCGATTTGAAAAATACCATCACGCTGGTGGTCGATGGCCAGGCTTTCGTCAGCCAGCACATCGGGGACCTTGAACATTACGAAGCCTTCTGCGCTTTTCAGGAAACCATCTCCGACCTGGTGGCGATGTACGACGTGGATTGGGATGAAGTGCTGGTGGCGCATGACAGTCATCCGCAGTATGTCTCGGCGCTTCACGCTTCGGGTTTGGGCGCTCGTCAGACGGTAGCGGTGCAGCATCACCGCGCGCACGTGGCGTCGGTGCTGGCCGAACGAGGCGAGTGGAACAAGCGCGTGCTGGGAGTGAGCTTCGACGGCACGGGCTACGGAGACGATGGCAGCATCTGGGGCGGCGAGATTTTCTTAGGCAGCGTCAACGATGGCTTTGAGCGCGTCGCTCACCTCCGCAACGCCGCGCTTCCCGGCGGGGACGCGGCGGCGCAATGCCCGGTGCAGGCTGCGGCGGGTTTTCTGGCGCAGCTGGATGCCTTGCCAGACTTGACCGCGCCGCCTTTCAACTTTCCCGGGCGATTTGGAAACGCCCTGGAGCTGGTGACCAAGGACGTGCGGACTTTTTCCACCACTTCGATGGGCAGGCTTTTCGACACGGTTGCAGCCTTGCTTGGGTTCACCCGGGAGATTTCCTTTGAAGGGCAGGCTGCGATGTGGGTCGAGCAGCTGGCGCGGAGTGCTTCCGACGCCGAGGCGTATGTTTTCCCGTTCACCGGTGCGGAGCTGGATTTCCGGCCGCTGCTGCAGGGCGTGATCCGTGATCGACTGCGCGGCCGGGATCCGGCGAGAGATCGCGCGCGCCTTCCAGCGAGGAGTTGCCGTAGGCCTCAGGGATGGTGCGATTGCGCTTTGCCATGAACATGCTCTCGACACCATCGTTCTGTCGGGAGGAGTTTTCCAGAACGAGTTGCTGCTCGAAAATGTAAAGACGCTGCTGGCGCCGGAAGCGGTTTCTGTGTGGACAAACCATGCGGTGCCGCCAAACGATGGCGGGATAAGTCTGGGCCAGGCAGCACTGGCGGCGTTTGCCCCTCCGCTGCTCCTTGCCAGCCCTCATCCCGAACTGGCGAAGGACCTGGCGTGAAGCGACTGCGAAGTTCGGCGCGCGAGGCGACGAGGATGGCCGCGAGTCCAGAGGCTGCCGGAAAGTCGGGCGGGACGCGGTTTGGGAAGGGCACGGCTTCAGCCGTGCCGATAGGAATTGAAACTGTCGCGCTTCAGCGCCTGAGGTCTGCTGCTTTGCCATCATGACGCCGGAGTGGCGCATTGACCCATGCATGAACTTTCCATCGCGATGAGCATTGTCGAAATGGCGCAGGAGGAAGCGCTGCAGCGCGGCGTGCAGGTCAACGCCGTGCACCTCAAGCTGGGCGCGCTTGCAGGCGTGGTGAAGGAGGCGCTGCTCTCGTCCTACGAGATGGCCTGCGACGATACGCCGCTGCGCGGGTCGCGCCTGGTCATCGAGGATGTGCCCGTGGTGATCTTTTGTCCGCATTGCAAAGTGCAGCGGCCTCTGAGTTCCGTGCAACTATTTTGCTGTGCGGAATGCGGCGCGCCCACTTCCGAGATCATTCACGGCAAAGAACTTGAAGTGGTGGCATTGGAGATACAGTGATGAATCCGGAACCCCGAATGGTGGAAGTCCGAAAGAACGTATTGAAGCAGAACGATGTGGTGGCCCGCGCCCTTCGCAATCGCTTTCACGCAGCGGGAGTGTTCGTGGTGAGCCTGGTTTCGAGCCCCGGCTCAGGCAAGACCGCGTTTCTCGAAAAGACACTAACCCTGCTGCGCTCGCGCTTTCGCGTCGCTGCCCTGGTGGGGGATCTGGCAACTGAAAATGACGCGGTGCGACTGGCCCGCAGCCAGGCCCCGGTGAAGCAGATCATTACCGGAACGCTCTGCCACCTGGAGGCCGCCATGGTGCAGCGTGCTGTGGACGAAGAAGGATGGGACCTCGGCCAACTGGACTTTCTCTTCATCGAGAACGTGGGCAACCTGGTTTGTCCTTCTTCCTACGATCTGGGGGAAGATCTTCGGGTGGTGCTGCTGTCGGTGACGGAGGGTGAAGACAAGCCGCTCAAGTATCCGACGATTTTCAACAGTGCCGACGTGGCTATCGTTACCAAGAGCGATCTGGCCGAGGCGGTTGAGTTCGACTCCGAGGCTACGCGGCGCAACATCCAGGCCGTCCGCCCGGGCATGCGGGTCTTCCAGCTTTCCGCCAAGACCGGCGAGGGAGTCGAGGAGTATCTGGAATTCCTCGCGGCACGGCTGGTTGAGTCGCGAACCATGGCCGCCGTCTAGCCAGCGAAGATTGGCGTTGCTTTGCGTTCTTTGCGGTTTTCCTTTGCGACCTTTGCGGTTAGAGGTTTAGATCGTGGCGCGGCATCAAGGAAAAGCCTTAACCGCAAAGGTCGCAAAGGAAAACCGCCAAGGACGCAAAGAAATCCAACCACCGCATCAGCCTTCCAGCTTGAATATTCTTTCCATGAGCAACCACTTCTCGCCGGGGTTGGCTTCGGGGAGCGATTGCTGAAACTTCCACATCAGTTTCTCCCACTCCTGAACTTTCGGATTCTGAAGGTCAGCCTTTCCCTTGGCTTCAAAGGAGAAGCGCTCGTTCACTTCCATGATCATGAACATGCGGGCGCCCTGGAGGTAAATCTCCATGTCCTCGATGCCGGAGTCTTTTATGCTTTGGGTAATCTCCGGCCAGATCTTCTGGTGATAGCGCTTGTACTCCGCAATCAGCGCGGGATCATTCTTCAGGTCCAGAGTCAGACAGAATCGTCGCTTCATTGTTTGGTTTGCTTTCCTTCCAGGTCAGGACACCGGCCCTGCCAGCTTCAGTACCCAGGCATAATGCCCCGGAAGCGTGGCAGGCAAATCAACGCGAATATCATCGCCCTGTTGCCTCCAGGCGACGGGCTTCGAATTTCCCAGCAGGTAAATCTTGGAGCCCGCCTTGGGAGAAACACCCTTGAGTGTGATGCTGGTTGCTTTCGGCTGAGCGAGCAGCGTGGCATAAACCACGGAATTCTTCTGCGTGAACCGCACGGGGGTTCCTTCCGTGGTCTCGCCCACTGCGCGCTTCCACGGCTTAGTACCATAGATGGCTTCGCCGTTCTGCTGCAGCCACGCCCCCAGCGCCTGCAGGCGGCTCATCTGGACCGGCGGGATTGTGCCGTCGGCTTCCGGGCCGACGTCAAGCAGAAGATTTCCGTTCTTGCTCACAATATCGACCAGCAGATGGATCAGTTCATCGGGAGCGATGGTCTCGGCTTCGCCTTCGGCGCGGTTGTAGCCGAAGGAGCGTCCCAGGCCGCGGCATTCCTCCCACTTGATCGGGCTGATGTGGTCGAGGGTCTGGTATTCCGGAGATTTGAAATCAGAGTGCTTGACTCCGAAGCGGTCGTCGATGACGCCATCGGGCACGGTGTTGTAATACTCCGCCATGATCTCCAGCGGATGTCCGGACTTGGGATAGTCGATGTCGTTCCACAGCAGCGCGGGATGATAGCGCTCGATCAGTTCCCGCATGTGCGCGTCCGCATATTTGCCGTAGGCTTCGCTCTGCGGCTTTACCTTCTGATGATCTTCCTTATTGCGGATGGGGCCGGGCACAAAGGTCCAGTCGTATCCGCCGGAATAGTACAGACCCATGCGCAGGCCCTGACTGCGGACGGCAGTGGTCAATTCGCCGACGATGTCGCGGGTCGCGTGCTGGCGGTCCGCGGGCAGCGTGGGATTTGGCGTGGAACTTGGCCACAGGGTAAATCCATCGTGATGCTTCGATGTGAGCACGACATACTTCGCGCCGGCGTCGCGGAACACTTTGGCCCAGGCATCGGGATTCCACTTCTGGATCTCGCGGTCGAAAATGGGGGCGAAATTGTAGTAGTCGTAGTTGGCGCCGTAATGCTCCCGGTGGTACGCCTGGGTGGGCGAGCCTTCCAGTCGCATGGTGTTGAAGTACCACTCGGCGTACGGATTGTTGACGATGTAATCCTGATTGCCGAAATCATGCTCAGGATGGGTCAGCGGGGCCCATCCCGGAACCGAGTACAGACCCCAGTGAATAAATATTCCGAGCTTGGCATCCGCGTACCACTGCGGAAGCGGATGCTGGTTGAGCGACTCGATCGTCGCTTCGTAGTGCGAGGGTTGGGCCTGAAGACCGGGCAGCACCAAAAAGCAGAACAGAACAGAGAACATGATGCCGGTGACTCTACCGATCTGCGTACGAAGCACGAGCGCCTCCTGATCGATTGGAACCCGCAGTCTAGCGGTCTGTGTTTTCAAAAAGCACGCGGAAAACATAAGCATACTTCCCGGGAGCCTGCGCCGGAAGCTGCAGGTGCAAGCCATCAGCCTCCTGCCGCGCCTGAATCTTTGCCTGCGAGCCCAGCAACGCAACCGACTCAACTTTCTGGCTGCCCACGGTAGTGCCGAGCGAATGGATGATCGCTTCTCCGCCGGCGGGCCAGCCCATTTCAATGGCGTACAGGGCGTTGCCTTTCGTGGTGAAGCGGAAGTCTTCGGCGGTGTAGTTGGCGGTATCAGTGTCATGAAACGAGCCCGCTGCGACCCGGGTCGGCCCTTCGCCGTAAGTCTTCCATGGACGCGTGCCGTAAATCGCGTCGCCGTTCACCGCAAGCCATGAACCTACATCGCGCAGCACCTGCTGCACTTCATCGGGAATGGTGCCATCGGACTTGGGGCCGATGTTCAGGAGCAGATTGCCGTTTTTGCTGACGATGTCGATGAGCTGCTGCACCACAAATTGCGGCGACTTGAAGGTGTCGTTCTTGATGTAACCCCAGGATTTGTTGCTGATCGAGGTGTCGGTTTGCCAGTACAGCGGGCGAATGTCGCCGAGTTGTCCGCGCTCCAGGTCGAGCACCGCGGAATGTTCTTCGATGGCCCAGTCTTTGTAGTTGATCACTCCAACGTGGTCGCCGTATTTGAGCGAGGCGTTGTAGTAGAACGCCGCGAAGCGCGTCAGGTTGGGACGGATGGAAGGCTGCCCGATCCACCAGTCAAAGTACATGATGTCGGGATGGTATTTCTCGACGATCTCGGAAGAACGGGCCAGCCAGTCGTCCGCCCAAGCGGAAGAGACGTAGGTAAAATCGTTGCCGAGCGGCGTGCCCCGCCTGGCTTCGAGCCAGGTGTGCGCCGGGCCGTAGAAGGCGGCGTATTTCGGGTCGTTGATGTCGGAAGGAATCGTGCGGCCCACGCCCAGAAAGAAATTGTGTTCCACGCGGTGGGAGGAGGTTCCGAAGTGCAGGCCCTCCGCCCGTACCGCCTTGGCCAGGTCGCCAATGATGTCGCGCTTCGGACCCATCCTGGCCGCAGTCCAGTCGCTCAGACCGCTGTCATACATGGCGAAGCCGTCATGATGCTCGGCCACGGGGACCACGTACTTCGCGCCGGACTCCTTGAACAGGCGGGCCCAGGCCGCAGGGTCGAAGTGTTCGGCTTTGAACATAGGGATGAAATCCTTGTAGCCGAACTTGTCCTGCGGGCCGTAGGTGGCGATGTGGTGTTTGTACTCATCCGAATCTTTTCTATACATGTTGCGCGGATACCACTCGTTGCCGAAGGCGGGGACGGAATAGACGCCCCAGTGAATGAAGATTCCGAACTTGGCGTCCTTGTACCATTCGGGGACCTGGTATTTTTCGAGCGACTCCCAGTCGGGACGGAACGGGCCCTGGTGCGCGACCCGGTCCACGTCATTGAGGATGGCAGTGCGCGGAGCGTCATACTTCGCGCTCGCCTTCTGCCACGCCTGGTCGATGACGGCAGGATCTTCGGAGGCCGTGGGAGCCGTCGGCGATGCCGGAGCCTGGGCAAAGCAAGGGAAGGCGGCGGCAACTCCGAGAACCAGCAGTCCTGCTAGCTGTCTTCGCAAGGAGTTCAAGGGCAGGAGAGGCATGAATGTTTTCTCCGTGATCAGTGTTTACACCGCTATTCGGGACCCGAGTCGTCTTCACGCGGATTCTTCAGAGAGTCCGGCCTTGGCTCCGGCAAACCCGTAGGCCGCGACAAACACATAGGCGACGAGCGGAACCAGATACGCTCCCGCGATACCGTGGGCTTCCGCAATCAGGCCCATGAGCGGCGTCAGCACGGCCCCGCCGACGATTGCCATCACCAGCAGTGAGCCGCCGATCTTCGTGTTGGGCCCAAGTTTTTTCAGTCCCAGCGCAAAGATTGTAGGAAACATCAGGGACATAAAGAAGCTGGTGAGAAAGACTGCCCACAATCCCACCCAGCCCGGCCGCAGCACGGCGACACTCACCAGCACGATATTGAACAGAGCATAGGTGCCCAGTAATTTGTTGGGAGCGATGAAGCGCATCAGGTAGGCGGAGATAAAGCGCCCGACACCAAAGGCCACCAAAGTGCCGGTGAGAAAGTATCCCGCGACCTTTTCCGGCTGGTGAGTGTAATCCTGCACATACTGGATGAAATAACTCCAGGTCCCCACTTGGGCCCCGACGTATAGAAATTGTGCTACTACAGCCAGCATGAAATGCGGATAGCGGAGCAGGTCGCGGAAGCGTCCGTGATCGCCACCGGCTTCGTGTTCGCTCTGGATTGCGGGAAATTTGGTTCGCAGGATCAGGATGGCCCAGATCAACGCGACCGCTCCCAGCACCAGGTAGGGTTTGACCACGCGCAGCGTTTCCGACCGCAAATACGCGTCATAGAGGTGCTGGGCTTTCATCGCATCAACCTGTTGCGAACTCAGTTCCACGCCCGAAAAGATGAACGCGGTGCCAATCAGCACCCCGCTGATTGAGCCCAGGGGGTTGAAGGCCTGCGAGAAGTTGAGACGCCTCTCCGAACTCTCCGGATCGCCTAACTGCGCGATGAAGGGGTTGGAGGCAGTTTCGAGAAACGACAATCCGCTGGCGATCACGAAAAGGGCGAGCAGGAAAAAAACGTAACGCCCCGCCAGCGCCGCCGGCCAGAACAGGAACGTCCCCAGGCTGAACAGGAGCAGACCGATGACGAATCCGGCCTTGTATCCGAGCTTGCGCATGATCAGTGCCGCCGGCATGGCCAGGACGAAGTAGCCCATGTAAAAGGCGGACTGCACCAGGCCGGCCTGGAACCTGGTAATGGCAAATGATTTCATGAACTGACGGATCAGCACATCGTTCAGGTTGTTGGGCACTCCCCACAAGAAAAACAGCGCTGTAACCAGGAAGAAAGGCAGGAGATGCCCGGCGGGGAAGAGCGGCTGGTGGCCAGTGTCACTTGTAGCTGGACTGGCAGCGGGGTTCGATATCTGCATAGAGTGATCTCTTGCTTCGAGTGTGGTATTCGAGTGTGGTCGCGGGCGACTCGCCCGCGGCCTTTAACTTTGCATGCGGAGCTCGCGGGCGAGCCGCCCGCGACCACACAAACCCACCACACGAGCAACTACACAAACACAGCCCTGGCTTCAGTCCATCCGCATCATGATCTTCTTTACCCGCGACGGATTCTCACTCCACGCCGCCAGGGCCTGCGGAGCTTCATTCAGGGTCACGATTGAGCTGACGGCCTCGTCCACCGGAAAGCGATGTTCCTCCAGCATGTGGATCACGTCGCGAAAATCTTCCGGCAGCGCGTTTCGCGACCCTAAAATGTCCAGTTCCTTCTGCACAAACAGCCGGGTCTCGTAGGCCACCAACTCTTTGGCATAACCGATATACACGACTCTGCCGGTGAAGGCCACTTCTTCTACAGCGGCGCGGAAGGTTTCGGGTAATCCGATGGCCTCGACGATCACATCGGGGCCGCGGCCATCGGTGAGTTCAGCCAGTCGCGGATGCAGCGCCTCCCTGGCGGTGTTGATGGAATGAGTAGCGCCCGCAGCCCGCGCAGTGTTTAACTTTTCGTCGTCCTTGTCGATGGCAATGGTCTTTGCGCCGCGAAAGCCGGAAGCGGCCACCACGCCGAGCCCGACCCCGCCGCAGCCCAGGATCGCTACCGTGTCTTCGGCAGTCACACGTCCGCGGGCCACCGCGTGGAAGCCGACGGTCAGCGGTTCCACCAGGCACAACTCCTTGAGAGTAAGCTTCGCCGGATAAATTCTCTCCGCCGGCACGGCGATGTATTCCGTGGCCGCGCCATCCCGCTGCACCCCGAGGGTCTCATTGAACTGGCAGGCATTGGGACGGCCGCGGCGGCAGGAAGCGCACCGCCCGCAGTTGGTGTAAGGCGACAGCGTCACATCCAGGCCGGCAGCCAGCGCGGGATTCAGATTACTGCTCTCGACAATGGTGGCCGAAACTTCGTGCCCGGGAATTCGGGGAAACGATACTAACGGGTTGCGGCCACGAAAGGAGTTCAAATCGCTTCCGCAGAAACCCACCATGCGGACCTTCAACAGGAGACTGCCCGGGCCCACCGCTGGTTCGGGCACTGACCCGATCTCCGCACGCCCGGGTTCTTTGAGTACAAGGGCCTTCAATGGATGGTCCTTTCCGCGGTAGCGGGGCTGGCAGGTCGTTTCTTTTTGGCGGTGGGATCGGTCAGGCGTGCGATGTGGCGCACAATACAAAACGTCCCAGACTTTGTTAAGTCATGGGACGTTTGTCGAACAGCCCTCCCCCGAAGTCTGCTCAACATCAGGGTAAGGGCTGGGAAGGAGCCTGTGAATGGCCCGTTTGGGCTACTGTGGAAATCTAAGGAATCCTGGGTCGAGCTCGTAAACATGGGCCCGGCCATTGTACCGGGAGCGCGGGGGGAGAGGCCGGAGATTCCTTAAACCCTCGCCAGCGCCGGCGTCCCTCCGAAAGAGAGGTCCGTTGACGCTCCGGATGTTAGGCGAGATACACTGCTGACGAGTAAGGTCCGCAGGTCGCACCCTGCATTGCATGAACGAAGAAAAACAAAGCCGCATCACCTGGATGGATGTGCTTTGGCTCTTCTTCCTGCTGGGTCTGGCGGCGTTGCCGCCAGTGTGGGAACCTCACAAGCAGCTGGTGTTGCTGGCGATTGGGGTCGTGCAGCTGGCCGAAGGACGAATCATCGCCAACTGGCCGCGCTACGGACGCGCTGCAGTGGTGCTGATCAAGATCCTGCTGGCCACTCTGCTGATCAATCACACTGGTGAGATTGGCATCAACAGCAGTTACTATCCGATCTACTACGTCCCGGTCGTTACCGCCGCCATCCACTTTGGTTCCTGGGGGACTCTGCTGTGGACGGCCCTGGCTTCGGCCGCTTACTGCTCATATCTCTATCCCGCGCTGCAGGAATACACTCTGACGGCCACGGGCGCAGCCGAACTCGCCATCCGCATCATGTTTTTCTTCCTGGCGGCGATGGTGGTAAATCGCTTCACCCTGGAGAACCGGCGCACAACGGCGCAATACCGGCAGGCGGCAGAACAGCTGACCGCGGTCAATCGCCAGCTGGAGCGGGCCCAGGCGGAGGCCCGGCGCTCCGAGCGGCTGGCGGCCCTCGGGCAACTTTCGGCGGGCTTGGCACACGAAATCCGTAATCCGCTGGGAGTCATCAAAGGATCGGCGGAGACCCTCAACCGCAAGCTGGAAAACTCGGATCCCCTGGCCAGCGAGCTGGCGGGCTACATATCGAGCGAGGTCAACCGGGCCAGCGCGCTGGTCACCCGCTTCCTCGATTTTGCGCGGCCGCTGCGGATCGAAACCCGTCTCCTGCGAGTGACGGACCTGCTGGACCAGGCTCTGAAGACGGTGGCGGAGCAGTGGAAGGGCGGGACAATAGCGGTGCAGCGACAATATGAAAGTGACTTGCCTCCCGTGCCACTCGACGAGAATCTTTGCGAGCAGGCCTTTCTGAATCTGGTCCAGAATGCGTATGAGGCCATGGGCGAAGAGGGCGGGAGCTTTCGGGTTGAGGTTTCGGAGGCGAGCTCCAACGGGCGCAAGGGGGTCCATGTGCGCCTGAAAGACAGCGGCCCCGGCGTGCCGGCGGAAATGCGCGAGCAGATTTTCAATCCCTTTGTGACCACCAAGAAAACCGGCGTCGGGCTGGGCCTTTCCATCGTTTCGAAGATCGTGGATGAGCATCACGGCAGCATCCGCCTGGAGAACTCAGAAGATAAGGGGGCCGGTTTCGTGATCTTCTTTCCTCTGGAGGAAGAGGCTGGGCCGGGAGCTGGAGGTTCATGACGAATCCGAACGCGACCATTCTGATTGTCGAGGACGAAGCGAAAATGCGCCGTCTTCTGGAACTCGACCTGGGAGATGACGGCTTCCAAACGGTGTCCGCCGGGGACGCGGAAACTGGGCTAAAACTGCTGCAGAACGGCGACGTCGATCTGGTGATCACAGACCTCAAGTTGCCGGGCATGAATGGGCTGGATTTCCTGCAGGCGGTGAAACGCTTTCAGGCGGCATTGCCGGTGATTGTGATGACGGCCTTCGGGACGGTCGAAACCGCGGTCGAGGCCATGAAGGCGGGTGCGAGCGATTACGTCCTGAAGCCCTTTTCTCTCGACGAAATGCGCATGGTGGTGCACAAGGAGCTCGATGTGCAGCGCCTGCGAGTCGAGAACCGGTCGCTGCGCGAGGCGCTGCAACAGCGTTACCAGCATCCCAACCTGGTGGCGTGCAGCGCGAAGATGCAGGAAGTCCTGGCCACGCTGGAACGGGTGGCGCCGACCAACTCCACCGTGCTGCTGGGCGGAGAGAGCGGCGTGGGCAAAGATCTGGTAGCGCGCGCCATCCACGAAAAATCTCGCCGGGCCTCCGGACCGTTCATCAAGATCAACAGCGCCGCCATCCCCGAGAACCTGCTGGAGAGCGAACTGTTTGGTTATGAAAAGGGCGCCTTTACCGGAGCCACCACCAGCAAGCCGGGAAAGTTCGAACTGGCCGACAAGGGAACTCTCTTCCTTGACGAGATCGGCGACGTGCCGCCCGCAATCCAGGTGAAGCTGCTGCGGGTTTTGCAGGAGCGCGAGTTCGAGCGACTGGGCGGCACCCGGACCATCAAAGTCGATGTGCGGCTGGTGGCGGCCACCAATCGTGATTTGCGGGCAGCCCTCGAGGATGGCACCTTTCGCGAAGATCTTTATTACCGCCTGAATGTTGTGCCCATCGATATTGCTCCTCTGCGCGAGCACAAGGAAGACATCCCCGACCTGGTGAATCTGTTTCTCTCACGCTTTGCCCAGGACTCGGGCAAAAAGATCACGGGCGTTTCGCCGGATGCTCTGAAGATCCTGATGGACTATCACTGGCCGGGAAACGTGCGCGAACTGCAGAACATCCTGGAGCGGGCGTCGGCGTTGTCCGCAGGCCCGCTGATCGAGGCGGGCGACATTCACATCGACTCGCGGGTTGGCAAGGCGGTCGATTTCCCGTCCACTTTGCTTCCCGAAGGAATGACCCTGGAGCAATGGGAAGACGAGATGATCCGCGAAGCCCTGCGCCGCGCCCACGGCAACAAGAGCCAGGCGGCCCGCATGCTGGGACTCTCGCGCAACGCGCTGCGCTACCGCCTGTCCAAGATCGGCATCGGCGACGAGGGGGAGAAAGAGAACGAAGAGTAGTCGTGGCGGCGAACGAGGCCGAAACAATGACAGCCACGTAGGGACAGCCGCCCCCGGCTGTCCGGCGGAGCAAAGCTCTGCGGTTGTACTTGCCACGGGAGCCGTCGAGCTGCGCTCGACCCGACAGCCGGGGGCGGCTGTCTCCACGTGTCACCTGTGGCTGAAAACCACCAACTCCGGTTGAACTCAGCCAATGGCCCTTTCCGCCCCTTCTCAAGCGCCCGTTCATCTATCTGCAAAATATTGATCCGAAATGACTTACCAGGCTATCCCGCCGCGAGGTTTGGCATGGCACATGCATTGTCACTTATGCGCGAGTTCTTTTTCGCGAGAGGTGGGGCCATGAAGAACCGATTGGCAGATGATGGTTGGAGCGCTGATTCTGGTCCTGTGCGCAATGACCGTGGCACAGGACCAACCTGCAGAGGAGCAGCCTGCGCAACAGCAATCCGACGTTCCGACCGGCGTGGGACGCGTCAGCCTGATCCACGGAGACGTTTCCACGCAGCGCGGAGATTCCGGAGACTGGGCGACGGCGGCACTCAACCAGCCCGTCGTGAGCAGCGACAAGGTTTCGACCGGCGTCAATTCGCGCGCCGAGGTGCAGCTGGACCACGGAAACATCGTGCGCCTGGGCGACAACACACTGGCTGGCATTGCCGGCCTTTCCCGGAGCCAGATCCAGATTCAGGTTGACCGTGGGCTGATCGACTATTCGGTTTTCAAGGGCAGCGACGCCGCAGTGGAAATTGATACCGCGAACGTCGCCGTGCGTCCCGATCAGAGGGACGGTGTTTATCGCATCGAGGTGAATTCGGAGGGCGAGACCTCGGTCATCGTCCGCAAAGGCTCGGCGCAGATTTCCACGCCCCAGGGCAGCACACAGGTTGACCAGGGCCAGATGGCCATCGTACGCGGTGTGGGAGACGACACCCAGTACAAGCTGGAAAACGCGCCCTCGAAAGACAGCTGGGATTCGTGGAACATCGACCGCGATCACACCATTCTCAGCGCCCAGTCGTGGAAAAATACCAATCGCTACTACGTGGGTTCAGAAGACCTGGATGCGTATGGCCGCTGGGTGACGGTGCCGGACTACGGTCCGGTGTGGGCGCCTGCGGCCGGCCCGGGCTGGGCCCCCTATCGCAGCGGACGCTGGGTGTGGGAGCCGGGATGGGGCTGGACCTGGGTTTCCTATGAGCCCTGGGGTTGGGCGCCTTATCACTACGGGCGCTGGTTCGTTTACAACAGCGCGTGGGTATGGTGGCCGGGGCCGGCTTACGGATATCCGCGGTACCGCCCGGTGTGGGCGCCGGCGTATGTCTCTTTCTTTGGCTTTGGCGGCGGGGTGGGCGTCGGAGTGGGATTCGGCTTCGGTTCGGTCGGCTGGTTGCCGATCGGGCCATGCGACACTTTCTATCCCTGGTATGGCCGCTACCGCTCGCACTACAGCGTAGTCAACGTCACCAACATCAATATCTATAACCACCGCGGATTTGGCGGTATTGCTCCCCTTCGTCGGGGCGGCGCGTACTCCAACGTGCGGCTGGCCTCCATGAACTCCAGAGTGCGTGAGGGTATCTCGACCGTTCCGGCGGGGCACTTCGGCACGGGCCGGTCGGCAGCCGTGGCAGTGAACGGTAACGTTTTTCGCAGCGGCCGCAGGATCGAGGGCAATCTTCCCGTGGTCCCGACGCGCGCGGCCCTGTCGGCAAGCAACCGGCCGGCGGCGGCATCGACGATTCCGCGAGGCCGTACGCAGCAGCGCTTTTTCGAGAAATCGCGGCCGTCAGCCACGCCGCGGTCCTTCGACAACGCAGTCTCGCGCATGCGGCAATCGATCCAGCGCAGCGGCGCTGAACATGCCTTCGCGAGGAGCAACGAACTGGGCCAGAACTCGGCGAACAGCAGCGGGCGCGGTTCGGTCGCAAGGCCTGCGCCGGGAGTTCGCACCAGTTCTTCCGGCATGCAGCAGGCGGAACGGGGCGCCACTTCCCGGGACAACCAGGGGTTTCAGCGCTTCGGCTCGGGCCCGGCGCAAACCCGCTCCCAGGGTCAGAGTGTGCAGACTCAGGGCGGAGCCCGGGGGACGATGTCTTTTCCGGCAGGCAATGCCGGCGCGGCGCGGCCTTCGACTTCCGACAGCTCCGGGTGGAGGAAATTTTCCAATTCGACTCCGGCGCAGCGCTCAGGAGGCATGGGTCGAACCAGCGAACGGATGTCGCCCTCAGGGATCTCCAATGGTCCGAGGCCGGGAAATTCACCGCGGCCAGAGGCCTCGAGCAACGGCGGCGACTGGCGGCACTTCACGCCGCAGTCCGGGGGCTCTCCCGATCGCATGAACAATCGCATGAGTAACGGAGGCGGCATGAACGGGCGGGGCGCGGATTCTCCCGCTCGATACGAGATGTCGCGTCCCCAGATGGAATCAGTTGGGGGACGCGGCATGGGGCAGCCAGCCTCGCGCGGCTACTCCCGGCCGCCTCTCGAAATGAGGCAGCCGATCGTGACGCCGCGGGGCGGTGAGGGAGGCGGGCCTCGCATGTCAGCTCCATCCCATGGCGGAGGGGGCGGCGGCGGAAATCGTGGCGGCGGCGGCGGCGGAGGTTCGCACGGTGGCGGCCCCCACGGCGGCGGCCGGCACTAAGGGCACGCCTTCATTTTCATCCAATGGAGCAGCGGCATCCTGATGGATGCCGTTGCTTTTTTGTGCTACTCTCCCGGCCATGGCCCTCCCGGTCTATCGTAAAACCGCGCGCTGGATTCTCGACCATATGTTGTGGGACACCGCCGGTGCCGCGAGAAGATTCTGGCCGGGCCTGTGGGCGACACGGAAACTCCTGCTTGCTCTGGCGGGATCAGGTGTGCTGACGTGGCGGGAATGGGTCGAGCACCATCCTCCCGAGATAGTGATCGTGGGGCTTGTTCATTTCGTCTTCGTATTCGCGGTGATCGCGCTTCTGGTCTATGCCGGGCTTTGGTTCCGCACCAGGAAGTCGCCCACCTCGCAGACGCCTCAATTATGACTCCTGCTTCCGGTCTAAACTAACTTCCGTGGCGCAAGAAAGTCGCGATATCGGACATACCGGAGGGAAGAAGAAGCCGCGCAGGAAAGGTTTCCTGGCGCATCACTCTCTGAGTATTGCCTGCGGCGGCGTCCTGATCCTGTGGATCGTCCTCTATTCCAACTTTGATCCTAAAACTCACTGGGGATCATTTTTTGGAAACGCCATTGCCGACTGGTCGGGAGTGGCGGTGACCGTGCTGGCCACCAAGTATCTTTATGAGCAAGGGTCCGCCGAAAGCCGGAAGCCTCCAGTCAATTTGCGGGGTTCCGTCTGGCAGGTAATCACGGACCACTCCTTGACCCTGTTTCTGCTGGCCACCGGGGTTTGCTGGGTCGTCGTGTATAAGCACGTCGACCCAGAATCGAAATGGGGACAGGTGGTCGGAAACATAGTCTCGGAATGGACCCAGATCCTGGCGCTTGTACTCCTGACCAAGCACCTTTTCGAGACCCATTCCAAAGAGAGCCGGAAGTAAGCTCGCCGGTCAGACCCTGCCGGTGATCGCCAGAATCACTACGATCAGCAGGACCAATCCCAGTCCGCCGCTGGGGAAGTATCCCCAACTGCTGCTGTAAGGCCAGGTGGGAAGAGCGCCGAGCAATAACAGAACCAGAACCACGATCAAGATTGTTCCCATTGGAACCTCCTCGTAATTTTCACTGCCTGTTTGCTGGACAAAGTTACAGGGGTGGCGAGAGAGGGACAATCAGGGCATTCCTGTAATCAAGGAAACATCTCCACGTAGGCGAAGGAATGGAGGGAGGACGGGCGTCCCGCCCGTCTGCTCCGTGCCATGACGGGCGAGGACGCCCGTCCTCCATTTGGCGAAGATCTACTGATGAATCCTTGCGGCCCAGCCGCCGCCGGGGGCGAGGGAAATTTTCAGCCTGGTGTCGCGGGTAATTTGCCTCCGGGTCTTTTTGTAGTCGGTGGCTATGCGGTCGGCGTTGACGCCGTCCGCGTAGGCCTCCAGCCAGAAAGTTCCCGCGGGCAGGAACGAGAAATCCACTTCCAGGTCGCGCGGAGTCCAGTTGGTCATGGCGCCGACATACCAGTCCTTGCCGCTTCTGCGAGCGACCAGGGCATACTCCGCGATGCGGGCGTCGAGCACCTTCGTGTCATCCCACACCGAGGGAACAGGCGCCAGGAACTCCATCATCTCGGGCTCGCGCAAGTAATTCGACGGACTGTCGGCCAGCATTTGCAGCGGGCTTTCAAACACCACATACATGCCCAACTGGTGGCAGCGCGTCCCCAGGCTCATGGGGCGATCGAAGACGGGAGAGAAATCCTTTTTGGTCGCGTTCAGCATGGCGCCGGGAGTGAAATCCATCGGTCCGAGAAACATGCGGGTAAAAGGCAGGGTGATGTTGTGCTGAGGTTCGGTTTCAGCGCTCCACTTGCTCCACTCCAGGCCGCGAACGCCTTCGCCGCTGATCATATTGGGCCAGGTGCGGGTCATGGTGATCTGGCTCTGTCCACCGTGGAAATCGACCAGCATGTGGCGTTTGGCGGCCTCGGCGCAAGTCTTGTAATAGAAGTTGATCAGCTTCTGATCGTTGCGCTGCATGAAATCAATCTTGAGGCCCTTGACGCCCCATTTCTGGAATTCGTCGAAGGCGGGGTCGAACTGGTCGTCGAGCGTCTTCCAGACCATCCATAAAATGATGCCGACATTTTTCTGTTTGGCGTATGCCGACAACTCTTCCATATTCACTTCGGGCACGACTTCGAGCACGTTGCCGAGCTTGTACCAGCCCTCATCGAGGATGATGTAAGGGATGCCATACTTGGCGGCGAAATCGATGAAGTACTTGTAGGTCTGGGTGTTCACGCCAGACTTGAAATCCACGCCATCGATGTTGAGCGCGTTCCACCAGTCCCACGCCACCTTGCCGGGCTTGATCCAGGAGGTGTCCTGTATCTGCGACGGCTTGGCCAGCAGGTACACCAGCTGATTGGTGATCAGGTCGCCATCTTTTTCGGCAATCCCCAGCAGGCGCCAGGGATAGCTGCGCGTGCCGCGAGTCACAGCGATGTAGTCGGCCGCCTGGGTAACTTTGAAATCGCGGTCCTTTTCCAAAGTCTCTTTGAGCGGATATGGCGGGAAGGTGGCCGCCAGTCCATTGCCGCTGGTGCCGCGCAGCCAGAGACCGGGGTAGTCTTCGATATCAGATTCGGCCACTGCCACTTTCACGCCGTTCGCGGCGTCGACCACAGCGGGCAGGCTGGCAATCGCACTGGGCGCGATCGTGGCCAGATTCATCGGGAGGTAATGTCTTTCGTTGTGGGAAAAGAAACTTTCCTCTTGAGGGTAGTAAACCCGGTAATCGCCCGCGAAATTGAAGCTGGATTCCTCGCCGTAAACTTTTACCTCAGGTTGCGGCAGGGAAGTTTCCAGGCGATAAGCCACACCTTCGTTGTAGGCGCGGAAGACGACGGCATAGTTTCCTTCCATGGTCAGGCGAAGTTCGTTGTAATTCTCCCGGATCTTCGCAAATTTCTGGCGCACCGGCGGCTCGAGCGTGCCGTCGTAGCTGCGCTCCTTGGTTGCCTTTACCTTGGGCTGCAGCCCGAGGGTGTTGTGATCAATGTTGATGGAGAACGTCGAATTCTGCAGGAGAGGTGTCCCCTTGAACAGAACGTCATACTGGAAGCGCTCGCCGGTCCGTATCTTTACTTCGATACGCTTGTCGGGTGAGAGCAGACTGTAACTGGACTGGGCCAACGTGGTCCCGGCCAGGCCGAATAGCGCGAGCAGAATGAGAGTGGTTTGCTTCCAGAAAGATTTCATCGGACGTTCTCCTCGGGGAGAGAATTGGATTTGCGCGCTAAAGCTCGGCCCTCACGCGTCGTGGGCGCGGGACCATTCCGGGGCAAAGGCATCAGAGGGAGAGAATGTTACCGCAATATGCCCCAGTTGTGTAAACGATCGTTGTCTTCATCCCGGCCCGATTACAGCCAAGGTGAGAGTTGGATTTCTTTGCGTCCTTCGCGTCCTTTGCGGTTAAAGATTTTGACTTGGCGGTAAGTCAATCAAGTCTTAAACCGCAAAGGACGCAAAGGGAAGCCGCTAAGAACGCAAAGGTCGAGTTTTACTTTGCCGGTTAGGGGGCTACGACTGTCTGCTTTCCGGCATACTCCACGGTTTTGTCCGGACGCTCCTCTGGACTGATGCCTGCGCCATGGTTCTCGCCGACGAATACGACCCTGAACGTGCGGTTTTTCAGCATGCCGGGAAATTGCCCTTTGCGATCGCCGATGGTCAGCGCCTGTTTGGCCTCATCCCAATGCAAGGGGATAGTCGCGTAGGCTCCCTTTTCGTAGTTGTAAGTGTCGTTCTCATCTTCGTAGAGGGTAAAGTCTGCGTCGGCCCCGCGGTAGATTCTCAGCTCGATCGGATCGGCGGGGTTTTCCGTGGACCATTCTTCATCCGGGCCGAGCGGAAGAATCGATCCGGCGCGGATGTAGAGCGGCAGGCGGTCGAGCGGAGCGCTGGCACCGATGGTCCGGCCGCCGGCCACGCTTGCTCCCGTCCAGAAGTCATACCACTTCGATTCCGGCAGGTAGAGGCGGCGCGTAGTGGCGTCCGGCTCGGTGACCGGGTTTACCAGGAACGCGGGGCCGTACATGAACTGGTCGCCGATGTTCTGGGCGCGAACGTCGGAGCGGAAGTCCATCACCAGCGGACGCATCGGCGTGTAACTCTCGCTGGTCGTCTTCCACGCCAGCGAATAGATGTAGGGAAGCATGCGGTAGCGCAGGCGATCGAAGCTCACCAGAATTTTCTGCGCGTCGGGTCCGTAGGACCAGAGCTCGTTCTGATTGGTTTTGCGGGTTCCATGTACCCGCAGAATGGGGTTGAAGGTGCCGTACTGAAACCAGCGGATGAAGAGCTCACGGTACGCAGGATCGTCCGGATCTCCTGAAACGAAGCCGCCGATGTCGGTGGTCCAGTAGGGAATACCGGAGAGCGCGAAATTCAGGCCGGCCGGTATCTGCCGGCGGAAGCTGAAGAAGTCGGAGTTGATGTCGCCCGACCATGCCGTCACTCCATAACGCTGGTCGCCGGCGAAGGCCGAACGGGAGAGAATGAACACGCGCTTTTTGTCGGAAGCGCTGCGCTGCCCGTCGTAAACCGCGCCCGTCGTCATCAGCGGATAGATATTCACGTAACGATTGCCGCTGCCGGCGGCGAGCTTGTGGCCGAGCAGGATGTTTTCTTCCTGGCCTTCGGTTTCGGGCTCGGTGGTGTCCAGCCACCAGGCGTCCACGCCGATGTTAAACAGGGCCTTGTCCATCAGTTGCCAGTAGTATTTGCGGGCCTCGGGATTGGTGGCGTCATACACCGCCATGCCGTTGGTGTGATAGGGCGGCTTGGCGAATTTGAATTTGTCCACGAACCAGCCGCGCTTGTCCATTTCGTCATAGACAGCGGAGCCGGGTTCGAAGAAGGGCCAGACTGAAATCATCAGATGAAAATTCTCAGCGTGAAGCTGGTCGATCATGCCCTTGGGGTCGGGATAATTCTTGTTGAAGACGTGCTCGCCCTTGCGGTTCCACCAGAACCAGTCCTGCACGATGCTATCGGCGGGAATGTGCAGCTCCCGGTATTTTTTGGCGATACCCAGAATTTCTTCCTGCGACTTGTAACGGTTCTTGCATTGCCAGAAGCCGTAGGCCCACTTGCCGAACATGGGCGCTTGCCCGGTCAGTTCGCGGTAGGCGGCGATGATCCGGTCAAAGTCAGGGCCGTAAAAAAAATAGTAGTCGATGTTGTCGGCCACTTCGGAGGTGATGTACATGTAATTCGCAAAGCGGTTGTTGAACCGGCTGCGCGAGTCGTTGTTCCAGTAGAGGCCGTAGCCCTGGCTCGAAAGCAGAAATGGAATCGAAATGTTGGTGTTGTCCTGGGAAATATCCACGGACTCGCCGCGATAGTTCCACACCCCCGCCTGGTGCTGGCCGAGTCCGTAGAGAGCTTCGCGCGAGCCGTAAATGTTGATGAACGATTCCGCGCGATAGGTGTCCTCGCCATTGACTTTTACCGGAGTCAACTTCCGGGTCGCCTCCTGCAGCAGTTGCTTGCCGTCAAGGTCGCGGTAAGTAATGCCGCCGTCCTTGCGGGTGACCGTCACCGCCAGACGCGCAGTGGTGAGGGTTATGGCCTCATCGGTGGACTGCATCGTCCATTTGGTTTCGGGCCAACTGGTTTTCTTGATCACGTAGTCCGGCCGATCGGAGAACGTTGAAGTTGCGGAATAGCGAACGCGAATGATGGAGTCAGTGCATACCTGAAGCTTGAGCGTGCCCTTCGCCATGGTGAAGAGCACGCCGTCAGGTTGTTGCTGCACATTGGTGACGGGATTCATCGGCGCCCACTGGGCCTGTGACATGGTGGCAAGCAGCGCCAGAATGCAAAGCAGGGATGTTCGAAAGATCGGCTGAAACCTTGGCATGATTGGCAACCCGAACTCCTAAATTGGCGGAACCAACGCTAACATAAAAACCGGGTGGGATGAGCCGGAAGAAACGCCCGGTGCGAGAAAACTTATGCGTCCATCTGGCTACTGCTCCGCCGGCGCGCAAACCATGCATAATTAGGGAAGCGCGCCGATAAGGCGTCGTCTCTCATGCGGCTGTCCCACTCGATTCGCGGTGTTACGTACCGCTTCGCCGATCTGAAGGAATTGCTGGCAAAGGCGTCGCCGCTCCGGTCGGGAGACCAACTTGCCGGTTTATGCGCCGCCAGCGCCGAAGAGCGGGTGGCCGCCCGTTTCGTTCTTGCCGACCTTCCACTCCGCCACTTTCTCGATGAGCTTGTGGTTCCGTATGAATCCGACGAGATCAGCCGGCTGATCGTAGATACGCACGATGCCGCCGCCTTTGCGCCGGTGGCGTCGCTTACGGTAGGCGAGTTCCGCAACTGGCTGCTGGATGATCAGGCGACCGGCGAAGTGCTGGCCGCGCTGGCTCCCGGCCTGACGCCGGAGACGGCGGCGGCCGTTTCGAAACTCATGCAGGCGCAAGACCTGATCGCCGTGGCCCGCAAGATCAGGGTGGTAACGCGCTTCCGGACCACCGTCGGTCTGATCGGCCGGCTTTCCACCCGGCTGCAGCCCAACCATCCCACCGATGATCCGGTGGGCATTGCGGCGTCGATTGTGGACGGCCTCTCTCTGGGGTCGGGAGACGCGGTGATCGGCATCAATCCTGCCGGCGATAATGTTGCTTCGGTGTGCACATTGCTTCGGCTGGTGGATTACGCACGCGAGAAGTTTGCCATTCCCGTGCAAAGCTGCGTGCTGGCGCATGTGACCACGCAGATGGAGGCGCTGCGGCAAGGCGCGCCCATCGACCTGCTCTTCCAGTCCGTCGGCGGTACGGAGGCGACCAATAAATCATTCGGAATTAATCTTGCGCTGCTCGATGAGGCATATCAGGCCGCCCGAGAGCTTCGCCGCGGAACGGTCGGCGACAACATCATGTACTTCGAAACCGGCCAGGGCAGCGCGTTGTCCGCGGGAGCGCATCACGGATGCGATCAGCAGACGCTCGAAGCCCGTGCCTACGCCGTGGCTCGCCGCTACCGGCCCATGCTGGTGAACACCGTGGTGGGCTTCATCGGGCCGGAATATCTTTATGACGGCAAGCAGATCATCCGGGCCGGACTCGAAGATCATTTCTGCGGCAAACTGCTGGGCCTGCCCATGGGTTGCGACGTCTGCTACACCAACCACGCCGAGGCCGATCAGGATGACATGGACACGCTCCTCACCCTGCTGGGCGTGGCTGGAGTGAACTACATCATGGGAGTGCCCGGCGCGGATGACATCATGCTCAACTACCAGAGCACATCTTTTCACGATGCGCTTTATCTGCGCTCGGCGTTGGGATTGCGGCCCGCGCCGGAATTCGAGAAGTGGCTGGAGCGCGGCGAATTCCGGCGACTCTCAGTGAATGAACTATTACCGGTGGGAACCAATCCCGTGTCCTGATATGGCTGACGAATTAGCCAGAAGCCTTCGACACTACACTCCGGCTCGGGTCGGACTGGATCGCGCCGGAGCCAGTCTGGCGACTCATGAGGTCCTCGATTTTCAACTGGCCCACGCCCAGGCCCGCGATGCGGTGCATGCTGCGCTCGACGTGTCATCGCTGCTGGGGGGATTGCGCGAACGCGCACTGCCCGCCTGTGTCCTGCGAAGCGCCGCTCCCGACCGGGTCAATTATCTTCGTCATCCCGGGCTGGGCCGTTCGCTGAATCCGGAGTCGGCCGCGAGTCTGGTCCCTGCGTCCTGCGATGTCGTGTTCGTGATTGCGGACGGCCTCTCTGCCCTGGCGGTGACACGCCACGCCCTGCCGTTACTGGACGAGGTGTTATCCCTGCTTGACCGGCAATGCTCCGTGGGCCCGGTGTGCATCGTTGAGCAGGGACGGGTGGCGATTGGCGATGCGATCGGGGCGGCGCTGCAGTCCAGAATTTCAGTGGTTCTGATCGGTGAGCGCCCTGGTCTGAGCTCGCCCGATAGCCTGGGCGTGTATATCACATGGGGGCCGCGCCCCGGTCGCACTGACGCCGAGCGCAATTGCATTTCGAACATCCGCCCGGAAGGACTGGAATACGCCCCCGCCGCGAAGATGCTTGCCTTCTACCTTGGCGAAGCTCTGCGCCAGAAACTGACTGGCATAGAGCTCAAGCTGGTGGGGGATTTTCAGAAGGACGAGATGCATCGTTCTTTGCCCAGCGCCGAAACTTGAACCGGGAACGATCATCCGGCATGGTGCAATAATGATGCGGGGAGGATACGAATCTGAGCCTGGATCATTCCGCAATGCTCGCCGTCGCTCTGGCTGAGGCCCGCAAGGGGCTGGCCGAAGGCGGGATTCCGATCGGCGCGGCGATTTTTGACGCGCAGGGCAAACTTCTCGGCGCTGGGCACAATCGCCGCGTGCAGGAAGGCGATCCTTCGATGCACGGTGAGACCGACGCCTTCCGCAACGCCGGACGCCAGCGCAGCTATCGCAACCTCATCATGGTCACCACCCTGGCGCCCTGCTGGTATTGCAGCGGACTGGTCCGGCAATTTGGCTTCGGCACGGTGGTGGTGGGGGAGAGCCACAACTTTCAGGGCGGCGTGGAGTGGCTGCGGTCGCTCGGTGTAAGCGTCGTCGATCTTGACTCCGCGGAGTGTGTTTCGTTGCTGGGCGAGTACATAAGGGCGAATCCCGAAGTCTGGAACGAGGACATCGGGGAAGAATAGCTTGCAGGAGACATGATCAGCTTTAAAGCCAGTTTGCAGCTTGTCACGTTCATGCTGGTGTTTGGACCTGCCGCAGCGCCGCAGGAGCCCACCTTCAATGCCCAGGCTAACGTGGTGGTGGTGCCAACGCTGGTGAGGGATGCAAAAGGCAGCGTCGTGTACGGTCTGCAAGCCAAAGACTTCATTATTGAAGACAATGGCGTCGAACAGGCACCCTATCTGGATGAAGCAGCGGAGGGCGAGCCAATCTCCCTGATGATCGCGATACAGACCGGACGGCGGGCCTGGCGTGAATTCGGCCGGATGCGCGGTTTGCCGGCAATGCTGGAGCCGGTCCTCAGCCAGCCCGATACCCGAACGGCTTTGGTTTTCTTTGACAGTAAGCTCACCCTGGCGCGCGATTTTACTAACAACTCCGAACTCATCGAGGGCGACCTCAAGAACCTGCGGGCTGGCGACAACGGCGCAGCGATACTCGACGCAGTCGCCTATTCAGTTAGATTGCTCAACCAACAACCCGAGGGCCGCCAGCGGATGCTGCTGCTGATCAGCGAGACCCGCGACCATGGCAGTCGCTTTGCGAAGCTCGACGATGTGGTGAAGCTGATCGGGGTCACCAACACCGCGGTTTATGCTCTTCCTTTTTCTCCTTCGCTATCACAGGTGCTGGATACCGAACGGGGCAGCAATCGGGATGAGGCCGGCTGGGGCGCCCAACCCAACGTACAAGGCGTCTTTTTGATGACGCTGGCGGCGATGAAAAAGAACATGCCCCAGGCGATTGCGTCCATGAGCGGCGGCGAGTACGAACTGTTCGAATCGCGCAAACGATTCGAGAGTCGAATGACAGATTTCAGCAATCACGTGCACAATCGCTATCTGTTGAGCTTTCAGCCCAAGAGTCCTCGTCCGGGACTGCATCAGATTCGAGTCAGTTTGAAGGATCCGGCACGGAGCGAGACAGTGCTGTTCAGAAGCACCTATTGGGCCGGAGGCGTGGACCAGTGAGCACCGCGCCCACTATCAACGCGATGAAGAGTGCGTTCCTGCCGTATCGCCAGCGTTGTGATTTTATCTATACCGTCATCAAGCCCATAAACGCGAAGATTTGTGAGGCTCTGATTGGAAGGGGCAGAACTCAGGCTTGCGCTGACGTGGGTCGCGAGAGAACTCAAAAGTTGTCATCCTGAGCGGAGTAGCACTTCGCATATGCGAAGCAGCCACGCAGTCGAAGGACCCCTACCAGCTACGTGCTGTCGCCGCGAAATCTGATCGAGAACATATCCGTCGCCTCGGAAAGAAAATCATCGAGCTGCCAGCGGTCCTTCGACTCCGCCAGTCCATTCGCGAGCGAATGGACTGGCTGCGCTCAGGATGACACTTGTAATTTTTCCGCAACTTTTGAAGTCGTGCCCTCCCCGAGACTCGTCTGCAATCGGCACAGATGCGAACTTACGCGGGCAGTTTTCTCCGGTGCCAGGCCAGCAAAAGGGCCGACCCGATAAGCATCAGGCCGCCGCACAACCCAATCCATACCCCGACTGCGCCCCAGCCCACTCTGAAACATAGGACGTAGCCCACGGGGAGACCGATCAGCCAGTAGGCGATGAAGTTGGCCAGCATGGGCGTCCTGGTGTCGCCGGTGCCGCGCAGAGCCCCGGTTGCGACCGTCTGCAAGCCGTCGAAGAGCTGGAATGCGGCCGCCACCAGCAGCAGCCTGGCGCCGGTGCGTATCACCATCGGGTCAGGCGAGAACAGGCGGGCAATCCACGTGGGAATCGACACGAAGAGCAGGCCCGAGCAGGCCATGAATCCAACTCCGAGGATGATGGCGGACCATCCCGCGCGCCGCGCTCCGGCGGTGTCCTTTCTTCCCAACTGTTGCCCCACCCGCACGGCAGCGGCCGAACTGATCCCGAGCGGCACCATGAAGGCGAGGGCGGCGCAGTTCAACGCGATCTCATGACCGGACAGAGGAACGGGCCCGAGCTTCGCCACCACCGCGGTGGCAGCCGAGAAGGCTCCGATTTCGCACAGAATCTGGGTTGCTGCCGGAGCTCCCAGCGTCAGCAGGGCCCAGACTCGATGCAGATCGATGCGGACTCCGCTGGTCCACCTGGGCAGCGAGCGCTTCGACTCCACCCAAAGCAAAGTGACGGCCAGCACGCCCGCCATGTAGATGCGGGCAATACAGGTTGACCAGCCGGAACCGGTAATGCCCATGGCGGGAAGCCCGAGATGTCCGTAAATGAGCGCCCAATCGCCAACCAGGTTCACCAGGTTGGAAGAGATCAGCGCGAACATGATGGGAAGCACGACGTTCACCGCCTGCAGGTAGCGGCGGAGTGCGAAGTAGGCCAGCAGCGGCAATGTGCCCCAGTTGAGCGCGTGCAGGAAGGGGCGCATGGGATCGACTAGTTCCGGGCTGACTCCGAAGCGCTGCATCAGCGGCGGCCAGAACGACACCGCCAGCATGAGTAGCGGTGTCAATGCGAAGGCGAGAAAAAGCCCGTTGACCAGCGAGAGGCGGGCGTCTTGCAGGTCCTCGCGGCCGTAGGCATGCGCGACGAAGGTATCCAGACCAAGCAGCAGGCCCCCGCCAAAGATGGCGATGCTGTGATAAAGGCTCTGGCCCAGGCCAGTGGCCCCGATGGCGACGGCACTGTCGGGCAGCCGTCCCACCATGATGGTGTCCACGATGCCCATGCTCATCCAGCCGACTTCGGCAATGATGAGCGGCAGGGCCAGGCGTAGGGTCAGCGAAAAGTCCGCACGCCGCGGGACGACAGAAGCGCTCTGAGATTCGACGGCCATCAGTTTCATTGTGACTATACCAACTGATTCGCGCTCGTGTGGCGCGGGCGCCCTCGCCCGCGAGAGGCTGGATGAAAATACGCAGCTGTGGGAAAGAGAAATGCCCGACAACGTCGGGAGCCGGCAATGTCTCCGTTTAAACAATTCCCCGACCCACGGGTCATCCCAAGAGACTTCAGTCCCGAAGGATCTGGCGCCGCGCAACGCCCGGCTTGCCCAAGCCGCGCACCTGCTTCACGCCAGATGCTTCGCAAGTTCAGCATGACGCCTTGGATTGTGAGCCAGGGTTCAAACTGAGCCACTACCCAAAAGCCGCGGGCGGGGACGCCCGCGCCACACCGTCCGCTATACTGACTGGCTCGGAAAGGCATCGCATGAGCAATCCTTTTATGGCGCGCGCCATTCAGCTTTCGATCGAGAACGTTCACTCTGGCCGGGGCGGGCCCTTCGGCACTGTGATCGTGCAGGGCGGCCAGATCATCGCGGAGGGCGTGAACCAAGTGACCGTGTCCCACGATCCTACCGCGCATGCTGAAATGATTGCCATCCGTCAGGCTTGTCACAAACTGGGAATCTTCGAGTTGAAGAACTGCGAACTCTATAGCTCGTGCGAGCCCTGCCCCATGTGCCTGGGAGCGATTTACTGGGCGCGTCTCGACCGTGTGTACTTTGGAAGTTCGGCGGCGGACGCATCGCAGAACGGATTCGATGATTCGTTCATCTACGGCGAAATCGCCCAGCCCCTGGCGCAGCGCAGGATTCCGATGATGCAGATGATGCGCGAAGATGCGCTGGCGGCCTTTCACGCCTGGAAGCAAAAGCCGGACAAGACCCCTTACTGAACCAGATCCAAACCCTTGAGGAGAGCGCTTGATCGAACGCTATTTCAGGCTGGCCGAGAACCACACCACGGTGAAGCAGGAGATGCTCGGCGGCCTCACCACCTTCCTGACCATGGCGTACATCGTCGTGGTGAATCCGCAGATCCTGGCGCAGGCGGGAATGCCGGTCGAAGGTGTGGTGTTTGCCACCTGCCTTTCCGCCGCGGTGGCTACGCTGGTCATGGGGCTGTACGCCAACTATCCCATAGCGCTGGCGCCGGGCATGTCGCTCAATGCCTACTTTACTTATTCCGTCTGTTTGAACATGCACGTTCCCTGGCGCACGGCGCTGGGCGTGGTATTCCTTTCCGGCGTTCTTTTCCTGGCGCTCACAGTCACGCGGGTGCGCGAGCAGATCGTCAACGGCATGCCCGATTGCCTGAAGCATTCGACCGCCACCGGCATTGGCTTCTTCATCGCATTCGTGGGCCTGCGCAACGCCAAGCTGGTGGTGGCCAATGCGGCCACCTTCGTCGGCCTGGGAAGTTTCGCCGACAAGGAAGTGCAGACCGCCTGCTTCGGAATCGTGCTGACCCTGTTCCTGATGGCGCGCAAGGTCAATGGCGCAATCCTGATCGGGATTGTCGGCACCACCCTGCTGGGCATGCTGCGCGGCATCACGCAATGGCCGGCCGCGATTTTTTCGCTGCCCCATCCTTCCTCTACTTTTTTGCAGCTCGATCTTCGCGGCGCCATCCATCTGGGGCTCCTCGAAATTCTGTTCGCCTTCCTCTTCGTGGACCTGTTCGACAATGTCGGTACGCTGGTAGGAGTGTGCGAGCAGGGCGGGTTTATCAAGGACGGAAAAATCCCCCGCGTAGGGCGGGCGCTGGTGGCGGATGCGACAGGGACCATCTTCGGTGCGCTTGCGGGCACCTCCACGGTGACGAGTTACATCGAGAGCGTGGCCGGGATCGCCGCCGGGGCGCGCACCGGACTCAGCAACATTGTGGTCGCGGCGCTTTTCCTTGGAGCCATGTTCTGCTCCCCGCTGGCCACTGCCATCCCCGGCTATGCCACCGCCCCCGCGCTCGTGCTGGTGGGAGCGCTGATGACGCAATCCATCTCGCACATTGCCTGGGCCGATTTCAGCGAAGCCGTGCCCGCTTTCATCACCATGCTGGCCACGCCTCTCACCTTCAGCATTGCGACCGGCCTCAGCCTCGGTCTGATTTCCTACACCGTGGTTAAAATCGCCGTAGGAAAAATTCGCGAGATCAACCTGCTGATCTGGATCCTCACCGTCCTGTTTATTCTGCGCTACGTCTATCTGGCCGCGGCATAACCGCTGGTGCAGATGTCCGTGTGGGGCCGGGTCTCCGACCCGGCCAGGGCGAGCACCGCTCGCCAGCTTTTTCTGTTGTGGGCACGCGCCTTCGCCGGCCGGATGACATCTCGCCACAACCCGCGCCTCTTGCCGGGCTGCGCCCGGCCGGACAGCCGGGGGCGGCTGTCCCCACCTGGACCGTGGTGGTTTCTGCCCACTGTGCTAGGCTCGATTCATGGCAGAAACGGCCATCCAGCAGAAATCTTTCCTCAGCGGCAGGGTTGCGCACTTCACCGAATCCGTGATCCGCGAAATGACGCGCCAGGCCATGCTGCATGGCGCCGTCAACCTGTCGCAGGGCTTCCCCGATTTTCCCGCGCCGGCCGAAATCAAACGCGCGGCGCAGGAAGCCATCGCCGCCGACGTCAATCAGTACGCCATCACCTGGGGGGCGAAGAACCTGCGCAACGCGATTGCCCGGCAGATGCAGGTGTGGCAGGGCATCGCGGTCGATCCCGAGCGCGAAGTCACGGTTTGCTGCGGCTCCACCGAGACCATGATCTCGACCCTGCTGGCAGTGTGCAATGCCGGTGACGAGGTCGTCATCTTCGAGCCGTTCTACGAAAACTACGGGCCGGACGCGATTCTCTCCGGCGCCAGGCCGCGATTTGTGAAGCTGCGCCCGCCCGCGACTCCAGATGGCGAATGGACCTTCGACGAACGCGAACTGCGGGCCGCGTTTCACAGCCACACCAAAGCTATCATCGTTAATACGCCCAACAATCCCACCGGCAAGGTGTTTACCCGAAGCGAACTCGAACTGATCCGCGACCTCTGCGTTGAATTCAACGTTCTGGCTATCACCGATGAAATCTACGAGCACATTCTTTATGACGGCGCGCGGCACATATCGATGGCGGCGCTCGATGGAATGCGTGATCGCACCATCACCATCAACGGCTTGTCGAAGACCTACAGCGTTACGGGCTGGCGCGTGGGATGGGCCGTGGCCCCGCCCGAAATCACGGATGCGATTCGCAAGGTGCACGATTTCCTGACGGTGGGCGCTCCCGCGCCTTTGCAGGAAGCCGGTGCGGCCGCGTTGGGTTTGCCTGCGGCTTACTACCAGGACCTGGCGGAGGGATACCGCAAGCGGCGCGATCGGCTGCTTCCGGTGCTCACCGAGGCTGGTTTCCGTTGCTTTCGTCCGCGCGGCGCTTATTACGTGATGACCGACATCGGCGCATTCGGATTCGCGAACGATCTCGAGTTTGTGAAATATCTCGTGAAAGACATTGGAGTGGCCTCGGTCCCGGGATCGAGTTTCTACAATGACGCCCGGGACGGGGCGCAGCAGGTGCGCTTTGCCTTCTGTAAAAAAGAAGCCACGCTGGATGCCGCCGGCGAGCGTCTGAAAAAGCTGCGGACTCGGAAATAGCGAGGGCGAGACGCCCTCGCGACAGCCGGCAGGACGCCGGCGCTACCAAAGCCCTGCGACCAACCCGCCAAACCTCCTTAAGCATCTGATCGGATTCACAGGGTTCTGGGTTATACTGCGCTCAAGTTCCCAATTTCTCTTGAGGAAGTGGTGGCACCATGTCTGTGAGGATGGCGGAAGGGGTATCGGCGCAGGTTCCGGCTGACGATTTTCAGGCGCTCGAGGAGAAAGTTTATCGCACCATTGAGCTGTACAAGTCGGCTCGGGAGGCCCGGGCGGCGGCGGAGCGGGATTCCCAGCGACTGCGCCAGCAACTGGAAGAGCGCGAGGAAGAATTGGACAGTTTGCGCCGCGAGATGGTACGGCTGCGCAAGGAACGGGAAGAGATCCGCGGCCGGGTGGAGAAGATGCTGGGTCAGATCGAATCCATTTCCGAGGAGCAGGCGGTCAGTTGATCGGTCAGACCTCCTGCTGAGGAGAAACAAGCATGGCAACGGCCACCAAACATACCGCGATCAAGGACCCGAGCAATAATGCTGTCCGGGTCGAAATTTTCGACCAGCCCTACAATCTCCGCGGCTCGGATGCGGAATACATTCTCAAGCTGGCGGAATATGTGGATGGCAAAATGCGCGCGGTGTCGGAACAGACCCACACCGTGGATACGGCGCGCCTGGCCGTGCTGGCCGCGTTGAATATCGCCGACGAATATCACCTGGTCAAGCGCAATCAGGACGTGGGATCAGGCGACTACCTGCGCCGCGCCCAGCATCTCTCGAGCGCGCTCGATGAAGTGTTGGAAGATAAGCGGCGGGCTGGTTAAGTTCTCAGCTTTCAGCTCTCAGCCATTACCTTCCACTAAAGTCTCCCTGTCGAGTCCAGCAGGAAACGCCGATGTTGTGCACTGAACGCTAAACGTTCATGGCTCTATGCTGATGGCTGACAGCTGAGAGCTGACAGCTTCCTTGCGGAGCTGCGCTCCGCTGGACAGCCGAGGGCGGCTGTCCCCACGTGGTCTTTGCTGCCTTACTAAAGTTGCTGGCAAGCGGATTGCCAACTTTTTACGCCCTCCCTATTGCCATTGCCCCATGTTTACCCTAGCATCCTGACTGAAAGCCGACCTACCAGGTTGGTGATGACGGGTCACCGATTTTTGAACCAATGCTGAATGAACGGGAGCTCGACTCGAACTAGGATCCGGTGTGCAACGCTCCGCCATGCGGAGATGCCTAAAGGGTCTCGGCGGGCGCCCAACGTCTACCGACGGGTTCATTCTCGGCCCCGTCACACGGCACAGTGGGTCGGCTTCTCATCGCTGCTGCACTCTCCCTGCCTGATCCTGCTAAAATTGATGGGTACGGCCTTGAGCTGTAACAAAATCTCCGGGCAGCGCATCTAGATCAATAGTGCTTCCTCAACTTTTTCATATCGGCAAGTTCTTCCTTCCCACCTACGGATTGCTGGTTTCCACGGGAGTCCTGGTCGGCCTCTGGATCAGCGTACGCAACTCCGGCAAGCAGGGAATCAATCAGGACGACGCCTGGAACCTGGGCGTACTTGTAGTTCTGTGCGGCATCATCGGCGCCAAGATCCTGTATATCGTTAACGACTGGAGCTACTACACCGCCCATCCCGGCGACATCTTCAGTTGGTCCACGCTGCAGGCCGGAGGCGTCTTCTCGGGAGGGCTGATCGGCGCCTCGGTGGCGGCCGCGTGGTACATGCGCCAGCATCGCATGCCCGCACTCGCAACCTGGGATGCCTTCGCGCCCGGCCTGGCCCTGGGGCACGCCATCGGGCGCGTGGGATGTTTTGCCGCCGGCTGCTGCTATGGCAAGCCCACCCATCATTTCTGGGGAGTGACGTTTACCAGTACGATCGCCAATGCGAACTCCTACACACCGCTGGGAATTCCGCTTGAACCTACGCAGCTTTTCGAAGCGGCGGTCGAGTTGGCCAATTTTTTCATTCTGATGTGGCTGTTCAAGCGCAAGAAGTTCGACGGACAGGTGCTGGCGGCCTATTTCATTCTCTATGGAGTGGCCCGCTACTTCCTGGAATTTATCCGTGACGATCCCGGACGCGGCGAGGTTTTTGGCGGGATCATGAGCGGGACGCAGTTGATCTCCATTGGTCTGGTAATCACCGGGGGTCTGATCTGGTGGTTGAAGTCGTCCACTCGGGTGGTTCCGGCGCACGCGCAGCGGTAGGTCAGCTTTAGACCAAACAATCGTCCCCTTCGGGGACGAACGCGGGCGGGGCTCCTTCGACTTCGCTCAGGACAGGTCCGCGCCACACATGCCTCCACTTCTGATTCCCGCGGCTGAAGATGCCGGCAAGCGACTGGACCAGTTTCTGGTCGCGCACCTTCCCGAAACCAGCCGGGCCCGGGTTCAGCAACTCATCGCGCAACAACTGGTGCTGGTGAATGATGCGATTGCGCGAGCGTCGTTGCGGCTGCGCGGAGGGGAACACATCGCTGTCCTCGGCTCCGCCACGCAGCCCCCTCTGCGGGCCATGGCGGAAAACATTCCGTTGGACATCGTCTTCGAAGACGCCGAGCTTGCTGTAGTAAACAAGCCTGCGGGCATGACGGTGCACGCGGGAGCGGGTGCGACCGACGACGAGCGCAATCGCGGCACCCTGGTGAATGCGCTGCTGCATCACTTTGGCCAGCTATCGTCAGTCGGCGGCGAACTGCGTCCCGGCATCGTGCATCGCCTGGACAAGGCCACCAGCGGCCTGCTGGTGGTGGCCAAGAGCGACGAAGCGCATCGCCGGCTGGCCAGCCAGTTCGTGCGCCGGCAGGTGAAAAAGAAATACATCGCCCTGGTGCATGGCTGGCTGAAGCAGGACTGCGGCACGATCAGCAGCAGCATCAGCCGCGACCGGGTACGGCGCACCCGCATGACCACCAAGCGCTCCGGCGGACGCGAGGCCATTACCCACTACGCGGTGGAGCGCCGGCTGGATTCTCCGTACGGAAAGTTCACCCTGCTCGAAGTGCGAATCGACACCGGCCGGACCCACCAGATCCGGGTGCATCTGGCATCGCTGCGCCATCCGGTGGTAGGCGACACGCTCTACGGCGCCCCCCGCGAGATTAGTAGCAAACAGGCGGGCCGCCTTTCGCTTCCCAGAAATTTTCTGCATGCCGCAGCGCTGCAATTTCAGCACCCGCGCACCGGCGAGCCGTTGTTCTTCTCAGCCTCATTGCCCGCGGAACTGGAAGATTTCCTGCATCGGCTCGGCACGTAGTGTGGGGCGGGCACCCTCGCCCGCCGTTCTTGACGTTGCTTTGGACCCTTGCGCTGGAAAGTGACGGTTTCGAATCGAGTCTCTACCACCGTCGGACAGAGCCTGCCCTGAGCGAAGTCGAAGGAAGTGTCCGGCACACACAGGCAAGAGCTATAATTGAGGCGTCATGAAGTTCCGCAGCGCCATTTTGTTGCTGGGCAGCATGTGGTTCGTGGCCGTGCTGCTGGCCCAGAATTCTTCGGACGAACTGCCCTCCGCTCCCTCGGCAGTCAAACAGGAACGCAGCCAACCCAAGCCGCCTCCGCCTGCTCCGCCGCCAGCAAGTGTGGAGCCGCCAGCGTCCAACACGACCGAATCGCAAGCCAATCCTGCGGCCGAATCGCCCGCCGCCATGCCTGAGGCAGCGCAATCCGACGTTTCGCCGAAGGCCACGCCAGACAAGCCCTCGAACCCCGACGATGACGCCGCTACCACGATCACCAAGACGGTGAACGAAGTGAATGTCGTGTTCACCGTCACCGACAAGCACGGCCGTTATGTCAGAAATCTGGCCAAGCGCGATTTCTCGGTGCTCGACGATGGCAAGCCGGCCGAACAGATTCGCAGCTTCCATAATGAGACCGATTTGCCGCTGCAGGTCGGGCTGCTGGTCGATGCCAGCAACTCCATCCGCGACCGCTTCAAGTTCGAGCAGGAATCGGCCATCGAGTTCCTCAACCAGACGATCCGGCCTCGCTATGACAAGGCCTTCGTCGTCGGTTTCGATGTCACCCCGGAGGTCACCCAGGACTTCACCGACAACACGGAAGCCCTCTCGCGCGGAGTTCGGTCCCTCCGTCCGGGTGGCGGCACGGCCATGTACGACGCGCTGTATTTTGCCTGCCGCGACAAGCTGCTGAAGGAAGAGCAGAACGGGCCGGTGCGCCGCGCGATCATCCTGCTCAGCGATGGTGACGACAACATGAGCCACGTCACCCGCGAGGAAGCCATCGAAATGGCCCAGCGCGCGGAAGTGATCGTTTACACCATCAGCACCAATATCAGCCGCGGCAGTCGTGGAGGAGACAAGGTCCTCGACCGCATTGCCGAGGCCACCGGCGGCCGTGCTTTCGTCCCGTTTCAACTGAATGATGTGGCCAACGCCTTCGTCGAAATCCAGGATGAATTGCGCAGCCAGTACGCGCTCTCCTACAAGCCCGCCGACTTGCGTACGGACGGGCGCTTCCACTCGATCGAGATCCTGGCGCAAAACCACAAAGGCCTGCGCGTGCGCAGCCGCCGCGGGTACTTCGCGCCCACGCGATAGGCGGCTGGCCCTGGCAGGCTACTCCGGTACTTCTCTTCCTCGGAAGCTGGGCCTCAAGGCTCAATTCCGGATCGCGTTTCTCCAATTGCCCAGCGAGGTAGAGTGTGGTCAGGCCTGAAGTTCGTCCGCCGAGTGAAAGAGCGGGCTAAAGGCAGTTAACCACGAAGGGCACGAAGGTGCACGAAGGAGACCATTGAGACAATGCCTTCGTGATACTTCGTGCCCTTCGTGGTTCATGCAGTTTGGTGGCCCCGTGCGCGAAACTGACCCGGCTACCGCCGGTCGCAAGTCGCAGGCGGCTCACTGGCGAGCAGGATCATCGTCTCCAGCGTTCGCGCTTTCTGGTCATCCTTGATAATCAAATAGCGGTGGTTTCCGCTCGCAGATGGATCGAAGCGAGAACCGCCGTTAGGTAGAACAGTGATCGTTCCGGGCGGCGAGAGCGAGAAATACCCTTCATCCGGACGCACCGCGTAAAGCACTGCCGTCAGGTCCCAGGTCGGACGGTCGTAAGGCATTTTCATATACGACCGGTAAGCCTCAGCCACGGGATGGTCCTGCACATAGGCGAAATCCTTCTCGATGCGCGTCGCGGGAAACTCCATCGCCGCGCCGATTTCGAATCCGCTCACCACGATCGGAGTCGGCCAATCGTGAAAGAGTTTTACCGCCGAAGGCACATCCTGTTCCAGATTGAATTCAGGTTTTCCGTCGGCGAAATTCCCCGCCATCACGGAAAGCATGCGGACTTTCTTCCGGACAAGAGTTGTTCCACTATCAGCGCTCGCCGCATCGGCCTGGGTCTCCAGCAGGCGGGCCAGATTTGTGCTGAAGCCCACTTGCACGATCACGACGCTCCCGTCTTTTTGTTTCGCCAGCGTCTGCCGCAGCAGGGAGACAGCTTCCGGCGCCTGGGCGCCGTCCAATAGGCGGTGGGGATAAACGAAGCTGCCGTCGCGGCGCCGCCGTTCGGCAGGAATCTCGATCATCGGATTCGACTCCGGCGTTTTTCCATTGCGCACCGTACCGATTGGAATCTCAGGGTGTCCGTAGAAGGTATTCACCACGTCCACGTAGGGAGCAGCCCACTTGTTGTCCTTGGTGACAGTCACCTCCAGCAAATTGATTTCATGGCGGCTCTGGAAAGCGTGCAGCATGGCGAGGGCGAGCGCGTCATCGACGTCATTGCCCATGTCGGTGTCGAAAATGATGCCGGGCGGAGCCTGCGCCAGGGCAGCAGGAGAGAATGCGATGACCAGACTGAGAACCAGGATCGCAATCCTCATAGATGCTTTCCTCCTCCGGCGGTGAACCCTTCGCGGGGAGAAGTATACGTGGGAATCGCAGCGGCAGAGAAAA
Organism: Terriglobia bacterium; assembly: GCA_963752375.1. Classification (GTDB taxonomy): domain Bacteria; phylum Acidobacteriota; class Terriglobia; order Terriglobales; family Acidobacteriaceae; genus JAIQFF01. The sequence goes on from CAVVYF010000019.1 coordinate 193,606, forward strand.
CGCCAACAAGTGTCATCCTGAGCGGAGTCGAAGGACCCCTACCTGATGCACTGACGATTGCGCGGGATATTCTCTGGCAAACCCGCAAACCCGACTGGTCGGCCGCCGATATTACTATAGGGGTCCTTCGACTCCGTAGCTGCTTCGCTTCGCGAAGCAGCTACTGCGCTCAGGATGACAGGGGTTTCTAGTCTCTCTTCGGTACCGCGTAATATCCGGTCCGCGCCTGAATCTTGTAGTCTTTCTTGTTGGCCTGGATTTCCACCTTGCGGAATGTCCCGTCCAGAGCGCTATTGGTCGGCGTGTAGCCAACGTTGTACTGGCTGCGCAATTCCCGCGCGATCTGGTCAAAGGCTTCCTTCAGCTTCTCCATCTTATTGCCGACGTCGATGACGCGGCCGCCGGTCTCGGCTGCCAGTTTCTTCATCTCGCGATCGCCGGAGTACCCGCCCCCGCCAAAGCCGTAAAAGCCGCGGTCGGCGATCAGCAGGACATAACAGATAGAGTCCGACTTCTGGGCGGCCTCAATCGCATCGGTGATCTTGTATTCACTGCCCTGGTCCTCCCCGTCAGTAAGCAGGATCATGGCCTTGCGTCCCACTTCCTTGGCCAGTTCATCATGCGCCGCCAGATAGACCGTGTCGTAGAGCACGGTACCTTTGGGATTCGAACTGCAGGGCAAGGGTCCGCCGCCCTGTCCGGGGAGGCCGCCGCAACTGGAGGGAGGGGCGTTGATACGCGCGCTGTTGAGGGCCGCCCGTAGCAGGCGCGGCGAGTTGGTGAAATCCTGCAGCAGGTTGGAATCGACGTCGAAACTAATCACAAACGCCAGGTCCTTGGGGCGCAGGATCTCATTCAGGAAATTGGCCCCGACTTCCTTCTCCATCTCGAGGACTTCGCGCTGGCTGCCGCTGGAATCGATCAGAATGCCCAGGGTCAGCGGGAGGTCCGATTCGGCGGTGAAATACTTGATGGTCTGCGGGTTGCCGTCCTCGGTGACCTTGAAGTCGTTCTTGGTCAAATTGGGAATCAGCCCGCCTTTCTTGTCTTTGACATTGAAAAAGAGCTGGACAACGTTGACATTGACTTTAAGTGTGCCCACAGACTGGTCCCGCTCATCCGCCTGGCTTGCCGGAGAAGGGTTGTCCGGGTCCGGTGTGCCGGCCAGGTGGGGAAGTTGCTGGGCCAGGGCCAGGGGCACGGCGACCAGGCCGGCTGTCACCATTGCGGTTGCCAGCAGTGAGGCTGCAAATGCCTGAAACCTGGGACCTCTTGCCATCCAGATATTCTCCCGCTCTTTTTTTGTTAGTCTATTCCATCAGGTTAGATGCACGAAAGCGCAGGTTCCGGCATCCCAAATATCGGCAGTTGTGGTCAGCGGAGGGGTTCGCGTGTGCTTAGTCATGGGTAGAATTTGCAAGGCCTTTAGCGCCGTGGCGGCGCTTTCCCTGATTTGCGGGACGCTGGCGGCCCAGCAGCAGGAAAAGCCGAAGCAGGACATTCCGGACGCGCCGTCGGCTTCACGGCCCTTTCCCAACGCACCCCTGCAGGGTCCGGCCCCGCAAAATCAGGCGCCGCCCGAGCAGGCGCCGCCGCCCCCGAACCAGGCGCCACCCACCAGTTCCGGTACGACCGAAGAGCCGGTTTACGCGCCCGGAGTGGCCCCTGCGCCTCCCTTCAATGTAACCACCGTCCCCCCGGGTGGCGCCCCGGCCGGGCACACGGCCGGCAGCGATGAACTCTTCAAGATCACGGTAAACACCAACCAGGTGGTGGTTCCGGTCATGGTGAAGGATGACTCCGGACGCTTGGTCAACGGGTTGTTTTCGAGGGACTTCTCGGTCTTTGAGGATGGCAAGAAGCAGAACCTGAACTTCTTTACCACCGATCCCTTCGCCCTCTCGGCGGCAGTGCTCTTTGATACCGGGATGCCGGACGTGGCGGTGCAGAAGGTCATTCAGACCTTTTCGGCGCTGGAGGGGGCCTTCAGTGAGTTTGATGAAGTCTCGCTCTATACCTACAGCACCAGCGTCTCCCGGGTGACGGACTTCAGCGCGGTGGGCCGTCGTTTAACCGCGGCGCTGGACAGTCTCAAGATGGTGACCGGCAGAAATAACGGTCCTGCTGTAACCAGCGGTCCACTGGGGCCGCAGGGCCCCATGGTCAACGGCCGCCCCATCGAAGGCGGCGCCCCCAGGGTCACGAATCCGCCCAAGGAACCCCATGTGCTGAACGATGCCATTGTGGCCGCTGCCCTCGAGTTGCGCAAACGCGACCGCACCCGGCGGAAGGTCATTTTTATCGTCAGCGACGGCCGCGAATACGGCAGCAACGCCAGCTACAGCGATACCCTGAAAGTCCTGTTATCGACCGGAGTTCAGGTGTATGGGGTAGCGGTGGAAGGGTCGGCAGTTCCCGGATACGGCTCCCTGCAAAAGCTGCACATCCCCCTTACGGGCTCGCGTCTGGGCTACAACAACATCCTGCCGAGATACGCCATCGCCACCGGCGGTGAGATTTTCACTGGATTTTCCCGCGACGCGATCGAGACCACGTATGCCCGCGCCCTGGGCGATGCCCGCAACCAGTACACCCTGGGATATCTGACCCACGCCACTCCCAGCAGCACGCATCGCGAGATCGAGGTGCGAGTTGCGCGTCCCGACCTGACAGTCACCGCAAAAGAAGGCTACTATCCGGTCGGCCTGGGCCGCTGAGGAAGGACTGCAGATTTCAGATTGGGAATTTCCCTGCTGGCTCGGTTTTCAGTGAAATCTCCGATCTGAAATGGAGCCGGTGTTCCACAAGTAACCTGCGTAACCTGCCGGGGACACCGGGGCATGTGGTATAAAACCAGCAGCATCAAGCCAAATTCAGCCGGGAGACGTTCGCGTCGATGCGGACGCGGCCACCGGTTCCGAGGGAAGTCTTGAGTTTCATCAACTTCGCAGCCCGCGAGATCAACTGCAAGATCGTTTACTACGGCGCCGGGTTGGGCGGCAAGACCACGAATCTTCAGTTCATCTATCAGAAGACCGCCGAGCAGCAGAAGGGCAAGATGATCTCCCTCGCCACGGAGACGGAACGGACCCTGTTTTTTGATTTTCTGCCGCTGGACCTGGGCTCGGTCCGGGGTTTCAAGACCCGTATCCACCTGTACACCGTCCCCGGCCAGGTGTTCTACGATGCCAGCCGCAAACTGATTCTGCGCGGCGTGGATGGCATCGTGTTCGTGGCTGACTCCCAGGAAGAACGCATGGACGCCAACGTCGAAGCCCTCGACAACCTGATGGCCAACCTCAAGGAACACGGCTACGACTTCAACAAGATTCCCTACGTCCTGCAACTCAACAAACGCGATCTGCCGAATGTTCTTTCGGTGGACGCCCTGTCAAAACACCTTCGCCGGAAAAACGAGCCGCTGATTGAAGCCATCGCCTTCCAGGGTCCGGGAGTGTTTGAAACCCTGAAGGAAATTGCGCGTCAAGTACTCACCGACCTGAAGCAGGGCGGGTAGGGCGGGCGTCGGACCTTGGCCCTCAGACCTCAGCGGGGCTAATTCAGCGCAAGGTGCGCTCGACTTCGGGCGGAAGGGCACGACTTCAGTCGTGCCGCCTGCCGCGGAAACATCTTCGGCTTTACCCGCTGAGAAGAGTCATTACACCACCCCAACGGCCGTTTACCTCCTTGAAGTCGCTGGCCCCGCCAGGTCGCCATCCAACCGCGCCCGCCGGGTTAAGGCCAGCGAGAAACTGGCCCGGTAAAACATCTCTCAAAACAGCTTGCTCCAGGGGTTGTGAGTGTAACGGCGATTTTTCGCCAATCCACGGGTCAAAGGGTAGAATTCGCCGCATGGATAGAGTCCACGGTGCTCGTGAAGCCAAGGAGTTCCTGATTTCCAAGATCGTGGCGGAAGCACAACATGAAAACGCTCCGCTCTCGGAAACCGAACGCAAGATGCTTTACTTCACGGAAAGCGGGTGGACACTTCCAGACATCGCGCAGGTCTCTGAGCAGTTCGATCGCGAGTTCGATCAAGACGATTATGAAAAGAAGATCGCAAGAATCATCGCTATGGCTTACAGGCACATTCTTCAAGATGGTCGTGATGAGTACGACAGGTGGTGGGAAGCAGTACGGTTTCTCCAGCGAGAAGATCACTACCTTTCAGTCTTGATCGGTCTGGCCGCTCTGCGGCCACGTTGGGATCAATGGAAGCTTCTCGCGGCGGGGCTTGCAATCGTGGCTTGCATTGTTATCTGGATCATCCTTAGCAACAAGGAGATTTTCTTCAACCGATAGTTGGCGAAAACACGTTCTCACCAGCTTGCGGTGCGCCGTGAAAGGCGCTAGTCCTCAGCGGGTGAAAGTCCCGCCCGGGAACTGGTTCGCTCCACCCGGTAGCAATCAGAGCGGCGACAGAGGAAACGAAGTCGTCGGAGCCTCTGGTGTAGAGGGTCGCGTAGGCGACTTGGCGAGCATGCAGGCCGTAACGTGAGTAAACGCTGAGCAGGCCCCGAAACGTGTAATGCAGGAGCCGACCCACCGCAAGCAAGGGAAGGCCGATGCTGGCGGAACAGAACGAGCGAATGGGTTCCATCAGACCTGCCGGGGTAGTGGCGACGGCATGCAGGCAAAGGGGAATAGCAGCAACACGGGAAGCCCTAGCGGTGATCGTCTCGGCGGTCAACTGGCACCTCGTGAGAGGCAGGCTGGGCCGTTTAGGGTGGCGGAGAGGCCCGTACGAGCAAGGAAGCCGGGTAATGCCGGTCGAGCAAAGGGGCCTCAGTTGAAAGGAAACGCAAGAAGCGACGAAGACGGAGGGATTGGCGATGAGTCTATCAACCCCAGAAAGCGTTCAGAAGTTGCAGATGGCGTTGCACGACAAAGCGAAGGAAGCGCCCAGCTTTCGCTTCTATGCACTGTATGACAAGGTGTACCGCAAAGACGTTTTGGTTTTCGCCTACCGATGCTGCAAAGCCAATGGCGGAGCGGCAGGAGTCGACGGGCAAACGTTCGAGGACATCGAGGCATACGGCGAAGAGCGATGGTTGGACGAACTGGCGCAAGAGCTGAAGAAGCGAACCTATCAACCACTTCCTGTCCGGCGGGTGTACATACCGAAGCCAGATGGGAAACAGCGTCCGTTAGGAGTACCCGCTATCCGCGACCGGACAGCGGAAATGGCCGCAGTTTTGGTGCTCGAACCCATATTCGAAGCCGACCTGCAGCCGGAACAGTACGCCTATCGGAAAGACCGCAGCGCACTGGACGCAGTAAGACACGTCCATAAGCTGATCAACACTGGCCATGGAGAAATCGTAGATGCAGATCTCAGCAGCTACTTTGATACTCTTCCGCATTCCGAGCTTATGAAGTCGGTAGCTCGCCGGGTCGTAGATCGAGCCATGCTCCATCTGATCAAGATGTGGCTGGAAGCCCCGGTCGAGGAAACGGACGAGCGCGGAAATAAGCATCGAAGTACGCGAAATCGGGACGAAGGTCGAGGTAGTCCACAAGGCTCTCCGATCAGCCCGTTGCTGAGTAATCTGTACATGCGCCGGTTCGTGCTCGGGTGGAAGAAACTGGGGCACGAGAGACGTCTCAAAGCGCACATCGTTAATTATGCCGATGACCTTGTGATCTGTTGTCGCAGTCAGGCCGAAGAGGCTTTGGCCACGATGCGGGACATGATGGCGAAGCTGAAATTAATGGTGAACGAAACGAAGACGCGGGTCGTCAAGCTGCCGGAAGATAAGTTCGACTTCTTAGGGTATACGTTCAGGCGATGCTACTCGTACAACACGGGGCGGGCCTATCTAGGTACAGTTCCGTCGAAGAAACGGGTGCAGCGCATTTGTGAGGCGATCAGCCAAGAGACTGGACGGAATAAGACCCTTCTGGACCACGAAACAGTGATCAAGACACTCAATCACATGATGGTTGGGTGGGCTAACTATTTCTGTCTTGGACCAGTCAGCAGAGCCTACGGAGCTATAGAACGACATGCTCGTCGTCGGCTGCGGCAGTGGCTGTGTGCCAAGCACAAGCTACGATGGCCGGCGACCAAACAGTATCCGGAAGCCGCCCTGCATCAGAAGCTTGGGCTGGTCCGGCTTCGTAGGCGGACGATCAGCTTTCCGTGGGCGACCTCGTGACACTTTCTCCGAGAGCCGAATGCGCGAAACGCGCCTGTTCGGTTCGATGAGCGGGAACAGGAAACAGAGCCATGCCAAGCCGGACTGAGGCAACGCGGGCGAAAGCCGCGTTATGCGCCACCGGAAGACTAACGCTACTGCGCCTGTTCTCGACTCTACCCGTTTGTTCGCCGCAAACATCGTAAACCCAGCTTGTGATGACACTTCTCAGCGGCTTTACCCGCTGGGGTTGGCTTTTCCCGATGGTTCAAGCGAATCCCCATGGCGCGGTCGGCAAGTCTGGCGCGGAGCAGCAAACCGCAGGCGCTAAAGCGCCCCACAAATTTTCACCGCTGTGGCCCGACTGAAGTCGTGCCCTTCCCAAGCCCTGCGCTTTCTAATCAGCGAAAATTCTTTACCAGGATCAGGTTGGACTCCGCGAATTCGTTCTGCACGTACACAATGGATTTGCCGTCGTGCGCGAGGCTCAGTCCCCAGCCCGGTTCTTTCTCCAGAGTGAAGATGGGAATAATTTTGTTGCTGGCAAAGTCCAGGAACTGAATAGTGGCGTGGGGCGATTTGTCGAACCTCAGGAAATAAATGCCGCCGGCGGTGAGCGCCCAGTTCGGCCAGCCACCGCCCCGGACTTCCTCCAGCACTTGCTCCTCTTCTCCGCCTTGCACCGACATTCTCCACACTCCACCAGCCTCGTATTTTGAGTAGTAGAGGAAGCGTCCATCGGGAGACTCGACTGGGGAAATGCCGCTGTTCCTGGTCAGCTTGATTGGGGCCCCGCCATGAACGGAGATCTTCCATATCTGAAAGGGTTCACTGCCGCGCTTGGAAGCAAAGTAAATCCATTGGCCGTCGCGCGACCAGCTGGGAGAAAGGTTGTCGGCGTCCGGAATCGTGGGCAGTAGCCGGGGAACGCCGCCGGGCACTTCGACCACATAAATCTCGCCTTGCTCGCCGGGATGAAATTCGAAGGCGATGTAACGCCCATTGGGCGACCAGCGTGCCCGGCCCGCGGTTCCGTGCAGGGAAGTAGCCTGGTCGCAACTGGAACCATCGGTGGCGCACGTCCAGATGTCCCAGAAGCCCAGGCGGTTCGACTCAAAAGCGATCTGCTTTCCATCCGGCGACAGTTCGGGACGCATCTTGTCGCCCTTCTCCGAGATGAGCACCGCGGGCGGCTTCTGAGAGTGTTTCTGATCTTTCAGTTCCAAACGCCAGATATTGAACTTGGCCACCACCTGCTCGTAAACCAGCTGGTTTCCGATAGGCGGGATGGAGGGCCAGCCCGCTTCGCCCATGGCCCCCGCTACCGGTCGCGGTTCGCCTCCTGAAGCCGGTATCCGCCACAGGCTGGCAGGACCTCCGCGGGTGGAAGAGAAGACAACCTCGCGGCCATCCGCCGTCCAGGTCGGAGGCCCGATGACGGGACGGTGGTCGAAGGTCAGCCGCCTGGCTTCGCCACCGGAAGCGCTGGTGACATAGAGATCGTTGCTCACCCCGGCGACGGTAGAGCGTACGAAGGCGAGTTGCGAGCCGTCAGGCGAAAACGCGGGCTCGTGGTCGAGCGACCCTCCCGGCGGCGAAGTCACTGGGCGGATGCTGTAGTCAGCCAATGACAGAAGGGAGACCCAGGAGCGCGGCTGATCGGCAGCCCGGGCCTCGGGAAACGCCAGAAACTTTCCGTCGGGCGACCAGGCCAGCCCCGATCCCATGGGATTCGGTCCCTTGTAAACATGGCGCTCCGTGCCCCCCAGCGCTGGAATGATCACGATGGAAGCTGTTTTGTCGTCGTAGCGGATGAACGCGATCTGCCGGCCGTCGGGCGACCAGGCCGGGCAACAGTCGCCGGGATCATTGGTGAGCCGGAGAGATTTTCCACCGCCCACCATCGTGGTGTAGATACCGGTGTTGTGCGCGCCATCGCTGTCGCGAAATGCGACCTGATTGCCGTCGGGAGAGAAGGCCGGCGTGACCTGAACCCCCCGCAGTCCCACCAGCGGCACCACCTCCATTGAAGGCAGGGGCTTTTCGGCGGTCTTCCGGTGATAAGCCCAGAACCCGATCGCACCGAGGAGAACCAGAAGTGGAACGCCTACCATCCACATTGATCTGCGGTGCGGCTGAACCAGCGGTGCCGGGACGGCATGGGACCCGGAATCGGGGACGGCCGGTTGCGCCGCCGGGGCGTCATCGATTCGGGCATCCAGGCTCCCTATGAATCGATAACCCCGCTTGGCCACGGTTTCAATGAGGCGGGGATTCTCGGCGGAATCACGCAGGGCCTGGCGCAGCCTGGCGACGGCGCTGTTCAGGCCATGATCGAAGTCAACAAATGTGTCCGCAGACCACAGGTTCTGGCGCAGTTCGTCCCGCGTGACCACTTCCCCGGAACGCTCCAGCAGCAAAGACAAAACACGCAGGGGCTGTTCTTGTAGTTTGACTAGCCGGCCTTGCTTGCGCAATTCACCCGCCCGCAGGTCAACTTCAAAAATATCGAACCGCACCACCTCTGCAGACAGCCCAGGATCTTGCATTCGGTCACCGTTTACTTGGACGAGCAGCCATCACCGTTGTTAGTGACTGCGCGCCGAAATTCCTCCGCGCAGTCCGTGATCCCGAACAAGGTCGGTTGTTTTGTGGAACTTGTCCCGTTACCCACAGGTGTGGCACGGGTGTGTGCCATTGCATTGCCGGCGCGCGTACTTGCGTTGAGAGTTGGGACGCCGCGGAAAACGAAATAGCGGTGAACGGTTTCCCGCCGGCGGACGAGTGGGATGAAAAAAGGACAAAGAACCCAGGGGGCATGGTGATGAACTCGCGAGTGCTGTTGTCATTTACGTTGCTGGCAGTGGTTTGGTTCGGCGCTTTGGCACAGATTGCGCACGGCCAGACCGGCGGCACGACGGGGCTGAGCGGAGAATCGGGACAAGCCGACCTCTTTGCACTGAAGCAAAAAGCCTTGAGCGGAGACGCGAAGGCGGAATACCTGGTGGGCCAGGCATATATGACCGGCACCCACGTTGCCCAGGATTACCAGGAGGCGGCGCGATGGTATCAGCAAGCTGCTGCCCAAGGTTCTGCCGACGCCGAATTCAGATTGGGTTTTCTGTACGAACACGGAAAAGGGGTCGGGCAGGATTTCCGCCAGGCGGTGACATTTTATGCCGCCGCCGCCAACCAGGGCTACGCCATGGCGGAGAACAACCTCGGATCTCTGTATGAACATGGGCAGGGGGTACGCAAGAACATGGTCGAGGCCGCGCGCTGGTATCGCCTGGCCGCCGACCGCGGTGAGGTCACTGCCCAGTGCAATCTCGCGTCTCTATACTTTCGCGGCCACGGCGTGGCGAAAGACTACACCCAGGCAGCAACCTGGTTTCGGGCCGCTGCCGAACGCAGCTATGCTCCGGCCCAGGACAATCTGGCATGGATGTACTATAGCGGAGCCGGCGTGGCCCTCGACTATTCCGCAGCGGCCAGGTGGGCACAGAAGTCTGCCGAGCAGGGTTATGCTCCGGCGCAAGTCGATTTTGGTTATCTCTACGAGCAGGGGAAGGGGGTTCCGCTGGACTACGCCAGGGCCTACAAGTGGTACAAGCTGGCTGCCGCGGGAGGCGATGACCGGGGCCTGGCCAGAATGAAAAGCCTGGCTCGACTGATGACGCAAAAACAGATCAGCGAAGCCAGCGATCGCGCAGCCCACTTTCCCGGCCCGAAATCGCCGGCAGAAAACACAAGCACCACGAACAGTTTCCGAAGCTCATTCAAGGAGCGATGAGACCACACACGTTCAACGCAGCTGCAGCGACTTCAGCATCTGTTCGAACGTGGGCCGCAGCCCTTCGAAGTCTTTGTCCGGGGCGATCGATACTATGTAGAGGAGGCTGCCGTCCGAGCGCATGACCGCAACCAGCCAATCCCGCTCCTGGCTGGGATGTCCGCTCTGGTCCCGCAGGGGAGAGTTCCCGATCAAATCCACCGACTTCCCCACCACTCCATTCACCCGGATGTTCTCATCATGCCCGATCTCCCGCAGATCAGGGTTGGACTGGCGCAGCGAAGCCAGCAGATCGTGTGCGGCCTGATCGAGGCTCACATTCGCGTCCTCGGGCTGGTAGGTGTTGATCATCACACCGTAGGCGACGGCGTTCTGTGACACTCCGCTAGGCGGAGCGATAGTCACGGCGGAGTTCTGGTCGCCATACACCTGCCAGTTTTCGGGATAAGAAATCGCAAAATCGCGGTGGCTGAAAGTTCGCAGGCTGGTGCTGGGCTGCACCTTCGCAGGAGATGC